>JAPOTR010000066.1 GCA_026709085.1 Cyanobacteria bacterium MAG CAR3_bin_5 | reverse complement strand
ACCAAGTGGCGTAGGTGGAAAACTTGTACCCCTTTTCATGGTCGAATTTTTCCGCCGCCCGCACCAGACCCAGACTTCCTTCCTGAATCAGGTCCTGGAAGGAAAGGCCGCGGTTCATGTACTTTTTGGCAATGGACACCACCAGGCGCAGGTTGGATTGCACCATTTTTTCCTTGGCCCGCCGTCCCAGCTTCAGACGCCTCTTGAAGCTCCGGTAGGGCATGGCCACCTGTTCGGCCCACTCGCTCATGGAGGGGTGGCGACCCCCGTTTTCATGGGAATAGGTCTCCGCTTCCTGCTCCAGGTAGAGCAGGTCCGCAATTTTTCGCGCCAACTCAATCTCCTCGTCCGCCCGCAGCAGGCGAATGCGGCCGATTTCCTGGAGATAGACGCGAATGGAGTCTTCCGTGTACACCCCCTTTGTCCCGGTCCGGGGGGACTGGGCCCCATGGCGGGACCGCTTTTGTATTCCCTGGGTTGTCCTGGCGTCCGGGGCGCCTTTGCCGGCCGGGTGCCCGGCGGGGGATTTGGCGGCCGTAGCGGTGGCCCTGGTCTTCCCGGAAGCTTTGGACTGAATCGCGGCGGATTGTGGCGCTACGGATCCCCGGTCCCCGGTTGTGGCCCTGGTGGTGACGGTCCCACCAGGGGCTGGGGATTCCGGTTGTGGCCGCCCGGGCTTGTTGGGCAAGGACGTGGCCCGTGGTCCAGGCGCGGGCTGTTGTTGGATGGTGGAGCGCCCTTGGGGCGCTGCGGTTTGGGGGACGCCTCCCACTGGGATCTGTTGCCCTGACCCGGCCTTCGACAGAGTAGCTTTTGCCCGGTCCAGCGCTTCGGCTGTGAGGCGGATTCTGACCCTGGCGCCATTGACTCGGGCGCTGGCCTTAAGTCTGCGAAGAATTGCCTTGAGGCGCGTCACCCGCGGCGATGACGGCCGAGCGCCGTTGCGATGGACGGGAACCTCTGACGGTGACGGTTTTATCGTGGAGGGTAGACAAACGGGCGCCCGCCAACTGGTGACCCGGCACCGGATGTTGATGGACCCCTGGGACAGTGGGTCCGACAAGGGCTGTATGGATTTCTGCTGACTGCTGGCTGTGAATTCGACACAGTCTACTTTGGCAGCAACAAGTGGACTCATGGGCAGAAACCTGGGGGGGAGTGAACAAACCGCAACAGCATCCAGCCGGCCAATCGTCTTCAACCGAGATTGCTTGTTGCCCCATCAGGACAAGGAAGGCATGGCGTGGTGAGGATGGCGTGTTGGGTTGACCGGCTGATTTGTCGGACCAGAGGCTTTAGGTGATCAACGTCAGCACGGGGCGACGTGGGAAGTCAGTTCAAGAGTCAGGAAGGGCTTCCAGAGGACAGACCAGGGTCTCCTCTCTCCTGAGGCAAGCGACTGACCACGCTCCACCTGATTTGGCAAGAGCCAGATGTCACGATGCTAGACAGATCCCTACGTGTCTGCAACTCCCTTCTGGCGTCCGATTCTCCCAGTTTGTTGGACGTGTTGGTGGAGGTTGGCCAGGGGACTCTGCTGCTCACCTATGCCAATCACCCCACTGAACCCGCAGAGCCCGGTGACCTGGTGTGGGCGCCTGTGCGGCAACGGCTCCATGCGGGCCTGGTGACGGCAGAGCGCCTGGAACCCCCCGCCGGGATTGCCAGGGAGCAGTTGCAAACCGTTGAAAACCTGATTCTGAAGGGGGCCTTCACCAGGGCTTGGCGCCAGCTTGTCGGCTGGTGTGCTGAGCAAACCCACACCTCCCTGCTGCAGGTTCTACGTACGGCCCTGCCGCCAGGGGTACTGGGTCAACGGGCTGGAGGCCCCAACCCCCGCAAGGGTCGGCGGCGAGTCTGGGTGCAACGCCAGCCCCACCTTGCAGGCGGGCAGGACGTGACAAAACGTCAACAGCACCTGCTCCAGTATCTGGATCGCCATGGCCCACAGGGCTGCTGGCTGAAGGACCTGTTGCAGGACAGCGGCTGTAGCCGCGTACCGGTGGAGAATCTTTCCAGAGCCGGTGTGCTGAGGCTGGAAAGCCGCCACGATCAAGATCCGGAGCAGCCCCGACTCCAGCCATCCGACTCTGGCCCCCCACCGGAAACCCCGCGCCAACTCACCCCTGACCAAGCCCGGGTGCTGGCCTCCTTGACCGCATCCCCCGGACGGGGGCGGGAAGCTCTGCTGTGGGGGGTCACCGGTTCAGGCAAGACCGAGATCTATCTCCAGGCAGCAGCCTTCTGGTTGGCCCAGGGACGGGACGTGCTCCTGTTGTGCCCGGAAATCGGCCTGATCCCCCAGCTTCTGGATCGCTGCCGCCGCCGCTTCCCGGACCGGGCTCTCTCCTATTCCAGCCATCTGAGCGACGGGGAGCGGCGCCAGACCTGGGAGCGCTGCCGTCATGGCGGCCCCTGGCTGGTGGTGGGCACCCGCTCCGCCGTGTTTCTGCCCCTGGCGCTGCCGGGCCTGGTGGTGCTGGACGAAGAGCACGACCCGTCCTACAAGCAGGAGGCCCCCATGCCCTGCTACCACGCCCGGGACGTGGCCCGTTACCGGGCCCGGCAGGATGGGGCGTCCCTGCTGCTGGGCAGCGCCACCCCCAGCCTGGAGAGTTGGCGCCGCTGCCAGGACGGGGCCTGCCAGCTTCTACGGCTCAAGGAACGGCTGGCCGGTGGCCGGCTGCCACCGATTCGGGTGGTGGACATGCGGCAGGAGTTGGCCAGGGGGCAACGCACAGCCATCAGCAGACCCTTGCGGGATCGGCTGGAGACCGTCTGTGGTCGCGGTGAGCAGGCGGTGCTGTTTGTGCCGCGGCGGGGATACAGCCCGTTTCTGAATTGCCGCAGTTGCGGGGAAGCGGTGATGTGTCCCCACTGCGCTGTGCCTCTCACAGTGCATCGCCGCCACAGCCCCGGCGGCCGCCAGGACGTACTGCGCTGCCATTGGTGTAACCATCGGCAACCGTTGCAGACCCGCTGCAACCACTGTGGCTCCACAGCGTTCAAACCCTTCGGGATCGGCACCCAGCGGGTGGTGGAACTGCTGCAACAACAACTCCCCGATCTGCGCCTGTTGCGCTACGACCACGACACCACCCGGGGCAAGGATGGCCACCGGCGCATCCTGGAGCAATTTGCCCGGCATCAGGCGGACGTGCTGGTGGGCACCCAGATGCTGGCCAAGGGCATGGATCTTCCCAACGTGACCATGGCGGTGGTGCTGGCGGCGGACGGCCTGATGTATCGGCCGGATCTCCGGGCCCAGGAACAGGCGTTGCAGGTGTTTTTCCAGTTGGCCGGGCGGGCGGGGCGGGGCGCCAAACCCGGCGAGGTGCTGGTGCAGACCTATGCCCCGGAGCACGTGGTGGTGCGCAGCCTGGTGGAGGGCTCCTATGACCGTTTCCTCAACCAGGAGATGGAAAACCGGCGGCGCCATGGGCTGGCGCCCTACGTGCGCGCCTGCCTGCTGCGCCTCAGCGGCCCCAGTGCCCGCGCCACGGCCAACGGGGCGGCGCTCCTGGCAGCCCACCTGAGTCCCGATCTGGGTCGTCGGGGATGGACCGTGGTGGGTCCGGCGCCCGCCCCCGTAGCCCGGGTGGCCCAGCGCAGCCGCTGGCAGTTGTTGCTCCACGGCCCGGAAGGCCCCCTGCCGTTTTCACCGGGGCAGAATCTGCGGGCAGTGCTACCCCGTGGGGTGGATCTGACCATCGACCCCGATCCCGTGCATCTCTGAGACTGCACCTCCGAGCATGGCGTCGTTATTGGGCGGGGCTTATTGCTGCAGGAGAGAGTTCAACGTGGCTGGATCCGCTCCGACAATCACGTCTCCACCAGTCTCGGGATCACGGCAGACGGCAACAAACACGGTCTCGCGGCCGGTAATTTCCTTGAGGGCATTCAATGCCTTCCGGGTTTGGGGAGTGTGGGGTGTCAAGCCTGCTACCGCTACGGTGCAGTCGAACCGCTCCAGCCAGTCCAAGCCGGACAGAACGTCAATCTCCTGTGGTGTTGCCGGAGTTGCAAGGCCCGCTGCCGCCACAAGGGCCGTGAGGAGGTGGAGCTTGACGTGAGCCATGGGGTTCGGTTTCCTGGAATGCTGACGCGGTGATTGGGGCGGCGATTTCCGGTTGCTTAGCCCGAGATCATGGTGCCAATGCCGGAATCAGTGAAAATTTCCTGCAACAGGGCATGGGGAACCCGGCCGTCCACGATATGGGCGGAGCGCACCCCCTGGGCCAGGGCGCGGATACAGCACTCCGTTTTGGGAGCCATGCCTCCACTCACCACACCGTCAGCCATGAGGGCGCGGGCCTCGCCAATGGTGAGATGTTCCAGCAAGGTGCTTACCTCCCCCGGCTGGCGCAGCACCCCGGGCGTATCGGTGAGCAGGATCAGCTTTTCCGCATGGAGCGCCGCGGCAATCTCCCCGGCCACGATGTCGGCGTTGATATTGTGGGATACGCCGGAAGGATCCGCGGCCACACTGGAAATCACCGGGATATAACCCTGCTCCAGCAGGGGCAGCAGCAGATCGGGCTTTACCCGCTCCACTTCCCCCACCAGCCCCATGGAGCCGTTGTCATAGGTGCGGGCCTGCACCAGTTGGCCGTCACTGCCGGAAAGCCCCACCGCCAGGCCGCCTTGATGGTTGATGCCGTTGACAATCTGCTTATTGACCCGGCCCACCAGCACCATCTCCACCACCTCCATGGTCTCGGCGCTGGTGACCCGCAGGCCGGCGTGGAACTCCGGCTCAATGGCCAACTTGGCCAGCCAGGTGTTGATCTCCGGGCCGCCCCCATGGATCATCACGGGACGGAGGCCCACACAGGCCAGGAGGGTGACGTCGCGGAATACGGCCTGGCGCAGGTTCTCCTGCGCCATGGCGGCGCCGCCGTACTTGATCACCACCGTGCGGCCGGCAAAGCGCTGGATGTAGGGCAGGGCCTCGGACAACACCTGCACCCGGGTGAGGTCAGGGGTGATGGGCGGGGACGGTTCCATGGACAACCTGTTCAGCAACTGAGCAGTTGCACATCAACCCGGCGGGGGTCAATCACCACCACGGCCGCCTCCAGTCCTGGGCCGAAGAAGCGGGCCAGACGATCCCTCTTGTCAAGCCAGGTCTGACTATCCTCATCGGAACCCAGTTGAAAGCGCATGGTGAGTTGATAGCGGCCCTGCACATCATCTTCCCTGAGCCCGATCAGTTGCGGCGGCTTATCCTCCCGCCAAAGCTTGAGGGCCTCCAGGGAACTCTCCAGATGGGCCTTCTGGCCGTAGCACCAGCGCTGCACGTCCCTTACCACACGCTGCTGCACCTTGGTCGCAACAGTTTGGCGCATCCCCTTGCTCCGGGCATCCGGCGGGCGCAACCAGGGGACAGGGGGTAACTCCGACGACTTCAAGGCCAGGCCGCCCAGGAGCACGGGGATGCCGGAGAAAAGTCCCACCAGGTTGAGGATGGGGTGATCCGTACCATAGGCAATCAGGCCAAACACGGCCAGGGACGCGCCCGAGACGGTGATCCAACTTCCCGGAGAAAAGAGGAAACCCATGGAGCAATTGCAAAAGCCGTCGTTCAGCATGGTGGATGATGGCGGTCATTGTGCTTCCACTCCGCTGTTCAACGTCGATCACCACCCTATGGCCACCCCGAACCCCGTTCCAGACCAAGGACCGGAGCGCATCGCTGCCCTCATCCAGGCCCTGCAGGAGGACCGCCGCTGGTTGCTGCGCCACCTGGACGAGGGGCGCTGGAGCGCGTTCCGCCTGGACCTTGCCGCCCTGGAACGAGAGTTGGGCCAGTTGCTGGAGTTCTGCGAAGCCCGGACGGAATCCGGTTGACGGACCGGGCGGGCCGGGCGCCCAGGTCACCCCGGTCGTGGAACAGGTCAGGGTGTGGGTGGGCTGGTGGGCATGGGAGTGGGGATGCCGATCTTGCCGATACTGACCTTGGCTGGGCCAGGGTGGTTGCAGCCAGGCGGGAGAAAATATGGACCAGGGCATGGACGGGGCAGCAGCGCCTTGGAAGGTAGCCCTGATCAGGGAAGACCTTTCCTCTCGGAGTAGCGGCCATGGCCTTCACGGTGACAGGGACAATACTGTGACCAGGGGCAATACCATAAAGCTACTCATCAGGTCGTTCAGGCTCCCATGGGCCGGCGCCAGACGCCGCCGCGCCAGCCACTTGGCTGAGCAACTGCCGGACCATGGGGCCAACGGCTTCCGCTTGGCTGCAGGTGGCCAGCACCACGCTGAGGCGTCACCCCCGACGCCATACCGGGCTCCGTGTTAGTACTTTGTTCATCTCCTATGCTTGCCTGTTCCGTGGGGGAATGGGGCCTGGAGTCCAGGCCGGTCCACCCTTCCGGCAACAGCATGACGTCTTTAACATGCACAAGTCCAGGGGATTTCTGCCCATTTCCTGGGGATTGTTAGCTCAAGTTGAGAATCTGCTTAAGCTTTGATGGAGAATATGGAGAGGATATTTGCCCCCAGGCCTCTGACATCCGCCCTGGCATCCAGCAGTAATTCTATATCACTGCGGCCTCTGGCAGAGTGCAAATCGATCCTTCCTTGGGGCAATGGCGGCCAGGATCAACGCCAGGATCGCCAGGCGAGGGGAATGGAGTTGTCGCCCCAACCATCCAGCGCCAGCAACAGCAGGCCATTCCAGAGGGCCAAGGCCCAGCTTGGCTGATCCGGCAATTCACCCGCCACCGCCATGACGGCGCCATGGACAAGGGAGACCAAGGGCGGAATCTTGGGAGACAGCAAGAGCAACTCCCGCCAGCCCGGCCATCCACCACCCGGAAGCAGAAACAGATCCCGGCCATGGTCCACTGCGCTATTCAGGTAGTCAGCCTGATCCCAAGCGGGAACCGTCTGATCCGCCGCCAAGTACACCCGATCCGCCACCGTGGCCACCAGTCAGATCAGCAGCAGGGGCAACCAGCGCCGTAACCAATAGACGGCCCCCAGTCAGGACGAGGTGCCGATCATCCGCCTTCTCCCGTGGTCGGTAAGCCCATCGGGCGGAGGCTACAGCAGAGAGAGGGCTGTCCCCGGTCGCTTGCGGGGAGGGCGGAAAAGCTCCTCTCCATGCTCCCCATCCCCACAAAACTCCGTTCATCCCACAATCCTAACCACTTGGCAGGAGGCCTGTTCAGAGGCGCCCTATGCTTTTATGAGAGTCCATGGGAGCATAGCCGGACGTGATTGAAAGGTTTTCGGTCAAGACGTTCAAGTCCCTGGAGGATGTGACAGTTGAGCTGGGGCAGGTGAACGTCTTCATTGGCGCCAACGGCAGCGGCAAGAGTAATCTGCTGGAAGCTCTGGGGGTACTTTCTGCTGCTGCCAACGGCAAGGTTGATGAGGAGGCATTGCGGGCAAGAGGAGTTCGCCCTGGTGTTCCCAAGCTCTACAAGTCCGCCTTCCCCGCTAAGCCTGGAGTAAAAACCCCTGGCCATCTGCGTTTTGAAGCCCATGGCGCGTCAGCAGAATACGGAGTATCCCTATGGAACAACCCGGAGGATCCGGATCCGGCCTGGACGTTCAAGAGTGAGTCCTGGAAAGAGAATGGCGTCCAACTGGCTGGGCGCTCGCCCGCAAGCAAGGAGTGGAACAAGGAACGGGGCCTGGCCGCCCTGAAAGCTGTTGAAGTTGCTGAAGGACCCACCCTCTCCCTCTTGGAGTCTTTGCAACGCTACGTCATCTTTTCCCCAACCACGGCTGTGTTGCGCGGCGTTATGCCAGAAACACAGCCCAAAACGCCGTTGGGCTTATCGGGAGGTGGTCTTTTGAGGGCGGTTCACAATCTGGTAATACAGGGTTATGAGGATGACAAGATCAGGACGATTTGTGAAGATGTTCTGGATCTCATTGATTGGGCTAAGGAAATCAAATTAACGTCAGAGGTTCAACAGCCGTTGTCTCCAATCAAATCCTCTGTAAAGACTACAATCGAATTTCGTGATCGTTTCATGGAAGAGGGACGAAACGTTCTATCTGCCTATGAAGCTTCTGAAGGGGCCTTATATGCCCTCTTTTTAGCGGTCATCACTGGACAAAAAGACAGTCCACCTCTCTGTGCAGTGGACAATGCAGACCATGGCCTGAACCCCAGATTGGCCCGGGCGCTGATGGAGTGCTTGTGTCGATGGCATATGGCCATGGATGAGCCGCGCCAGATTCTGCTGACCACCCACAACCCGTTGATTCTGGATGGCCTTCTCCTGCAAGATGATCGTGTGCGTCTGTTCACGGTATCACGCACCTCCTCAGGCCGCACATCCATTCGCCGTGTAGTTGTTGACCAAGACCTGTTGGGAAAAGCAGCAAAGCACGGTCTGTCCTTATCTCGGCTGTGGGTGATGGGACACCTGGGAGGTGTTCCCAATGTCTGAGCCGTTGCGAATCGCGGTTGTTGTTGAAGGTCCAACCGACAGCATTGTCCTTGAAGCAATTGTCCGTTCCTTGCTGGCTGGTGCTGAGTTTGAGTTTGATACCCTGCAGCCGGCGGAGGACTCCGCTGTCTTTGGAGCAAACTTTAGGCTACATGGACCTGGATGGGGTGGGGTGTATCATTGGAGCCGTCAGGCGACTGAGAAAGGTGACGGTTCTCTGTCTAGCTTTTCAAAACTGTCCCCATCCAAATGGGACCTCTTAATTATTCATGTAGATGCCGATGTTGCAGACAAGACATACGCTAGCACAGGGATCCAATCCCCACCACAGAATGATCTCCCGTGCGCAAAGCCCTGCCCGCCATCCCACCACACAACGGATGCATTACGAAAGGTTCTCCTCGGTTGGCTGGGGGAGGAGAGCTGCCCGCCACAGACCATCCTCTGCACTCCTTCCAAAACCATGGATGCCTGGGTGCTGACCGCTATCTTTCCAGACAACGCCATCTTTCAGCAACAGAATTGGGAATGCCACCCCGATCCTGCAGGGCAACTCAAGGCTTTACCCCAAGGGCAACGTTTCTCCAAGAAAATACGTGACTATCGTGAAAGAAACCAAGAAATCAGTCAAGCATGGCCAAGAGTATCCGGTACACTCACAGAAGCAGCACGCTTTCAAGAAGAGTTTCTTCATGCAATTCATGTAGACAGGCATTGAAGAAGGGACATGCCCCACTCTAGTAAACCCCCTACCCCTCTCCTGCTGGTGCTCAGCAACGGTCACGGGGAAGACCGGATTACCGCCCCTGTGTTCACGGCCCTGCGGGCCGGATGGGACTCTCACCCTGGAACCGTGGGGATGCATCGCCACTGGCGGGGCGCTTCATCCCCACTGCCGATGGGCGCCGCCAATGGCGGTGATCCAGTTCTGGTGCAGCCAGGGCAGGATCAAGCCAGCGCCGTTGCGGCCGCCGCCGCCGGTGTTCCCCCATGCCGGTCGCCACCGTCCAGAGAGTGGGAGCCGCCAAAACCAGAACGGCGCTTTGCTTCACCAACAGTGCTGCCGCCAGGCCAAATGCCGCAAGCATGCCTGAAAGCCAATGCCCTCCATGGGGCGCGTGCCACTGCCAGCGCCAGAGAGTTGCCACAGGGCCAGTGTGATGACTGCGGTGAGGGCAAGATCCAGGGTAAAATTTACCCGCAGGGAGACCAACCTTGGAGCAATGGCGGCCAGGATCAACCCCAGGATCGCCAGGCGAGGGGAATGGAGTTGTCGTCCCAACCATCCAGCGCCAGCAACAGCAGGCCATTCCAGAGGGCCAAGGCCCAGTTTGCCTGATCCGGCACCGGCAATTCACCCGCCACCGCCACGACGGCGCCATGGACAGTTGCGCACTACGTGTTCCTGGATTCCCTGCAATCCCAACTGGCCGCCTATGCAGGCGCCGTGTCCAGGGGATTTCTCCCCATCCCCGCGACACCTGCCTCTGGTTGGAAGTGGCCCCCGGCCTGGCGGTACATCGCATCACGGATATTGCCCTCAAGGCCAGCACCGTCAGCCCTGACATCCGCCCTGACCTCTTGCAGTAATTCCATATCACTCCGGCCTCTGGCAGAGCGCAAATCGACCCTTCTCGTCACAAGTCCAGCCCAGATTTTTTAACCGCTCGATGGTGGCGGCAGTGTGCTGGGGGGCAGTCGCAGAATGGCTCAAACCATACCATGGGTTCTTGCGATCCAGGAATGCCACATCAAATTCGGCAAAATCTGATAATGGATGCGCATCAGCGCTTAATAGCTTGACCACGGGGCGGTGGCTGACGTGAGGGGCCAGATTGTTGTGTGTAAGCACAGCGGCATCAGCGGGAATGCGATGAATCAGATCTTGAGCCTGGCTCAGTTCATTCAGGGACGGAACATGATCATGCTTAGCTCGATCACCAGTAGGAAGAAACCGAATCATAGTTTCAACTGGCTGTACATCATCAAATCTTGAGACTAGATGATAACCTAAAATATGGCCTCGATTTACCAGAACAACAAAGCATAGAGATGCCCAGAAACAGCAGAACCAGAGCCGCTGCGTCAGCCAGAGACGACCTTGGCGCAGGTCCGCCGCCAAACCGTCCATGCTGGCCACAACCAGGAGGATAGCGATAGGAAGATTGTACTGATGGATGAGATCTTGCTGAGATGACAACGACGAGAGGATATTGACAGCCAGCAAAGGCAGAGTTGCTGCAAGGAGGGGTAATGAAGAGCGTCGCCAGTAGAAAGCCAGGGGTAGGCTGACCAGGAACAGGTAGAAGAGAATGCTTGCCCAGTCCAAAGCGCCGAACAAATGAATGGGGTCAAGTAGGACGCTGCGAATAATATGACCGACACCTTCACACCCACCCTCACAAAGGTGATTGTAGCGAATCACTGCAGCGACCCCGCCGCCGTTATTGAGGATTGAATAGAGGCCCGCCGCCAGCAACAGGAGCCACCCCCCCCCTGACAACAGCGCTTCTGCGCCCCAACGCCAGCGACGGCGTAAGATCTGCTCCAGGGCCAAACCCATCACAATAAGCGTCAATCCATCCCGACAGCCCATGGCGGCAAAGAGGGCCATGCGCCAGAGCCAGCGCCGCTCAGCACGGTTGGCCCAAATGGCCAGGGCCAAGAAGGGCATGGCCCAGGTCTCAGGGTGGAAATCAAACAGATTCACGTTGAACGCCACGGGCTGGAGCCACCACAAGCCACAGATCAGCCACCGCTCCCGTGGTTTAAGCCCGGCCTGCGCCCCCAGATGCCACAGGGGCCAGGCCGTGATGATGAGCCCCAGAGCCTGGGTAAAAAACAACCAATGCACCGAAGGAGCCAGCCAGTAGAGCGGCGCAATGGCATAGAACATCCAGGCGCCATGGTTGCCCATGTGGTGGAGACCAAGGAGAGTGGAGCGGGGTTCCAGCCCTTGGCTCATTTGCCATGCCACTTGGTCATAGATACCCAGATCAAACCCGCTGCTCTGCAATAAGGCGTGTTTGAGGGCGGCCAAGCCCCAGAACAGGGCAACCAGTAGTGCAGAGACGAGCCAGAATAAGCGGGGTGGACCTTGGAAGCGTACGGTGGCAGGACTTTTCATTGACATGTTAGGCAGATCCAGCAGAAGCTGCTGGCTTATTGAGGAGTTTAAGCCTTGATGGAGAGGAGCTTTTCCCCAGGTCCCTGACGGCTGGCACAGATTCGCCATGGGGGTCTCCCCATTAATCTTGCCCCACACAAGGGCGCCCTGACATCACCAACGACTTGACCCAACCCGTTTCCGGCCATGCAGATTGAGCGCATCCGCATCCGCAACTTCCGCGCCTTCCGCCATGTGGAGATGCTGCACATTCCCCGGCTTGCGGTGTTGGTTGGCGCTAACGGCACGGGTAAGTCCAGCCTCTTCGCGGTGTTCGGCTTCCTGCGGGATGCCATGAACGCCAACGTGGGCACGGCGTTGGCCAAGCTGGGCGGCCGCCGCGGCTTCCACGAGGTGCGCAGCCGCAATAGTGACGGGCCAATCAAGATTGAGGTTGCCTATCGCATCCAGTCTGAGAAGCATGAGAAGCCGCCACTGATCAGCTACGCCATCTCCATCAATGCTGATCAGCGCGGTAAACCGGTGGTGGAGCGGGAAGTCCTGCGCTATCGTCGTGGACAATACGGCGCACCATGGCATTTCCTGGACTTCAAGCAGGGCAAAGGCTCTGCCGTCACCAACGAGATCACAGAGGTGAAGACGGCAGCCGAGCTTGAGCGTGAGGAGCAGACCTTGAAATCTCCCGATCTGCTGGCCATTAAGGGGCTGGCCCAGTTCGAGCGCTTCCCTGCCGTGGTTGCCCTGGGTGACCTGATCGAACGCTGGCACGTGTCCGATTTCCACGTCAGCCGCGCCCGCAACGAGCCGGAGGCCGGCTATGGGGAACACCTGTCCCGGGAGGGGGAGAATCTCGCCCTTGTGATCGAATACCTTCACGACAACCATCCCCAGGTCTTCTCCACCATCAAAAATGCCCTCCAGCGGCGGGTTCCCGGCATCACCCAGGTGGAATCCAGGCAGACGGAGGAGGGGCGAGTCTTGCTCAAATTCCAGGACGGGGCGTTTGCAGACCCGTTTCTGGCCCGCCATGTTTCTGACGGCACCATCAAGATGCTGGCCTATCTGACCTTGCTCCATGACCCTGACCCCCATCCTCTTCTGTGCGTTGAGGAGCCGGAGAATCAACTTTATCCCAGCCTTCTGGAGGAGTTGGCTGAAGAGTTTCGCGCCTATGCCCAACGGGGAGGGCAAGTGTTGATCTCCACCCATTCACCGGATTTCCTCAACGCTGCGCAAGTGGAAGAGGTGTTCTGGCTGCAAAAGCAGGGGGGCTACACCACGATTCACAGGGCAAGCGACAACGCTCAGTTGAAGGCCTGGATGGAGGATGGCGACAAGATGGGGCGCTTGTGGAAACAGGGCTCCTTCGAGGGGGTGGACCCGGAAGGATGATTCTTGCGTTTTTGCTGGAGGAGCAGTCCGCAAAGGAGATGCTGAAGGGACTGCTTCCACGCCTGCTGCCCCCTGGTGTGGCGGTAAAGTACGTGGTCTTTGAGGGCAAGCAGGATCTGAAGCGCCAGATGACGCGCCGCCTGCGCCACTGGCCACCGGAGACAACTTTTGTCGTCATGTGCGATCAGGATAGTTCGGACTGCCGGAACTTAAAAACGGAACTTATTGAGAAGTGTCCCGAGGCGAAGCAGGATCACGTGATTGTCAGAATTATCTGCCGCGAGTTGGAAAGCTGGTATTTTGGTGATCTTACTGCGGTTGAGGATGGTCTCAATATGACTGGCTTAGCGAATCAGTACAAAAATAAGAGAAACTATCGCATACCGGATAGGATTGGTTCGCCAGCCAAGGAACTGAAAAAGATCACCCAAGGCGCCTACCAGAAAGTTTCTGGATCAAGGGAAATTGGTTCTAAATTGTCGCTCGGCTCCAATACATCCAAAAGTTTTCAGGTCTTCGTTGACAGCATTCAAGGGATGGTCAGGGACGGTTGAGATGCCAACAAGCCAGGGCGCCTCTGGACAAGTCTTCCAAGTAGATGAGGGAAACCCAGGACAGCAGTCCATTGCCAATGACTTAAGCTGACTCCGTCGCCCTGCCGTCAAGGCCTCCCTTCACACTTGTGCCCCCCCCCCCCCGAAGCATCCCTCTCCTCTCTGCTCCATCGTCGTTCCCTGCTTCAACGAGGAAGCGGTCATCCGTAAGACCCATGAACGGCTGCTGAACGTCATGGACAGGGAAACCTCCTGCCGCTTTGAAGTCCTCTACGTGGATGACGGCAGCCGGGACGGCACCTTTGCCCTGTTGCAAGATTTCCAGGCGGCTGAACCCCGGGTGCGGGTTGTGGCCCTCTCCAGGAACTTCGGCCATCAAATCGCCGTGACCGCCGGCCTGGAACATGCCGCCGGCCATGGGGTAGCGGTCATGGATGCCGACCTTCAGGATCCGCCCGAGATCATCCCCCGGATGCTGGAGCGCTGGCGCGACGGGATTGACGTGGCCTACGGGATGCGCCGCAAACGCCATGGAGAATCCGTGTTCAAGCGCTGGAGCGCCGGGCTCTTTTATCGCCTCATGGCGGCGCTCTCCGATACAGCTATCTCCCTGGACACGGGGGATTTCCGGTTGATGGATCGTCGGGTGGTGGACGCCTTCCTGGCCATGCCGGAGAGAGATAGATTTGTGCGAGGCATGGTGGCCTGGACCGGGTTTCGACAGGAGCCCGTACTCTACGACCGGCAGGCCCGCCTTGCCGGGGAGACCGGCTACACCATGAAGAAGATGGTCTCCCTTGCCGTCTCCGGCATTTTCTCCTTTTCCACCGTGCCCCTGCGGGTGGCCACGTGGGTGGGCCTCACAGCCTCTGGGCTGTCCCTGCTGGGCATTATCTACGCCCTGGTGGGCGGCTCTTCACGGAGGAATGGGTGAGGGGCTGGGCGCTGTTGCTCATTGGCGTCATGTTCCTCGGTGGGGTCCAACTCACGGTGCTGGGGATCTTTGGCGAATACCTGGGGCGCATCTACCGTGAAGTGAAGGGGCGGCCTCTGTATCTGGTGCGGGAACGGCTTGGCTTTCCTGCACACAACGCCATGGCCGGGAATTAGACACCCAAGGATGGGGAACGCTGTCCTCTGGGATCAGTTGGTGTCGCTCCTGGCGCGAATCACAGGTGGCAGGGCGCCCAGGCGCGTCATCAGCTTCGCTCTGGTGGGGCTCTCGGGGACGGTTGTCCACGCCAGCCTCTTTCTGATCCTCAGGGCTTGGGGCTGGAGCTTTCTCCACAGTCAGAGCGTGGCCGTTGCCGCAGGGGCCAGTTCCAACTACTGGGTCAACAATCGCCTCACCGTCCGCTCCCGCCGTTTGCGGGGCAGGGCGTTGTTCCTTGGCCTGATCAAGTTCCTGCTGGTCTGCTCTCCCGGCCTCATGGCCAATATCCTCGTCTCCACAGCCACCTACGCCAACACGAGCCGCCAGGGCCTGGGGCTTGGGGCGCTGGTGGCGGGCATCGTGGTGGACTTCATCTGGAAGTACACGGCATCCTCACGCTTCGTGTGGAAGACTCTTGACTGAGTTTTCCACAGGGTGACTGCCCGCTGAAGGGCTTCGATCTGGTCAAGCCAATTCTCCCCCCACCGCCACAAGTGGACCCATGTTAGTGTTTGTCCATCTCCTGTGCTTGCCTGTTCCGTGGGGGAATGGGGCCTGGAGTCCAGGCCGGTCCACCCTTCCGGCAACAGCATGGCGCCTTCGCGGCCAAAGCCAAGAATTACGGGACTGAGCGGCAGCATTCCTTCTGGACTCACCCCCCAGTCGGCCGAGCGGATCGAGTTGCGCAGCTACGTGTTTCTGGATTCCCTGCAGCCCCAACTGGCGGCCTATGCAGGCACGGTGTCCGGGGGATTTCTGCCCATTCCCGGGGACGCCTGCCTCTGGTTGGAGGTGTCGCCAGGGTTGGCGGTGCATCGCATGACGGATATTGCCCTGAAGGCCAGCACCGTGCGATTGGGGCAGATGGTGGTAGAGCGGGCCTTTGGCTCCCTGGCTCTCTATCACCTGGATCAAAGCAACGTGCTCCACTCCGGTGACGCGGTGCTGGGGGCCATTGGCAGCCGGGTGGAGGATCGCACCCACTGTGACGTCACCTGGTACGAGGTGATCCGCGCCATCACCCCGGACCACGCAGTGCTGATCAACCGCCAGAACCGCCGTGGATCCATGATCGAGGCGGGCATGAGCATGTTCATCCTGGAGACGGAACCGGCGGGGTATGTGCTGTACGCCGCCAACGAGGCGGAGAAAGCCTCCAACATCACCCTGGTGGACGTGAAGGCTGTGGGCGCCTTTGGCCGGCTCACCATGGCGGGGCGGGAGGGGGACGTGGAAGAAGCGGCAATAGCGGCCATGCGGGCCATTACCGCCATCAACGCCCGCAGCCGCAGAAGCTGATCAGAGTCCATCAGAGTCTCGTCACACGGAGCGACCCGTTGGGGGAGAGACATGGACTTTGGTGACGGTTGCCACGGAAACCTGTGTGGATTCCCCCATCTTGCTAAGTACAACTTCTTAGTTGCCGAGAGACCTATAAGTAATGCTAATCACTTTGTCAAGAACTCCTGATGCCAAAACGGCCGCAAATCCCTTGACGGATGGAGACTTCAGCAGAGAAAGTCAGCAATGAACATTCCCCCCACGGAATTCGGCAATGGCCAATGAAACCATGGGCATCGCCCTAGGCATGATTGAAACCCGCGGCCTCGTCCCTGCCATTGAGGCAGCCGATGCCATGACCAAGGCCGCAGAGGTGCGCCTCATCGGTCGCGAATTTGTTGGCGGCGGCTACGTGACTGTTCTGGTCCGCGGTGAGACCGGCGCCGTCAACGCTGCTGTGCGGGCCGGTGCGGATGCCTGTGAGCGGGTCGGTGATGGCCTGGTTGCGGCCCACATCATCGCCCGCCCTCATCGTGAAGTTGAACCCGTTCTCGGCAATGGACCGACACCCTCCGGTTCCGGCATGAAGGACTGAGCTAACTCCCACCTCACGTCCCCTTTCATCACAAGCCCATGAGCAAAAAGTATGACGCTGGTGTGAAGGAGTACCGGGATACCTACTGGACTCCCGACTACGTCCCCCTCGACACCGATATTCTGGCCTGCTTCAAATGCACAGGTCAGGAAGGGGTGCCCCGGGAAGAAGTGGCCGCCGCGGTGGCGGCTGAATCCTCCACCGGCACCTGGTCCACCGTCTGGTCCGAACTTCTGACGGACCTGGAATTCTACAAGGGCCGCGCCTACCGCATCGAAGACGTGCCCGCGGACCCCGAGTCCTTCTACGCCTTCGTTGCCTATCCCCTCGACCTGTTCGAGGAGGGCTCCGTCACCAACGTGCTCACCTCGCTGGTGGGCAACGTGTTCGGCTTCAAGGCCCTCCGCCACCTGCGCCTGGAGGACATCCGTTTCCCCCTGGCTTTCATCAAGACCTGCATGGGCCCCCCCAACGGCATTGCCGTGGAGCGGGACCGCATGAACAAGTACGGCCGGCCGCTGCTGGGCTGCACCATCAAGCCCAAACTGGGTCTGTCCGGCAAGAACTATGGCCGGGTGGTCTACGAGTGCCTCCGGGGCGGCCTGGACTTCACCAAGGACGACGAGAACATCAACTCCCAGCCGTTCCAGCGGTGGCAGGATCGCTTTGACTTTGTGGCCGAGGCGGTGAGAACCGCGGAGCAGGAGACCGGCGAACGCAAGGGGCACTACCTCAACTGCACCGCGGCAACCCCGGAAGACATGTATGCCCGGGCCGAGCACGCCAAGCAGTTGGGCATGCCCATCATCATGCACGACTACCTCACCGGCGGCTTTACGGCCAACACCGGCCTGGCCAAGTGGTGCCGCCGTAACGGCATGTTGCTGCACATCCACCGGGCCATGCACGCGGTGATCGACCGCCATCCCAAGCACGGGATCCACTTCCGTGTGCTGGCCAAGTGCCTGCGTCTCTCCGGTGGCGACCACCTGCACACGGGCACCGTGGTGGGCAAGCTGGAAGGGGACCGTCAAACCACCCTGGGCTTCATTGATCAGTTGCGGGAGTCCTACGTGCCGGAGGACCGCACCCGGGGCAACTTCTTTGATCAGGACTGGGCCTCCATGCCCGGCGTGTTCGCCGTGGCCTCCGGCGGTATCCATGTCTGGCACATGCCCGCCCTCGTCACCATCTTCGGGGACGACTCGGTGCTGCAGTTCGGTGGCGGCACCCACGGTCATCCCTGGGGATCCGCCGCTGGCGCCGCCGCGAACCGGGTGGCCCTGGAAGCCTGCGTCAAGGCCCGCAACGCCGGTCGCGAGCTTGAGAAGGAGAGCCGGGATATCCTCACCGAGGCGGCCAAGAGCAGCCCTGAACTGGCCATCGCCCTGGACACCTGGAAGGAAATCAAGTTCGAGTTCGACACCATCGACAAGCTTGACCTCTGATTCCAGACCTGAAGGGACCTTTGCCCCTTGTGGCGGCTGACCGCAAGCGGTTCATACCCCAGCCGCCGCCCCATCACCCCAACCACTCGCTCAAACGGATCCATGCCTTTCAGCTCGGTGGTCGACTATCAAACCGTCGCCACACTGGAAACCTTTGGTTTCCTGCCGGCGATGACCCAGGAGGAGATCTACGAACAGATCGCCTACGTCATCGCCCAGGGTTGGACACCCTGCATTGAGCATGTCCAACCCAGCGCTTCCATGCGCAACTACTGGTCTCTCTGGAAGCTCCCCTTCTTCGGCGAAGCTGAACTGGGTGCAATTGTTGCAGAGCTTGAGGCCTGCCATCGCGCCTATCCCGATCACCACGTTCGCCTGACGGGCTACGACGCCTACACCCAGACACAGGGCACAGCCTTCGTGGTCTTTGAAGGCCGCGCCTGACCCTGTTCACCGTGGGGCCGGCGATCCGGCCCCACGGTGACCTTTCATTGCCTGATCCCCCCTACCAACACCGAGCACACCGAGGCGGACATGGTTACTACGGCAAGCCGTCAATCAGCACTTGAGCGCCGCAAAGCCCTCTCCACAGGAGGGAAGGCCGCCGCCTCGCGCTACGCAAAAACACGCCAGCGGAATATTTCCGACGACCAAAGCTCCAAGCGCGGCCGCGCCGGCGCCAGAACTGTTGTTGCAGCACCGCCCCGCCCCCGGCCCACGGTCATCTCCCAGCCTGCTGCCGTTGCCCCGGCAGCCCCCCCCACGGCCCGGAACCTGAATACCCGCAAAATCTCCAATCCCACCCGTGACCTGGCCCTGGCCCGGCGCCGGTCCCTCTCCAGGCAGGGCAAACGCAACGACCCCGGCAACAACCGGATTCGCACTGCGGTGCGTCGTCCTTCCCGCACCACGCCCCAACCGGCCGCCACTGACCGTCAGGATGGAACCCACGCCTGTGACTGCCAGAAACGCCGTAAGAAGGAAGCGGGAACACTGGGTAGATCATTGTCGTTGCATCTGACGGCCCCAGCAACGGATCGCCGCAGCGCCGCTGAAGCCCGCCTCAAGACGCCCAAGGCGAAGACCGCCACAAGCCCCAGCCGTGCCCTGGTGCTGGCCCGCCGGCTGGCCATGGCCAAGCACGGCAAATCCGCCAATGCCCCCACCAGCGCCTCCAGCGCCGCGGTGGCCCGTCAGGGCAACCCGGAACTCTCCGGCCGGGAGTTGGCGCAACGGGTCCGGGAACTGAAGGCTCGCTCCGGATCCGCCGGCCAGTGCGTGAAAGGCAACAACAAGCGCCCCTGCGGTCCCCGCCGCGGCATGAATCGGCCCAAGGACAAGGACCAGCCTGGCCTGGCTGCCGATGATGCCCATTGGAAAGTGGGCGCCAGCACCACCCCGTCGGGGCAGACCGTGACCGGCACCCGCACGGACCGCTCCGTCAAGACCACCGGCAACGAAGCCAGCACCTGCCGCA
Source organism: Cyanobacteria bacterium MAG CAR3_bin_5 (assembly GCA_026709085.1). GTDB lineage: Bacteria > Cyanobacteriota > Cyanobacteriia > PCC-6307 > Cyanobiaceae > Synechococcus_B. The sequence continues at coordinate 17,263 of JAPOTR010000066.1, read as the reverse complement.
CCATCACCGGGACGGAATACATGGGGGCTGACGTGTTCCAGGCCTATTGCCAAAGCCAGGTTCCGTCCCGCCCCCGCAAAGTCGCGGTTACCCCCACCGGCTATGGCAACACGGTCACCGGGACGGAAGTGGGCCGCTCGATGAAAGTTACGGGGGACGAGCCGGGCGCCTGCAAATCCATCACCGGCACCCAGTACCTCTCCGGCAACCATGGAGAAACCTGGTGCGGCAGCCCCACCCAGCCCCAACCCGCCAAGGTGGGTCAGGCCCGCACCCAGGCAGAGCAGCGGGTGTCCGGCGTCATGGTGGGGCGTTCCGCCAAGGTCACCGGGGACGAGCCCGGCAGTGGCCACCAGCTTACCGGCTCCCAATACACGAACCCCGCTCCGGAGATTGGCCGTGGACCGGCTCCCGCCAAGGTGCGCACCTTCTCCACACTGCGGGGATCAGCGGTCACCGGCAACGAGGTGGGCCGTTCCGCCAAGGTCACCGGCGATGAACCGGGGACCTGCAAGAACGTTACCGGTGACGACTACGTGGGTCGCCAGCAATACGACGCATTCTGTGGGAGCCGCCCCGCCCCGGAGGCGGCCAAGGTGGGGCTGAGCACCACCAACCGCAGCCAGATCGTGTCCGGCGCCAGCACGGGCCGTTCTCCCCTGGTCACGGGTGACGAGCCCGGCGCCTGCAAGGCTGTCACCGGCACCCCCTATGCGGGCCTGGAGCAGTCCGGCAACTTCTGCAGCGAGCCCGAGCAGAACGCCATTGTGGCCCGCACGCCCGTAGGTCCCGGCACCCCCGGTCAGCCCATGACCGGTCTGCAGCCGGGCATCGGTGGCGTGATGACGGGGGCGGAACGGGGGGCCTGCGAGCCCGTCAGCGGCACCCCCTACGTAGGGGCCGACCAGTTCCAGAGCGCCTGTGGCCAGGGAGACGGAGTTCCGGCAGATCTGCCCCAGCCCCTGGAAGGCGCCCCCTGGACCCGCTTTACCATCACCTCTCCGTTTCGGGCGGCCCACACGGAGCAGAAACGGCGGCAGGTTACAGGGGTGACGGGTACCCTCTATGAACGGGGAGGGGGAACCCGCATCACCGGCCCTTTCGGGATGGCGGGGGGCCGGGTGACGGGCACGGAAGAGTTCCGCTTTGACCAGCGTGGTCCCAACACGGCACTGCCGTCACGGAACCCACTCCAGCCCCTGGCGGCCAGGGCCGGCGCCGCTGGCCCCACCAGCCCGGCCCCGGTCACGCCACCGGCCCCATCCCGGGTCACGGGTGAAGGCATGGCCCAGGGGGTGCGGATTTCCGGAGACGATTGGTCCCGCAATGAACGGGTGACGGGCACGGAAGGCCCCTCGTCCCGCCGGCGTAACCCCTCCCGTCCTGGACCCATGTCCGCCATGGCCCCCTTCCAACCCAAGCGCAATGGGGAGACCGAGGTTCCCCTCAGTCCCATTACCGGCTCCAGCGGCAACACCGACAAGGGGGCTCTGGTGACCTTCTCCGGCGGAGCTCGCGGCTGATTCATGCTTGCCCGTCGCGATCCCTACCAGTCCCTGGGGCCGACAGCGCCCCGGCGTCGGCCACCCCGCCCTGACGGCCGCACACCGGTGGGGCAACCGTCGTCGCCCGGTCTCGTCGGTACTCCTCGGCCCCAAGACCCGGTGGCCGCTACGGGGCCGCTCCACCCCCTCGCCAACGGGGAGCGCAATCAACAGTTGCGAACCTACGACAGCCAGGTCAAGGGCAGCTTTGACAAGATCGTCGAGGTGCTCAAGCGAATCTCCGCACTCCAGCATGAGCCGGATTTTGAGCAGAAGGCCCAAACCCTGGCCCTGGATGAACTGGGTTTCCCTCTGCCGGAGCACATCCTGGCCCGGGCCTGGGTAACCCAGTTGGATATGCGCAGCCTGTTCGCTTGGTGCGTGTTCGAGACCTACAAGCGCACCAGTGCGGCCTTTTTCACCAATGATCCCCTGGGCGGGCCGGAGGATCCGGCCTTTGACGCCTTTTTCATGGACTGTGGCTTTCACCTGCTGGACGTGAGCCCCTGTGCGGACGGACGCTTGGCCCATGCCATCAGTTATGCATTGCGGTTGCCCTTCAGTTCCGTCCGCCGCCGCCCCTACGCCGGCGCCATGTTTGACGTGGAGCGCACCGTCACCCGCTGGATCAAGACCGAACACCGTCGCCACCGGGAAGGGGTGCCCAACCAGGCCCATGAAGACACCCGCTACCTGAAAGTGGTGGTCTACCACTTCAGCTCCCTGGATCCACACCACCAGGGCTGTGCGGCCCACGGCTCCGATGATACCCTGGCGGCCCGCTCCGGCCTGAACCGCCTCCATGATTTTCGCCAAGCGGTGGAAAACAGCTTCTGCTGTGGCGCCTCTGTCACTCTGCTGCTGCTGGGGCTGGATACGGACACGGACGCCATCCGCATCCACGTGCCTACAGCGGACGGCGCCACCAACCTGAACCGCTGGCTGGATGCCCGGGAGGTGTACAGCCAGACCGCGGCCATGAATCCCGAGGCTGCCCGAGCGGCCATTGGCGAACGGGTGCGGCAGGAGGCAGGGGGGGGCATTGAAGAGGGCATGGTGCGCTTCATCTCCCACCTGCTGGAGAACAACATCTCCCAGATTGACTTCGTGCGTCAGTTCCACCACGGGGCTTACAGGGATGCCGGCCATGCGGAGCGCTTCATTGGCGTGGGCATCGGCTTCAAGGAAATCCATCTGCGCAACCTCACCTACTTCGCCCACATGGAAACCGTGGAGGAGGGGGCCGCCGACCTGGACGTGGGCATCAAGATCTTCAAGGGCCTGAACATCAGCCGCGGCCTGCCGGCGCCCGTGGTGATCCGTTATGACTTCCACTCCAGCGTGCCGGGCTCCCGGGAGCGGGCTGTGCGCTCCTGTGAGCGCATTGCCGCCGCCGTCCATGGGCGCTACCGGGACTTATCCCGCCAGGGCTTGCTGCATACCCTGCTGACGGTGCGGGATGGGGACCACCACAAGCCGCCCGAGGTCCTGGGTTCTTCCCTGGAACCGCCAGCGGAGGAGGGGCACTGAATGAGAATCTGCAAGGTGATCAAGCCGCTCGTGTCCACCAACCGCATCCCCGGCTTCGAGCACAAACATCTGAAGGTGGTGCAGGACGGCAGTTCCCACCTGGTTGCCGTGGATGCCGTGGGGTGCCGGGACGGGGACTGGGTGATCTGCGTGGGCAGTTCCGCCGCCCGTGAAGCGGCCGGCAGCAAGTCCTACCCCAGCGACCTGACCATCGTGGGGATCATCGACCACTGGGATCCCCCCCAGAAACCCCCGGCCTCGTCCTCCGCTTCGGCCCAGGCTTCGGCCTCGTCCTCAGCAACGTCCCAGGCGGCCGGCGCCCCGGCCCCGAGCTCGATTCAGACACCGGACCACCAGACCGGCGGGTCCGGCGGAGGGGCCGGTTGATGGAAATCATGCAGGTGATTGGATCTCTGGTGTGTACCCAGCGGGTGGCCGGTCTGGATCACTGCTATCTGCGGGTGCTGCGCACCAGCAAGGGGAAAATCAACGTGGCCGTGGATCCCGTCGGCGTCTCTGTGGGCAACTGGGTGTTCACCGCCAGCGGCTCGGCAGCCCGCTTTGCCTGCCCCAACCCCGAAGTGCTCACCGATCTCACCATCGGCGGGATCATTGACTTCTGGTCCCCCGACGGCTGAGCCTGCCCCAGCGCCCCGGCCCTGCGCCACCACCCCCTCCCATGATCAGCCATGCCCAACTCCACGCCCCGGCCCAAACCCAGGACAACCCCACCTTCCGGCACGGCCAAGGCCACGGCTTCCGGCAGTGCAGCGGCTCCGCCGCCCGCTACCCGTCAAGCCCAGGCGGCAGCGACCCGGGCCTCCGCATCCATGCCCCGGCAGGGGAACCGGGGGCGTTCCTCCTCCCCGCCGCCAGCGCCAGCAGCGGCCAGGTCCTCCGCCGCAGCGGGGGAGCCACCCGTCAGCGGCATTGCCCTGGGCATGATTGAAACCCGTGGTCTGGCGCCCGCCATTGAGGCGGCGGATGCCATGACCAAGGCCGCCGAGGTGACCCTGCGGGTGCGGGAGTTGGTGGGTGGCGGCTACGTCACCGTGATGGTGCGGGGAGAAACCGGCGCGGTCAATGCCGCCGTGCGGGCCGGTGCGGATGCCTGTGAACGGGTGGGGGACGGCCTTGTGGCGGCCCACATCATTGCCCGCCCCCATGGGGAGGTGGAATCCATCCTTGTCTTCAGTGGCGCCCGCCGGCGCAGTTGATTTCCGATTTATCCGTCTGTTTCTGCTCACCATGGCCAGCCTTCATTACCGCGTTCTTGCTGATCTAGGCCGCGCCCTGAGCCTGGAACTCTCCGCTGTGCAGCAATATATGACCCAGGCCGGTCTTCTCGCCCAATGGGGAGACCAGACCAGCGCCGACCGCTTCCGCCATGAAGTTGTGGAAGAAATGCAACATGCCGAGCGCATTGTCCAGCACATGCTGAAGCTGGGAGTGGCGCCGGGATCGTCCCAACTCCAGCCTGTGGTGACCGCGGGAAGTCTGGAAGAGTTGCTGCGGGGCAACACTCGTCTTGAACAGAGCCTTGTGGACCATTACGCTGCTGCTACCGACTTCTGTGTCCGCATTGGCGATACGGAGAACGCCGACTTTTTCCGTGGCCTCCTGGCCGAGGAACAGACCCATGGACAGGAGGTGCTCCAGTGGCTTGCGGAGTTGACGCCCCCCTCGGGCCATTGAGGCGACCACGGCCTTCCGGAGCCCCTGCCAACGTGCTGGCTGCTGCCCATGTCTGCTGAGATTCTCCCCACACCGTTCCTGCTGACGCCGGAGGATCTGGCGTTTGCCTGGGTCCGCCTGGCCTGGCTGATCCCCGTCTACGGCTTTGCCGGGATGCTGCTGTCCCTGCCCTGGGCAGCGGGCTGGATTCGACGCAACGGCCCCCGCCCCGCCGCCTACCTGAACCTCCTGGTCACCCTGCTGGCCTTTCTCCACGGCAGCCTGGCATTGGTCTGGGTGTGGGGTCATGGGTCCTATGACCTGTCCCTGCCCTGGCTCCATGTGCTGGATCTGCGGTTCGACTGGGATTTTCGTCTGTCCCGGTTCAATCTGGGGGCCCTGGAACTGGTGACGGGACTCAGTTTTCTGGGGCAGGTCTATGCCCTGGGCTATCTGGACAAGGAATGGTCCCTGGCCCGGTTCTTTGCCCTGCTGGGTTTTTTCGAGGGGGCCATGTGCGGCGTGGTGCTCAGCCGTTCCCTGTTCATGAGCTACTTCCTCCTGGAGATGCTCACCCTCTCCACCTACCTGCTGGTGGGCTTCTGGTATGCCCAGCCCCTGGTGGTGACGGCCGCCCGCGATGCCTTTCTGACCAAGCGGGTGGGGGACGTGCTGATGCTGATGGGAATTGTGGCGGTCTCAAGCTGGGCCGGATCCCTGGATTTCGACAATCTGAACGCCTGGTTCCATGACCATCCCCTGGGGCCGGTGGCCTCCACCCTGATGCCCCTGGCCCTCATTGCCGGACCGACGGGCAAGTGTGCCCAGTTCCCCATGCATCTCTGGCTGGATGAAGCCATGGAGGGGCCGAATCCCGCCTCCATCCTGCGCAATTCCGTGGTTGTCACCTGTGGGGCCATCGTGTTGCTGAAGCTGATGCCCATCGTCACCATTTCGCCTGTGGCCATGGCGGCCCTGCAAGTGGTTGGGGGCATCAGCGCCATTGGCGGCTCCCTGGTGGCCCTGGCCCAGGTGGACATCAAGCGGGCCCTCTCCTACACCACCACCGCCTATCTGGGCCTGGTGTTCATTCTCATCTCCCTGAAGCTTCCGGCCACCGCCCTGCTGCTCTTGCTGGCCCATGCCCTCTCCAAAGCCCTGCTCAGCATGAGCATCGGCAGCGTGATTCTCATCAGCAACAGCCAGGATCTCACCGAGTTGGGCGGTTTCGGGCCACGCACGCCAGCCACCACCACCGCCTACGTGGTGGGGGCCCTGGGCATGACGGGCCTGCTGCCCCTGGGTTGCTTCTGGTGTTTCGGGCTGGCCACCCACGGCTTGGCCCCACAGCCGTGGCTGGCGGCCGTTGTGCTGGCCACCAATACGCTGACGGTCTGGAATCTTCTGCGGCAATTCCGCCATATTTTCCTGGGATCTCCCCTGCCCAAAACCCGTCGGGCCCCCGAGGTGAACTGGCTCATGGCGTTACCCATGGTGGCCTTGACCGTCATCGTGCTGGTGAGCCCGCTGCTGATGCAACGGCTCTATCCCGTCCCCGGCATCGCCGCCTTCCCCGCCCCTGCGGCCGCCCTGGTGGCGGCCAGTGGAGCGCTGGGCGTGGTGATTGGCTGTCTCCAGCCGCTGCGCAAATCCATGTCCCGTTCCATCGTGCAACCGGTGCGACTGATGCAGGATCTACTGGCCTACGACTTTTACACTGATCGGGTCTATCGGTTTTCCATTGTGCGGCTGGTCTCCTCCCTGGCCCAGGCGGCAGACTGGCTTGATCGCATTGTGGTGAACGGTATGGCCAACGGGGTGGGGCGCTTCTCCCTGGCGTCTGCCGAAGGGCTCAAGCTGGGGGTGAGCGGCGCCTCCCAGACCTATGTCCTGACGGTCGTGGTGGCAGTGGTGCTGTTGCTGCTGACGGTGCTTGCCGGGGCGTGGGGGCTGGGGTGATGATCGCGGCGGCGCCTTCCATTCTCTCCCTGGTGCTCCTGACGCCCTTCCTGGGCGCTCTGGGGTTGACCCTGTTGCCTGGCGCGTCCCCTGTCTGGTTGCGGCGCCTCTCCCTGGCGGTGCTGACGGCGCAGTTGCTGCTGATGGTGGCGGTGCTGTTCCGGTTCGACCCTGCCAGAGGACAGATGCAACTCCTGGAACAGGCCTCCTGGCTGGGGGCGCTGGGTCTGGACTACCGGCTGGGGGTGGACGGTCTGTCCCTTCCCCTGCTGCTGATCAACGGGATCCTCTCCCTGGTGGCGGTGGCCATCTCACCGCTCACCACACCCCGCCCCCGCAGCTACTTCCCTCTCCTGCTGTTGATCAGCGGCGCGGTCAACGGCGCCTTTCTGGCCCAGAACCTGCTGCTGTTCTTCTTGTTCTACGAGCTGGAACTGATCCCCCTCTGGTTGCTCATTGCCATCTGGGGCGGACGGCGGCGCGCCTATGCGGCCACGAAATTTCTGATCTTCACAGCGGTGTCCGGCGTGCTGATCCTGGTGGGCTTCCTGGGATTGGCGTTGGCCACCGGTAGCCTGGATTTCAGCATCAACCCCGTTTTGAGCCAGCAACTGGGCCTGGGAACCCAACTGCTGCTCATGGGGGCGCTGCTGGTGGGTTTCGGGATCAAAATCCCCCTGTTCCCTTTCCATAGCTGGCTACCGGATGCCCACACCGAGGCCTCCACCCCCATCTCCGTGCTGTTGGCGGGGGTGCTGCTCAAACTGGGCACCTACGGCCTGCTGCGCTTCTGCCTGAGTCTCTTCCCCCAGGCCTGGGGGCTGCTGTCCCCCGGTCTGGCCGGCTGGGCGGCGGTGTCGGTGCTCTTTGGCTCCCTCGCCGCCATTGCCCAGACCGACATGAAGCGCATGGTGGCCTACAGTTCCGTAGGGCATATGGGTTACGTGCTCCTGGCCGCTGCTGCCGCCACCCCCGTCAGTCTGTTGGGATCTCTGCTGCAGATGTTGGCCCATGGCTTGATTTCCGGTCTGATGTTTCTGCTGGTGGGGGTGATCTATCAGGCAACGGGCACCCGGGATCTGACGGTGTTGCGGGGCCTGCTGAATCCTCAGCGGGGCCTTCCCCTCACAGGGGGGCTGATGATTCTGGCGGCAATGGCCAGTGCCGGGATTCCGGGGATGGCTGGTTTCGTGGCGGAACTGATGGTGTTTCGTGGTAGCCTCCTTACCTTCCCGCTGGCCACACTGCTGAGCATGGTGGGCTCCGGTTTGACAGCCGTCTACTTCCTGCTGCTGGTGAACCGGGCTTTCTTCGGCCGCCTGGCCACGGAACCCGACGGAAAACCACCAGCCCTCCTCCCCCTGGCGGGGCTGGCGCGACAGGCGCCAGCAGTGGTACTGGCGGCAGGGGTGGTGTTGGTGGGTCTCTGGCCCCAGGGATTGACAAATCTGGCGGTGGCCAGCACGTCGGCCCTGGGTCAGCCCGCCAGCGGCGCCTTCACCGCCGTTGCCATGGCCGGCGCCAGCCAGCCAGCAGCAAGTGACGTCCTCCAGAAGGTGCTGGTCCATGGCGGCTGACCCGTCTTCCGATCCCCTCTCCCCCCTGCTGCAGCGGCTGCTGAGCGGTGTGCCGTTGCTGGCGGAGTCCCCCACCCACGTGCTGGAGGTGGTGGGTGTGCTGGAGAGCTACGGGGAGGTGCTGGATGCCTACAGCCGCAACCTGATCTATCAGGGGGAGCAGCAATTCCTGAATCCCTTCCCTGTGTTCCGGTTCTTCAACGGTGAACTTAACTGGGAAAGATTGTGGCGTCATCTCAACCATGATCGTATTAACTTTGAATATGCGGAGTATTGTCAGAAGGCCATGCTCTGGCATGGCACCGGCGGGCTGGACGCCTTTCTGGAAAGTGGGCGTTTTGCCGGTATCTGCCAGCAGGTGGCCCGCCTCAAGCGACGCCATGATCCCCTGCTGGGGCTATTGAGCGGTCTCTTCCCCCAGTTCCTGCCGGAGTTGATCCGCTCCGCCGCCACCACCCACGCCCTGGGGCAGTTCTGGCGGGTCATGAGTGACCTGTTCCTGGATTTGGCCCTGGCCCATCGGGAGGGGCGGATCACCTCCATCGCCGACGTGGTGGAGTTTGTGAAGACGGGACTTGTGGCCGCCGCCGGCCTGCCCATTCGCTATGCGGTGCAACTCCACGGCGCCACGGTGGCCATCCTGCCGGAAGACGCCCAACTCACCTTCCTCATGGATGTGGCGGTTCCCTACGTGGAGGCCGTATTTCTGCGGGGAATGCCCTTCCTGGGCACCCTCTCGTTCAATGCCCAGGCCACGCAAATCCCCCACGACCAGGGGCAATTCGGCTATGGAGCCCTGTTTGCCGACCCCTTGCCCACCATGGGAGCCGGCATCCCCCCCAGCCTGCTGATGCAAGACATGTACCGTCATCTCCCCGCCCACCTGGAGGCTGCATACCGGAGCCAGGGGCGGGGTGTGGTGGATATCCACGTGAAAATCTGCATGAGTTTCCAGAAAGCCATGTTCTGCGTCACCAACGGGGCCATCAACGGCACCATGCCCCATCCCCTGGATGACCCGGATCCCCGGCGCCAGAGCGCCAACCGGGACCACTGCATGGGGTGGCTGGAGCGTTTGCGCCAAGCCCAGCTCACGGCGCTGGTCGCCAGCGGTCCCGAGAGGATCCGCACCCCCGGCCACCATTGAACCCATGGACAAACCGACCCTTGACCCCGCCTGGAGCCGGCGCCAACGTCCCCCCCGGCTGGAGCGGCGCCTTGCCTTTGCCGACTACCCCCAGGTGCGCGATTTCCTTGAGCGGCTGGAGCGTCTCTGTGAGCAACGTCAGCGGTATCCCGACCTCAGCTTTGGCCGCACCTACGTGAATCTGACCATCTACCCGGACCAGGACGCCGCCACCGTGGGCAGTGCCGAGGAAGACTTTGCCCGGGCCATTGACGGGCTGGGCGGGGGTTAAGAGATCATGCTAACCCGGTTGGAAGTGGACGGCTTCAAAAACCTGGTGAATTTTTCCCTGGATTTCGGGCCGTATACTTGCATTGCCGGCCCCAATGGAGCCGGCAAGTCCAATATCTTCGACGCCATTCGCTTTCTATCTTTACTCACGGACCACACCATCAACGAGGCAGCACTGCAAACACGGAATGTAGGAGAAGAGACGGGGAATATACAAGACTTGCTGTTCCTGGGCGCTGGAGAACGCATCTCCTGTATGCGATTTTCAGCAGAAATGATTGTTGATAAAAAGGTACGCGATGATTTCGGTCGTGAAGCTGAAGCATCGTCTTCATTTCTGCGGTATGAAATTGCTTTCCGGTATGCGGAACCTTCTCCCATGACCGGGTTGTGGCTTGCGGTTGGAAAAAGAAGAGCTGAAACACATCACTCAACAGAAGGTGATCCGTCGCTTAAAATTCCCCAACAGAAAAAATAAATTCCTGGATAGTGTCGTACACAACAGCCGCAGGGGGGCTGGCTTTATTTCAACCAAACCGGATCCCACAACCGGGCAAGCAGCTATACTTGTCCACCAGGATGGGGGCTCAAGAGGCCGGGAACGTCCATCGCCCGCCAAAATGGAGGCGAAGACCATCATTGGCACGGAAAACACCTCGTTCACCCCCACCATCCTGGCTGCCCGGAACGAGATGCGCAGTTGGCGTGTTCTGGCCCTTGATCCAGCCGCCATGCGCCGCCCGGACCACACCACGCAACTGCCTGGCATCGCCGCCCGGCGCCCATATTCCGGCAACGTTGCAGCACTTGGCCCAGGCAGCAGCGCAAGACAATCCTGAATACGACGTCTATGCCCAGGTGTCGAGCCGCTTGTCGGAGTTGGTACCGGTACAGGGCGTGAGCGTTGACGAAGACAAGCAGCGCCAGCAACTGGCTTTGGAGATCGTGGAACGTTCGGGCCTGAAACTCCATGCCAACTCCATCTCGGACGGCACACTGCGGTTCCTGGCCTTGGCGGCGCTTTCCGAGACCGTCGATGAAAGTATGGTCCTCTGCATGGAAGAACCGGAAAACGGCATCCATCCGGCAAAACTCAACGCTATGAACCGATTGCTCCATGACATAGCCGTGGATGCGGAGGAAGCCGTCGATCACGACAATCCACTGCGGCAAGTGATCGTGGCAACCCACTCACCGTATTTCGTGCAACTTCAAGACAAAGACGATTTGGTCCTGGCCAAAAATCCGGCAGTGAGAAGTTCTGAGGGGGATGTGATCTTCCCCCTCAAGTGCTGTTCCATATTGGGTTCCTGGCGTGATCAGAACGGCAATGATGGAGAAAGACAATCTTCGGTAGTAGGAAAGCTGGACTTGCAGTCCTACATAGCACCACCAGAATATGTACAACTCACTTTCCCCACAACTTTTGAGGAGGTGAAATAATTGTCCGATTCCTGTTGATCTGCGAAGGGTCGTCTGATGATGCGCTAGTGCATCATATTCAGCGGTTGCTGATTCAGCATGGCGCCACGGAGGCAGACGGCATTTCTTCTCACTTCGGAACTTCCTTGACTGAGAAAGTGAAGCAAGGCTTGGATCTGTCTGCTGAGCCAGACCTACTTTTCATTCAGCGCGATGCGGATCATCATCTTAACACCCCTGCCGCGGGCGCTGCGAGGCGTTATGAAGAGATTACGATTGCTGTGCAGTCACTCAATCACGATGGACCATATGTGAGGATTATTCCCGTCCGCATGACGGAAGCCTGGCTGCTGCTCAACGAGTGCGAAATACGTCGCGTAGCTGGCAAGCCTAGTGGTCGAGACGATCTCGACTTGCCAGCAGTGCAAAACATAGAAAATATTGCGGATCCCAAGAGATTATTGGAAGATATTTTATTACGAGCAGGATCACCTAAAGGTATACGCCGCAAAAAGAATTTCAAAAATAATTTTGGAGAGCATCGTCGTCAGTTGATAGAAAATCTGCCAGTAGGAGGCCCATTGGACTCTCTGGATTCGTGGGTGCGGTTTCGTGACGATACCATCGCGGCCTTACAGGCATTGGGAGATTAGGAGCATCGTTATCAAGCAGCCGGATCCGTCAACGCTTGCCACTTGTGGGACTACGATCAGGGGAAACCGTACCGAAGCCAGCAGGGGGAATCCACGTCACCAACGGAGCCCGGCGCCATGCCCCATCCCCTGGATGATCCGGTCCGGCAGAGCGCGAACCAAGACTACTGCATGGGAGCGGATGGAGCCTCTGTGAGCAGCGTCAACGATATCCCGACCTCAGCTTTTGCCGCGCCGCGCCTACGTGAATCTGAACCTCTACCCCGACCAGGACACCGCCAGAGTGGGCAGTACTGAGAAAGACTTTGCCCGGGATATTGATACTCTGCTGTAGAGTGTGGGGACGATGGTGAATCTTCCACAGTGAATCAATGCTTGAATTGGGATCAACGCCCGTACCCGCTTTGTGTGGAGGCGACCATGCTGACCCGGTTTGAAGTGGATGGATTCAAGAACTTGGTCAAGCCACAGGCCAGACCCATCCCCATCTACAACAATGATAACAATGGCGGTTCCGGCATCACGCCAGGGGCGCTGAGGGCCTTTTCTTCAGCGGCAGTGTTCTCTTAGCGCGTCTTCCCAACCAGAAACATCAAAAGTCACAGGAGTTCCTTCATTTCCAACAGTAACTTCTCTTGTCCATGGTGCAATGGGGTTGTCCAGATTATATAAATTATCTCCAACTCCTAATATGGAAATCAGATAAAATTCAAAAGAGAAATAGGAGTCATCCAATAAAATCCCAGTTAAAGTTTCACGCTTTCTGTCAATTCTAACATGTAAATTGATTATCTTCATGTCTTCCAAGAAGGCCTTTATCATCTCTATCTCCTCGGTGGTGGTGGGTATGTCACCCGGGAGATCACTTAAACCGCCATTCAGAATCATATCCATGATACGCCTAAAGTCTGATTCCGCTGCATAATCACGTAAAGATGGTTGATAAGGTAATCACATCACCAGAAAAGGATATATGTCAAACCATGACTCACTTGGGCAAGAGATTGCCAATGGTGAAGGTGTCCGGCCTTCCGTAGTCCTGATGCTTGTAGTCTCAATGCTCACAACAACATGCTCGCCAAAATCGTCTGTCTCCAAGAAAGGCTCCCAAGGCCTCGCAAAAACAGGAGAAGACGAAAGCGCAACAAGAAGAGAGAACAGAGAGAAGGTAACACGCATCTTTAAGAGAGAAAAGGGAGGAAGTTGTCTGTGCCTGATCCCCCTAGCCACGGGATACCGCCGGCAAGGTCTGGCCGGAATTGGGGGGGTCACGGGCAACAGGTGGCCCCTTGTCAACCCAAGACACAGCCAACCTGGAATGAAAAGCGGGTGACCGGACTCGAACCGGCGACGTTCAGCTTGGGAAGCTGACATTCTACCACTGAATTACACCCGCATCCATGGCCACCCAGGGGGCCGCCTACGGCCACAGCTTAGCAGCGGCGGCGGCAACGCCGGCGCCGGGCTTGATGTGACCCTCCCCCAGTTCCATGAGCACTGCTTCAAGAGCGGCAATGGCGGTGAGAACGTCCCGATCACAGACAAAGCCCAGATGGCCCATGCGGATAATCTGGCCCTTGAGGTGATCCTGGCCTCCGGCCAGCAGGACATCAAAGCGTTTCTTCATGTGCTGGCGGATGCGCTCGGCATCGCCACCGGGGATCACGGCGGTGATGGCGGGGCTGCCATACCCCTCCTTGGCCAGGAGTTTGAGGCCCATGGCCTTGACGCCGGCCTGGGTGGCGGCCCGGTGGCGTTCATGGCGGGCAAAGACCGCCGCCAACCCTTCCCGCTCCAACATGGCCAGGGCGGCCTCCAGGGCAAACACCAGATTCACGGCAGGGGTGAAGGGGGTGCTTTTATCGGCGGTGGCTTTGCGATAGCGGCCCAGATCCAGGTAGAACTTGGGCAGGTCGGAGCGTTCGTAAGCCTGCCAGGCCCGGGTGGACAGGCTGACAAAGGACAGGCCGGGGGGCATCATGTAGCCCTTCTGGGAACCGGAGGCCACCACGTCCAACCCCCAACTGTCCATGGGCACCGCTGTGGCCCCCAGGCTGGTGACACAGTCCACGATGGTGAGGGCCTTGCCGTGGGCCTTCACATGGCCGGCGATGGACTGCAAGTCGTTGAGCACCCCGGTGGAGGTTTCCGAGTGGGTGAGGATGACGGCGCGGATGGTTTTGTCCCCATCCGCCTCCAGGGCAGCGGCAAAGGCGGCCGGATCCAGGGGCTGACCCCATGGCGCCTGAATCACCTCCACCTGCAGACCGTAGGCCCGGGCCAGCTTCACCCAACGCTCCCCGAACTTGCCGTTTTCACCGCAGAGCACCCGATCCCCGCGGCTGAGGGTGTTGATGATGCCTGCCTCCATGGCCGCGGTGCCACTGCCGGTGAGCAGCAGGACGGCATTGCGGGTCTGGTGGAGCCATTGCAACTGCTGCTGCACTCGCTCCAAGGTGGCGCTGAAGGCGCCGCTGCGGTGGCCGATGGGGTGACGGGCCATGGCCTGCAGCACCCGTTCCGGAACTGGCGTGGGACCAGGGATCATCAGGGTGAGTTTGTCCTCCATGGCGGCAGCAGACAGGACGGGAACAGCCAATCACTATAGGAACCTGCTTCCCGGATTTCCCGCAACCCGTCACCGGAACATCACTCCCCTGTTCAAGCCAGTGTCCAACCCCTCGGAAACAAGCGCGGGCTACAGCCTGCCGGTCTGGGTAACCGCCGTGGCCACGGCGGCCTTCCACTGCCTGCGGGGTGAACCTTTTGTTTCTCCGGTGTCCGTGGACCTGCCCCAGGAGACCACAAGCCACCTGCTGCCGGTGCAACAGGCAGCCCCCCTCGGTGCGAACGCCGCCCTGGCCATGGGGCGCTGTCAGCCCGGCGATCACCTGGATCTGACCCGGAATCTGCCCATCTGGGTGCTGGCGGAATGGGGGCCTCCTCGTGGGCGTGATTATCCTCCCCTGCAACTGCTGCCGGGGGCCGGCGTCGGTGTTCACGCCGAGGGCGGCAGGATCTGCGCCTCCAACTTTGCCCTGGAGTTGCTGCGCCGGAACCTGGAGCCCCTGTTGCCCCCCCGGACAACCCTGCGTCTCACCCTCGTCTTCCCCACCGGCGGCCGCCTGGCGGAACGCACCAGCAACCGGGCTTTCGGGGTGGTGGATGGCCTGGCCCTGCTGGGCATGGGCGCCTGGGTGCAGCCATCGGCAGCCCCGGATCAGTTGGCCGCCGCCCGGCAGCGGTTGGCCCAGGTTGTGGGGGCCCGCCCCCGTGACCCCGTGGTGCTGGTGTTGGGGGCCAACGGCTGGGATCTGGCCCGCCGCCATGGCTTACCCGAGGCCGCCCTGGTGAAGGTGGGCAACTGGATCGGCCCCCTGTTGGCGGCGGCGGCGGAGCAGCGGTGCCGCCATGTGTTGCTCTGGGGGTACCACGGCAAGCTGCTGAAGCTGGCCGGCGGCATCTTCCACACCCACCATCACGTGGCCGACGGCCGCGCCGCCGTGCTCACCGCCTTCGCCGCTCTGGAAGGTCTCAGGGGGGCCGCCCTGGAGCAGTTGCACAGCGCACCCACCATGGAGGCTGCCCTGAACCACCTCCGCCACGACAATCCGGGCCTGTCAAGTCGCCTTGAGGCTCGCCTCCTGGCGGAAGCGGAGCAACAGGCCCGGGCCTATGTGGCCCGCCACAGCGAGGGCAGCCCAACGGTGGGCGTGGTGGTCTTTGACGGCCAACGTCAGGTGCGCGGCGCCGGACCCCATGGCCGGCGTTTGCTCGCCATGCTGCACCCATCGGAGGGGGACAGCGCACCTCCCCAAGGCAAGGACCCATAAAGCAGGGTGGGGAGAACCCCGCAGCAACGAAAAAGCGCACCGCACGGCATCCAGCCTTATCAAGGGGGCGCTCCCCGGCTACTTGTTGCCGGCTGCTGCGGACCTGGCTAAGATAAGATGGTGTCACCCTCTGCCTGCCGGCCACCCTCATGATCCCGAACAAAGGTACTATTGTACCCCCCCCCCCCGCAGGATGGTTTCCTTTCAAGGGTGAGGGAGAGTTGAGCATGGACAACAACCAGGAGGGGGTCACTGTTCCGGGTGGGGCGCACAGGTGGATGAGAGCGGCCCGCCTCTGGTTGCCGGGGAAGGGGGAAGCCCTGGCGCTAATACCCCGTCATAAATTGACAACAAGCGATCACGTTAGCGCCAGGGTGGCTATAATCGGCTCAGCGGCTCAGCGGCTCAGCGGCTCAGCGGCTCAGCGGCTCAGCGGCTCAGCAGGCGGCAAGGCAAGGCAAGGCTTTGCAGCGGCAGCCCTCAGCCTGCCGCTGCTCTTCACTCTAACAAGTGAAGCCACTGCACAGACTGTGCCGTTGGTCGCCTTCTATTCTGCTCAAGTTACCCGCAACATAACAGAAAACACTGATCATGTTGTTCCTATAAACATCAGTCCAGCAACCAGTAATGAGGTTGTGGTTGACTATACGATAAGCGGCACAGCCACCTGCGGGACAGACTACACCATCATCAACGCCGACTGCGCTGCGAACACCGGCAACTTCACCATCCCGGCGGGGAGATCGGGTCTTGCCCAGGAAGCTTTCACTGTACGTGTCCTTGCAGACAGTGCCTCGGACGGTGGTGAGACCATTATCCTGACGCTTGTTGATGGTACTGGTTACACTCGTTCTTCTATACCATCAGACTCCCAATACACAATTCTTGTGGAAGAAGAATCGGTGAACATCACGGGGTTGACTGCCACGGCGGGAAACGGGCAGGTGGTCCTGAGTTGGAGTGATCCGAGTAACAGCAACATCACCCAGTACCAGTACCGCCGGGGCACGGGCTCGCCTCTGGCGTGGGGAAGCTGGTCCAGCTTCACCAGCACTGCCACCACAACGAGCTATACGGTGACGGGCCTGAGCAACGGTACGGAGTACAGCTTCCAGGTGCGGGCCTTTCTGGGGTCAACGGCTCAGCCGGCATCGGCCACCGTGACCGCCACGCCAGTGGAGCCAGTGGAGCCAGTGGAGCCAGTGGAGCCAGTGGAGCCGGGGCTAGCGCTCTCTGCCGTCAGCCTGGCAGTGGCCAGGGGTGGGCAGGGCGGCTTCTCCCTCAAGCTGGATACCGTGCCCACCGCCCCGGTGACAGTGACAGTGGCGGTGTCTGACGACAGTGGGTTGATGGTGGATACGGACCCGCTGCGGGCGGGTAATCAAAACACCCTGCTCTTCACCCCTGATAACTGGAACACTGAGCAGGAGGTGATGGTCACCTCGGGGCAGGAGGCAGGCGTCGCCACTGTCACCATCAATGCCAGTGGTGGGGACTACGAGGGGTTGACGGCGGCGATCAGGGTGGCGGTGGTGGCCAGGTCACAGACGGATGCCAGTGCTACAGCGGGTTGGCAGGTGCGTTTTGGCCGCACCGTGGCCCAGCAGGTGGTGGCTGCGGTGCAAGGGCGCTTCAGCGCCAATCCCCAAGTGGG
>JAPOTR010000053.1 GCA_026709085.1 Cyanobacteria bacterium MAG CAR3_bin_5 | reverse complement strand
GATGGGTGGGCAAACACTGGAGCAGGAAGTTGTCACTGATCGTCTCCTGCTCACGTACTAACGGGAGGGAACGGAGGAGCAGTGGCCTGATCAGGCGTTCTGCTGTGCAGTCTCCGTGTTACGGCCATCCCTTTTCAAGGTCACGAGGCCCTTCTTGATGAGGTCAAAGACAGTGATGGAGGGGCGTTGACGAGCCTGGAACGGCAGGGGACGGCATAGCTCCATGGCAGTCACCCCAGAGCGGGCCAGCAGAGTTGCATTGGTGATCCCTTCACCGATGGGGCGGGCCAGGTGAAGGAAGCGTTGACCCACCGCCGCGTCTGCCCACCGGCCAACTTCAGACAGAGCCCCAGCAACCACCAGTTGAGCAAGCACCTTCCGGCTTAATGTCCAACTGGCCACAACGCCAGGCCTGCTGCCATAGATTTGCGCAATGTGGCGGAACATCTGCATGCTGCTGAGAAATACCAGCAGAACGTCTGCCAACGGCCAGGGCATGAAAGCTGTTTCTGCTGCAATTCGCAGTGCGGCATCTCCAATGACTTTTTCTGCACGATCATCCAGTGTCTTCAATATCTCGGTTTCCGCCAGGGTAATCAGCCCACTGGCGGCAAAGATATCCCCCTGTCTCTCGGCCAGCCGTTGGCTTACCTTACGTGTGTCGTCCCGGCTTGAGTAGATGGCAATCAGCCTGTTGATCACCTTTCTTGCCAAGGCTAAATCACCCACATCATTGGCTGGCGCCAGAGAGCGTTCAGCCTGTTGACGGATCTCCTCAAGCACATGGATTCTTTGCATGGCTTGCCACTCCTGGATGGCAACAGCAGTGGTCACGAGAACCAGAAGTCCCGTCAGCACAAGACCCGCCATGCCAACAACAGCAGAGCGCTCCCATAACTCGTTCAGGGTGTTCCATAGGGAGATTCCACAGAGAAAGAGGATCGTGGCTGCCAGCAGCACCAAAAACCAGGTGAACCATGGTAAGGACATGGCCACTGAAAGGGGCTGCTTTAATCCTGATGGCTGGGGTTTTTCCTCTGGACCTGGGACAGGCATGGGAACCCGTAAAGCCCCTTCCGGGCCACGATTGTCTTCCTTCTCTTGTTTTACGTTCTCTGTGACAGGAGAGGAAGTCTCTTCCCGTGACAGTTGGCGTTCCGAGATCTGATGCGGATCTTCAGAGGCAGACGCCAATGGGGGAGAGACCTTTGGACGTGGTGCCGGGGATCTCGCCTCTGTCTCCAGACCTGTCTCCAGAGCAGATTGCGGACTCTCCCCGTCTGGCACTGGAAAACGCAAAGCCTTTCTTGGCCTCCTCGTCCCTTCCTGATGAGGCCCTGAAGCCTCTTCAGCAGCAGAAAGACGTTGTGTTGCATCGATGGTCATGATACCTGGGGAGACAATGGGTTGGGATTCAGGTGACAGAGTTGCTGGTGTGTTGCCCTGCTTTAGAGTAAGTCTCCAATAAGAAACTCTAACGCCTTATCAAGGCGAATATGGGGCAGGGGTTGCTCCCTGCTGCGGGGCTCCGGTTGGAATTCTGGAAAGGATTGAGGGCCATCCCGCCACTCCTTTTCACCTTGTGTTGCCTCTTTCAGTAGGGCGCCAATATCGGGTAGTGTACCTGGAGACTCAAACCAACGCTGGCTGCTGTCGTCGTCCTTGCCAGAGAGCTGCCAACCACATACGCCCTCTACATTATCTTTCGTCAGGGTGTGCTCTTCCGTGACCTTTAAAGCGGCGATAGACATGACTTTCGTTTTGGCGCCCTTATCGTCGGCCCTTTGTACTGATTCTCTGAGAACTCCATCTGGATAAGTGCTGAGTTTGTCGTGTTGGGAGTGGTGTAGATGATCTGCTTTGGTTGCGGCGAAAAGTATTTTCTCCACTTTGCGATCTTGAAACAACTCGGTGAGCCACAGGTTCCATCCTGGCTGAAAGACACTCAAAATGTCCTTCATGGCTTTGCGCTGATCCTCAAAGGGACCAGGTCCGGCTTGGATGGCTGCCATGACGTCCACAAGGACCACTTGCCTGTGAATTTTGCTGAGGTGGTTCCCGAAAAAAGGTTGAATCACCTGCTTTTTATACGCTTCAAAACGGCTTTCAAACTTTTTGTAGAGGGATTCCTTGACTGCTTTGTCACGTGAATGTAGAGGTGCGAAGGTTAAAATTGCGGCATTCTCCAGATCTCCTGGTTCCAAAAATCGCCCTGGTGTACAACGAGAATAGCCATCTTTTTTTAGCACCTTCAGATAGGTAGTGAACGCCCTGGCCAGGGACTGAGCATCCTCTTCATCCAATTTTATCTCGGTGTTGATTCGCTTAAGCCGTTTAAGATAGTTCATTGCTTCTTCTCGACCATCTAATGCCTCAAAGGTTATCCTTTCAAGGCATTCAACAGACCAAGACGCAAAATCTTTATCCATCATTGTCAGATCAATCAGCCATTCCCCTGGAAAGTCAATGATGTCCAAATGAACCGTTTTCTCAGGCCTCCCCAGCCAATCTCTGTCCAGCAAATTTCCAGGCTTTCTGTGAATGCGGAGGGAGAGGCGCAACTTACTCAGCCTTTTTGTTCCCTCCGGCCAGGCTGGCTTGTCCTGTGAGACCACGGTGCGCAGGTGATCTTCAAAGGGGAAGCGGGGAATGGCGCCCTCCGGATGAGATTCAAGGTTGGCAGCCTTGATCCGGCCTTCACGGGCGGCGACCAACTCCACCATCTTGTCGGAGTTTTTCAGACTGGCCACCAGGGAAGTAATGAATACCGTCTTCCCGGCACGGCTCAATCCTGTCACCCCCAGGCGAATCACCCGCTCCCGCTCAGGAACGACGGCCTCCACGAACTCCCACATCGCGCCCCCTGCGGTCTTGTCCATCCTGCCCATGGTGGTCGCTACCCCTCCCCCTAAGACTACTCTGACACCACCGCTCGCACCAGCCGGTCACCGTTTTCCAACCGACTCACCACCTCCATGCCGGCAATCACCCGGCCAAACACGGCATAGCTGCCGTCCAAGTGGGGCAGGTCTTCCAGGGCCACATAGAACTGGGCGCTGGCGGAATTGGGCAACTGGGAGCGGGCCATGGCCAGTGCCCCCTGGTTATGGCGCAGCTTGAGCCGATCCCGCAAGCCTGGCTCGGTGAGCACCTTGCCGTAACGGGGTTGCTCCTCACCGGTGAGGGCGATCTCCAGGGGAATCCGACGCTCCTGCCCCGTACGGGGATCCACGAAACCCCCCGTACCAAAACGCTCAGGCGGTGTTCCGGGGTTCGCGCTGACGGGATCGCCCCCCTGGGCCACAAAGCCGGGAATCACCCGATGGAAGACGGTGCCGTCATAGACGCCGCGCTTCACCAGATCAACAAAGTTGCCGCTGGTGAGGGGGGCGGCGCCATCCACCTCAACGGTGAAGTCCCCCTTGCTGGTGGAGATGATGATGGTGGCTGTGCCGTCCAGGCAAGCTACGACGCTGTTGGCGCAGCCGATGTTCCGGGTCATGGTGTCTTGCGCTTGGGCACAGCTTGCCAGCAAAAGCAGGGGAATGGCGGCCAGCACCACGGTGCTGCCCAAACCTCGGGCCCAACCTTTTGAGAAGATCCGCATGGTGTCTTGTAGTCGCAGAAGAATTAGGTTCAGTTCAACCCTTGCAGAGGCACGTTGAGGAAGCTTGCCAGGCGGGCGCCGCTGGCTTCCAGTTCAGCCAATGCCATGGGCTGTCCCACGCCGGTGAGGGGAAGGTCGCGACGCCCCCGCAGCTTGAGGGCAAGACGCCGCCGCGGATTCAAACCTTCGCGGATGTCCACCTTCACCGCCTGAATATCATCGAGGGGGAGATCCACTTCGATCCACTGGCGAAAGCCTCGACGGCGCACCGTCAGACGCCCACTGTCCCGGTCAAAGCAGTTCTCGCCGCTCCCCACGTCCAGAACAATGCCGATCCACAGGTACAGCGCCAGAAGGCTGCCGGCAATGCCGTAGAGACCCATCACCAGGCCCTGGGGCACAAAAAGAAGCCGGGAAGGTTGGCCCGCGGGCAGGAGGTCCAGGCGCCAGAAGCTGGACGCACTGGCCAGAAGAAAGCCAATGCTGCCAACGACGGTGATCAGGGCAACGGCAATGTTGCCGTTGCGGCGGGATCCCTGGATTGTCTGGAGGATTTGCCGCTCGGAATGGGTGGTGGCCTGGATGGTCATGGTGTGGTTGGGGACGGGGAGCCAGGTGCTGGTGCAGGAATGGACGTAAGTCTCAATGGAAACGTCAACGTTGTTCTTTCTCCCCCGGGCAGTCTGGCAGAACATTGCCTGCTTGCCCTATGGAGAGTGGGTCTCTGCCATGGACTCAGGTTTGCACTCGTGACAATCAGGCGCAGCTTCAGGTCAGGATTGTTACGCTCAATGCCGTATGCAACGCTCTGCCGGAGTTCTCTCGTATGACCATTGCAGTAGGGGGAGCGCCAGCCGGACGGGGGTGGTTCGACGTCCTC
>JAPOTR010000048.1 GCA_026709085.1 Cyanobacteria bacterium MAG CAR3_bin_5 | reverse complement strand
GCTTGGGTCTTCCCCCTCAGCGGCGGGGGCTCTCTTCACACTTTATGAGTCCTGAATCTAGAATGATCGCGCCATCCAGTGTGAAGGATTCGACCATGCGCGTGCTCTTTGCGGCTGCCGAGTGCGCTCCCATGATCAAGGTGGGTGGCATGGGGGACGTGGTTGGCTCCCTCCCTGCAGCGCTGATGGCCCTGGGACACGAGGTGCGTCTGATCATGCCGGGCTACGGCCGGCTCTGGCGGCGTCTCACCATTGCCGGGGAGCCTTTGTTTCGGGGCAGGGTCATGGGGGCGGACTTTGCCGTCTATGAAGCCCGTCACCCCATCCACGGCTTCCCCATCTACCTGGTGGGGCACCCCAGCTTCGACACGGTGCATGTGTACGGTGGGGCAGACGAGGACTGGCGCTTCACGTTTTTCGCCAATGCGGCGGCAGAGTTTGTGTGGAACAGCCCCTGGAAACCCCAGGTGATCCATTGCCATGACTGGCACACCGGCATGATTCCGGTCTGGATGCACCAGGACGCCCAGGTCAGCACGGTGTTCACGATCCATAACCTCAAATATCAGGGTCCCTGGCGCTGGAAGCTGGAGCGCATCACTTGGTGCCCCTGGTACATGCAGGGCAATCACACCATGGCTGCCGCCATTCTCTATGCCGACCGGGTGACGGCGGTGTCGCCCACCTATGCCCGGGAGATCCGCACCGCGGAATACGGCGAACAACTGGAAGGCCTGCTCAGCTTTATCAGTGGCAAGCTGGTGGGCATTCTCAACGGCATTGACCTGCGACTTTGGGATCCCTCGACGGACCACAAGCTTCCGGCCCGGTTTTCCCGCAACGACTTGGCGCCCCGGGCCCAGAACAAGGCCGCCCTGCAACGGCGGGTCGGCCTGGAGCAACGACCCAACGCCTTTTTGCTGGGCATGGTGGCCCGGCTGGTGGAGCAGAAAGGCGTTGACCTGCTGCTACAGGTCTGCGAGCGCACCCTCACCTACACCGACAGCCAGGTGGTGGTGCTGGGCACCGGTGATCGTTCGTTTGAATCGCGCCTCTGGGAAGCGGCCAGCCGGTTCCCGGGGAAGTTTGCCGTGTATCTGGTCCACAGCGATGAGCTGGCCCGGATGGTGTATGGGGGGAGTGACGCCTTCCTGATGCCCAGCCGCTTTGAACCCTGTGGCATCAGCCAGATGTACGCCATGCGCTACGGCTCCATTCCCGTCGTCCGCAACGTGGGAGGGCTGGTGGATACCGTCCACCCCCATAATCCTGCCCGCAACGAAGGAACGGGCTTCTGCTTTGATCGTTACGAGCCCATCGACTTCTATACCTCGTTGGTGCGAGCTTGGGAGGCCTATCGCCATCCCGACTCCTGGAAGGAGCTGCAGCGGCGCGCCATGGGTCAGCACTACGGCTGGGAACGCTCCGCTGGACACTATGATCGGGTCTACCGGGAGATTGTCGGAGAGCCTGTGGCGGAGGACGCCTCAATTGACGTGCAGTAGACCCAAACTTCAGTAGCCAAGTTTAATTACGGGATCCAATCGGCCCCCAGCCGAACGGTGATGGCGGCATCGGCAAGGGGCGCGTCCTGGTGGCGGCGCCCCGCGGCGCCCAGGAGGCTGCTGACGCTGGCGGGCGGCTCGGCGCCCCAGGCCAGAAGGCGGGTTCGCGACAGGGTGATGCCGTCGGCTGGCGTGGGGACTACGGCAGCATTGGCGCCCCGGGCTTCCAACTGTTGTTTGAAGGCCAGGGCGGCATCGAGGGGGCCTTCCACCAGAACGGTCTCGTCAGGAACCAGACGGGACCGGGGCCAGAAGTGGGTCTGGGCATCGCCCTCCGGAGACAGGGGCTCAACCACCAGCCGCAAAGGTTGCGCCTGGAGCATGGCCAGCACACTGAACAACTCCTCCTGGCTCAGATTGGTCCCGCTGCTGGCAGCCAGCAGATCCTGGGCCAACTGAGGCCAGCGCTGACGCAGGGCCTCACTGTCCAGATGATGAGCCATGGCCCCCAGAAGCCGCCGCTGCCGCTCCAACTGCCAGGCTGTTCCAGGGGCAGGACCGGAGGCCTGCAGATAGGTCTCCACCTGAGAGCCGCTGAGTTGCCGGTTGCCGGAACCCAACTGGGCCCATGGGCCAACGCCGGAGCTGGACGTCTCGCCTTGGGCCGTGGCCACGAGTGCGTCTGGTTGGGGTGGTGTGGGCGGATCCAGTGTCATGGGCACGCCACCCATGGCATCCACAAATGCGGCCAGGGCCGTGCTGCTGCTCAGGATGTAACGGTCAATCAGGCCCTCGGGGCGGTTCAGGCGCGTTTCCAGCAACTCCGCAACGAGCCTTACGTCGCCAATGTTGTAGGCCCGCTCCAGGTCAACGGCGCTGCTGCCCGGCACCACCACCGGGGTGGCGCCGGGCGCCTGAAGCAGTCGCACCGGTTGGCCCGGGGCCAGATGCACCAACAGAACACCGCCAACTCTGGGGAGTTGCTGTTCCTCCTTCGGAGCGAGACCCATGAGCAGCAGCGTGAGGGGGCTTTTGAGGGCCGGGCTCGTTCCTTCCTGCCGGCTCCCGGGGCCGTAGCCGCTCCCGGAATCGGCCTGTCTTGACCAGAGGCGGTTCAAGGTCGAGCAGACCAGAAGAACAACGAGGAACGTGCCCAGCCGCAGGACGACGCGGAGAAACATGGACAACCTTCTCCTGTTTCCCAATGACGCTAGTCTCCTGTAGCGCAGGTTTTCCATGGCGTTGCGGGATGAATGATGAGATCCCGGGCGGCTCCAGCTTCAGGCAAGATGGGTTCAGAATCAATAATCCGTCCCGATTCCTTTTGCGGCAAGTCCTCTGAACACACGCAAGTCTCAACCCCCTGGCGAGGGGGCGCCCGATGGGGGCGCCCGGTCCGGCAAACAGCCGCCGCAACGGATTCTTGTGGTGGGGAGCACTGGCTACATTGGTAAGGTGGTGGTGCGGGCGTTGCTGAACCGGGGCCATGAGGTGGTGGCCTTTGCCCGGCCCCGCTCAGGTGTTGGCGGGATAGAGGACGAGGAGGCAACGGGCCGGGCTCTGGCGGGGGCCGAAGTGCGCTTTGGTCAGGTGACTCGGTTGGATTCCCTATTGATGGACGGCGGGCGGGGCGAGTCGTTCCATGCCGTGGTTTGCTGCCTGGCCTCCCGCACCGGTGGTGTTGCAGACAGTTGGCGCATCGACCATCAAGCCACCGCCACCGCCATCGAAGCGGCCCGCCGGCTGGGGGCCCGTCAGTTCGTGCTGCTGTCGGCGATCTGTGTGCAGAAGCCCCTGTTGGCCTTTCAGAAGGCCAAGGGCAAGGTGGAAGAGGAACTCAAGGCATCAGGTCTGATCTGGTCCATTGTGCGGCCCACGGCATTTTTCAAGTCCCTGGCGGCCCAGGTGGAGCCTGTGCGGCGGGGATTTCCCTATGTGATGTTTGGCGATGGCCGGCAGACTGCCTGCACCCCCATCAGCGAGGAGGATCTTGCCGAATACATGGCGGATTGCCTGGAGCGGCCCGACCGGCAAAATCGCGTTCTGCCCATTGGCGGCCCCGGCCCGGCCCTCACGACCCGGCAACAGGGAGAACTGTTGTTTTCCCTCCTGAAACGCCCCCCCCGTTTTCTGAGCGTTCCCGTGGCTTTGTTTGATGGGATCATCGGGGTTTTCACGGCCCTCAACCGGTTGATTCCCGGCCTGGAGGACACCGTGGAATATGCCCGCATCGGGCGCTACTACGCCACGGAATCCATGCTGGTGCGGGATCCGCAAACCAACGCCTATTGTGCGGAGGCCACGCCATCCACCGGAACGGACACCTTGGAGGATTTCTACAAGCGAATCCTGAACGAGGGCCTTCATGGCCAGGACCTTGGCGACCAGCTTCTCTGGAAACGTTGGCGAAAACCCCAACCCTGAAAGCGCGTCTCAACGGGCGTCGCGCGGGTGTTCTGCTTCATCCCACCAGCCTCGGCGGGACCCCAGCCTGTGGCGGTTTCGGCCAGGAGGCCGCGGCCTGGATTACCGCCATGGCCCGCCATGGCCTCAGGGCATGGCAGGTGCTGCCCCTGGCGCCCCCGGACCCTCTGGGTTCCCCCTACAACGCCCCCAGCGCCTCGGCCATCAGCACCCGGCTTCTGGACGGGGCGTCACTCCACGCCGCCGGCCTCGTTGACGAGGACACCCTTCATCAGCTTCCCGGCGCCCGTCAATCCCCGGCCCGGCAATTGGACGGCAACCTGGCGGATGCCCGCGCCGCCCACCTTGGGCAGGCCCTCCTGCGCCGCTATCGGCAAGGTCTGATCCGTGGGACACAAATGGAAGACTTCGCCACATGGCGATGGGAGCAGGGGGCCTGGCTGGAGGATCACTGTCTGTATCTGGTGATCAAGGGTTTCCAGCAGGGGCGTCCCTGGTGGCAGTGGTCCCGCCCCCTGGCCCGGCGCCACCCCGACGCCCTGGCCAGGATCCGCCGCGTGGCGGCCGACGCCATTGATCAGGAAGCTCTCCTCCAGTGGCAACTGGACCGCCAATGGGGAGACCTGCTGGGCCAAGCTCGAAGCCAGGGCATCACCGTCATCGGGGACATGCCCTTCTACGTGGCCCATGACAGCAGCGATGTGTGGGGCCACACCCATCTGTTCAGCGTGTATGGAGACGGGTCGTTGCGGGAGCAGAGTGGCGTCCCTCCGGACTACTTTTCCGCTACGGGGCAACTGTGGGGCGCCCCCACCTTCGCCTGGGGCCGCCATCGGCAGGAGGATTTCCGCTGGTGGCGAGAACGGATCCGCCGCCAGTTGCGCCTGGCCCACGTGCTGCGCATTGACCACTTCCGCGCTCTGGAGTCCTATTGGGCTGTCCCTGGCCAGGATCAGGATGCCCGCGGCGGATGTTGGCGCCTGTCTCCAGGCGCCGCCATGCTGGGCCAGTGGCGGGAGGCGTTTCAGGATCTTCCGCTCATTGCCGAGGATCTGGGGGTGATTACCCCCGCTGTGGAGGCCCTGCGGGACGACTTCCACCTGCCCGGCATGAAAATCCTCCAGTTTGCGTTTGATGGCAACGCCAATAACCCCTATCTGCCCCACATCTATTCCTCCGACAATCATGTGGTGTTCACCGGCACCCATGACAACGCCACCAGCGTGGGTTGGTGGGCCAACCTGAATGCTGAAGACCGGCGGCGGGTTGAAGCCTATCTGGGGTATCCGGTCACGGCGCCGGGTTGGCAGTTGTTGCGTCTTGCCCTGATGTCTCGTGCAGCGCTGGTGATCACGCCGCTCCAGGATCTCATGAGCCTGGGGGATGAGGCCCGCATGAACCGCCCCGGCACCACCACAGGCAACTGGAACTGGCGGATTCCGGTTCCCCTGGAGCAACTGGACGGACACCTGCAGGGCTATGGCGCCATGGCGGCCCTCTACGGAAGGGCCTCGGCCACTTGAAACAGCCCACGGGTTTCATCCAGGAGATCGAGGGGTTGATTGTCCCAGCGGACAACAGCACTCTCCGGTGGAATCACCGCCACCGAGAAGGCCGGCCGTAGACGCCAGCGCAGCACCCCGGAGGCTGCCTTGAGTTGGGCCTGCACAGCCCCCTGCTGAAGGATGGTGACCTGGGCGGGGGCAGTCAAGCTCACCTCCAGGAGGCCATGGCGCGGCGTCCGACCTGGAGGCTGCAGGGCTTCCCGCAACAGTTGGCGGCGAATCGCCGGATCCTCAAGACGGGCCAGGGGTTGAAACTCCACAGCCGGATTGACGGTCTCCGCCTGTGCCTCTTCCGCGAGGCGCACCGGCGTATTGCTGAGGTGAATCTCCAGGGGCAGCGGCCCAATGGGCTCCAGACTCAACAGGTTGTCGGCGGCAAGGCGGCGCTGCTGCAGATTCAAGCCATAGAGCAGGACGGCAACCAGGAGCCCATAGATCACAAGCCCCTGACTGCTGTCCAGGTCGATCTGGCCGTTGAGGGCAACCAGAGCTCTCCGGAAGCGTCCGAGTCTCGTGCCGGCGCCGGGGTTCGGGCCGGTATTGCGCCGGCCGGCCGGTGGGCGCCAGGCAGCAGCCTGCACGGTCTCGACGGGGAGTTGCAGCACATCCGCCAGGGCTTCCAGCTTGGGGGCCAGATTGCGCTCCTCCGACGCCTGCTGGATCCAGCCCTGTTCCAGCGCCGCCAGCGTGGCCATGGCCATCCCGGTTTCCAAGGACAACTGCTCCCTTGAAAGGCCCAGCGCCGCCATACGCCGACGGATTGTCGTCGCCGCTGCGAGACGGTTCTGGACGGGATCAGTGTCCTGCATCAATCGGCTGCAAGGGGACGGCTCCCGTCGGACCACCCAACCCTAACCCGGGTTCCCGGCGACGGAACCATGGAGATCAGTGGGGCGGCGCTGGCTGGTGGAGAAACTCGCGACAGGCAGCCACAATGCGCCCGCTGGCCTGGCCGTCGCCGAAGGGATTCACAGCGCGGGCCATGGCGTTGTAGGCTGCTGCGTCCGTGAGCAGCCGCGACACTTCGTGAAGGATGGCCCTGGCCGAGGTGCCGATCAAACGGGCTGTACCGGCCTCCACGGCCTCGGGCCGTTCCGTGGTGGCCCGCAGCACCAGCACGGGCTTCCCCAGAGTTGGGGCCTCCTCCTGGAGCCCCCCGGAATCCGTGAGCACCAGGGTGCAGCCGGCCATGGCCCCCACCAGGGACTTGTAGTCGAGGGGCTCCACCAGAAAGACCCGTGGATGATCCGCCAGTATCTGTTGCAGCGGCTCCCGCACCGTGGGGTTGGGATGCAGGGGTAGAAGCAGGGTGACCTTGGGGTGGTGGTCCAGCACTTGGCGCAGACCGCGGCCAATCCCCTGCAGCGGTTCCCCCCAATTTTCCCGACGATGGACTGTGGCCAGGATCACCGGTTGAGCGTCCCAGACCAGGCCGGGCACGGGGCAGGCGGGCTCCTGCCGGGCCACGGTCAACAGAGCGTCAATCACCGTGTTTCCCGTCGTTGCAACGGCGCCCAATGCGCCGGCAGCCTTGAGGTTGCGGGCGGCCCGGGGTGTGGGGGCAAGGTGGAGTTGGGCCAGTTGGCCAATCAGGCGGCGATTGGCTTCCTCCGGGTAGGGATTGAACAGATCGTTGGTGCGCAGACCCGCTTCCACGTGGGCCACGGGAATGCCCTGGTAGAACGCCGCCAGGGCGGCGGCAAATGCGGTGGTGGTGTCCCCCTGAACAAGCACCAGGTGAGGGGGATGGCGGAGAAAGTCTTCTTGAAGACCGGTCAGGGCGGTGCAGGTGATGTGGGCCAGGCTTTGACGTGGCGCCATGAGCGCCAGATCCTGATCCGGCGTCAGGCCGAACAGATCCATCACGGGCTTGACCAGGTGCTGATGCTGTCCGGTCTGGATCACACGGGTGGAAAAGTCCCCAGCCCCCTGAAACGCCAGAATAACCGGCGCCAGCTTGATGGCTTCCGGACGTGTTCCGAGGACGAGGCTGACCCGATGTTTCAAACCGTCACGGGGAACTGATCCAAGCATCAGACATGGTGCAATTCCCCAACCTGTGGCGGGGATTCAGGAGGCCGGACGCAACAGCACGATCATCAGGATGGCCACGGAGAGGCCGATCATGGCCAGACGACCATTCCAGATTTCCGCTTGTGGGGTGAAGCCACGTTTCCATCTGTTGAGTTCTTCACGGCTGACGGGTTCGGCAGTGGGAGTGCCGAGATCAACCGCCACAGGGGCATCCGGCTGACTCATGGTTGGGAAGGTACAGTTAAAGAAAATGTTAGGGTTTTCAAAAGGGTGGGTGTGGATCATAAAGACGTTCGGCCTCGTGCAACGGCAGCCGTGGGCTGACGCCAATCGTCAAGGGGCTTTGGCAGCCCGAGGCCAACCGTTGACCGGCGGCTACGCCGATCATGGCGGCGTTGTCCCCGCAAAACGCCAGCGGCGCCATGACAACGGTGAGCCCCGCCTCCCGGCACCGTTGCTCCAGGGCTTGGCGCAGGCGTCGGTTGGCGGCCACGCCACCCACCACCACCAGTTGGGATACGCCCTGGTCCAGGGCACAGCTCACACTACGGCTGCTGAGCACCTCGGCCACAGTGTCCTGGAAGCTGGCGGCCAGATCCGCCACGGGCAGGGGTTCCCCCTGCCGTTGCAAGGCTTCGATACAACGCAGCACCGCTGTCTTCAAGCCGCTGAAGCTGAAGGCATGGGGTTCATGCCCACCCCCCTTGCGACCGACCCGCCCCTGGGGGAAGGCAAAGCGCCGGGGATCCCCGCCCCTGCTGGCCACAGCCTCGATGGCGGGTCCCCCCGGATAGCCCAGGCCCAGGAGACGCGCCACCTTGTCAAAGGCTTCCCCCGCGGCATCGTCCACGGTGGCGCCGCAGAGCCTGTAGGCCCCGGGACCATTTACCCGCACCAACTGGGTGTGGCCACCGGAGACCAGCAACACCAGAAACGGTGGTTTCAAGGGGGGACCGCCCGTCAGTTGTGCGGAGCAGAGGTGACCCTCCAGATGATGAACCGCCAGGAAAGGCTTGCCATGGAGCAGGGCCATGGTCTTGCCGGCGGTGAGACCCACCAGCAAGGCCCCCACCAGGCCGGGGGTGGCGGTGGCGGCAACGGCCTTTACCTGGGTCCAGGTGATGTCGGTCTCCCCAAAGGCCTGGTCCACCAGGTGGGGCAGCAGTTCCACGTGGCGCCGTGCGGCCAGTTCCGGGACAACACCGCCATAGGGGGCATGGCTGGCCACCTGGCTGGCCACCACGTTGGCCAGGACATGGCGGCCGTCCACCAGGGCCACAGCCGTCTCATCACAACTTGTTTCGAGGGCCAGAACAATGGTCAACGGCCTTTTCCTCTTTCTCTTAAGATTGCCACCAACGTGCGGCCAGCCAGTCACCATTCTGCTGTTCTTCCGCCGTTTGCCTTCCCCGGATCCCATGAAACGTCTCTTTGCAGCGCTTCTTTCCGCAGTTCTGCTGTTCGGATTTGCGCCTGCTGCCCATGCCGACGTGGCAGGGCTCACCCTTTGCGCCGACTCACCCCGCTTCCAGGAACGGGCTGCCGCTGCCGCCACGGAGCAGGCCAAGGCCCGTTTCTCCATGTATAGCCAGGCCTCCTGTGGAGAAGACGGCCTCCCCCGCCTCGTTGTTGACGGCCGCCTCAGCCACGCTGGCGATTTTCTGATTCCCAGTTTGCTTTTCCTTTATATGGCCGGCTGGATCGGCTGGGCCGGCCGCAGCTACATGATGGCCATCCGCGGCAAAGGTTCCCAGATGAAGGAAATCCAGATTGACACCGGCTTGGCCATCAAGTGCGCCTTGGGCGCCGTCAAGTGGCCGGTGGAAGCCGTTGGTCAGATGCTCAGCGGCGAGATGTTCGCAGACAACAACCAAATCACCGTTTCTCCCCGCTGATCTCCATGACAAAGTTCCTCACCACTGCCCCGGTCCTGGCTGCCCTTTGGCTCACGCTGCATGCGGGCATTGCCATTGAGTTCAACCGCTTCTTCCCTGACCTGCTGTTCCATCCCCTTTGATCCCCTTGATCGGGGACTGGTTGGGGCCTTGTTCCCGGCCTGGGGAAGTGGGCATCATGCCTTGAAGAATGGCATCCACTTCCGCGATGGCCCGATTCAGGTCCCCGTTGAGGATCACGTGGTCAAACTCTTCCGCCCGGGCCAGTTCCTCCCTGGCCCGGGCAATTCTTCTGGCAATGGAATCCTCGGAATCACTGCCCCGAGCACGAATGCGCTCCTCCAGAGCGGCCAGGGAGGGGGGACGCAGAAACACCTGCACAGCGGTGGGGAGACGGCGCCGCACCTGGCGGGCCCCTTCCACTTCAATTTCCAGCACCACCGTCTTCCCGTCACGGAGGCGGGACTGAATCGGTCCAGCGGGTGTGCCATAGGCGTGGCCGGCAAATTCAGCCCACTCCAGAAATTCACCCCGGGCCACCTGATTCATGAAGGTTTGGTGATCCAGGAAGAAGTAGTTCCTGCCGTGGCGCTCCCCAGGTCGTGGTGGTCTGGTGGTGGCGGATACGGAGAGCCACACCTGGGGATAGCGGGCCAGGAGGGCCTGCAAGACAGTGCCCTTGCCCACCCCACTGGGGCCGGTTAAAATCAGCAGGCGGCTGGAGGGCTCGGCAAGGCTCAATGATGGGCACAGCGGAGTTGATGTATGATGTTAGGCCATCTCACGTTCACCAACAAAGAGTGTTCTTATCCGCCGCCCCCCGAGACGGGCTCTGAAGGTAGGCCGATGAGAACTCCTTGCTGCTTCGCAAGCTGCTGGTGTTGCCGCTGATCCTGCTGGCGGCCTGTGGCGGCGGTGGTAGTGGTGATTCCACGTCTCAAGCCTCACCTTCCCGGCCTTCTCGCTCCAACTCCAACTCTTGCTTCAGGGCGCAGGGTGGCGATTGCTTGACCAATACGAAATTGGCGGCAAAAGCACAGCAGTTGGTTACTGCGCTCAAGTCGGCGATTGCCCAGGATAGTGATAACAGCTTCAGTCAGCCCTTCGCTCGCAATGCCGGGCAATGGCCTCTGGAGATGGTCAATCACTACGGGGCGCTGGCGCCTATGGCCACGGCCTCATGGACCTGGGCGCGCCACCACCTTCCTGAGTGGGGGCTGGTGGCAGTGCGGGGCGGTGGAGCTTCTCGGCGCTGGGGGCGGTGGGGCAGGTGAGCGCCTCGGTGAGGGGCGGCAGTCCGGTGGAGGAGATCACGCCCCTGACCACCAGCAGCTTCCACCTGTCGGCCGGCAGGGAGTTTGACAACGGCAACCGGCGCGGTTGTCTGTGGCGCAGCCCCTGCGGGTGGAGGACGGCGCGGTGGAGTTCTCCCTGCCCACGGGGCGCACACCGGAGGGAGTGGTGACGGGCGGTGGTTCTCCGCCCCCCTGGCGGTGGTCAGGAGCGCCCAGCCGCAGCACCAGCGCCATGCACCGGCGGAATGGCTGGCCTTCGCCTATCGCGCTACCTGGTGATGCCCCTTCCTGCCGCCGAGTAGCCCCTACCGGGCGCCAGCAGCCTGCGGCTACCATGGGCCAAGCGCGCCAATCCCACCGTTGCAGCATCTTCACCACTGCCCAACCCGGAAACCCGAATGCTGTGGGCCTCGCCTGCCCAGCCAGTCGGCCCGCCGCGCCCTGCTCCTGCCCACCTGAGGTCCCATGGGCAGCCCCTACCGGGCCATAGGTCCCCAGCAATGCCTGCCCCGTTGGCTACAGCGCCGGTTCATACCCTGACTATTGCCGATAACATCTGTGAACTCCTGGATGGATTGAACTCGGCCGGGACAGTGTGCGATCTGGCAGGTAAGGGGCTCAAGTCCTTAAGCGCCGGGGACTTCAGCGGGCTCTCCACGGTACGGGTTCTCTATCTCTATAACAACTCCCTCACCACCCTGCCGGACAATGTCTTCGCCGGGCTCCCGAACCTGGAAGAACTCTATCTGGGACCATACTACAATCTAGCCTTCGGAACAACATACAAGATTAGAATGATAGACAAGGGGCGTGTTGTTCGTATTAGAGATACTAATCCCATGAGAAGCATATCGTCAGATGCCTTCAAGGGGCTCTCGAAGCTAAAGCATCTCTCTGAGCGGAAGAAGCAAGTGGCGCTTCGTAGCAAACCTCACCAGCTTGCCGGAAGACGTCTTCGATGGACTCTCGAATCTAGTAGGCCTGGATCTATATGGCAATAAATTAACCAATCTGCCGGCGGATATCTTCGATAGACTCTCGAACCTTAGACTGCTCTGGCTACAGTACAATGAGCTAACCTGCCTGCCGAAGGGAATCTTTGATGGATTCTCATTTAAGTCGCTGGTGACGTATGAAAACAAGTTCAGACGGTCAAGATAATATTGGCCCATGGGGCCAAAGCCACAGCCACAGCCACAGCAGCCAGGGCGACAAGCATTGGCCAAAGCGACGGCATTGGCAAAGGAGAAGTTTTACTCAGACCATGGAGTATTCAGTAGGGCACGTTCCACACCACTCGGGAAGACGCGGCGTACTTCCAGATAAAGTCCACCACAATCCCGGCAAACACCGCCACAATTCCCAGGCCCTCTTCCCTCATGTTGGCATAGACAGCGGTGGAAACGCCAATGTTGGCAATCAGCCCCAGGGAGCACACCATCAGGAACTTGAGCAGGCCAATGAGTAGAGCCATACCCCGTAACCGGCGCGTGCGGAAGGTGAGGATATTGTTGACCAGATAGTTGCAGCTTGCCGCACCAACAACCGCCACGATCTGACTGGATAAAAAGCTCCAACTCGCAATCCTGAGAAGGAAAAAGATGCCGGCATGAATCGCCATTCCTGCCACGCCCACCAGTCCGAAGCTGATGGCGCGCCTGGGGATGATGCGACCCGTGGCCGTATGGAGAAGCGACACCAGCCAATCCCAGACGATGGCCTGATCCAGCTTGGAGTCGCCCGTCTGACGGGAACGAAAGTTCAAGGGCACCTCGCCCACCTTGAACATGCCCTTGCTCACCGACAACAGTTCATAGAGGAACTTGAAGCCTGCCAGATTCACCTGCCGAATTGCGGCACGGGTGGTGGCCAGCCGCAACACCATGAAGCCACTCATGAGATCGTTCAGACCTCCATAGACTGGGGGCAGGCTCCGCCGCGCCAGCCAGTTGGCACGCTCTGAACCGGATTGGCGTTTTGCTGAAAGCCCGGCAATTCTCCGGGACCCGCTTGCATCTGTATCTGC
The DNA here is from genome assembly GCA_026709085.1 of Cyanobacteria bacterium MAG CAR3_bin_5. Taxonomy (GTDB): domain Bacteria; phylum Cyanobacteriota; class Cyanobacteriia; order PCC-6307; family Cyanobiaceae; genus Synechococcus_B. Next base: position 25,697 of record JAPOTR010000048.1, on the reverse strand, counting down.
AGGAAAGCGGCTGCCAACAACCAGGTCCAATCCCTGTTGTTCCAGCAACGCCACCGCAGTGTGGATGACGTCCGGATCGTGCTGGCCATCGGCATCCATCACCACGGCCAACTCGCCACTGGCGGAGAGCAACCCGTCGCGGATGGCGCTGGACAGACCGGAGCGATCACAGCGCAGCAACAAATGCACCCTTGGATCCTCACGGCCGAGTTGCCGCACCACGTCAGCCGTGCCGTCCGGTGAATCGTCATCCACAACGATCACCTCCCGCAACGGGCCACCTTCTCCATCCAGTTGGTTGAGCAACTGCCGGACCATGGGGCCAACGGCTTCCACCTCGTTGTAGGTGGCCAGCACCACGCTGAGAGTCCCTTGTTGCATGGCGGAATTCAGGAACGGCGCTGGAAGATATGGTACTTGCTGCCCATAAGGCCCCACTCTTCCGTAAGGTCTTGCCAGTCATCCTCTGATGCAGCCAGACAACTGTGCAGGATGGTGAGAGAAGCCTTACCTTCCGACCAGATGGTGATGTCCGCAGGTTGGGAAAGGAGTTGATTGCAGCGCTCAACCGGACTTGTGGCAATGCCCATGCGTTGGGTGGCTGGTGTTTGGCTGAGGGAAACTGCAGGATCAAACATCCAGGCACGAGAGATGCCCTTGACAGGCATGGGCTCCTGCAGTTTCCAGTGGAACGATGGATCACCGGGAACAAAGAAGTGTTCTCCTGATGGGAGAGACTGCAAACGTTGATAGACGATCTCCTGGGCCCTGGCGTCTGCAGAGTGCTCCCTGGGCAAAAACAGAGAGGCGCTTAGAAGGCGGACAGGTTCCACAACAACAAGATTAAAAACGATAAAGCTGCCCACAATGATCCCAATCCATGTGAAGCCGATTCCCAATGCCCGGGGTAGACGGACCTGGACCTGGGCAAGACCTTGGGGAATCCAGGCGAAGAGGAGGGTGACGGGAACAACTTCCAGTAGCATGTAGTGGGGCCAGAAGTGGGTTTTCAGATAAGAGAGCCAGAGTCCCAGAATAAAGCTGCTGCTGAATAGAGGGATCCAGATGGTTGCAGTCCAGCTACGAGGATCCCTTGATGGAGACTTGTATAGATTAAGGAACAGCAGGATGGGAATGGGCAAAAGCGGCAAGCCGTAGAAGGGGAAATCGACAAAGTGCCGGTCCCAGTACATGGCTTTCAAAAGCTCCGGCAATCCGAGATGAGGGCGAATACCATACCTCTCGGAGTTCCACTGATGAAGAAGATCCCAGCCACCTGCTTTCAGCAAGGCCAGGCCATCAGGGTGAAGCAGATAGGGCAGAATGAAAGGAAGGCTAAGCACCACAGCACCCAGGGCGAGCCTGCCCACGGCGGACCCTTCCCGCCATCCCAGACGCTTCTGCAGACAACGGACAATGAACCAGACGAGACCACAGCACCCCACTGAGACCAGTAGATTGGGCCTTGTCTGGATTGCCCAGGCAAGGCTACCGCCTGCCAGGAGTTGCCACACCACAACCCGGTCGTGCTGCTCGGGGTTCACCCTGAAACATTTCAAGAACAGGTACAGGGCCAGCACCAGAAAGCCGTTGGCAAACAGGTGGAGATGGCCGGAAAGAGCACCAGGATGGGTTTGACTCAAACACAGCAGGAGTGTGCTGCACAACACCATCCATGGTCGCCTGATTTGCCTGCTCAGAAAGCCAAGCTGCTGTAGAGATCGGAGACAGCGATAGAACAGTAACGCTGTCGCTGTAGCCACTGCAAAAGTGACCAGACGATGACCAAAGATGCTTCCACTAAGAAAAGAAGGCACATAAAGATATTGAACAATTGGAAACTTTGAATCGTAATGATCAATGAATAGTAAATTTCCCTCCAGAAGCCGCCATGCCATATACAGGAAAGTATCAATATCGTGATCATATACTCCATGGTTGAGGGAGACCCTGACCAGTCTAAGCAGCAGGCCGGAAGCAAGGGCGATGCCAAGTAGCCAGGCCCATCGTGCAGTCGGTGGCGAGTCTGAAGTTCCCAGAGGTTTTCCAATCGATTGGAGTGAGCGAATGAGAGACCTCATGGGTGTTATGGGTGCTGAGACAGCAGGGTAGGAAAGACAGTACGGTGCTCTGTTCCAGCCAGGGGCACACCATCCACAGGCTGGCGCCATGCACTCCGGCCTGAGGGGGCGGAAACAGGGCTGCCCTGTTGTCTCTGACGACTTCGCTCCAAGCCCTCAACCCAGCCCGAACACCCCAGGGCGCACCTGGGTGGGCGCCACCGCCAGGCTGTTGACGGCAGCGCAGCAGCAAAAGTCCCTGTCGTGGTTGCCGAGGCGTTGCAGCCGTTGACCATGGGTGGCCAGCCGCAAACAGGCTTCCGGGTTGTGGCGCCACACCTGCCAGAGGGCGCCGGCGGCGGTCATTTCGTCGTTGGCGCAGAGGGTTTGGGGATCACTGCCCAGGGCCGTGGCCATGGTGTGGAGCAGGGCGCCGGCGGCCAGGCTGTCCTCAAGGGAATAACTCCCCTCCCAGCCACTGCCCACAATCCACACCTGGCCTGCGGCCACCGCCCGTAACCGTGCCGCCACCGCCGCCAGGTTGTTGAGGGAGCAGGTGAACACCCGGGGAACGGCCTGCACCCGCTCCAGGGCCCGGGTGCCGTTGGTGGTGCTGAGGAACAATTCCTTGCCCTCCACCACCGCCGGGGTCACCGCCACCGGAGAATTGCCCAGATCGAAACCCTCCAGGGGCCGCCCGCCCCGTTCCCCCGCCAGCAGGCGTTTGTCCTGGGACACTGCCGTAGCCGCCTGCCGCAGGGCATCCAGATGGGCGAACACGTGGACCGCCGCGGCGCCGTTGTGTAGCGCCCAGCCAATGGTGGTGGTGGCCCGCAGCACGTCGATGACCACCGCCGCATCGGGCTGGCCACTGGCGGGCGCCGCCTCCGGCGTGGGGCAATAGCGCAAGTTCATCACACCACAGAGTCCATGGCCTGCCACAGTAGCGGGGTGATTGGCTGTGGCTCCATGGGGCAAGATCTCCGCCGGTTTCTGGCGCTCCTGGAGGAGCGGGGCCAGTTGCGGCGCATCACGGCGCCCGTGGATCCGGATCTGGAGTTGGCGGCCGTTGCGGATCGGGTGCTGGCCATGGGTGGCCCCGGCCTGGTGTTTGACAACGTGATCGGCAGCCCATGGCCGGTGGCCATCAACCTGCTGGGCACCGTGGAGCGGGTGGTGTGGGCCATGGGCATGGAGCAGCCGGAGGAGTTGGAGCGCCTTGGTGAACGCCTGGCCACCCTGCAGCAACCCCAGCCCCCCAAGCGCCCCAAGGAGCTACTGGCCATGGGTGGCCTGCTGTGGGACGTGTTGCGGGCGCGCCCGGACCGGGATCTGCTGCCCCCCTGTCAACAGGTGGTGCTGGAGGGGGAAGCGGCGAATCTGGATGCCCTGCCCCTGTTGCGCCCCTGGCCGGGGGACGGGGGATTCATTGTCAACCTGGGCCTGGTGATCACCAAGGATCCGGAGACGGGTGTGCCCAACGTGGGGGTCTACCGGCTGCAGCGCCAGTCGCCCCGCACCATGACGGTCCATTGGCTCTCGGTGCGGGGTGGGGCGCGCCACCTGCGCAAGGCGGAGGCCATGGGCAAACCCCTGGAGGTGGCCGTTGCCGTCGGGGTCCATCCGTTGCTGATTCTGGCTGCCGCCACCCCCATCCCCGTCAATCTCTCGGAGTGGTTCTTTGCCGGGCTGTACGGCGGTAAGGGGGTGCGTCTGGCCCGCTGTCGCACCGTTGACCTGGAGGTGCCCGCCCACAGTGAAATCGTGCTGGAGGGGCGGATTCATCCGGGGGAACGCCAGGCGGACGGCCCCTTCGGGGATCATATGGGCTTTTACGGCGGCATCGAGGACTCCCCCCTGATCCGCCTGAAGGCGGTCACCCATCGCCGGCAACCCACCTTCCTGGCCACCTTCAGCGGGCGTCCCCCCAAGGAGGAGGCCATGCTGGCCATCGCCCTCAACCGCATCTATACCCCCATCCTGCGCAAACAGATCCCGGACATCAAGGACTTTTTCCTGCCCATGGACGCCCTCAGCTACAAGCTGGCGGTGATTGCCATCGACAAGGCCTATGCGGGACAGGCGCGGCGGGCCGCCATGGCGTTCTGGGGGGTGCTGCCCCAGTTCACCTACACCAAGTTCGTGGTGGTGGTGGACGGGAGCATCAACGTGCGGGATCCCCGCCAGGTGCTTTGGGCCGTCAGCGCCAAGGTGGATCCCCAACGGGATCTGCTGGTGATTGCCGATAGTCCCTTCGACAGCCTGGATTTTGCCAGTGAACGCATCGGTCTGGGGGGCCGCATGGCCATTGACGCCACCACCAAGATCGGCCCGGAGCGGCGCCACGACTGGGGACAAGCCCTGGAACGGGATGCCGCCACCGAGGCCCGCATTACGGAGCGTTGGGGGGAGTTGGGATTGGACGACGTGGGACAGACCGCGCCGGATCCGGTTCTGTTCGGCTACGTGATGGAAAACGTTCTGGCCCGCCTGGGCCGCCGCTCCTGAGCGCCGGCGCCCCTCCCTCCCCAATGGACCCATGCTGCAACGTCGCACCCTCTACGCCTTGAAGGCCCTCCTGACCCTGGCCCAGGAACGGGAGACCCTCTGCTCCGTGACCCACATTGCCCAGCGCCAGCAGCTTCCCGCCCCCATGCTGGAACAGATTTTGTTGCAGTTGCGGCGCACCGGGCTGGTTGTGGCCCACCGGGGCCGGGCAGGGGGCTATGGGCTGGCCCGGCCGGCCGGTTCCATCTGTCTGGAGGAGGTGGCTGGCGCCGTGGGGGAGCGGCTGCAACAGGCCAGGCCCTCATCCAACCGTGACCACAACCATGAAGACACCGCCACGGATCAGGTGCTGGCCATGCTGGAGCGGCGTCTCCACCGTTCCCTGGCCAAAACCCTGCGGGAGACCACCCTGGAAGAACTGTTCCTCGATCTACGCTCCTGGCAGGCCATTCTGGAGGACGACAACGCCTTGATGCTTTGAAAAGGAGTCACGGAAGGCCAAGGTGGGGTCAGTGGAGACAACAGGAAGCGGTGCGTTGTGGGGCGCGAAAGGAACCTCGCCTGATGAAGAGTTCCTTGAAGAGTCCCTGGAGTCCCTCCTGCTGGGAGGGGGATGCCCTTGATAAACTCGATAGAGAGCCGGTCAGCGGCATGGCTTGGGACTTCAAAGTTGCAATATTCTGTAACTTGACAGAAGCAAGGTCTCAGGGACAGGATGGAAGGTGATTTGCTTTTTGCTTGCCATGCTCTCCACCCCCCCCCCATCTCCCCAGACTGAAAGGCTATTTCCTATTAGCCATGGTTAGTTTCGTCCTGTCTTCATGTTACAGTCCTCAAACCAAAGCACCCCATCAAATTGATGCGATTGAATTGACAGAAGAGAATATCTATACTAAGATGGACTGTGAAACATTATTAGAAGCAAGAGCAGAAGAAAAAGATGAACTTATTGTGTTAAGAGAAAAGCAAGTCATAAAAAGACAAGATGACACTATGAGAATGATGAACTGGGGAATTGTTGGAGGGGCAATGGCTAGCCGAAATGCTCAAGATTGGGAGGAAGAAATAGGTTTATCTAAAGGAAAACTACTTGCCATACAAAAAGAAATTAGTTCACGTTGTTTATTAAATGAAGAAGAAAAGAAAATACACAAGGAAGAGATTAGCCTCTTTTTCTATGGGCCGCCTGAAACAGAACTTGACAGATTGTTGGCTGACGCGGCAAAGTTTTACTTTGAGGAACCCTGAGCTATATTCAATATTTAAGGAATTATACACGTGAGTGCCTACCCGAATCCTGACTACCTTACCCCAGTTCTGGATAAGAGGAGCAGAGAGCCAGCCTTTGCGGGGCTGGCGATGCGGTGGGCTTGAGGAGGAGGTTCCCCAATCAGGCTATGCCGATTGGGGAACCGTGCCGTCTACGCAAGCGGAAGACCCCCTCATGCATGAATCCACCATTGCCCTGTTCTGTTGTCCGGATGGCTTTGCCAAGCTCTTTGAGCAGTAGGAACGTCACCTCTTGATCCCCTCAGATCGCCAGCGCAGGAGAGCGGGCAAGCTCTCCCTCGGGGAGATGCTCTTCATTCTGGCGCTGTTGCCCATATCTCGAGCTACAAGGGCTTCAAGTATTGCTGGCGCTATAGTCTGAGATGCCAGTACCGGGACTGCTTTGGCGCTCTCCCCAGTTATGGCCGGTTTGTGAGCCTGCACCCCGCCCTTTGACCTGCTCCTACATTCTTTCTGCGGCGAGAAGACCGGCATCTCCTTTGCCGACAGTGCCAAGCTGGCGGTCTGTCACAATGCCCGCATCAGCCGCAACAGGGTCTTCCGCAGACTGGCCCGTCGTGGTCCCACCGCCATGGGGTGGCTCTTTGGCTTCGCGGCGCCGCCACTTGATCCGGCAGGGTCGCAACATGAACAACGACCCCTGCTGGACAGAGTGCCCTTGCGCAGACCATCACCATAGAAACTCTCCTTGAGGCGCTGAAGCCAACATGGGCAACTTCCCTATCCCCATCTCAACAGCCCATGCACACCCTGACCTTCCAAATTGCGGTTGATTTAGAATTGGAATTGACTTAGCCAATATTTCTGGACTTCTGGACTTTCATTGCAAAGTGCCATTTCCCCATAGAGATATTCTGCCATATTGCCATATTGTTAAAGCCTGGAAATTCCTCCAGGCAGGGTTGCTTCATATCCCCAGCCGGTTATGCACTTTTGCCATCTGCTGGGCCAACTCGGGGTCGTTGCCCAGAGCCTTACGGATACGTCGAATCCCGTAGAGCACAGTGGTGTGGTCCTTCCTCCCGAAGCATTGGCCAATTCTGCCGAGGGACAGGCTGGTGTGCTGCCGTAGTAGATACATGGCCATCTGGCGTGCCTGGCTCACGATCCGGTTGCGGCCATTGCCTTGCAGATCTGCCGCCGCCACTGCACACACCTGGGCGACGCTTTCAATGATCTGTTTGGGGCTCACCGGCGTCGGCTCGGCGGGCATGTTCAGAACGGGCGCCACTGCCCTGGCGCTCAGGGGCTGGCTCGTAATGGAGCAGTAGGCCACTGCACGAGTCAGCGCCCCCTCCAGTTCACGGATGTTGGAGATGAAATTGCAGGCAATGTAGTGGATCAACTCTTCCGGCAGATCCACCTTGTCCTGGTCGGCCTTTTTGTGGAGGATGGCCATGCGGGTTTCCAGGTCGGGGGATTGAATATCAGCCACCAGACCCATGGAAAAGCGGGAGATGAGCCGATTCTGGAGTTGACAGATCCGGCCGGGGGGACGATCACTGGCCAACACAACCTGGCGGCCCGACTCATGCAGCCAGTTAAAGGTGTGGAAAAACTCCTCCTGCGTGTACTCCTTGCCCTGAAGAAACTGGATGTCGTCCACCAGAATCAGATCCGCCTGCCGGTAGTCGTCCCGGAAACTCTGGGTCCTGTCTTTGCGGATCGCCGTGATCAGGTCGTTGGTGAACTGCTCGGTGGTGACGTAGACAACCCGGTCTTGGGGCTTGACCTGAAGGCGCTGGTGGCCGATGGCCTGCATGAGATGGGTTTTCCCCAGGCCGGCATTGCCACACAGAAACAGGGGATTGAAACGCTTGCTGGTGGACTCTGCTACGGCCATGCAGGCTGCATGGGCCATGTGGCTGTTGCCCCCCACCACGAACCGACTGAACAGGTAGCGGGGATTGAGGCCCCTGCCGTTGGTGGGCCCCTGACATGGCGAGGAGCCGATTGTCACAGCCCGATGGGCGGGATCCGTTCCCGGGGGATCCGCAACGGGGGCGCCAGGGGCCGGTGGCGTGGCGCCAGGACCGGCCTGCGGGGACGGCTGGCTACCGAGCGGAGCATCCTTGATGAGCACCTGAACAGGCGGCCCGGCGATACCGGAGGCCAGTTGGCGAATCAGGTCTTGATAGTTCTTCCGCAACCAGTTGGCCGCAAAGGGGTTGTGGGCAAGAAGTTCCAGGCGCTTCCCATCGAACCTGGCGCCCCCAACGGGCTCGATCCAGGTGGCATAGCTGGGTTTGCTCAGGTTCTTCCGGAGTTCATGGCAGATATCACGCCACAGCTCGGCGCCTGACTGGTTTTTATCCAACGGAGCGCTTGCCCCTTGCGCGGTGGAGTTTCAGGCTCCCTTCTCTAGCAGGAAGTCCCGTCCATGGCGGCGCCCCATGAACCACACCGATAACTGCACGCCCCTGGTCCGGTTGGCGGATTTGTATGGGAGCATCAGGCCTCCCTGTTGCCCGGGCACGGAGGAGAGACCTAGAATCCCCCGTACAGGCCCTGTGGAGTGAGCCGATTCCCTGGCTGTCAGCGCCATCATCCCGTGCCCCGTCCTCTGCCCCATATGCCCACACGGATCGTCCTGCTGGGCCTCTGTTGCGTCCTTGCGGGCTGTGCCTCCCTGCCTACCCTCTGGTCACCCGGCCGCCGTGATCAGGCAGCCGGTTCCGTTGCCGGTCCGGGGCAGCCGTCCGGCAGCGATAGGGGTGATGCCGCCGAGCGCCCTCTGTTGAAGTCCCTGCCAGGGGACTTTGTCGTTGCGGCGGTGGAAAAGGTGGGTCCCAGCGTGGTGCGCATCGACACCCTCCAGGCGCAGGACCACTTCCCCTTCCACATCTTTCCGGGAGATGTCCCTCCCCTGGAGGACAGTCCTCCTGAAGGCCAGGGCTCAGGCTTTATCACGCGCTCCGATGGCATCGTGCTCACCAACCACCATGTGGTGGAAGGTGCGGAAAGGGTCACGGTGACCCTGCGCAGTGGTCGCAGTTATACGGGCCAGGTGCTGGGCTCCGACGTGGTCACGGACCTGGGCATCGTCAAGATTGACGGGGCCGAGAACCTGCCCGTTGCCAGGCTGGGCAACTCCGACGAGGTGCGTCCCGGAGAGTGGGCGATTGCCATCGGCAACCCTCTTGGCCTCAACAACAGCGTCTCCCTGGGCATCGTGAGCGCCACAGACCGCACAACCGGAGTTCCGGGCGGGTCGCGGGTGTCCTACATCCAGACGGATGCAGCCATCAATCCCGGCAATTCCGGCGGGCCGCTGATTAACGACCATGCTCAGGTGATCGGCATCAACACGTTCATTCGCACATCCCCGGGCGGGGGCATCAGCTTTGCCATCCCCATCAACAAGGCCCGGGACATTGGCGAGCAGATCATTGCCCATGGGCGGGCCAGTCATCCGTTCATCGGGGTGAGCTTGCGCCGCATCACCCAGGAGCTTGCTGCCGAGATCAACCAGGCGGAGGACGGCTGCACCTACCCGGAGACCGATGGTGTGGCGGTTGTGGACGTGCTGCCGGATCATCCCGCTGCCCAGGCCGATCTTCAGCCCTGTGACGTGATTCGGGCCGTGGCGGGAGTTGAGGTGCGCACACCCGCCCAGGTGCAGGTGCAGGTGGACCGGGGTCGTGTTGGGGAACCGCTAAGACTGGACATCGAGCGGCAAGGGTTGCCCAGAACCCTGATGGTGGCGCCCGAGGAACTGGACCTGGAGTTGTTCTGAATGCCGTGGCCCCAGTCCCGGCGGACAGGCCCGACGTCGTTCCGGCGCCGCCCACCCTGGTTGGTGGTGGTCCTGTCCCGCTGGCCTGCCCCTGGCCGCTGCAAGCGACGTCTGGCCTGCTCCATCCATCCCGTGGCTGCGGCAACCATTCAGTCCCGGCTCCTGATTCACGTGCTTTCCCTGGTTCAGCCTCTGGTGCGGGAAGGACTGGTCCATCGTCATCTGGCGGTGACAGGGGCCGGCCTCAAGGCGTGGCGCCGCTGGCTGGCGCCCCTGGGGTATTCCGCCCCCGGCGCCAGTCTGGGCCGGCAAGGTGGGGGGAACCTGGGCTGCCGCATGGCCCGCCAGGTTCGCTGGGGGCTGGCCCGGCGCCATCGGGGCGTGGTGCTCCTGGGAAGTGACTGCCTGGGACTGGAAACCGCAGACCTGCGTCAAGCGCTCCAACTCCTCAGCATGGGGGAGAAGCCCCTTGTGCTGGGTCCGGCCCGGGACGGCGGATATTGGCTGATGGGGCAGCGCTGCTTTGATGCCGGTCTGTTCAGTGGTCTTCCCTGGGGTGGCCCCGCGGTGGGAGCCCTGACAAGACAACGGGCTGGCGCCAGTGGTTTTCAGGTGCATACCCTGGGTTCTCGCGCTGACGTGGACCGCCTGGAGGATCTACAACCCTGGCTGGCAGTCCCGGCGGAACCGAATCTTCTCTGAACCGACCGGCGGCCGTTGACCTCAACCCAACTTGCGCCGCCGGAAGATGTACATCTGCAGGGGACCCAGGCTGGTGATGTTGGTGAGCATCCAGCCCTTGCCGCCCATCTTGTTGAGGAAGCGGCCCAACTGCTCCGCCGGATGAGGGGAGGGCTTGCGCCTGTATTGGTCGGGGAACTGCTGCTCAATGAAATCCGGACTCATGGAGCCCCCCAGCTTCTCGCTGGCGGCTGTGGCGGAAGGCTGCTGTGACGTGTCCTCGTTCACGTGAATGACGCAGTACTCCCAACGCTCATGGTTGGGGAGGACCGTGCCTCCCAAGGCGTCAAGGGGCTCTGCAGAGCCGGGAGAACCGGTCCCGGACTGTTCCTCGGGGGTATCGGTTGCCAATGGTGACCTGGTGCTGCAGGGAAACCCTAGCTGTAGTAGTCCCGCTTGAGGGTTTCGCTCTTCTCCCCCAGGAGCCAGCGCAGCATCAGGATCATGTTGAGCAGACTGGTGCGCAGCAGGCCATGGCGCCGCCAGCGGCGGGCGCTGGTGCGAATGCTGTAGGGCAACTGCCGCACTCCACCCCACTGGCGCAGGCGCAGAACCAGATCCACGTCCTCCATCAGGGGCAGGTCCCGGAAGCCGCCACAGGCTTCGTAAAGACGGCGGTCCAGCACCAGCCCCTGATCTCCGTAGGGCAGTCCCAGCAGGGTGGTGCGCAGGGCCACCAGCCGTTCCAGGACCCGGAAGCATGGATGGGGATCGTCCACCTTGAGACGAAAACAACGGGCCTGACCAGAGGGCAACCGGCGCAGGCACCGGCTCAATTCCGCGCCACCGGCAAGGCGGGAATCGGCATGGATAAACACCAATCGCTGTCCCCGGGCCTGGGAGACCCCGTGCCGCAACTGACCGCCACGGCTGGGGGGGGCAGACACCACACGGGCCCCATGCAGCCGGGCCACCGTTCCGGTGGCGTCCCGGCTCTCCCCGTCCACGACAATCAACTCATCCTCCCCCACCAGCCCGTCCTGCAAGTCAGCCAGCAGCAGCGCCAACGTGCCGGCTTCCTGACGGGCAGGAACAATCCAGCTCAGGGTTGGGGCCGCCTCAGGAGGCATACCAGAAGCAGCAGCGCTGGTTATCGGGCTCCACCTCCCAGCCCTGGTTCTGATAGAAGCGGATGACGCCGGGATCGGCAAAGAGGGTGACGTGCTCTATACCCATGGCCCGGAGTCGCCCCACGACAAACGCCATGAGCCCATGCCCCAGCCCTGCTCCCTGATAGGCGGGGTGGATCACCACGTCCCACACCGTGGCATTGATCACCCCGTCTCCGATGCAACGGGCAAAGCCCACCAGCCGGGGGAAAAACGGGTCATGACGCCAGACCCCCACCACCATCAGGCTGTGGCGCAGGGCGCGCCGCACCCGGCGTATCGGGCGCGGACGCCAACCGACTGCCGTGGTGATCCGCTCCAGTTCCAGGAGATCCACCTCCCGCTTCAGGCTGAGGAACAGGCGCATCTCAGGGTTGGGAACCTGCAATTCCTCAAAGCCGACGCCGTAGAGGCGCTGCAACAGGTGGTTCTCGTCAACCTGACCCTGGGCAGCCTCCACCTGGGCAGCACTGAGCCGCTGCGTCTCGCCCAACGGGGGTGGCGACAGTCGGGGGCGCCAAAGCACCAGGACACACAAGCGATTGCTGCGGACCAGCTTAGGGCCGGACGCCACGCCAAGCGGTGATCAGAGCGGCAATCGGCGGACTCAAGAAGCCTTACCCCCATGGGCAGGGGTGGAGCGGGGCTGACGGCTGGCGTTGCGGCAGGGGTGATGCAGTGAGGGGGAATCCGGTAAAATGCGACCTCGCCTTGTGCAGAATGACGACCATGCCAGGCTCTGATTTCTCTGCCTGGGCAGCTTTGGGCCTACCCAGGAGCCTGCCCGAGGCAACGGTTCAGCAGATGAAGGAGGAGGCAGAGAAAGATGTGACGGCCGTGTTGAATCGGATCAAGAGAGATGTGCCAGGCTTGGAAATGGCTGCAGCAGCTGGTGGCAGTTTATTGGGTGGCCTAGGTTCCACTGCCTTGCTATATGGCTTGGGTATACCTGGTCTCATGGCTCCTGGAATTACCACAGCTTTAGCGACGGCAGGAGCACTTGTTGGGGGTGGCATGGCGGCTGGGGTTACAGTCTTAGCCATGCCAGTCGTGGCACTTGGAGTTGGCGGCTACGCAATCGTTTCTGCAATGAAGAGTAGAGGTACAAAACCAGCCGAGTCGCTAGAGCATGCCATTCAGGAACTGAAAACCATTGAGGCGTGCCTCAAGCCAACACGCTACTTCCGCAGCGAGATAGCCGAGACCAAAACCTACATCAAACAATTAGAGTTAGAGAGTCAAAAATATAAACTGACATGATTGACCCTGAACAACACAACCTATGGCCAACAACTCCGGAGCCTTCTCCGCCAACTCGGGCGATTTCATCGGCTCCGCCAGTGATGGAAAGGAGTGGTATAGCTCAGGAGTTTGACAGGTCAGCGCTGCCTGCCGTGAACGTTGCCAGCGTTCCCCAGCGGAGCCCCCTGCGTTACCCTGGCGGAAAAACATGGCTGATTCCCCACATCCGCAAGTGGTTGGGTGATGGTCCACCCACGCCCCTGTTGATGGAACCATTTGCCGGGGGCGGGATTGTGTCCCTGACGTCTGTCATGGAAGGGCGCGCCAATCGCGCCCTCATGGTGGATCTTGACCGGGATGTATCAGCATTCTGGCGTGCTGCCCTCGATCATTCAGAGGATCTGATCGCCCGGATTCTTGCCTTCTCACCGGACCGGGACGGGGTGGAACAGCTTGCCCGGCAAGCGCCCCAGTCTGTACTGGACCATGGTTTCCGCACACTGGTGCTGAATCGCACACGACGGGGCGGCGTTTTGGCGCCTGGGGCATCCCTGACACGCCACGGCGAGAATGGCGGCGGTCTCTGCTCCCGTTGGTATCCCGACACCCTGGCCAAGCGGCTTCGAGACATCGCCCGTCATGCTGACCGGTTGTTGTTTTACGAGGGTAACGGCGTGGGCATGCTGGACACCTTTGCAGATTACCCGGAGACCAAGTTCTTCGTGGACCCGCCCTACACCGCTGCCGGCGGGAAGCGAGCCGGTTCTCGTCTCTACAGGCACAACACCGTTGACCATGCACGGATTTTCCATACGCTGGCCCGCAGTCATGCTGATTTCCTGATGACCTACGATTATTCCTCCCAGGTGGTTGAACTCATTCGGGAACACCACTTCCACGCTGTAGTCGTTGACATGAAAAACGGACATCACGCCCGCATTCCTGAACTGGTTATCACCCGCGACTCCTTATTCTCATGAGCCGTTACGGAATTGGTGAATGGTACGGCCGACCGCTGCTGTCGTTGTCCCCGGCTGAGCGCCGTGCCTATGCAGCAATCGCCATGGCAGAGGCGGCGCCGCCAACCTGTCCGTTCCGTCCGATGGTGTGCAACAAACGGGGTGGCGTGTGCTCTATCCAACCTTAGCGCGAGGCAGAGCAGCGCATCAGTGGCGTCGCTGGTGAACCCGTCATTGTCTGCCCCACACGCTTTGAGCAGGACAGGATGGTGACTCGATGGCTGGCCGACATTGTCGGGTTCCAACCGGATGACGTGCTGCTGGCCCGGGAGGTTCCGTTCATGCGCAGCACAACCACGGGGAAACCGGCCGGTAAAATTGATTTGGTGATCGCCTCCCGGCGTCAAGGGCTGAGATGGTTTGGTCTGGAAGTGCAGGCCGTCTATTTTTCCGGGGCGGGCATGGAGAGCGTCGGCCGAATTGGCGGTCATCCAGCGCCAAGCGGCTGATGCCCCAGTTGCAGATCAAGGGGCCGACCTTACGCCGGTGGCATTCCAAGATTGCTGTGGCCGTAGATCGTCCGTTCTTCGCGGCCCTTGGGGGGCCATCGGTACAACCCAGTCAGGATCTGGATGCCGGTGACGTGGTGTGGCTGGTTCCCGAACTGCAGGACGGACAGCTTATCCGCGGTCATTGGGAAGTGTTGACTCTGGAGGCATCCAGCGAGAGACTCCTGGCGGCAGACGCTGTAACCCGTGTTGATTTCGAGCGCGTTCTGCAGCAGCAACTTCAGTTGCTGCGAGGGGAATAGCCGGCAAGGCATTGCCGCCAGTTTGCATGAGACGATTGGTATTGTTCTGCCGCAGTGGGAATCTTGGATGCTCCAACTGAACCTTGCAGACACCATGCCCCAGGAGCAGGCGCCCATCGTCACGGGGAAGCGCAGGGCAAGGACAGGCAAAGACCAGCTTGCCCGGTTCATGACGCCTGCCGTCTATTGGATGCAGGGGCGGGCAGGGGGCACGCGCCTGTGGTTTCTCTACCGCCGGCTGACGGGCGGCTTTGGCTTCGGATCCCTGGACATGACCGCCTACGAGGTGGATGATCGTCTGCGGGACCATCTTGCCCGGCGCCTGGCCGGATACAGCCCCGCTCCATCCCGCGTCATTCCAGGTGATGACATCCAACGTTGCCGTCCGCCAACCGCTCCCCCATGATGCCCGAGCCCCGAGCTCGCCACGGCTATGAGCACCAGGGCGGTTCCCGTGGTTTCAGTGGAGGGTGCGTTTCATGCCCGGGGAAGCCAAGGGCTCAGTAATCCACCCCCCGTTTCAGGCTCATCCCCTGCTGGGCGTAATGCTTGTGGCACACCATCTCGGAGTGGATATTGGCCAGGGCAAAGTAGGAAGGGGTGTTCTTGCAGCGCCCCGTGATGACCACTTCCGTGAACTTGGGTTTGCGCAGCAGGGTTTGCACGATGGGGTCCACCGGCAACAACTCCAGGTCCACGGTGGGATTCAGCTCATCAAGGATCACCGTTTTGTAGAGGCCACTGCTGATGGCGGCCCGGGCAATTTCCCAGGCCCGCTCCGCTTCCACGTAATCAATGGGTTGCTGCTGACCGCGCCAGACAATGGCATCCCGTCCACTGCGCAGATGATCCACCAGGTGGGGGTAGCTCTGGCGCAAGGCATCAATGGCGGCATCTTCCGTGTAGCCCTGCCCACCCTTGAGCCACTGCAGGATCAATACCCGGTGGCTGGTGTCCTGGCTGATGCCCCGCCCGATGGCCTGGAGCGCCTTGCCCAGCGCACTGGTGGACTTCCCCTTGCCTTCGCCGGTGTAGATCTCGATTCCCCCGATCCGGTGATCGCCGGTGGGTTGGTGCTGATGGGGGCAGATTTCCGAATGGAGGTCCGCCAGGCGGGTCAATTCCCGCGGCGCCCCGCGGCCGGTGGCAATGACTTCCACGTCGGCGGGCATCTGTCCCATGGTTTTGATCACTTGGTCCTTGTCCAGAAGGCCCAGGTCCAGCACGGGATTCAGCTCATCCAGCACCAGGACCGAGTAGAGACAACTGGCCAGGGCCCCCTTGGCAATGTCCCAACCCCGCTGGGCTTCCTGGCGGTCGAATGCCGTCACCTCGTCAGCGGAGAAAAACTCCGCCCGTCCGGTGCGCACCTGGTCGATGAGATGGGGAAACCCTTGCTGCAGCGCTTCGATGGCAGCGTCTTCATCGTAGGCGCGACCCGGTCCCTTCAAGAAGCGCAGCAGCAGCACCCGGGTGTTTTGCTGCTCGCAAATCCCCAGGCCAATGGTGCGCAACACCACCCCCAGGGCCGCTTGGCTCTTACCCTTGCCTTCGCCGTCGTAGATGTGCAACTGACCGCGGGTGCGCCCGTGGGCCGACGTGGCTGTGCGGATGCCGATGCCACTGGTCATAACAAGAAAGATGTGCTGACAATCCTAAGCTCATGACCTGATAAACCGGGGGAGTCGGGTTTTCCCGCCATCGTTGAATAGCGGCCCCCCGCAGGAGCAGGATGCAGCATGGCTGCTGTGGGGCGACGGCTGAAGACTGGGAGCGCATCAGGGTGAACAAGACGCAAGACAACAGCAAGGGGGAAAGGGAGCAGGAGAGGAGCGGGATGCGGTGTCGTCCCGTCCCGTTGGCCTGATGGCATCCGCTTGGCCATCACTCTTCCTTCTGGATCAGAAGTCATGATCGGAGTCCTGGCGCGTCCTGCCCCATAGGCGGGGCAGGTGAGGACCGATTCACGGCAGCCACAGATAGGCTCCACGGCAGTCCGGAATGATTGTGCTTATAACATCCGTGCCTTAAAATACAAAGAACTCCAGCGATTAACCGGGGGTTCGCTGTACTGCTTCCAATGGGAACAGGCACGATTCCATACTCAACAATCCAACCGTCATCTCCGGATCGCTTGCGTAATTCAGATGTAGGCTATTCCCATATGCCAGCCAGTCCGATGCCCGCCGTTGCCCAACGCTGTTGATGATCGTGACTGCGCTGGGCGTCTGGGCCGGTGTGGGCGTCACCGTCCTGATCTTCCTGTGGAACAAGCTGGACAAGCGGTTTGACGAACTGAAAGACGGACCGGGCAGGCTGGAGGCCAAGATGGACCGACTGTTTGAAGCCTGCTTGTCCAAGCTCCCCTGAACACCCAGCCGGTTTGCCCGGATCGCTGAGAGGATGGCTTCAAGCAACGGGCAAGACCGGAAGGAACTCCTGCTACGCAAGTCTTATCGGATGAGGCGGGCTACTCTGCCCATGCCCCCAAGCGCCAGTGATTCCGTGAACGTTGCCGTCCGACTGCTGGATCGCCCCTTTGATCCCCTGGCGGCATTGTCGGACTGGGGGCGCAGGGATGCGGCCCAGGCCCAGTTCATCGGTCGGGTGCGGGGCGCCGGCGTGGATGGCGCACTCCTGCGGAGCCTTTGGCTGGAACATTACCCGGGCATGACGGAAACCATGCTCAACACCATCTGTCGCGAGGAACTGGAACGCCACGGCGCCGGCGCGGCCCTGGTGTGGCACCGGGTGGGCGCCGTGGCGGTGGGGGATCCCATCGTGCTGGTGGCCACGGCAGGGGACGGGCGCGGGCAGGCCCTGGCCAGTTGCCAGGCCATTCTGGAAAGCCTGAAACACCATGCCCCCTTCTGGAAAAAAGAGTTGGGCCAGGCAGGGGAACGCTGGGTTCCCGGCAATACGCCCTACGGCGGCGGGAAGCCGGAATGAGCCTTCCCGGTGCTTCCCCTAGGAGGACTCCCGGGAGCCGGGGTATCCACGGATCAAGCCGGAATCGATCATCAGACCAAGGCCTGTATTGATGACAATCAAACTGGCGGCGCCCAGCCAGAACCAGGGCTGATCCGAGCCCTTGTTGATGACGGCCTGGCCGAAGAGACAAAGGCCGGCGGGGAGCAAGAGCACCCCTGCCTGGGCCTTCAGGTACCAGGTGAGCTTGGGATCCATGGCGCCGGTGCGATTCCCCCCAGTGTACGAACGGTTTGCCGCTGCGACAGCCTGGAATTGCTGAGTGAGTGTGGCGGATCTCACCCGATGCCGTGTGATGCCGTGGCGATGAATAGCCCGTCACGCCCGCCTGTGCCCATGGGTCTGCAACGGCGGCCACGATTCCTGCTGACGGCCCCAGGCAGGCGCTAGCCTGGGCCTTGCTTAAGCAAAAGGGCGATGCTTTCCTCTTTGGCCCCCGTTCGTCTTGAGGCGGCGCCGGTCACGGCGGAACCACTGGCGGTACTCCAGCCTGTGGGGCGACTGATTGATGCCGGCGGGCCGGTCATTGTTGTGTTGCTGGGGATGTCGGTGCTGGCGCTGACGGTTGCCGTGGCCAAGCTTTGGCAATTTCACGCCCTTGAACTGCATCGGTTGCAGACGGTGCGCCACGTGCTGGCGTTGCATCTGGAGGGGGAATCGACCCGGGCCCTGGAGGTGGCGCGGCGCTGCCGTAACCCCGCCGCGGCGGTGCTGGCCCAGGCAATCCGGGGTCAGCATCACCGCCTGCCGACAACCATGGTGCGGGAGGAGGTGGAGCGAGCCAGCCATGCTGTTGTGGTCTCCCTCAGGGCCAATCTGCGGCTGCTGGAGGTGACGGCATCCCTGGCCCCTCTCCTGGGTCTTCTGGGCACCGTCCTGGGCATGATTGAAGCCTTCCAACAGATTGCACAAGCCGAGAACGCAATCAATCCATCAACACTCTCGGGAGGAATCTGGGAGGCGTTGCTCACCACGGCAGCCGGCCTCAGCGTTGCCATTCCCGTGGTTGCGGTGCTCAACCTGCTGGAGAGCCGCATTGAACGATTCACCCATGGATTGCACGATCTGACCACGCGGGTGTTCACCACCGACCTCTCCCAGGATCTCCCCAGGGTGACGCCATGACGTTGCACGTCCCGCCGTTCCAGGGGCGCCGTTCCAGGGGCGCCGTCAGCCTGACCCCCTTGATTGACGTTGTCTTTATCCTCCTCATCTTCTTTATGCTGGTGTCCAATTTGCAACGCACCAACAGGATTGATCTCCATATCTCCGATAGCAACCCTGCGCCAACACAGGCACAGGACCGGGTGTTGGTGGTAACCATCGGGCGGGATGCCCTGCAGCTTGACGGTCAACCTGTTTCTCTGGCCCGGTTGAGGGAGCGGATCGCGCTTCAGCCCCAGCGACAGGTGGTGCTGGAGCCTGTCGACGGGGTGTCTTTACAACAAGCCGTGAACGTGCTGGATCAACTACGGGGAGCAGGAGCCAATCGGGTGTCGTTCCTGCAGGCGGGAACGGGGGAGTAGAAGTGATGGATCTTCCGATAAACATTCAACGGCGCCGCCCCATGCACTTTCACCGGGCAGGGGATAAGAACGACGACCAGCGGGTGCTGCCACTCATTAACATGGTGTTTCTTCTGTTGATATTTTTCATGCTGGCGGGAACGCCGGCAGCGGAACAAGTGAAAATCGAGCCGCCCCTCTCCATCAACCAGGATCCGTCCTCCCCCCAGGCCGTGACCCTGTCCATGGATGCCCAGGGCCGCCTTTTCCTCAATGGGGAAATGGCGCCCCAGGACAACTTGCAGCTTGCCCTGGCCCCGTATCCCGAGGCGGGGAGCACGGATGCGCCCCTGGTGCTGCGGGCTGCGGCAGCGGCAGGGGCTGCCGAGGTGGTGGCTGTGATGAGCCGCCTGCGGGCCGCCGGGATTGAACAACTTCAGCTTCTGACCGTCCCTGATCATCCCTGACCCGCCATGACCCTCTCCCCACCCCAATGGATCATGGCGTTTGCCACCGCCCTGACCGTCCACGCCCTGACGGCGGTCACACTGCCCCAGGCTCTGTTCAGGCGCAATAGCGAGCCGCCGCCAACCGAGCCCATTCTGGTGTCCCTGGCCACCCCTCCCGCACCAGCCAGCCCCACCCCGGCAGTGACGCCCCCTGCGCCTAGGCCGCCGGTGGGCCGTCAGCCTGAGCCGGAGATAACGCCGCCAACCCCGAAGGCTGTGGAGCAGCCCCCGCCGGAGCCCGAAGTGGTTGTGGCGCCGATCCAGCCGGCACCGGCGTCACAGCCAGCCGTGACTGCCGTCAATCCGACGCCGGTGGCCATCCCACAAACACCGGCCAGGGAGGCCACAACCGCTGTCAATGAGGACATCACCCCCTTGATCACGATTACAACGAAGGAGCCGCCGCCCACCACCACGGCAGCGGTGCCCACACCCATCCTGGATAACGTGGATCTGGCCCAGTTACAGAGTGAATATAAAATAGCCGCCGCTGAACAGGTGGAAAGACATAAACACTATCCTCAAAGTTTGCAGAGGCGTGGGTTTGAGGGGAAGGTCCTGGTGACTGTTTCTATCAACCGCAATGGTGAATTCTCGGAACCTCCTAGCGTAATACACACCGATAACATTCGGCTGAATAAAGAAGCTTTGGCATCGATTCGACGTGCCGCGCCGTTTCCCCCATTTCCTGATGAGATGGCGAAAATCAGAGAGACCTGGGAGATGGTTATCACAATATCTTTCAATCTGCGTTAAAATCCTGTTTTCAACATTTTGCTACCCAAACCCGAGTTCTGGATAAGGAGACCATGAAAAATCGCGATTTCCCACTTCTTTTTCGTCATTCTCGCGAAAGCGGGAATGACGAGATGGGGACGCAGGTTGACTTTTCATGGTGAGAGGTTATCCCATAGGAAAGGCTGGAAATCCTGGCCAACAGACCAGGCACAAGGGAGTGTCGTATTCAGAACCGGGGTTATTCTCAACGTCTTGAACCCCAAGGATGTTGCCATGGGGATCTCACGCCAGACCCACCGTTTCTTTTACAGTTGAGCCGCCTTGGAATACAAAGCGCTATGGACAACATTGTGGCCATCAGCGGCGCCAGTGGCCGTACGGGTTTTCGCGTTGCTGAAGAGGCCCTGGCCCAGGGGCGGACGGTGCGGCTGCTGGTGCGGCCAGCCTCCAGGTTGCCCCCGTCACTGGCCGATTGTGATGTCCGGCGCCTGGACTTTGGCCGGTTGCCCCAACTCGTGGAGGCCCTGACTGGTTGTCACAGCCTGGTGATGGCCACAGGGGCGCGACCGTCCGCCAATCTCCTGGGGCCGTTCCAGGTGGATGCCCAGGGTGTACAACGGCAGGTGCAGGCCTGTCAGCAGGCCGGCGTGGGGCGGGTGGTGCTGGTGAGTTCCCTGTGCAGCGGCCGGCTTTGGCACAACCTCAATCTGTTCGGCCTGATCCTGGTGTGCAAGCGTTGGGGAGAAGAGGCCCTGGAGAACAGTGGTCTGAACTGGACCGTTGTGCGACCGGGGGGCCTCAAGGAAGCGGAGACGGATCTGGAGCAGCAGGAGTTGGCGGTGAGCGGCGCCAACACCCAGCAGCAAGGCGTTATTCCTCGCCGCCTGGTGGCCCGCTATTGTCTGGAGTGCCTGGACAACCCCGGCGCCCGCCGCCAAGTGCTGGAAATCACCAGCAAACCCCGCCGGCCGGTGTGACCCCGGCACAGGAGCCACGCCCTCACCACGGCAGACTGAAGGGACCCCAGCCATTTCTCCCCGTCCATGGACCACAGCACCGGTCAAACCACCCCCCTCCACGGGGCTGCCCAGGCGGCTGGAGCGCGTTTTAATCCTTTTGCCGGCTGGATCATGCCCTTGCAGTTTGCCGGGGTGGTGGCGGAGCACCGGGCTGTGCGCAATGCCGTCGGGATGTTCGACATTTCCCATATGGGGGTGCTCACCCTGCGGGGACCGGCGGTGAAGGACGCCCTCCAGGGGCTGGCGCCGTCGGATCTGGGGCGCATTGGCCCGGGGGAAGCCCAGTACACGGTCCTGCTCAATGAACAGGGGGGCATCCTTGACGACCTGATTGTCTATGACCGTGGCCTGGTGGCAGGTGACCATGAGGTGGTGGTGGTGGTGAACGCCGCCCGCTGCGCCGCGGATACCGCCTGGCTGGAGCGCCATCTTCTGCCCAGGGGTTGCACCGTCTCCAACCGCAAGGGGGACGGGGTGCTGCTGGCCCTGCAGGGTCCCCGGGCCGTGCCCCTGCTGGAGCGTTTGCGGGGCTGGGACCTGCAGGGGCTGCCCCGTTTCGGCCATCGCCAACTGGCCTGGGGGGATGAGCAGGTGTTTCTGGCCCGCACCGGCTACACCGGCGAGGACGGGGTGGAGATGCTGGTGTCCCGTGCAGGGGGGCAACAATTGTGGCGGGAGCTGCTGGAGCACGGGGCGCAACCCTGTGGCCTGGCGGCCCGGGATACCCTGCGCCTTGAGGCGGCCCTCCACCTCTATGGCCAGGACATGGACGCCAGCCACACCCCTCTGGAGGCTTCCCTGGGATGGCTGGTCCATCTGGAAATGCCCCATCCCTTCATCGGTCGCAAGGCTTTGGAAGCCCAGACCCGCACGGGTGTGCCACGACGGCTGGCGGGCCTCGTCCTCCAGGGGCGCGCCATTGCCCGCCACGGCCATTCCATTCTGGACACTGCCGGGAACATCATCGGAGTGGTCACCAGTGGAAGCTGGTCCCCCAGCCTGGGCCATGCCGTTGCCCTGGGTTACGTACCCCCCGCCATGGCTAAGCCCGGCACGGACCTGTTGGTGCAGGTGCGGGGGCAACAGGTGGCCGCCCAGGTGGTGCGCCGCCCCTTCTATCGCCGCAGTTAAACTGGATCCTTCGCTTTGCTCACCGTGACCCCCTCCCAGACCGGTCTCATCAGCGGAGAGGCCCTGTCCCCCGCCACGCGCCCCAACAGCCGGGGCCGCTTCGGGCGCTTCGGGGGACAGTACGTGCCGGAAACCCTGATTCCCGCCCTGCAGGAACTGGAGCAGGCCACCGCCCGGGCTTGGCGGGATCCGGCCTTCACCAGCGAACTGAACCACCTGCTGCGCACCTACGTAGGTCGGCCCACCCCCCTCTACGAAGCCACCCGGCTCACGGAGCACTACCAGCACCCCGACGGTGGTCCCCGTCTGTGGCTGAAGCGGGAAGATCTCAACCACACCGGCGCCCACAAGATCAACAACGCCCTGGGTCAGGTGCTCCTGGCCCGTCGCATGGGCAAGACACGGATCCTGGCGGAAACCGGCGCCGGTCAACACGGGGTGGCCACCGCCACGGTCTGCGCCCGTTTCGGGTTGGAGTGTGTGATTTATATGGGGGCCGAGGATATGGGCCGTCAGGCATTGAACGTGTTCCGTATGGGTCTGTTGGGGGCTGAGGTGCGCCCCGTCACGGCGGGCGCCGCCACCCTCAAGGAAGCCACCAGCGAAGCCATCCGCGACTGGGTCACCAACGTGGAATCCAGCCATTACATCCTGGGCTCCGTGGCCGGTCCCCATCCCTATCCCCAATTGGTGCGGGATTTCCACCGGGTTATCGGTGAGGAAACCAGGGATCAGTGTCAAGAGGCCTTCGGCCGCCATCCTGACGTGCTCATGGCCTGCGTGGGGGGCGGCTCCAACGCCATGGGACTGTTCCATCCCTTTGTGGAGGATCAACGGGTGCGGCTCATCGGGGTGGAAGCCGCCGGTGAAGGGGTAGCCACCGGCCGCCATGCCGCCACCCTGACGGCAGGCCGGCTTGGCGTGCTCCACGGGGCCATGAGTCTTCTGCTGCAGGACGGGGAAGGGCAGGTGTTGGCAGCCCATTCCATCAGCGCCGGCCTGGACTATCCAGGAGTGGGTCCGGAGCACAGCTACCTGCAAGACATTGGCCGGGCTGAATACGTGGCTGTCTCCGATGATGAGGCCCTGGCGGCCTTGCAGCGCCTCAGTCAACTTGAGGGCATCATTCCCGCCCTGGAAACAGCCCACGCCCTGGCCTGGCTGGAAACCCTCTGCCCCACCCTACCGTCAGGAACGGAAGTGGTGATCAATTGCTCCGGCCGGGGTGATAAAGACGTGAACAGCGTGGCGGAGCGGTTGGGGCAGGAAGTGGGGTGAAGGGCATTGTGGGGGTGGCGCGGGGTGTGGTAAAGTTGGATTTCCACTCGGACCAGCGAGGTCAACCACTTGCAGACCACAAGCTACAGCCTCAACGAGTTGCTCGGACGTGCAAGGGGTGGAACCCTCACCATTCCGCGGTTTCAACGCAAATTCATTTGGAAGCAATCTCAAACTACACTTCTGATTGATTCGATGTCACGATCATATCCAATTGGTTCCTTACTCTTACTGAGTAAAAACTCAGAATTACAATTCAACGCTCGTTCCATTGAAGCTGAAATTCATTCATCTGAGAACAATAGTCAGATGAACAATGTCGATGATAATGAATATTATATTTTAGATGGTCAACAGAGACTCACATCAATTGCTCGTGTTTTTCTAAATGCAGATTTGAAGAGATGTTACTACTTTGATCTCAAGAAAATGAAAGAATCACATGAAAAAGGAGAAGATTCATGGATTTCATGTCTCAAGCGTGGGAAATATACACCAGATCGCAAAGATAAAAAGGGACAATTTCTTCGTGCCGACATTGTTCTAGAGCAAGCAAGAGCGGATGTTTATGTGAGTGAGTATATTGAAGATTCTGGAGATTTTGATAGACTTGATAGAAAAGAAAGTCGCGAAGCTGCGGCTAAAATAAAGGGTATATTTGAGATTATAAGAAACTACAAAGTGCCAGCTATTATAATAGAGAGAAGTAGTAAGATAGAATCTGTCTGCCGAATTTTTGAAACAATTAATAGTACTGGAACACGTTTGAAGACTTTTGATCTCGCTGTCGCTCGCTTCTATCCTGAACCAGACCTGCGTAAGTTATGGCAAAGCACACAAGAGAAACATCCGATCTTGAAAG
The DNA here is from genome assembly GCA_026709085.1 of Cyanobacteria bacterium MAG CAR3_bin_5. GTDB lineage: Bacteria > Cyanobacteriota > Cyanobacteriia > PCC-6307 > Cyanobiaceae > Synechococcus_B. Next base: position 1,211 of record JAPOTR010000048.1, on the reverse strand, counting down.
ATTTTGACGTTGATGGTGAGCGTATTCTCCAAGTTTTATATCTTGTGACAGCTACTTGTAATCAAGATAATCCGAAGTACAAGTATATGGAACCCACAAGGAGTAGTCTGATGAATTTGAAACCACAATCGATTTATGAAGAATGGGACATGGCATCAGAATCCCTTGCTGAGGCATATGGATTTGCCAAGAAACAAGGTGCCCGACCAGAAACACTGCCAAGGCACAGTCTACTCGTCTCTCTGGCAGCAGTTCGAAGCCTGATATTCCGTGAGCAACGTGTAGATCCTTGGAGTGAAAACCGTGATATTATCCGTCGCTGGTACTTCAGCAAAGTTATGCAGTCTAGTCGGGCACAGTCATCAAACTATCAAGTGAGCCAGGATTTCAAGGCTTTGTTGAAATATGCCTGTACAGGTCAGCCACCAGAAACTCCAACGGTGGATCTGAATCCAGAAAGTCTTCTTACACTCAAGTCGTCAGATGTAAGATATAAATCTTTACAGAATATTTTCGCTATTAGTGTTCGTCAGGATTTTTGGACTGGTGATGAAATTAAACTTGAATCTCAATTGCATGATCATCATATTTTTCCAAAAAATGCAAACAAAATACATAATTTAGCTAAAAACAAGTTAGACAGTATTTGCAATAGAATGACAATCTTGTCTGATTCAAATTTGTATCTTGGTGAAGCCTATCCAAAGGAGTATTTCAAAGAGATGGTAGATCGTGCGCGTACTGCAGGCATACCACTTGGTGATTTGAGCAGGAGAGTGAATGATTGTCTCATTCCCGGTGAGCCTGAAGATCCACAATGGGCAGACAGCTTCTCCATTAACAGGTTTGAAGAGTTTTGTCGTGAACGCGCCAACCTTATCATTTCAAGAGTGCGCCAAATTGTCGGAGACTCACTACAAGGCAACGCTGCATCTGACAACGAGTTGATGGATGATGATGACTACTAATCAAGTCTTTCTGAAGATGCTTGGTCCTGCCAAACACATGGCGATCAGAAGCCACTGCTGTGGAGTTTACAGAAGGAGCCACTGGAAAAAATTTCCTCTCCGTGTCAGCCTTACTGCACAGCGCCGCTGCCCTTCCTTACTGTTACTCCTCAACCGAGATGAAAGGGAATCAGTGGCATTTGGAAAGTTAAGGAACCTGTGAAATAGGGACTGTTGCAGGCCGTAGAAGAGCCTAGTGCCTGA
>JAPOTR010000013.1 GCA_026709085.1 Cyanobacteria bacterium MAG CAR3_bin_5 | reverse complement strand
TGCCACCCGCTACGACCGCTGTGCACATATCTTTCTCTCTGCCGTCCTCCTGGGCGCCACTCTCATCTTCTGGTTATGAGTCCTGAGCCTAGGGACTTGAGGGGGAAGGTGTGAGGAGAGTGTCAGGGCAGAGACGAGTATGGGATCGGGGTGGTATGGCGTGGGGAGGGAACCGGTTGGCGTTCCATGACGGGGTTGGCATGGTTATGGGCTGCTTGCAATTACAGCGACCAGGTGGCCAGCCCACCGGGACCGTGGACTGTTGATGTAGGCCACGGTGGCCGGCCTTAAGGATGTCCCCAGACGGATAGGGTGGGCGAAGGTAGAGCGGGACACCAGCCACCGTGCCTCGTCCTCGCTGTGCCGCCTGCTTGATCCAGTCAACCACTCTCCATCCTCCTGGGATCAGGGATTGTGTAGCCCGGATGGGGGTGTGGCTGGCCCATGGGGGAGTCTTCAATTGTCAGGGTGTGCTTCGTCCTCTCGCCCAGGTCGTAGCCGCCGCCGCCACTGAGCCCGGCAACTTGGTGTAGTCCACTCCTGCTGTGGCCGTGCCGCTCACCTCGTAGCCGAGGCTGATATTGGACGTGGGCGCCTTGTCCAGGGTCACTGCCATGTTGTGGGTATCTACAGCCTCACTTACAATCATCCTGGACAAGGCAAACGCTGCCCCCTGGATACTGGCACACTGCGGTGATAATCCTTGGAGCCACCGTCTTTCCACACTCGGTGGTATCCTTGGTAAACAGATGAGTTTATTACCGTACATTGTGAGATTGCTTAGACTCGAGAGCTTATCGAAGATCCTTGCCGGCAGGCTGCTTAGTTGATTGACCGCTAGAAAGAGATCGCGGAGGTAGGAGATTCCATCGAAGACATCCTCCGACAGGCTGGTTAGTCGATTGTTCCCTAGCCAGAGACTTCTTAGATTGGAGATGTCATTGAAGACGTTGTCGGGTAGAGTGATGAGGGGTTGTTATGTAGATATACGTACGTTGGAGAGGCCAGAGAAGCCCTCGGCGGTTGGGGAGGAGAGGTTTCGCCCGGAGAGATCGCAGACGGGGCGGTGGAGTTCAATGCATTGAGGCGCTCACGGATGTTCTGGATTTGCGGAGGCGCCTGCCCATAAGCTGATCCTGGCTTATGGAACCCTTGCCGTACTTTAACGGGTCTTGAGCCTGGAGAACTCCTTCAGACATTGAAAAGAAACTCCATCACGTCCCCTTCGGCCACCATGTAGTCCCGGCCTTCACTGCGTAGCCAGCCCCGGGATCTGGCCTCCGCCATGGAGCCGGCCTCCAGCAGTTGCCGCCAGCCAATGGTCTGGGCGCGAATGAAGCCCCGTTCAAAGTCGGTGTGGATCACGCCAGCGGCCTGGGGGGCCTTCATGCCGGCCCGGATGGTCCAGGCCCGGGTTTCCTTGGGACCCGTGGTGAAATACGTGCGCAATCCCAGCAGGTGATACGTGGCCCGGATCAGGCTCTCCAGCCCCCCCTCCCGCACCCCCAGGCTGTCGAGGTAGTCCTGCCGCTCCTGGGGGTCAAGCTCCACCAGTTCCGCCTCCACCTGGGCGGAGACCCGTAGTGTTGCTGCGGCCTCCTTCCGGGCCAGTTCAGCAATGCTCAGGGCCATGGGGCTGCCGTCGGCCAGGTGGTGTTCCGCCACGTTGGCGGCATAGACGACGGGCTTGCGGGTCAGCAAACCCAGGGGTTGAATCAGCCGCTCTTCCTCGGGGGACAAGGGGACCGTGCGGGCGCCGCCGCCGGTATCCAGCACCTGGGCAAGACGCTCCAGCACATCATCCTCCCGGCGGGCGTCCGGGCTGGTGTGGCGTTGCCGCTGCAGCCGTTGGCGGCGCCGGTCAATCTGGGCGGCATCCGCCAGGGCCAGTTCCAGGTTGATCACCTCCACGTCCCGGCAGGGATCCACGGAGCCGGAAACATGGATCACGTCATCATCCAGGAAGCAGCGCACCACATGGACAATGGCGTCCACCTGGCGAATGTTGGCCAGGAACTGATTGCCCAGACCCTCCCCCTGGCTGGCGCCCGCCACCAGGCCGGCAATGTCCACCACCTCCAGGCGTGTGGGCGCCAGGCTTTGGGAGCGGGATAGATCCGCCAGAGGTTGAAGCCGCGGATCCGGCACAGCCACCACCCCCACGTTGGGTTCAATGGTGCAGAAGGGAAAATTGGCGGCCTGGGCCTGGATCTGGCGCACCAGGGCGTTGAACAGGGTGGACTTGCCCACGTTGGGCAGACCAACGATTCCGGCGCGAAGCATGAGCGGGGAAGAAGATCCTGTCTAGGATGGGGAGCGCCATACATCTTCCCATCGGCCATGCTCGTTGCCGCCCTGCTGGACATTGTGGTGATCAAAACCCTCAGCATTTTTTCCCTGCTGCTGCTGGTGCGGGTTCTGCTGAGCTGGTTCCCCGCCTTGCCCTGGGAGAATCCCGTGCTGGCAACCCTGGCTTCCGTCACGGACCCCTATCTCAATCTGTTCCGCGGTCTGATTCCCCTGATCGGGGGACTGGATATTTCTCCGATCCTGGCGTTCCTGTCCCTGAACCTGGTGAGCAGTCTGCTGCGGGCCCTGTCCGATCCACTGCTGGCAAACGCAAGCTATACAAGATACATCGTTGGCTGATGCCCAACGGCTGCCGCACCTGACGTCGCGGCTCCAGGGCCGTTTCTGCTGCAGTGCTAGGTTCATGGGGCCGTGGCTACAGTCACCTGCCGCCGGTCAAGCCCAGCAGCATTGCCTGCGTCACCCATGCACCAGCAGTTGCGCTCCTCCATTCCCAACCATTCCCGCCGGGGGAGCAGTTCCCGTGCTCCCGCCCTCTGCCCCTGTGCCGTGGGGAGCAGGGACGGTGCATCAGCCCACTTGCTGACCGGGACAGGATGACGGCATCACAAGGATCGTTCAATGGCCAACGGCGCAGGGAGTGCATCAATCGACGCACGAAGATCGTTGCCACCATCGGCCCGGCAACGGATAGCGCCCAGAGCATTCAAAAGCTGATCCGGGCTGGAGCCACGACGTTCCGGCTGAATTTTTCCCACGGCAGCCATGCCGATCACGCTCTGCGGGTGGCCACCATTCGCCAAGTGGCCCATCAGATGAGGCAGAACATTGGCATCCTTGGGGATCTGCAAGGCCCCAAGATTCGCCTGGGGCGCTTTGAAGGTGGCCCCATTCGCCTGGCCAAGGGGGATCGTTTTCAGCTCACCTCCAAGCCCGTGCCCTGTGGTCAGACCATTGCCCAGGTCACCTATAACGCTCTGGCGGAGGAAGTGACGGCGGGAGCGCGCATCCTGCTGGATGACGGCAAGGTGGAAATGCGGGTCACCACCGTGGATCCCGAGGCCCGGACCCTCCACTGTCGGGTGGTGGTGGGTGGCATGCTCTCCAACAACAAGGGGGTCAACTTCCCCGACGTGCAACTCTCCGTCAGCGCCTTGACGGACAAGGACCGCACGGATCTGCGCTTTGCTCTGCAGCAGGGGGTGGACTGGATCGCCTTGAGCTTTGTGCGCAACCCGGAAGACATGGTGGCGGTGAAGGAGTTGATCCGCCACCATGGCTATGGCACCCCGGTGGTGGCAAAGATTGAGAAGTTTGAAGCCATCAGCCGCATTGACGAGATTCTGCCCCTCTGCGATGGGGTCATGGTGGCCCGGGGCGACCTTGGGGTGGAAATCCCCCCGGAAGACGTGCCGTTGCTGCAAAAGGAACTGATCCGCAAAGCCAACGGCCTGGGAATCCCCATCATCACCGCCACCCAGATGCTGGACAGCATGGCCACCAACCCCCGCCCCACCCGGGCCGAGGTGAGCGACGTAGCCAACGCCATTCTGGACGGCACCGACGCGGTGATGCTCTCCAACGAGACCGCCGTTGGGCAATACCCGGGTGAGGCTGTGGAGACCATGGCCACCATTGCCAGGCGAATCGAACAGAACTACCCCCAACCCCGCTTCACGGGCGCTTGCCGGCACACCATTCCCAACAGCATCAGCCAGGCTGTGAGCACCATCGCCAGCCAACTGGAGGCTGCCGCCATTGTGCCCCTGACCCAGAGTGGGGCCACGGCCCGGAACGTGAGCAAATTCCGCCCCGCCACCCCCATTCTGGCCGTCACCAGTCAGGTGCGCGTGGCGCGGCAGTTGCAACTGGTGTGGGGGGTCTATCCTCTCCTTGTTGATACCCAGTCCTCCGGCAGCCGCACCTTCACCCTGGCGCTGGGGGTTGCCCGGGAACAGGGCCTGCTCCAGGAAGGAGACTTGGTGGTGCAGACCGCGGGCACCCTGGCGGGGGTCAGTGGATCCACGGACTTGATTCGCGTCGGGATTGTGGCCGCAGTGCTGGGGAGGGGGGTGGGCCTGGGCAGCGGCTCGATCACGGCCCGGGCCCGGGTGGCCCATTCCCCCCAGGAGGCCCGCCATCTGGAGCCCGGCGAGGTGTTGGTGGTGAATGAAACCTCTGCGGCCTACATGGACGTCATTCGTCGTGCCGGGGGCATCCTCACGGAACTGGGGGGCCGGCAAAGCCACGCTGCGGTCATCGGCCAGCGGTTGCGCATCCCCGTCATTGTGGGTGTGACAGGGGCCACCCGGGCTGTGCGTCAAGGGGAGGTGATTACCCTGGACACTCCCCATGGTCTGGTGAAAAGCGGCAGCAGTGATCTGATGGAGATCCACTCCTAGCCCGAGTTCTGGATACGGGTTCTGAATAAGGGGTGGCGATGGCGGTAGGGGGATGGTCAGGCGCTCTCCCCTTCCCCCTCGGAAGCGGGAGGGGAAGCGTAGATTGAGGGAATGGAGTGTGGGGGAGGAGTGTTCCTCTCGCTCTCCTTCCAGAGAGACTGCCACGGTTGGATGTGACCCTGCTGGGGGGAGTAAGGCGCCAGGGACCAGAGGAGGATGGTGGTGTTGGTAGTGGGGGAGAGCGCCAGTGCCACTGCTGGCGTCATGGTGAGTTGGTCATTGGCGGTGGGGAGCCATAGGCCGGTTGGG
>JAPOTR010000026.1 GCA_026709085.1 Cyanobacteria bacterium MAG CAR3_bin_5 | reverse complement strand
CGTCGCAGCCAGTTGGCCATGGTGCAGACAAACTGGGTCAAGGGGGAGCTGGAAAAGGCCCACCCGGGGTTGCAGGTGTCGGTGGAGGCCATGGCCACCCATGGGGATAAGGTGTTGGATGTGGCTCTGGCCAAAATTGGCGACAAGGGGCTGTTCACCAAGGAGCTGGAAGTCCAGATGCTGCTGGGGCGGGCCGAGATTGCCGTCCATTCCCTCAAGGATCTACCCACGGCCCTGCCAGAGGGGCTGATGCTGGGCTGCATCACGGCCCGGGAAGATCCCGCCGACGTGCTGGCCGTGAATGGGCGCTTCAGCCAGTACCGCCTGGAGACCATGCCGGAGGGCAGCCGCATCGGCACCAGTTCCCTGCGCCGTCTGGCCCAGTTGCGCCACCATTATCCCCACTTGGTCTTCAAGGACGTGCGGGGCAACGTGCTGACCCGGCTGGAGAAGCTGGATGCCGGCCTGTACGACGGACTCATTCTTGCGGCGGCGGGATTGGAGCGGTTGGGGCTGGCCCGTCGTATCCACCAGGTGATTGCCCCCGAGATTTCCCTCCACGCGGTGGGTCAGGGGGCCCTTGGCATTGAATGCGTGGTGAACAACCAGGAGGTCCTGGAGCGGATTCGTGTTCTGAACCATGACGACACCCGGGACCGCTGCCTGGCGGAACGGTCCTTTCTGCGGGAGTTGGAGGGAGGATGCCAGGTTCCCATCGGGGTCAACAGCGCCATCAGTGGCGGGGATGTGACCCTCACCGGCATGGTGGCCAGCCTGGACGGCCAGACACTGATCCGGGATCAATGCCATGGGCCACGCCACACCCCCGAGGCGGTGGGCCGACAGTTGGCTTTGGCCCTCAAGGATCAGGGCGCTGCGGCCATTCTGGAGGAAATCTTTGCCGCCGTCCGCCCTGAAGCCTAAGCTCAGGGCCTGCCAGGCGTGAATACCCAAGAGGGAGAAAGCAGACCACACCTGTCTTCTCAACCTGAGTCTCGCAAGTCTTGATTGTTCTGTCAAATGATTGAAATACCCTTCGATCTCCGAGATGCTTTTGGGTTTAGGACTCATGTACATAAATACCCAATCAGCACTTGCTTCTGGCGGTAATGTTATAGATCTTATTTTGGTCTCGAAGGCGATAGGGGCGCTGGCGCCGCTCTCAAACCCAATCACCGTCGAGCACGACGCCCCCCGTATTGTCATGCCAATCACTTCACTTCAGTCCCACCATGCAAGCTCTTGCTGAAAAGCTGGTCCTGGAGCAGCTTTTGAACTCTTGGGCACTTACGTACATAAGCTCCTTTCCTTGTGGCTACGGGAAGAGGTAAATATCAAGAAAAACAGCATGGGAGCACGGACCACGCTTTACGCTTATTTATGATTGATAATGTTAATGTCCCTTTTCATTCCTATGCTTTCTTCTCTTCAGTTCCCGTACTCCTCTCATTCCAATAGGAGTCTTACTGATTCTCCCTCCACTTGATTTCTCCTGATTCCAGGTTTAACTTTCCCGAAAAAGTAAGGATAAAATCTGGAATCATTTCTATTCTCTAAAGAGCACAATTCCGTGACGACAATTTTCCGACGCCCTGAACTGGCTACACGGATGGCCACCCGACTGCTGCATCCAGGTGTTCTGGACGAGGGGTCACGATCAGGTCTCTTTCTCTCCGGTTTGCGGCGCACCGGCAAAACCACGTTCCTGCGCAACGACCTCATCCCTGCTTTGGAGCAGCAGGGGGCTCTGGTGATCTACGTGGACCTTTGGAGCGACACCCAAGCAAGCCCTGGTGAACTGGTCCACAGGGCGGTGCGCCAGGCATTCACGTCTTCCCTGCTGGCCAAACTTGCCGGCCTCAGACAGGGGGACGTGGCGGCCATGGGCTTCAAGTTCGGCTTCCAGCTTGAGACCCTGGGTCAGGAAGGAGGCGCAACTCTGGCCCAGGCTTTCACGGAAGTTGTGGAGCAGGCCCAGGCGGATCTGGTGTTGATCATCGATGAGGTGCAGCAGGCCGTCACCAGCGAAGACGGCAATCAGATGCTCCTTGCTCTCAAGGCGGCCCGGGATGCCGTCAATCTCCAACCTGCCATGCCGGGCAGCTTCCTGTTCATCGGTACGGGGTCCCACCGCGCCCATGTCAGTGAACTCACCGCAAGACGTAACCAGGCATTCGCGGGGGCCGAGTCTCTCCCCTATCCCGTTCTGGGACGGGATTATGTAGAGCATGTGCTCAAGCGCCTGGAGGCCGCTGGCATGGCGCCGTTGCCGTCGCTGGATGGGGCTGTTGCCTGCTTCGAGATCCTGGGTAACCGGCCGGAAGAACTTCGGCAGGCCCTCAGGCAGATGCACGCCAACGCATCCTCAGGCATCGAGCCCGATCAACTTCTGCCCGTGGTTGCCAACACGCTGCGCGCCGCCGCTGTGAACCTTGAAATCAGCAAGGTGGAGCAGATTGGCAGCCTGGCCATGGCCATCTTCAACCGTGTGGTTTGCGCCGATGGCCCTGCCCGCGGCCTCTTCTCGGCAGAGGCTGCTGCTGAATACGCCACGGTGATCGGTCGTGAGGTGCAGATCGACGAGATTCAACCCGTGGTCAAGGCGTTGTTGGCGGACAATATCCTCATGCGTCCTAGCCCTGGCCGCTACGATGTCTCGGACCCTTACGTGAAGGAGATCTGCCGTGAGCGTCAGTCCTTGCCGCCAGGGGCCTGAAAAGCCAGCAGATCCCCAGGCGCCGGCGGCGGGCAGCCCTGATGGAACAGCAGCCAGCGGAATCCCCCCAGCCCGGCGGGATCCACCAGCCGCAGCAACGCCTCCCGCTGGGCAAGCCGCTGGGCCAGAGGCGAACCCTCCGTCTCGCCGAGGCGGCTCAGGCGCCGGGCCAGACCCAGGGCCAGCAGACCTTGCCCCTGGCTCACCTCGCCACACCATGTCCAGCCCGCCGCCTCGGCCCAGTGGCGCAGCAGGTCGGTGCAGACGTGGACAGTGAGATCCATCTCGCCAGGCCGGAGGAAGGGGTTGCCCATGGCCTGCTGGCGGGCATAGGTCATCAAGGTTCCGGTCGGCCGCTGGGGGCTGTAGTAGCGCCGGGCGTTGTGGCCGTAATCCAGACACCACAGCCAGCCTTGTTGCAACGCTGCCGCCGCCGCCTCACACCAGGACCGTTGACTTAGAGCCAACTCACTGCTCCAACCTACGGGAAAGGCGTCTCCAGCCAGATGGATGCCCACGGCCTCCAGCAGCGCCGGAACCTCGGCCGGCAGGGGTGGCCCCGGACACCAGTCCAGGTGGCCCCGGTGGCAATGCACCCACTGCCACCGCCACCCATCCTCCGCCCGGGTAAAACGCTCCACCGGCAAGGCATCCAGCAATTCGTTGGCCAGGAGCACGCCGGTGACGGGGGCGGCGGCCAGTTCGGCGGGATGGGCGTGGCGCCAGGGCAGGGGCTGACGCTGGAGTTGCCGGATCTGGCGCTGCCGGAGGGCAGGGCTGGCTTCCACCAGCGCCAACTGCAACCGTTGCCGCCACTGGGGACGGGCCTGGGCCAGGAGAATGGCCAGATCACGACTCAGCCCACCGTCACCCGGCCCCCATTCCACCAGGCTGAGGACCTCCGTTGTGGTGGCCAGGGAATCAAGACACTGGAGCACCTGGGGCAACAGCAGGGTGGCCAGGGTGGGTCCCAGGCTGGCGGCTGTCACGAAATCTCCCCGCCGCCCGAATGCCACACGGCCACGGCCGTAGTAGCCGTGCTCCAGATCCTGGAGCACCCACTCCATATAGGTGGCGAAGGACACGGCCCCACCGGCCGCCTGAAGGCGGCGTTGCAGCCAGAGGGGGCAGGCCGTGGGGGAGGCAGGGGCAGGACTCATGGACCGGAAAAGAGGTTACGTCAGGCCGGCGCGACCCACCACCAGGCCCAGCAGCAGCAGGCTGCCCAACTTCACTTGCGCGGTAAAGCGCAGGCCGTAGAAACGGGCCGGGGGATCACGACGGCTCCACAGCAGCGCCACTTCCCGCCCCATCCCCCACGCCGCCACCAGCCAGAACAACCACCACCAGGGCTGCACCCCGGCCATGGCGGCAGCCAGCCCCAGGCACCCCATGGCGAGGCCGTAACAACAGCCCACCACCGGCGCCGCCCGGCCCCCCAGGCTGCGGGCGCTGCTGTGGATGCCGATGCGACGGTCGTCCGCCTGATCCGCCATGGCATAGACCGTATCAAACCCGAAACTCCACAGCACCGTGGCCAGCCAGACCAACCAGAGCGCCGGACTGTGCGCCAAGGTTCCCTGCGCCGCGGCCCAGGGAATCAGCACCGCAAACCCCCACGTGCAAGCCAGGACCAACTGGGGGTAGGGGAAAACCCGCTTGGCGCCTGGATAGAGCAGGATAGGCGCCAGGGATAGAGCGGCCAGCCCCAGGCAGAGGGTGCGATGGGGGAGGGTCAGGGCCACGGCCAGGCTCAGCGCGAGCAGCGCCAACAGCGTCACCATGGCCGTCGGCGCCCCCAGGACGCCACTGGCCAGGGGACGCAGCCGGGTGCGCTGCACTTGGCGGTCAATGGAGCGATCCCAGAGATCGTTGGCAACGCAGCCCGCCCCGCTGACCCCGAGACCTCCCACCAGAATTTGCAGGACCAGCAGGGGATCCGGTTGGGGTGTGGCCAGCCAGAGGGCCCAGCCGGCGGGAACAAGAAGAATCAAGCGGCCACTGGGCTTGTTCCAGCGCAGCAGGGCCATGAGGCTGGCCATGGTGGGAGCATGGTTCATGGACAGACCAACTGCCGCTGCGACCGCGGAAAGTGGGGCTCTGGATCCAGTCTAACCCGGGTTACCGGAGTAGGAGACTCCCCTGTCCGCTGCCCCTCACCCCGGAGAAAGTTGCAAACGGGCTGGGGCTGGGGGATAATGAATTCGCTGGTCTTCCTTCTGCTTCCTCCCATGTGGTCTTTCCTTGAACAAAGGTACTATTGCCCCCCCCCCCCCGCAGGGGGAAGCTGGCTGCTGTGGGGCTGCTGCTGAAAGCGGCGGCCCCGTCTGCGTAAAAGCTGCTGGAGCAAGGCAATGACCCGGTTGAGAAGCGAA
>JAPOTR010000051.1 GCA_026709085.1 Cyanobacteria bacterium MAG CAR3_bin_5 | reverse complement strand
TCTGCTGCGAGGTCTAACTCAAGGAAGTATAGGTGCGCCAGGAGGACCTGGCAGACCCCTCGGGCTCATATGCCCTCATCTCTCTAGCAACCTCTTCCTTAAGCCTTGTCTTGGTATTCTTCGAGGTGCCCTTAAGATAATGAGCTTCGCCATCGTCTATGGAAACCCAAATCGAACCATCCTCACTCAAGAGTCCCCGCAGTAATTCCAAGCGAGGCCACATCATGGCCAGCCACACAGAGTGTTCCAGATTATCGTTGTAATGCTCAAAAGCCGCTCCAGTGTTGTAGGGTGGATCAATATAGATGCACTTCATTTGCCCTGCATAATAAGGCAGCAATGCTTTCAAGGCCTCAAGGTTATCCTCCTGAATCAGCAGATTGCCCGCATCCCGGTCGCCGTAGCCCAGTTCCGGCGCCTCTTCCAGCAGGCGGGTTGGCGCCTTTTCAGCGGCGCGAACGTCCTCGTCTCGGGTCAGCCAGTGGAGTGTGGGCATTGGCGCGGGGTTCCGGTTTCTGGGGGCGTGGTGTGGGGAGGCTGGGGGAGTGGCGGCGGCAGGCCGTAGGGCCGCTCATCTGGAGACTGGACCGGGGCTTGGGGCACTGGGTCTTTTCTGGGGCTGATCAAAACCCGGTCAAAAAGTCATGCCATGCCAGGGGGCCGTCCATGCTTGGTTGATGGGGCTTATCGCCGGTCCAGCGCCCATGGAGTGCTTCCCGGTCAAAAGCCGGTCAATACTTTCTTCCCCATGTCCAGGGCGGTGCATTGCCGGTGCGGGGATGGTGGTGGGGATGGGGGCATTTCATCTGGAGCCTGGACCGGGACTTGGAGCATCGGGTCTTTAAACTGTAGTTTCCTGCTCCACCTCAACTGAAGCTGAAGGTCGATCTGAAGCACGTCCTGCTACGCTCCCCATGGCGCTGGGGTCTGCCGTCCCTGTTCCTGCTGCTGGCGGTGGTGTTCTGGGGAGGCCAACAGGTTCTCTCACCGGAAGCGCGTCACCGTTTCAGCCGTCCTGGCGACGTGGTGTTGCTGGGCATTGATCCCATCGGCGCCAATGCTGACGTGGTAGTTGCGATTCGCCTGCAGCGCGGCCAAATCCGGATCACCCAGGTTCCTCGCGACACCTTTACCCATAGCGAGGCCCTGGGTTCCTGGAAAATCGGCGAGCTGTACAGTCTGGCCGGCGCCGAGGCTGTTCAAGAAGAGGTGGCCGTCCTTGTGGATGCCGATTTCCCCCACCTTGTGGTGGTCCATGAAGGCGTTGTGGCCGCATTGGTGGATGCCCTTGGCGGCCTGACTGTCACGGTGCCAACGCGGATGGTCTATCGCGACCGGAGTCAGGGCCTGTTCATCGATCTGGAGCCAGGCCGGCAGAAGCTCAACGGTCAGCAAGTAGAGCAGTTTATCCGCTGGCGTGGCCGGGACGGTGACATCGGTCGACTGGAACGGCGGCAGGAGGTGATCGGTGCCTTGAACGACGCTTTTCAAAGCCCGGCCACCTGGGCGCGCCTGCCCATGCTGACGCGGGTCCTGGAAAAGCAGGCGAAGGCGGGGCGGCTCGTTACCAATCTGGACCTACAAGACCTCCCCACCATTGCCAGACTCTTTACCAGCGGTGAAGCCGTCGTCGAGACCCTGCCGGGTCGTGAGGATTACTACAGGGGATTGAGCTACTGGTTTGCGGAAGAAGGAGACCTGCCCCCTGAACCTGTCGGTCTTTCACCACGGCAGGACTCCTTGCTCCAGCAGCAGGATACCCTGCCCTCCCAACCTGCCACCCCCCCCGAGAGAGGCGCCTTGACCCCTGGGTTTGTACTGCCGCCCGCCCTGCAGGACGGATTGCCCTTCATTCCACCCCCGGTGGTTCCCCCGCCTATAGAGCCACCCATGGAGCCCGTGGAGCAGAGCAACGATCAAACGGGGGAACCATAAGGGGCAGTTGCGGGGTTTGCCGTGCTCCCTCTGGCTTTGATCACCGCCCTTGTGCTCTGGGGCACCACGGCGGCCGTGCAGACCTGGGCCCAATTGCGCCACCAGCGGGTGGCGCGCCAGGAGCTTGCCCAGCAGCAAGCCGACGCTCGCCACAACGAACGCATGAGCCGGCTTCAGGCTCTGGAGGGGCCATGATGCCTGTCCTGGGACGAGAGCCTTTGCAGCCCCATGACGCCAGCCGCTCCAGATGCTCCAGGCCCCAGGACCGCTGGCGTCGGAAACTTCGCCGGCGGATGGTCGACAGCGCCGGCTTTACCCTGGTGGAGGTGGTGGTGAGCAGCAGCATTCTCGCCTTTGCCCTGGCCAGCAGCTTCAGGGGCTGGAGCCAGGGGCAGGCTCTGGTACAACAGGCCAACCAACGGCAGGGGCTCCTGGATGCCGTTGAGCGGGATCTGCAACGACAACAGGGCTTCGTGGTTCAAAAGCTGAAGGCAAAGGCGCCCTGGGCGTGTGAAATGCCCCTGGCCGAATTGAAGGAGCAACTCTCAGGCCTCGCCTCCCATGACCTGCCGGACACTGTGGAGCGCCAATGGCTCCTGCAAGGGCAGCCGCCCGTGCTGGCCATCCGCTACACGTCCCCCAACCAGCAATCGTCACGGGAACGTCTGCTGGCCCTCGGTGGAGGCTCGGTTTGTGAATAAGCCGTGGTTGCCGGGATTCCAGCGGAAGACAAGGGTGCGGCAGGGGGCGGGATTCAGTCTGGTGGAACTTCTTGTCACCGCTGTTCTCCTGAGCCTGCTGGCGGGTCTGGTGTTGCCCAGGGGGCACAACTGGCTGGCGCGGCAACGCCGTGACGGCGCCCTCCAGTCCCTGTTCCATGGTCTGGAGGTGTCTCGGTCGGGGGCGGCGGCCCAGGGCAAAGCCTGTGCCATGGCCCTGACCGCATCCGGCTGGGCAGAGCCCCTCACCAGTGCTTCTCCCACCTGCTCCGGCATCCGTGACCTCACCGCCACCGCCCCGGGTCTGCGCATCACAACCAACATGACCCAGGATGTGGAGATTGGCCCCACGGGACTGTTCAGCGGCACAGCGGGCACCGTGGTGGTGGGCCACAAGGACCTGACCGTGGAACACTGCTTTGTGATTGCCCTGCCCCTGGGCACCGTCCGTACAGGCGTCTACGACAACGGGAAGTGCGTCAAACATGGGAAAGATACGTAAGCCCCTGGCCTTGCTGTTACGCTCCCGGCGGCAGGGGAATCGTCCGGAAGGAGGGGGCGCCGGCGGCTTCACTTTGCTGGAGTTGCTCATTGTGCTGCTGCTGGCCTCCGGATTGGCCCTGGTTTGCTTCAATGCCCTGCTGGCGGATGGGCAGTTGGTGGGCCGCATGGCCAAGGGTTGGCGGCAGCGGCAGGAGCGGGAGCGGGCCCTGGATCTGATCCGCCACGACCTGATCCAGGGAGACGACGTGTTGCTGGATCCACGCCAAGCTGAGCACCGCTGCTCCATGAACAAACGCCAGCCGGTGTTGGTGATTACCACCAAAGCCGAGCCCATCACCTATGCCATCGGTCCTGCCCCCTCCAGCATCTGGGCCAGTCGTGTGCTGCTGCGCTGTGGACCGGCCTTCAACAAAGAAGGGACATGGAGCAAGCAGTCTTTCTTGAACCGGGTGCTCATTGACGGGCTCCAACCGCCAACAACGCCATGGCAGCAGTGCCCCGTGGCTGGCGGCGCAGAGGTGGGCAATTCCTTTGCCCTGCCCTTATCCGTCTGCATGGAGACTACCACCGGACTGGTGACGGTTCGCCTCAGCCAGGGCCGGGAGGATTCCACCGCCAGTGCCGTGGTGGGTCTCCACAACCTCATGGCGGCAGATTCCCTGCAGGGTAAGACAAACAACTGAACCCCCACCTCGACCTATCAGCCTCCTACTGAACAGGAGAACAGGGAAAGTCCTTAAACATCAATCACAGAGGCGACAACAGTCCTATGGGATGGGGCGGGGCAGGGCTTGGCATCGTCTCTGTTGAGATGGGGAGAAGGTGGCCATAATCCAGCCAGGGTGTGCCCTATGGCTGCGGTGGGGACGGGTCGCTGTGGCTGGGGGAGCCACTGCCGTTGGGAGGGGCATGAGGAGACTCATGACCCCATTGGCCGGGGCGCAATCCTCCCCCGGCCACAGGCGTGACCACGGCCTGGCCGCCTCCAGCCCGTGGCCCCTCCCCCTCCCCTGGTGGGGCTCCTCTGGCGCCACAGACGCTCAGGCTCTGAGCCTCAACCCCTCAGGTGACGTTGCCCTATAAGCCGTGGGGCGGGGAAGACCGCACACCCATTGCAGGAGCATGAGGCACTCACCAAGCTGTTGGGCTTCGAGGCCGGCAGCACCCCCCACTGGGGAGCGCCTTCCCTCTCTCTCCCCGACAAACACCAACAGAAGGGGGGAAGCAGCAGCGGGGAGGGACTGGGGGAGCAGTGGCGCCGGCGCCATCAGCGCCACCATGGGGAGGGGCTGCATCAGCAGGCGCCGCCTCCCCTCCCTGGCGCGGCATGAGACAGGATGGTTGCGCAACCCCTCGGTCTGGACATCGCGCCGCCAGCGCCTGGCAACCCAACCCCTCCAATCGGGAGTGGCCCTCCCCCTGAGTCACACCATGGGCGCCGCCCCCTCCGTAAACATGGACGCCCTGCCCAACCTGTTGTCCTCCAAGGGTGCGATGGCTCCAGCAGCGACGGGGTACCGGCTTGAAGCCACCCTCGCCTATGACCGCCTCCACCATCTACAGCCTGCTCCGGGCGCTGACGCCACTCCTCCCAACAACCAGAGCAACCCCCTCGCAGTCGCCCTCCCCTCCCTCATCCTCCCCTCCTCCCTCCTCTTCTGAGGGCCGGCGGAGGGCAGCACCACAGGGCAATGCATCCTCCCTCCCTGTTGTACAGCCGCAACCGGTATATGGATAAGGGGAAGACCTGCCCGTGCAGAGCGCGGTCATGTCATCAAGTGGTTGTGGTGGTCCCTGCTGCCGGCGGTCATCCTGGAAGACCATGGGTGGCCCTTATGGCTGGTGAGCGGCTGGCGCTTGCGCCGCAGCACCAGCCCTGGGTGCGACCGGCCTGGCCAACCCCTGGAAGATCTGTCGGCAGTGACGCCGGTCTCCCGGTCACGGAAGCAATGGACAGGGCCATCAGACAGCAGAGCCCTCGCCCCTTCCCCGCTGATCCATAACTCGGGTTATGAAGAATCCCTGACCCGTGCAAGGGAGGGAAATGTGTGTGTACTGTGACCCTCCCTACAACCATAGCCAGGCGATCCTTTATAGGGCTCAAGGGTTTTCGCCCGATGAGATGTTCCGCAAAATTGAGGCGGCAAAGCGGCGGGGTGTGTTTGTGGCCCTCAGTTCGATGGCCCCAAGAAGTCCGGATGCGCCAACTGCAATTATGATCTACCATCCGGACTCTTTGCCCGTGAAGTGGCTGTGAACTGCGGGCGCTCGATGCTCAAGCGTTTCCAGATGGGTGGGCAAACACTGGAGCAGGAAGTTGTCACTGATCGTCTCCTGCTCACG
>JAPOTR010000055.1 GCA_026709085.1 Cyanobacteria bacterium MAG CAR3_bin_5 | reverse complement strand
CTTCCACATGGCCGGCTTCGTTGAGGGTGTCCGTATGGATACACACCTGCACGTCGAAGCGATCCGCCACCGTCAGGCAACAGTCAATGGCGGCCGGGGTGGAGCCCCAGTCCTCATGGAGCTTGAG
Source organism: Cyanobacteria bacterium MAG CAR3_bin_5 (assembly GCA_026709085.1). GTDB lineage: Bacteria > Cyanobacteriota > Cyanobacteriia > PCC-6307 > Cyanobiaceae > Synechococcus_B. The sequence goes on along the minus strand of JAPOTR010000055.1, from coordinate 5,452 downwards.
GCCACAGGCCCCCGCCCGCACCTGTTCCGCCAATGCTTCCGGCGCACTGGCGTTCCCCTTCCCGAAAAACCCCAGGTTCACGGGCAGCCCCTCGGCCGCCTGCAACATCCGCGCCAGATGAAAAGCGCCCGGCGTGCAGGTGGTGGCTTTGGCGCCGGTGGCGGGGCCGGCGCCCCCACCCAGCATGGTGGTCACGCCGCTGGCCAGGGCGGTTTCCACCTGCTGGGGACAAATGAAGTGGACGTGGCTGTCAACGGCGCCGGCGGTGAGGATCTGCCCCTCCCCGGCAATGATCTCCGTGCCCGGACCAATCACCACGTCCACCCCGTCCTGAATGTCGGGATTGCCCGCTTTGCCGATGGCGGCAATCCTGCCGTCCCGCAAACCCACGTCCGCCTTGACGATGCCCCACCAATCCAGGATCAGGGCATTGGTGATGACCGTGTCCATGGCGCCGTCCCCACGGCTCGCCTGGCTCTGGCCCATGCCGTCCCGAATCACCTTGCCGCCGCCGAATTTCACCTCCTCGCCATAGATGCAACGGTCCTGCTCCACCTCCAGGATCAAGTCCGTATCCGCCAGCCGCAGGCGGTCCCCCACGGTGGGGCCGTAGGTTTCTGCATAGATGCGGCGATCCAGAGGGTAGGCCATGGCGGGGAAGACAGGGGGTGGGGTGAAGGGGCGGTTGGTGGTCAGAGGGGGCCGTTGATGCGGCCGTTGAAACCGATGACGCGCCGCCGCCCCCCCATGGGAACCAGCCGCACCAGCCGCTCGTCACCGGGCTCGAAGCGCATGGCGGTTCCTGCCGGTAGATCCAGGCGCATGCCCCGGCAGGATGCCCGGTCAAATTTCAAGACACTGTTCACCTCGTGGAAGTGGAAGTGGGATCCCACCTGAACGGGCCGGTCCCCCGGGTTAGCCACCAGCACCTGGTGGGTGGGCCGGTCTCCGTTGAGCAGGATGATGCCGGGTTCAGGCAGCAGTTCGCCGGGAATCATGGGGGGCATGGCGGGGTGGGTGGTTGATCGAGGGGAGTGGCGGGGCTAGCGGATGGGCTCGTGGAGGGTCACCAGCTTGGCGCCGTCGGGAAAGGTGGCTTCCATCTGCACCTCCCGGATCAACTCCGGCACCCCCTCCATCACTTGGTCCCGCCCCAGCCATGTGGCGCCCTCCGCCATGACCGTGGCCACGGTCTTGCCGTCCCGGGCCGCCTCCAGGATGCAGAAGCTGAGCCATGCCACCGCTTCGGGATGGTTCAGCCGCAGACCGCGCTTGAGACGCCGCTCCGCCAGCAGCGCCGCGGTGACGGTGATCAGCTTGTCCTTCTCCTGGGGGGTGAGGTGCATGGTCAGCAGGGGGCAACGCCATCTGCCCCCATTGTGCCGGGCGACAACAGAAGGGTTTCCTGCAAGGGCCAGACCCGGGGCACAGCAGGGGACGGCTCCCCCTGCCACTGGTGGATCAAGGCCCGGATGCGTACAAACCAGCAGCGGGCCGCCTGGGTGGAATTCCCCCGGTAGCGGCAGCAGAGGAGGTCGCCCTCGTCGTCGTGGATGACCCCCGTCTCCATCTCCCCGGAGAGTCCCTCGCGGGCTTGGCGGCAGGCGTCCACAGCCCCGGCATCCAGCCGCAGCCCCCCGGCCCAGTTCAACATCCCCACCACTGCCTGCCCCGCCAGGCCATGGGGCCGTTGCCGGGAGGCGCCGTCAAGGCTCATGGGGTCCCCCAGCAGCAGGCGCCCCCCGCGCCACAACTCCAGGCGGGAACGCCAGCAGCCCCGGCCAATGGTTTCATGGGCCGCTGTGCGCCCCAGCCGCACCACCTCCACCCCCAGCCAGGCGCCCGATCCCTGCAACTCCACCCGCTGGTCCTGCTCCAGCAAACCATGGGCAAACACCACCGTCTCCTGGGGAAACCAACTGAGCCATGCCCCGTCCTCCACCTGGCAGACGAGCCGTTGCCGGGCCCAGGCGCCCTGGGGATGAAGTCGGGAGCGCCCCACACTGCCGTAGACCTTCTGCGCCGCCACACTGGTGAGCAGAACGCGGCAACGGGGCGCCAACCGGCAGTCCATGTGCAGCACGTCACCCCCCACCAACCCGCCTGCGGTGTGCAGGAGGGACAACTCACAGGTGCTGCCGTGGTTCACCCCACGGGACAGCTTCAAGGGCGCCGTGCAACTCCCCTGGTAAACTGTGCGCTCCCCGGAGCGATGGAATCGGATGGCGGCGTTTCCTTGCCAGGATTGCCGACCCACGATGCGCTTACGCCTGCAACTGAAGAAGTCTGGAATCTTCCCAGGCCACGGTGGGTAACCCTGTAGCAATGGTGACAAGGTTAGGGGGATGGGGAAGGCTTACTTACTTAATCTGGGGAAAACATGAAGAGGAGGAAGAACCGTGCTGGGAGCAGGGCGCCACCGACCACCGCAGGCCGTAGGCTCAGGATCCGTAAAGTGCGGCAAGGATTCCATAAGCCAGGATCAACGCCACGCCTGGTGTGATCGGTTACATCCATTCGTGATGTTAAGAGTTGTGCAATTCGAGAGTTATTGGGCTGGAAATCAAGCCATCAGGCTCCCGGCGCCATGGCCCACCTCAAGCAACGGGTCGCTTCAGTCTTTACCAGAGCATCCCACGGCTCCATAGACCCGGTTCTACCCCCCCCCCCCCGGTAGGGGCGCGAATTGGTTGCCCCCGTGGGTGGAGGCTGCCGTACACTATGGGAGCGGACCAAGCGACTGGGATGGGGTTGATTACCGATTTTATTGCCAAGGTTCAAACCATCCATGCCACCGGCCAGGCGACGGAACATTCTTACCGTCCCGCCTTTGTGGACCTGTTCGGGAAACTGGGGGTCACCGCCCTGAATGAACCCAAGCGGGTACAGTGCGGCGCACCGGACTTCAGCATCTCGCGAGATGACATTGTTGTCGGTCATCTGGAAGCCAAAGACCTGCACATCCCCATTCGCGGAATGAAAGATAAGAACAGATCGCAACAGGAACGGTACAAGGCGGCCCTACCCAACCTGATCTACACCAACGGCCTGGACTGGGATTTCTACCGCCATGGCGACCGGAAAGCCTCTGTTGTCATCGCCAGGATTCTTGAGGGGCGCGTCATCCCGCAGCGGGATCACCATGAAAGGCTGGAACGCCTGCTGCAAGACTTCATTGCCCAACGCCCCCAGACCATCACCAGCCCGTCTGAACTGGCCCAACGCATGGCCGGCAAGGCGGGCCTCATCAAGGACGTGCTGCGCAATGCCCTTACCGAGGATGGCAAATCCCGGACTGAACTTTCAGGGCAGTATCAGGCATTCAAGGAAAACCTGATCCGCGACATCAACCCCGAAGACTTCGCGGACATCTACGCTGAGACCATCGCCTACGGCATGTTTGCGGCTCGCCTCCATGACCCTGCGCCGGAAAATTTCAGCCGACACAAGGCGCTGGACTTGCTGCCCAGGTCCAATCCTTTCCTGCGCAACCTGTTCACCTACATAGCAGGCTACGACCTTGATGACAGAATCGCGTGGATCATCGACGATCTGGCCCTTATCTTCCGGGCCTGCAAGGTGGAGGATATCATGGAAGGCTTTGGCCAACTGACAGGCCAGAACGACCCTTTTCTGCATTTCTACGAAACCTTTCTCGCCGCCTATAACCCGGCCAAACGCAAGGCGCGGGGGGTCTGGTACACACCAGAACCTGTGGTCAACTTTATTGTGCGGGCGGTGGATGAGGTGCTGCGAACCGAGTTCGGTTTGCCCGACGGTCTTGCCGACACGTCCAAGGTAACCATGAACCAATACGGCGGCGAGGACGACAAGAGCAAGCCGGTCATGATCAAAAAGGAGGTTCACCGCGTTCAAATCCTGGACCCGGCCACAGGCACCGGCACCTTCCTCGGGGAGGTCGTCAAGCAGATTGCTCCCAGGGTTCAGGGTGTGGCACCCGGTATGTGGTCCAGCTACATCGAGGCCGACCTGATCCCGCGCCTGCACGGTTTCGAGCTTCTGATGGCTTCCTATGCCATGTGCCACATGAAGCTGGACATGATCCTGACCGAACTGGGCTACAGGCCCACGGGTCTACCGCCTCGCCTCTCGGTCTATCTCACCAATAGCCTCGAAGCAGGCCAGTTGAACAAACCCGACATCCCGTTTGCGCAATGGATTAGCCGTGAGGCTGAGGGGGCCAACAGGATCAAGCGCGACATGCCCATCATGTGTGTGATCGGGAATCCGCCTTATCTGGGCGAGGGTGGAGTATCCAAGGGCTGGATCGGTGATTTGATGGAAGACTATAAGAAAGAGCCGGGCGGCAAGATGAAACTCAACGAAAAGAACCCCAAGTGGCTAAACGATCTCTATGTAAAATTTATCCGCCTGTCTTCTCATCTCATCGAGAAGAATGGTGAAGGCGTTCTGGGCTTTATCACCAATCATGGTTATCTCGATAATCCCACTTTCCGTGGGATGCGCTGGCATCTTTTGAATTCCTTCGACAAGATTCATGTCCTTGATCTTCATGGCAACGCCAAGAAGAGAGAGGTCGCTCCTGATGGATTGAAAGACGAGAATGTCTTTGATATTCAACAAGGCGTAGCAATCATTATTGCTGTAAAGCATAAGGGCGGTGGCGAGAATCCGGCCCAAGTGATGCAGGGCGATTTGTGGGGACCGCGCCAGGAGAAATATGATGCGCTTCAGGAGGGCAGCTTGTGTGGTACTCTGTTCACGTCAATGGAAAGCCCTGCTCCACAACATCCACTGGTGCGGCGGGATTTTGCTGCTCAGGCGGCCTATGGGGCGGGGTTTTCCATCAAGGACTTCATGCCGTCCAATTCTGTCGGTATTGTCACCGCCCGGGATGCCCTGACCATTGACAACAGCAAGGAGCGGTTATGGCAACGGGTGCAGGATTTCTCGGCCTTGGAGCCGGAGGCTGCACGCGCAAAGTACAAACTCGGCAAGGATGTGCACGATTGGAAGGTGGCTTGGGCGCAGGCCGATCTGCGTACTGATCTGACCCCGGACAGGCTGGTCCCGATTGCCTACCGGCCCTTTGATACCCGCTGGACCTACTACACAGGTAGATCACGCGGCTTCATATGCCGTCCGCGAGAAAATGTGATGCGGTATATGATTGCAGATAAGAACATCAGTTTCATCAGTGTTTCTCGACAACCAAACACGATACCACCTGGCTATATTCTCGTGACAGACTCGTTGATCATCAATGGCTTCATAAGATCCGACAATGTTAGCATTGACAGATTATTCCCCCTCTACCTCCACCCCGATGAAAAAGACATAGACAAAACCCGTCGGGTGAACTTCAACCTCGAGCTCTACAGGCGTCTTCAGGAGTTGGGCTCACATCCCACCCATGGCGCCCCGGATGAGATGGCGGTGTTCGATTACATCTATGGCGTGCTGCATTGCC
>JAPOTR010000017.1 GCA_026709085.1 Cyanobacteria bacterium MAG CAR3_bin_5 | reverse complement strand
GGCCATGACGACGGGGCGAGACCTTCCAGATGGTGTTATCGAATGCCGAGGGAGCTGGCATGATGGGGTGTGGGTGGCGCCATTGTGAATAGGGACCCGTTACAGGGGCATGGCTGGGGCGGTTGGGGCGCAGCGTGGCGCAACAGGTGGTGGTTGCTGTGCAACAACGCTTCAAGGCTGCCCCGCATCAGGATCAGGGCTGGCGGTGACGGTGGCGGGGGAGAACCTCCCTGGCGCCACGCCATTGGCGCAGGGTGAAGGGGGATTGAGCAAGGTGTTGGGGTTTGAGGTGGTGAGCACGTCCCACTTGGTGATGGCCTCCACCTTCAGCTTCTCCCCCAGCCACCACCAACAGGGGGGCAAAGGGTGCAGCGCCCCGGCAGGCAGCCGGGGTAGCGGCGCCGTGCCTCCTTCAGCGGGAAGGGGGATGGTCTCTCCTCGGTTGATGGCAATGTAGGCAGCCCTGGTGGGAGCGGCCCGGCGCGGCGCCTGCCGGCTTGCCGGTGTAGGCGCCGTTGCCCGCTCCTGGGGCAATGCGCCTATGCAGGGGAGGGGAATGGCGGTGGGGCCGGCAGCATCTTGTCCAGCAGCGCCTTGGAGAGATTGCCCTTATCGGAGAAAACCCTTCCCCCTCGGAGTCATTCTCCCCTGTCACCCTCCAAGCCAAGAATCAGCCACGGCGGGGCGACCCGCTTGGCCAACCATCGGATGCCCTGTTGCCGCTGCTGCCCGCCCTTATGGCAGTCCGCCGGCTTGGTGATGGCGGCACAGTAGATGCCGGTCTTCCGGCCACAGTCATCCAGACCGGCCAGTGGCTGACTTGCAGAACCCCTGCTGTATCCCCTGGAGACCCGTGGGCTGCCGTGCTCCCTCACCATCCTCAAGAGGGATCGCCTCTCAATCTATTCGCCCTGAGCCTAGAGTGGCGTCAGCCAACCACCGCCTGCCGCCTGCCATGAGCCAACTCCCACAGGGATCCACCGAACGGTCGTCCCAGCCCCACAACTTTGACGTGCAGAGCCAGGAGCATCAGCGCATCCGTAACGATCCCGATTACGACGACTGGACCTACGGCACCGAGCCCCTGCCCAAGGAAGGCTGGCTGCCCAAGCGGGGGAATCGGGAAGACCAAGAGCACGGCGATGGCTGAGGCGATCACTGAATCTGCCATTCCACAACACTGATACAATTGGCTGAGTCCGGAGCAATCTTGGGAACATGCTCGGCAAGCAACTCGTCCATGGGAAGTTGATCGTCGATACCGGTATCGGCCAGCCCGCGGCTGTGACGTCGGCCTCGGCCCAGGATATGCCCTACGCCCCCATCAGCAGTGTCTGGGAAGGCAGCGACGCAGAGCTTCTTGAGGAGATGTTCGGCTTCTATCCTTCCATTGCCGTAGAGCCGATCCTGGATGCCACCCACAATGCAGGCCGCTTTTGGCGCAACTCGAAGCGGCGGGTTGTGTCCATGGATATCGATCCGCAATACAAGCCCATGATTGTGGCCGACAACCGCAACATGGTGGGGGTCAAGGATGCCTCATTCGGCGTTGTTGTCTATAACCCGCCCCATGTGGAACCGCAGGGCAGGGACAAAAGTAGCAAGCGGTTTGACGTGGACTTTGGCGCCACCATGCCCTGTGGCCCGTCTGAAAACTGGACCCTGAGCTATCTATATCCACCGTTTCTGAAAGAAGCCAAGCGGGTCCTCAAGCCGGAAGGTCTGTTGCTGGCGAAAATTACCGACATGGTGAATAATCATCGCTCTCGTTGGGCCCATTGCGATTTCATGAGCATGGCCCATGAAGCCGGTTTTACCGTATGCGATCTGATCGTCAAGATCAGGCGTGGACCCATGGTGTCCGACCGCTGGAAAACAGCCCATCACGCCCGGAAACGCCATTGCTTCTGGATCATATGCCGCAACGGTCACCACTGTGAACGGCTTCCCCGTGAGTCATCCCCGCGAATACAACTCACTCGGCATTGAGGAATTGGGCAGGAGCGCAGTTCGCAAGCTGATGGAATATCCGTCAGTTGAACTTCCGCCCACCGATTCATTCAATGGCGTTGGCGTTTATACAATTCACTATCAAGGTGACTTTACGCCATATGCCAATATGGGAGACGAGGAACCGATCTATGTCGGGAAGGTCGAACCACGCGGGCGGATGCCGCTGGCTGGTTCTTGATCCTGTGTGGATTGGTCTTACGGAGCAGGTTTTGATTGCAATGTACCGTCCGATCTGGAATTCTGTCATTGATGGTTTTGGCAGCCACGACCCAGGAAGCGGGCGACGAAACCAGAAGCGATCTCCTTGGGACACACTGCACAAAGGGCGTCCGTGGGCTGAAGGCTTGCGAGATAGCCAGTTCAGTATTGACGAGATTATGGGCAACATTGCCATGCACAGAGCGGGGAGGAACTCTGCATAACTGACAGTAGGAGAGGATGTTGGGGTGATGGGAGAAGCGGGGCAAGTAAGATCTCCGTAGGTTGAATGAAGAGCATCTCACCGAGGCAGAGCTTGCCTGCTGCTCTCCTGCGCTGGCCACAAAGGCTGCACAGTCTGGATGGCAGGTCGCAGCAGGCTTCCCTTCCCCCACGTCTCTCCTCTCCCCACCAGGTTGACCACAGCGCCCAACCACCGCAAGAGAACCTCCCCCTTATCCATAATCGGGTTCAGAAGAGGAATTCGAGTAACCAGCCTTCAGAAGAGGAGGGAGAAGGAGAGCCTGAGAGAATGCTCTGCGGGGGAAGAGAGGTATTCCTGCGGTTCCCCCTAGGGCGACTTGCCACGGTTGGCCCTGCCCCTGCTCCGAGTAGGGGGCCACCGACCAGAGGAGGCCGTAGGTCCTGCTATCCGGGGAGAGGCCAGCGCCAGCCCCGGCGTCAGGGTGAGGCGGTCGCTGGCGGTGGGGAAGCCATAGGCCAGTTGTGCTTCAAACTGCTTCCCACTGCTGCCGGGGCCAGCCATACCCTTTACAAATGTTCCGGTCGTTATCGATGATGCTCAGGGTGTAAGGCGGCGCCGTCCGTCAACGTCAGGACGATGGGCTCGCTGACCTCATTCACGGTGTCATCGATGATGGCCACGGGGATGGTGACGCTGCTCACTCCCGCTGCCACTGCCACTGAGCCGGACAAGGCCGTGTAGTCCGTTCCGGCGGTGGCGGCGCCGCCCACCGCCGGAACGGACTGATGTTCGACGATGGTGTTGGAACTAGGCTCACCGTCACGTTGTGGGTTCCCACGTCTTCCCTGGCGCTACTGCTTGACTGGAAAATCAGTCGACTAGCCGAAGGCGTCTCCTCTGTGGCATCTGCTGCGGCGATGGCCTTGAGGGCAGCCACCACCTACCGCCAGCGGTTCCCCAACCCCTGCACATCTTGTCCTCCGCCTCCGCCAACGTCATGGCCGACAATCCTTCCGAGGTGTAATCTTCCGCGCCGAAGGCCATGAGCACCCGTTTCCATCTGATCTTCGCCACCGATCCGCCGCTGGCCAGATACTCCCGCACCTTCGCCACCAGTGCCCCGTCCACCGCCGGATGGTGCGCTGCTTTCCCGAAGAATGCCCCACAATAGGATGATGGTGATCCTCTGAACACATTGACCGTCCGGAGAAACAAGAGTCCATCGAAGATATCCTCCGGCAGGCTGCTTAGTTGATTGTCGCTCAGGAAGAGCCGTCGTAGATTGGGAAGCCCATCGAAGTCCTCGGCGCTTAATGGCGTGATCCCCTTACCTGAAAGATCACACCGTGTCCAGTGAGAATTCAATGCATTCATCCGTTCACAGATGCTCTACTGCGGGTAAGCGGCGGGGACGAAGATGAGCAGAGTCGCCAGAGCAGTGCCCCCCGCCCATCACCCAGGCCAGGGGAAATGCGGACTTTGTCCGACTCTGCTGCTCAATCATGAGCCTAGGATGCTAATTAGGCAATCCAGTTACACTCTGGCACCTGTCCAAAGCGTGGCATATGATACCAGATGCGGTACCAAGCCAGTCCGATGAAGAGCATCTCAGCGAGGGAGAGCTTGCCGCTCTGATGCGCTGGCGCCCTAGGGGAGCAGACGGTGACGTTCCCACTGCTCAAACAGCTTGGCGAAAGTCATCCAGGCAGCAGAACAGGACAAGGATAAGGTCCTCAGAGGCGGTCTTCCGCTTGCGTAGACGGCATGGATACCCAATCAGGCGATGCCCGCCGCTTGGGAAACCTCCCCCTCAAACCCACCACAAGGTCTGGACAGCCTGACCATAGGCCGCAGTAGAGTTCCCTTCCCCTCCCCCCTATTCCTATCAGGCTTCTCTCCCACCGCACCAACCTAAGGAAATCCTGGGAAATGAGGTCTTACCAGCAGTGAGGGAGTCAGAGGGCCACACCCTCATTGCCCATAGGATGGCATTGGCTCTCTCCCGCCGGCAGGACTTACGGCCTGTTACTGCGCTTCTCTCTCCTCTTCTGAAACAGTTGTTGCCCTTAGAGATTCCCACGGTGATTGACCTACGCCAGCACAACAGATGCAGGGCTTGGATTGATGGTCATTCAGGGCGTCTCCGCTTGCTGGAAGCCGCAAAACCCAGTGATTGAAACTGCTGCTCCGCCAGGTACTGGCGCCGTTCCTCCAACTGCTCATACTGCACCCAGTGAATGCAGTCCACCGGGCAGGTATCAATGGCTTCCTGAATATGCTCGGGGGAGTCTCCGTCCTGGCGAACCGCACGGGAGCGACCGAACTCCGGCTCGATCAGGAAGGTGTTGGGGCACACGTTGGCACAGTAGCGGCAGCCAATGCAGACGGATTCATCCACCCAAACCGCCTTCTCCCGCAATGCCCCGCCCAGCAGGGGCTCCAGCCCTGTTGGGTGAGTGGAGCCGTCTGTGGGTATGGCGAACGCAAGGGATGGATCCATGGGCGGAACGCCGGACACCGCTCCCTGGGGGTCAGCCATCCCAGCGGGTTACCACCAACTCGATGGAGCCGTCGGTCGTATTCTTCTGCTCACACACTTGGAAGCCCTCCTGTCGGGTGGCTGCAAGGATGGTGCGTAAGGCATAACGCTGGGTGAGTTGGGCAAGGAAGCGCTCCACCGGCACGTTCTGGTTCCAAAGCTGCAGGTCCGTCACCAACTCGTAGCTGCTGCCGTTCCAACGGAAGCCGACGTCAGCGCCGTTGGGCTGACGGATGGCCAGTTGGGCTTCCACCATTTGCCCCCGATACCCTCGCAGTTGCTGCTGCCCGGTTTCAGGCTGATACCCCATCTCCGTCAGAGCAGCGGCGAGATCGTCAACGTTGCGCAACTCGGTTTTGATGGTGCTGAAGTGAGACATGGCATTCAACAGGAGTCAGGAAAACTGGCCAAGAGAAGCGGTCTGAAGCTGGCGCTGGCAAGCTGCAGCGGCGTAGTGATCTTCAGTAGGGGCGCTGCCGATGACAGCGCCAAGCCGGGCCTCAAGGGCAGCGGTCAGGTTCTGACAACTGGCGCCTTTGAGGCCTTTCACTTGCTCTTCCACACGGCCATCCGGACGAATCCGGAAGCGAATGGTCTGCAAGGTCATGGGCCAGCTTAAAATCTGGTCAGACAATAACCGGTTTTCCGCTCTGGTGGCATGCTCCATCGGCGTCTTTGGCAACAGAACGCCCAACCATTTGCCACAGAACCGGGTTCCTACAACCATCACCACCCGGGTCGTGGAAACGGAGATCTGGACCCTTGGCCCTGGCTTGCATGGGGTTTTCAGGCTGCAGGGACCGTTTTCCCCAACCTGCGCCCCGAAGCGGGCGGATTCCGTGGGGCAGCAGAGGAGGCCACGCGAAATTGTAAAACTCTGTAATCTTCCGACAAGACACCGCCGCCTGCGGATGGCAGCGGTTGGCGGCTTCAATTCAGAAGACCGTCATCCAGAAGCACCTTGATCCTGGCCATGCTGGCGGGATCATCCAGTTGCTCCAGGGCCGTGCGGGCGTCTTCAGCTACCCCCTGGTCCGGTTCCCCCAGCATGGCTTGAATGAGCGCCTGCACCAGCTTCTGCTGCTCCGTGGGATTGTCTCCACAGGCGCCATGGAGACGGCTCAAGCTCCAGGCACAGTTGCTGCGCACCACGGCGTCGTTGTCAATGCGGAGGGCTTCCCTCAGCACCTGGCTGGCCCGCACCGCATCGGCCGGATTGCCAACGGCCACGTCCACAAGGGAACTGGCTGCCCACAGACGCACGGCGGCAATGTCCGTGGTGAGGGCGCGAATCAAGGCCTGCAGGACTGCCGCTCCCGGATAGTTGCCCAGGCTCCAGGCCACTGCCTTGCGGACAAAGCCGTTGCTGTCCTGCAACAGTTGCAACAGGGTGGACTCGGCGTCAGCGGTGGGGTTGCGGCCCAAGGCATACACCGCACTCATCCGCGTGATGGGGCAAAGGTCGTGCAGTTGGGGCAGGAGCAGGGGAATGGCTCGATGGTCCCGATACTCGCAAAATATGCGCAGGCCCTGCATCACCTCGTCACGGCCGCCCCGCAAGTGGGCAAGGCCGGTACGGATTTCCGCATCCGGATCCGGACAGTCCATAGCCAGGGAATCCAGCGGATCGTCAAGAAGCTCCTCCGGCTCCAGCGCTTCAGCCAGCAAGTCCGGATCCAGATCCGTGGCGTGATCAGGAGCCTTATCCATGGTCGTCGGCTGATTGTATCTGTATCGCCATTGTTCCACAACCGGGCTCAGCCGCCTGTATAGGGTCAGTGGATGGGGGCCGGTGCAGCCATATCCGTGGGCAGCCAGATGCGGGCGGAGACAACGAAAAGGGTGAAGCCAAACACCACCACCACGAAAGCCATCAGCAGGGCAGCGCGCCAGGATGCCATGGGTCAGAAACGATTCAGTCCATTCTGGCTGGCGGCTGCGGACGCCTCAGCCATCAAGGGCCCAGGAGGCGGCACTGGAGGCGGGACGCGCTCTGCCGGAAGCGGCCCACTGTTGAAGAGCCTGCAATCGCTCCGCGGCAGTTCGCGAGAGGGGCACAAGCTGGGCGGCAGCCTGGAGAAGGTCCTCCTGGGTGAGAGGGCGGCCCCCGTCCCCGAAAGCCAGGTGCATGGCTTCAATGAGCGCCTGCTCCAGTTCCGCCCCGGAAAAACCCTGGCAGCGCTCCGCCAAGGCGTCCAGGTCCAGGTTCTTCTGGGTGGGGCGCAGGCGCGTCAGGTGGAGCCGCAGGATCTCCTTACGCTCATGGAGGGTCGGCAGGTCCAGCAGGAAGATCTCGTCGAAGCGGCCCTTGCGCAGCAACTCCGCCGGCAGGGCGTCAATCCCGTTGGCTGTGGCCAGCACGAAGACAGGGCTGTCTTTTTCCGCCATCCACGTGAGCAGGGTGGCCAGCACCCGCTGGCTGGCGCCCCCGTCACTGCGACTATCGGATCCGAAGCCTTTATCCATTTCATCAATCCACAACACACAGGGAGCCATGGCCTCCGTGGTGCGGATCATCTCCCGGGTTCGGGCTTCACTGGCGCCCACCAGGCCGGCAAAGAGGCGCCCCACATCCAACCGCAACAAGGGCATCCCCCAACTGTGGGCCACGGCCCGAGCCGTCAAGGATTTTCCGGTGCCCTGGGGACCCAGGAGGAGAACCCCCTTGGGATGGGGCAAGCCATAGGCCCGCGCTGCCGGAGAAAAGGCAAGCCGCCGCTGCTCCAGCCAGCCTTTGAGCTTGTCATGTCCGCCAATGTCGGCGGTGTTGGTGTCCGTGCTGCAGTATTCCAGAAGTTCCGTGCGGCGCACAGCCTGGCGTTTTTCCTCAAGAATGTCAGCCTGGTCCGCCAGGCCCAGGGCGCCCCGCTGGGCCAGGGCCCGGGCCGCCACCTGTCGGACCCGCTCTTCCGGCAGACCGGTGCAGCAGCGGCTCAGGGTTTCGCTCACGTCAAAGGCGAGGGGCTGACCGGCGGCGCTGGCAATCCCTCCCAGAAGGGCGCCGATCTCGGCACTGCTGGGGAGGGGCAATTCCAGCACGGAAGTCACGGTTTCCAATTCCGTGGGCAGGCTGAGGTTGGGAGCGCTGATGATCACCGTATGGGGTTGGCGCCGGAGATCCCTGGCCAGATTCCGCAGCCGCCGGTTCACCGCCGCATCCTCCAGGAAGCGGTGGAAGTCCAGCAGCAGCAGGATGGCGCCGCGCCCTGCAGCCATGGTGGAGAGGCTGTCGAGGGCGGCCAGGGGATTGCGCTCACCGGCGCCGACACGGTCACTGGGGGCGTCCAGACCACCAATGAAATCCCAGCGCATTACCAAGCGATCCTGGAGTCTCCGGGCAACGGACCGCACCAAGCTCTCCAGGCGTTCTTCCTCCTGGGTAGGGATCCAGATGATGGGTGTGCGCGCCCGGATCAAGAGATCCAGTTGCTCCAAAGGGCTGACCTGCACACTCATGCCTGCTCCTCAGGACTTTGATTTCTTCTGTCGCTGACCCTTGCGGCGGCCGGGCTTGGCGGCGGGTTTCTGCTGGGGCAGGGGTGGGGAGGAAGTCTGTTGAGTGCGTTCCTCCTTGAGGAGGCCACGGAATCCCTCCTTACTGACCACGGCGTCTGCCGCCACCACCAGGGCTGATCCGGAAGCGGCATCGGCGGCCTGGGCCGCCAACTGCTTCTCCAGGAGCGCTTGGAGATTATCGGGCAGCGCCTCCCGGGTCATGAGGAAGGTTTGCAATGCCTGGAGCACGTTGGCCACCACCATGTAGAGCAGCACGCCAGCCGGCAGCGGGAAGAACAGGAACAAGCCGGTCATCATGAAGGGCAGCACCCGGTTGGTGGCGTCCTGCTGGGGGTTTTTCGGCATGCCCCAGCCGGAGAGAATCTGAGAGACAAACAAGGTGACGCCAAAGCCCGCGACAAGGATGGCAATATCCCAATTCACTTTGCCGTCCACGTAAAAGCCCACATGGCCCAGGGCCTTGATGAACAGAAATCCGTTTTCGGAGGCCACACCGGGAATCTTGCCCTCCACCGTTGCCTTGCCCAGCCCCACTGCCGTGATCTGGCCGGATTCGTCAACATGGACCACGTCTGCACCCTGGGTCACCTCCCAACTGGGGGTGAGGGCTGCAGCGTGGTCCGTATGGGCCTGCGCCGCCGCCAGGGATTCCCCGTCCCGGGTTTCCAGTTGCAGCCTGGTGGTGTCCCCAACGGACAAGCTGTTGCCCTCCGGCAGGGCGGCCACCACCGGTACATGATCCGTTTCCGAGAGAAAAATGGAGTGGCTGCCGCTGGTAAAGGGCTTCACATCCTCCTGGATGACTTCCTCGGCAGGCATCACCTTCACCGGGATGGTATAGGCCACATCGGCAAAGGGGGATCCCCGCAGGGTGGCGAAGAGGGCAAAAAGGATGGGCATCTGCACCAGCAGGGGCAGGCAGCCCGCCAGGGGATTGCCAAACTCTTTCATGAGCTTGCCCATCTCCTCCTGCTGTCGCTTGGCGTCGTTGGCATACCTGGCCCGAATTTCCTCCTGCCGTTGTTTCATGACGGGCTGGGCAATGCGCATCCGCCGGGCATTGCGGATGGATCCAGCGCTCAGGGGGAAGAGGGCCAGGCGGATCACCACCGTCAGGAGGACGATGGCCAAGCCGTAATTGGGCACCAATCCATAGAAAAAATCCAGGATGGGCAGCAGGAGATTGTCGGAGATGTAGCCGATCACAGGCGTGAAGCAGTGGAGGGTGGGTGTCCAGCAGAGTCAGTGTGCCCCATGGAAGCCGCTGGATTCAGCATCAATCGGAGAAACCGGCCTGACCTGAGGGCCGGCTTGCGGCCCTGGCCTTGGGGTCTGGGCAGCGCTCTTCCACCAGGTCGCGCCAGCGGCGGTAATCAGGCAGGGACCGCATTTCGAGAGCGCCTCCCCCCTTGAGCAACAGCACCATGTCGCCATACAGACCAAAGCCCCGGGACACCGAACGCACCTCCCGGATCTGGCCGTAGCTGACGGTGGTGACGGTCCGCCCCAGAAAGCCCCCCTTGACCACAATCGTCCGATCCGTGATGCGGAATCGCAGCCAGAATGCACGCACAACGGCCCCCACCGCCAGGGGAATGCCTACCACGGTGAGGGCAGCCAGCAGGCCGAACACCAGATCCATGGCATGGGGGCCACCGTCGTAGAACACCTCTTCCGTCCTGGAGGTTGCCCTGGCTTCCGTGGATGCTGCCTGAGCGGCCTGGACAGGTGCGGCGCTTGACTCTGTGGACTGGTCGGACTGGTCAGACATGGTGGAGATGGGGGTTGGCGCGGGTCAAGGCGGCAGGCGCGTCCTGTTGGTGGACACAGCGCAGACCGGACTGCCCCAAAAGATCGCTCCACTCTTGCAGCAATTGATCCTCACTGCGCTGGGCAGCCCCTGGTTTCAGGCTGAGCAGCAGCCAACGGCCCCGCCGCAGGTGGGGAACGTCTTTCATGAAAGCATGGTGGAGAAGGCGGCGCAGCCGGTTTCTCCTTACTGCCCGCTTGCTCACCTTTTTGCTCACCACCACGGCAAAGCGTAGGTCTTCCCGGCCCACTGCCGCGCTGTTGTGCTTCAGGGCAGTGCGGATTCGGGATCCCATGAGACCGGGCTTGAGGCGCTGAAGGTTGGGCAAACCGACCCTCAGGATCAGGTTGCTGCCATGAAAACGCGCTCTGGCTCGGTAGAGATGGTCAAAAACCATGGTTCCACTGAGGCGGTGATCCCGGGGAAGCACCATGCCGAACTGCAGTGCAATCCCTCAGACCGCAAGCCGGGCGCGGCCTCGTTTGCGTCGATTGCGAATGACGCGGCGGCCTGTGTGGGACCGCATACGCACACGAAACCCGCTGACCCGCTTGCGTTTACGGCTGGTTCCTTCAAGTGTCCGTCTGGTCATGGTTGCGCTGGCGTTGTGTGGGCCCAATGGGCAAGCACTTTACCTGTCCACGGTCGATTCTGCCTGGCCCGTTGCCGTCTTCATTGGCGATCCGAACGCAAGGCCGTCGCCCCCCGCAGATAGGGGTGTTCAGGAACCCGGCCCCTGGGCAGCCAGCCATGGGCAAAGAGGCGGATGCAGCGGCTCAGATCACCCGGTACATGCATTTGCTGCGTATCCAGCAGCGCCACTGCCTGCCAACCGGGCCGATGGCGCGCTACGGAGGCTGGAAACAGGGCATCCAGATCCGCCGTCACGGAAAAGACCATGGAAATCAGGTGATGGGGCTGGAGCCGGTTACGTGTGACCAGGGCATCCAGGAGTTCGGACACGGCTTGCCGAATAGCCGTGGCAGTGTTTTCCGTGGCGGTGGTGGCGCCCCGCCATGCCACCAATTGGTCCTGGGGAAAAGACGGATCGGTCATGGACGGTACAGCCATAGGGGGCCGGAGCCATGGAGAAGCTCCAACTCCAACTCTTGACCCAGGCGGCTGAGCAGTCGGGAAGCGGGCAGGAGGCGCCGCAATCCCTTCGGTCGATCCTCGAGCTTGACCAAGCGAGCCTTGTCCGGATCCAGCCCCGCCAGGGTGGCGGCCCGGCGTCGAGCCAGATCCTCGTCCCCCAGGTGGTCCACCAGACCCAACGCCTTCGCCTGGGCGCCGGTGAACACCCGTCCGTCCGCAAAGGTCTTCACCGCTTCCGGGTCCAGGCCACGGCCCTGGGCCACAGCCTCCACAAATTGATGATAGCTGGAATCGATCAGATCCTGCAAAAGCTGGCGTTCCGCATCGCTGAGGGACCGGTCCGGGGACAGGATGTCCTTATAGGGACCGCTCTTGACGGTTTCAAAGCGTACCCCCAGGCGTTGCAGAAGCTCGGAAATGTTGCTGCCCCGCAGGATGACCCCGATGCTGCCGGTGATGGTTCCGGGATTGGCCACCACCTCCTTGGCGGCAACCCCCACATAGACGCCGCCGGATGCGGAGATGTTGCCGTAGCTGGCCACCACATGGCAGCCATGGCGCTGTTGGAGTCGCCCCAGGGCTTGATGGATTTCCTGACTGTCCCCCACCGTGCCGCCGGGGCTGTCAATGCGCAGCAACAGAGCAGGGAACCGGCAGGTTTCAACTCGCTTCAGCAGTTTGAGAACGGCTGTGCGGGTGCTGGCTGTGATCGGACCGCGGAGTTCAATGTAGGCGATCTGTCGCCGTTTGCGATAGCGCCAGGGCCGAAGCCAGGACATGGAGAAAGCCTTCAGGCGGGGCGATCCTAGGATGAGGCCAACCCTGCAACATTACTCGATGTACCAAAGACCCTGACTTAAGGCGAATCCAGCCCGTTGATCCGGCCCTGGCAGGACACAATGGGAACGAGTCTACGTGACCATTTCCCCATGTATACGGACTTCACCGCGGCCATCCTGCTCCTGCTTTCCGCTGTTCCCCTGGCGGCCGTCGTGGTTGCCGCTGGCTACTGGGCCTATCGGCAAAGGAAGTTGGGCAATGAGCAACTCTCGGAGCAGCGGTGAGACGGTCCCTGGCGTCAGGGTAATGCCAAGCCACTAGCCTCCCCGCTTCATGGACCGAATCGAGGTGCGCAACCGTTGAAGGTTGGCGCCAAACTGCTCCAGGCCCAAGAGGGAACCTGGCGCATCGTCCCAGCTTGCAGACAGCACTCCGTAGCTGAGGCCCAACAGTCCCAGCACAAAGAACACCCCCGACACCCCGATGGTGACAATGGGCTCAATCCGTACGAACCCTTGGTTGATCAGCACGTAGCTGAGCACAAACACCCCCATGGCCAGCAGGGTGGGAACCCCGCTCAGCAGGAGAACGCGACGCACCATCCGGCTGGCCACGTGGTCGGGAATGGCGGAACGTGAAGGTTGCCGGGCCGTCTTTTTCACAGGTTTCGGTGGGGAATCTATCTTCTGAACCTTCTTTTTCACAGGGTTCCCCACGGCATCGCCGGATCCGCCAAAGCCCCTGGATGATTGTTCAGCAGCGGCCATGGCTCTAGCCCCTGAGCTTCAGGCGTTTGATCAACTGCCGGTACGCCCCGTCGTCCTGCTGGCGGATGTAGCTGAGCAGTCGTTTGCGGCGCCCGAGCATCTTCAGCAGTCCCTGACGGGAGGCGTAGTCCTGATTGTTGCGCTGCAGGTGCTGGCTCAACTGATTGATGCGCTCGCTCAGCATGGCCACCTGCACCGGCGCTGAGCCGGTATCGGTGCCATGGATCTGGTAGTCGTTAATCAGGGCCTGCTTCGTGGCCACGGTGAGGGCCATGGAAATCCTTGCGTGAAACGGTGTTGGGGCAAAAGCATACCTCAACACTACCCATGGTCCTGCTGACGGCAGGCCAGCCAGCGCAGGCAGCCACGGATCCAGTCCTCCGGGCTCCCGGTATCCGGCCGCTTGTCGGCATCCTGGTCCACCGCCACGGCCGCCAGCGCCTGCTGCACCTCTCCGGGTTCATAGCCCAAAGCCGTCAGGGTCAACTCCACGTCCTGCCGCAGCGCCCCGGTGGGCAACGGGGCGGCATCCATCAGCGCCGCCTCCGCTGCCTGGCCAAAACGCTCCGCCAGCTTGCGGCGCAACTCCACCGCCAACCGCTCGGCGCTGCGGCGCCCCACCCCCGGCGCCTGACTCAGACGTTTCAGGTCCGCCTGCACCAGGGCCTGCACCAACTCGGGCAAGGGAAAAAACCCCAGCAACCCGAGGGCCAGTTGGGGGCCGACGCCACTGACACCGATGAGTTCACGGAACAGCTCCCGTTCCGCATCGGTCTCAAAGCCAAAGAGCAGCCAGACGTCATCCCGCACCTGTAAATGGGTACACAGGGCAAGCTGCCGGGGACCGTCCGACCGCTGGGGCAACCCCCTCACATGACCGTAGAAGCGCTGGTGCAGCACCACCTCGTAGCCAACGCCATGGCACACCAGCAACACCCCCTGACGGGCGCCCCGCTGCCAGAACTGGCGCACCTCCCCTTCCATCCAGCCAATCATGGGCAGTTTCCGTTTGGGAGGATCAGCTTAGCGATGGCCTGAAAACAGGGACCGGTTCCAGCCACCTTTGCAGTTGCCGGATGGCGTCCTTCTCCTGTTGCGTTGGATTGTTCACCACTGACGTGATCAGGCGAATGCCCAGGCCTGCGGCTCCGATCATTCCCAATGGCCCCATCACCATCGTCAAGAACGGGACCAGCAATGGGAATCCCCGGTCTTACCCTGATTCCACGGTGAGGACTTTCTGCTATACTGAAAGCCGCTGAGATATGGAGGTTTCCACGTGCCGGTTGACACTTTTGACAAATTCGTGAAGCAGCGCACGGAGCAGGCAAGGCAATTCGCCGAGGCCCTGAACCCCAAGGAGAGGCTTGCCAGTTGGCAGCACGAACTCGACTCCCTCTATCAGAAGATGGAGGGATATCTCAAGGACTATGTCAACTCAGGTCTCAGGACCGAACGCCGTCGCGTTCAACTCACTGAGGACGATCTCGGCAGCTACGAAGCCGAGGCCCTCGCCATCCTGATTGGCAGGGACGAGGTGATTGCCGAGCCAGTCGGTACCATGCTGATCGGTTCCATGGGGCGCGTCGACCTGTCCGGTCCCCGTAGGGTATTACGGATCGTGCTGCTTGAGAAGAGCGGTCCTGTAGAGAAGGTCACGATCTCTGGCACCGGCAGCCATAAGGAGACAGTCGCCCGTTCCCCATTGCGCGGCGAAATCGATCACAGGGGCTGGTACTTAGTGACCCCGCCGCCTGCTGCCACCGCCACCCCTCTGAATGAGGACTCCTTCCGGGACGCCATCATGGATGTTTCAGGTGGCTAAGCGGGTTTCCTTCGATGATCCGCCTACGCTTTGCCAGCTTGCAGAGCACCACGCGGTTGTTAAGGAGGCAATTTGCCTCTACTACTACTCGCCGGAAAATCCGGGCATCCGCCAACCGTTCGCCTCCGATACTCGCGCCGAAATCCGCGCCAGCCGCGACGTGAGGCTACAGGAAGCAAGCGCTGCATCCGCCTTGACCCTGCTTGCCGCCATCGAGGCATCCTTCCGAGTTGACTATCTCCAGCGCAATTACTTTAAGAAGCGGGATGACCTCTCCCGTGCGTTCCGCGCCCTCTACAAGGAAAAGGGGGAAAGGGTTTCTCTATCAAAGGATATCCTGCAAGCATGGCTGGACCATTTCGATGTGGCGCCGACTCTGGTGGGCGATATTCGTGCCGCTTTGAAGTATCGACACTGGCTTGCCCATGGACGCTATTGGGATCCCAAGCTGGGTCGCCAGTACGACTTCGAGACGATCTACAATCTCGGTTGCAGAATAGAGTCCGCCTTCCCTTTCCTCCCCTCGTGACCGTCACCAGGAACGGGTGATACTGGATTGAACCAGTGACTCCACCGATGTGATGGGGCGGATGGCAAGTGAACTTCCCGTAAGGGTGGGTCGCCATCACCCGCTGGGCACCTGCCCCGGAGCTTTCCATGGTTGCCTGGCTAGGTGTCAGGCGTTGCGGTGCGCCTCCGCTCTTCCTGCTTAGCCATTTATCCAGAACTGGGCTTATCAAGACGCCATTGCCGTCAGGCTCCCCGGCGGCCTTCAGGAAGTGAATCAAGTGGTGATGGCCCATATTGCTGAAAACGGGCCGTCGGTGGTGGTGGCCGATATTGATTCAGGCTACTCCACCATTGGCCGGGTCGGCTATGGCAGGGTTGAGCTTCAGGTGCTTGAAGCGAGGGTCGGTTAAGCCCTGCCCCGGGAAGGGTCTTAAGCCCACCGGGAAGGGAGGCGCCTTTGGGTCTACCAACGGGCTTGATAGGCGGTGAAGACGGCCACCTCCGAATCGGACCCCTTTCTATGTCCTGGTTGGGTGCTCATGGTGAGTCCCAAGGAAAGCTCACCCTCCCCCAGGGGAACACCCAAGGCGGTGGTGAAGTCCAGTTGGCGGCCGCTGGGGGTGAGGGAGGCTGAATGGCTTTGGCCTGTCACAAGACCGTCTTGTGAGCCATTGGCGAAGGTGTACTTCATGGACCCGGCGGCCACCCGTAGGGGCTGGCTCAGGGAGAATCGGATGGTGTTGCCGTTGTTAAAGTCCCTGGCGGCCTCTAAAGTGAAGGTGTTGGTGGCGAGGGTATCGATGCGGTCAATGACGCTGCTACCCGCCACAGTAGGACTTACCAGGCCAAGTTCCCCGCTGGCGGAGATGGACCATTGGCCCAGGTCGGTTTGCCAGCGGCTACCTATGTGGAAGGTATTGGCGGCAAGGGAGCCGAAGATGCCCTTGGCCTGGGTCCCCAAGAGGGAATCCGGTTCATGTACGGCACCGGCGGTGAAGGTGAAGGGACCTTCAGAGGGGTTGTAGGCAACTTCTACCCCTTGGGTATGGAAGGAGGCGGCCCACCCCTGGGGGCTGGCAAGATGGAACAGACCCTTGCCCCGCTCCAGGGAAGTCCCGTGCCTGGAAGCCATGTGAAGGGGCTTGAGACTGAATTGCCACTGTGCAGGGATTGCCCAATCTGAAGGGGCCATGAAGGAATCCAGGGACGCGGCAAGACTGGCCCCCGGCGTTGCCCCTACAAAGGAATCCCCGTTCAGATTGAAGGTGAGACCTTCTATTCCGTTAAATGCCGCCACCCTCTGCTCACCGATGGATGTTACAAAGACGTCACCCATTGCCGGGCCTGGGGTCAAGTAGCTGCTGGCCAGGGTTTGGGCATCGATAGGGCTTTGACTGGATTGCCCTGGTTCGATATATCCGGGTTCAGATTGTAGATTTAGATTGTTAATAAGATTTCCTAAAAATGAACTAATATCTGGTTGGCTATCGTCACCGGCAGCAAAAACACCTACAAGTGAATTTCTTGTTTGATTACTGATATCTCCATATCTAACCTGAATTTCTCCTGCAACAAGTTGGGGATTACCTTGCGTCGTATCTGTAGTTGAAAACGCGCCTTCAATCACTCCGCTTGAATAAAGTAAGTTACTGAAAACCCCTAGACTCCTATTATCACGAAAAGCTCCATTGTTATTTAATTGTTCATATATTGCCAAACCGTCTATTCTCCCAAGATTCTGGCCCTCGATTATGATGGGATTTTCAATGCCTATTCCAAAATCACTAACATAAGCACCGACAGAGTTAATAGTCAAATCAATAGAAACATCCGATGTTATTTTTCCTGGTTTCCCATCATGATCATAAATCCCCACAAAGCCGTTATCATCTTGATAGGTTACATCTAAACGTCTATTGCTATTAAAGCGTCTCCCAGCGTAATCAGGATTGACTTCATTATTCCGGCTAAGTATATCTGCATGTAAATCCTCTGATCCTTGGCCCGGTCGATTGTGAAGCTCATAAGACAAGGCGCCGATTTTGCCTGAATCGGTCCGTCTCATGGCTTCCACTTCTTCCCGTGCCCTTTCAGCAAGTTCAGCATCACCCCCCCCCCACGCTACCACTGCTACCACAAGAAGCCAAAAGTAAGGAGGTCAATAGGCAAGGGGCCAGGGAAAGAAGACGTGCAGGGAAGGACATCAGGCATGACACATGGCGATCTGAGCATACCACAGCCCACGCATCACTGAAGCCTATGACCAGTGGCAGGCGCGGAGCGCCGGCAGTCACGAGCGCCGCAACCCAAGTGTTCACCTGGAGCACCGCTGCTTGCCAGCCATATCCAGGTTGTCATTAGGTAATGGGCGATACTGGATTTGAACCAGTGACTCCACCGATGTCAACGGTGTGCTCTACCCCTGAGCTAATCGCCCCTTGAACCGGCAGCAGCAGTACTGTAGCACTTCTCCAACCGGGATACCAGCCTGAACCAGGCCACCTCAGCCCTCAGCAGCGCAGAAGCTGCAGGCGCCAGCGCTGGCGGCGGGTGAGGGTGCGGCTTTGCAGGCGCAGTTCCCCCCGCCCCCGCAACACCACCACGTCACCCACCTGCAACTCGGTGTGGGGACGCAGCACGGTGCGGCCGTTGAGACGCACCCGGCCGGAACTGACGGCTGCCGCCATGCGGGCCCGGGACAGGCCCAGCCCCGCCGAAGCGACGGCATCCAGCCGGCAGGAGGCTTCCACGGTGGTGACGGTGCGGGGCTGGCGCGGTTGATGGCGCAAGTGTTCCCAGGGCACGGCACTGGCTTCCACCGCCACTGTGCGCACTTGCAGGGAACAGCCGTCCAGGGCAGCGGCGCAGGCTGGGGTGGCAATGAGTTGGGCGCCGTTTTCCCCCAGGAGGATCACGTCCCCCCACCCCCGGGGGTCAATGCCCGTTGTCCGCAAGGCCGCCTCGAAATCCTCCAGTTCGGCGGGATCGAACAGGAAGTTGCCCTTCAACGCCACCAGGGCAAAGTCCATGGACAAGTCACCGAGGGGCAGCTCTTCCCGGGCCAGGAGAAGCCGCTGCCGTTCGGCGGGGGTGATGCCGCCGTAACAACGCCAGTGCAGGCCACTGCGCTGCTGCAACACGGGCTCCACGGCAAAGCGCTCCTCCGGATCCAGAAACCCCGTTGGCTCCGGCCGCCAGTTGCGCAGAGCAGCCTCGGCCACCGCCAACACATGGTCCAGGGCTGCGGCTGGAGCCATCAGAGGGCCACCACCGCCTGGGGGCGAACCCGCTGCAGCGCCTTCCACGGCAGGTCCTGTCCCACCCTTGATTCCACCACCAGCAGCCAGCAGCCTTCTTCGCTACGATTGCGAAGCTGGCGCAGGCGGTCTTCATTGCTGCTGTCCACGCCGGAACTCGCCGCAAAACTGCCCAGAAAGCCGGCGATCATCCCCAGCAGGCCGCCTATCAGGCGATTGCCCCAGAAGCCGGCAAAGGCAAACGTATCCAGATTGGTCATGACGGTGAAGGTCACCCCGGCAAAGAAACCGAAGGGCGCCAGCCAGACGGCCATGGTTTGCTGCAGCCGTTGTTGGCGCAATTGAGGATTGAGCACCTCCACCTGAGCGAACGGGGCTTCCCCTGGTCCTACCGCCTGAAGACGGGCCAGGGGCGTGGCGAGTTGCGCCAACTGCTGGCGGAGGGTACACAGGTCCTGATGGCGATCAAGCACCACAACAGCAATGGCCATGGGTGGAGGGGGACAACCAGTCACTACACTGCACCAACGGCACTGTCGCAGGGCGCATGACAAAAGTTCTGGTCTCCGATCCCATTGACCAAGCTGGAATTGACATTCTCTCCCAGGTGGCCCATGTGGATGTGCGCATGGGGCTGTCGGAGGAGGAGTTGCTGGGTGCCATAACGGACTATGACGCATTGATGGTCCGCTCCGGCACCCGGGTAACCGCTGCAGTCATTGATGCCGCTCCCCAACTCAAAATCGTTGGCCGGGCCGGTGTTGGCGTGGACAACGTTGATGTGACGGCCGCCAGCCGCCGCGGTGTGCTGGTGGTCAACTCTCCCGAGGGCAACACCATCGCCGCGGCTGAACATGCTCTGGCCATGATGCTGGCGCTCACCCGCAACATCCCCCAGGCCCATGCCAGCACCATGGCCGGGCGCTGGGACCGCAAACGGTACCTGGGCAACGAACTTTACAAAAAAAATCTCGGGGTGGTGGGCCTGGGCAAAATTGGCGCCCACGTGGCCAGAATTGCCCAGGCCCTGGGCATGGTGGTGCTGGCCCATGACCCCTTTATCTCCAATGCCCGGGCACAAAAGCTGCAGGTGCGCTTGGTGGAACTGGACGCTCTATTTGAAGAGGCGGACTACATCACCTTGCACATTCCCCGCACCAACGAGACGGCGAACCTGGTGGGAGACAGGCTGTTGAAGCGCATGAAGCCCACAGCGCGCCTCATCAACTGTGCCCGGGGTGGCGTGGTGGACGAGACGGCCCTGGCGGATGCGCTGCGCAACAACACCATTGCCGGCGCCGCCATTGATGTTTATGCCAGTGAACCCCTCCCGGCCGGGAGTCCCCTGCGCTCCATCCGGGATAACCTCATCCTCACCCCCCACCTTGGCGCCTCCACCGCCGAGGCCCAGGCCAGCGTGGCCATTGACGTGGCTGAACAAATCCGTGACGTTCTGCTGGGGTTGCCGGCCCGCAGCGCCGTGAACATCCCGGGCCTGAGTCCCGATCTGATGGAGGAGTTGCGGGCTCACCTGAGTCTGGCCGAGCATCTGGGCCATTGCATCAGTCAACTGGCCGGAGGCAATGTGCAGGAGTTGGAAGTGCGCATGCAGGGGGAGTTGGCTGCTCAACCGAGCCAGCCCCTGGTCATCGCCTCTCTCAAAGGACTGTTGAGTTCGGCGCTGGGGGAGCGGATCAACTACGTCAATGCCGGCCTGGAGGCCAGAAGTCGCGGCATCAAGGTTCTGGAGGTAAAGGATGAAGGCTCCCGGGACTACAGCGGCGGATCTCTTCAACTCATCTGTCGGAGCAGTTCGGGCCTCCACCAGCTCACAGGGGCTGTTTTTGCCGGGGATGAACTGCGCATTACCAGTGTGGATTCCTTCCCCATCAGCGTGCCCCCCAGCAACCACATGCTTTTTACCCGTCACCGGGATATGCCCGGCATTATCGGCCGCCTGGGCTCCCTGCTGGGGCACCACAACGTGAACATCGCCAGCATGCAGGTGGGTCGCCGCATCATGCGGGGGGATGCGGTGATGGTGTTGAGTGTGGATGATCCGATCCCGGAAACTCTGCTGGACGACATCACCAGCATTGAGGGCATTCGCGAGGCCCATGCCGTCAGCCTCTAGCCGGGCCGATGGTCTGTGGAAGCTGGCGTGGACCTGCAGCCCTGTGGTGGAAGACTCCCTGGTCTGGCGATTGGAGCAGGTGGGGATTCACCACACCGCCACGGTGCGTGAGCCCCGGAGGAGGAAAGTTGTCACGGTGTTGGCATGGGTGGATCGCCAGGCATGGTCGGAACAGCAGGTGCGGGAACTGGCGTCGTCCCTCGCCACCCTGGCGGCGGCCTTCCAGGCCCCTGTGCCCCACTTCTCCTTTGCCCCACAGATACGGGAAGAGTGGGCCAGCAGTTGGAAGCAGCACTGGCGGCCGGATCCCGTTGGCAACGCCCTGCTGGTGCTGCCGGCCTGGCTGGGCTGCCCCCCTGAGCAGCGCCATCGTCGGGTTCTGCGACTGGATCCGGGCCGCGCCTTCGGCACGGGGGAACATCCCAGCACCCGCCTCTGCATGGAAGCGCTGGAGGGCCGCCAGGGAGTTGTGAAGGATGCTCTGGTGGTGGACCTGGGTTGTGGCAGCGGTATTCTCGGCATCACCGCCCTGGCACTGGGGGCAGCCCGGGTGGTGGCCGGCGATGTGGATCCCATGGCCGTCTCCACAAGCCGGGAGAACGGCGCCCTCAACGCCCATGGTCCTGAACGATTGCAGGTGGTCCATGGCTCCAGTAAGGCGTTGCTCCCGTGGGTGGGGTCTGGGGCGGACGTGCTGCTGTGCAACATCCTGGCGCCGGTGATCATGGAGTTGGCGCCCGATTTTGCCCCACTGCTGAAGACCGCGGGGGGACAGGGTTGGCTCAGTGGGTTGCTGATCAGCCAGGCTGACGACGTGCAGAAGCGCCTAGCGGACCTGGGCTGGACAGCAGAACTGGCCGCCACCCGGCAGGGATGGGCATTGCTGGCCTTCACAACTTGCACAACCTGAGCCCGATCCTGGACATCCTGGGCCTGCCCCTGAAGCCCCGCCTGTGGAAACCCCGCCGGCGCCGGGTCGGGGCAATAAGTAGCACTTATCAGCCATGAATGTATCGATTGATCTTGCTAGAGATTCGCCCCAAGGGTGTGAGATTGGTCACAAGTGGGTGTAAAAGTGTGTCGTCCCGCAGGACCGGGCTTTGCCAGGCTCTGCTCTACATGCTGAATTCATGGCTTCCTACAAGGTCACCTTCATCAACGAAAGCGAAGGTCTGAACGAGACCATTGACGTCTCGGACGACCAATACATCCTTGATGCAGCGGAGGAAGCAGGACTGGATCTGCCCTACTCCTGCCGTGCCGGTGCTTGCTCCACCTGTGCTGGAAAGCTCACCAGCGGCACCGTTGATCAGGCGGACCAGAGCTTTCTGGATGACGACCAGATTGAGGCAGGCTTTGTGCTCACCTGTGTGGCCTATCCAACCTCCGATTGCGTCATTACCACCCACGCCGAGGAGGACCTCTACTAAACCGTCTCCACGGATCTTCCTCCCCCGCCTACCCGCATCACCAGCGGGTGGCGCTCCCCACCTGGATCACTGCGATGGGACCAACCCGTGCCCTTCTCTCCCACCGCAGTCAGCACCCCAGCCCTGGCGGTCAGTACAGCTTCCAGGTTCTGGGGCCCTGTTGTCGCCTGTTTGACCGGGAAGAGTTGCCCTGGCCCTGCTGTCGGCTGCAGTGGCGCAGCAAGGAGCCCAGTTGGCGGCGAATTGGGCGCCGCTTTGTGCCGGATCTGTCCTGCAAGCGCAGCCCCACCTATGCCGTTGAGCTGCTCCAGCCTGATCTACGGCCCACGAAAACCGTTCTCACCCTGTTTGCGGAGCGACTCAGCCCGGAGTTGCAGGAGTGGTGGTACAGCAGGCGCTCCCTTCGTCGCCCCGATGGAGTTGCATCCAACCCTCCCTCGCAGAACGGCAGAACATCGGAAGCCCCATGGTTGACGTGAAGGTCAACCATGGGGCTCTCTCCAGCGTTGAGTCCCAGGGGGATCGGAAATGGATGGCTCAGAAGTAGATCTTGCCGCCACCCCAGGAATCCCCCTGTACCTTGGGAGCCACAAGGATGTAGCCGGCAATGAGGCGCAGATCGTCGTCCGAGAGATCGCGCATCTTGGGAAAGATGTCGCTGCTGCGCAGGCTGGGGTGGAGGTCGGCGATGGAGTACTCCCCGTCATAGGAGGTGGGGTCGTTGAGGTAGTCCACCAGGCTCTCAATGGAGTTGCGGGGAGGCGTCGCCAGGGAGAGGGTCTCCGGATCCAGTCCGACGTTGTGATTGGTCTTGGTGATGCCGCTGGCATGGCAGCTTCCGCAACTCTGGTTGAACGTGGCCTTGCCAGACTTGACTTCAGCTTCTGTCAGAAGCGTTGTGTCCCCTTGGGCGTTCTGAAGAACCGTCAACGTATCCGCATTCCAGTTGGCCGCATGGGCGGCAGCGGGATTGCCCAGCATTGCCAGGGGCAGCAAGAACACCGCCAAGAGCGCACCGCAGCGCCTGGCCATGGCCTCCAGCCCAGTGGTGAGGCGGTGCAAAAAGCTGTTCATCGGTGGGTAATGCTGATAGGCCACAATTCCTTGTATCACGCAATTCAGCCTCTTTGCCCCCATCAGCTTCAACTCGTCAGAGAGTGTTGCGGAAACGGTTCAGGGCGGGGCCGTTCCAGAGCCCGGCTCGCCTGATTTGGAGGCCAGTTCCAGGGTGAGGAAGTCTTTGGCCATGACCGTGGCGGGAAAAATGGCCCGGGCCTCCGCCAGCAGGTCATCGGGGCCGATGGCCTGGCCCGGCATGTAACGGGGGCTGAAATGGGTCAACGCCAGCCGGCCCACCCCTGCAGCCAGAGCCACCTGTGCCGCCATGGTGGTAGTGGAATGGAGCCGCTGCAGGGCCATTTGCCCATCCCGGTGGGCAAACGTGGCCTCATGGACCAGCAGGTCCGCCCCGCTGGCCAGGGCTACAGCCGCGTCACAGAACACCGTGTCGGTGGCATATACCAGACTCACCCCCGACCGGGGCGGGCCGCAAAGGCTGGAGCCTGCAATGGTGCGGCCGGCCAGGGAAACCGTTTCCCCGTTCTTGAGGCGGCCATAGAGGGGACCGGGGGGAATGCCCAGGGCTTTGGCCTTCTCCACGTCAAACCGCCCCGCCCGGGGCTTCTGCCGGATGCGGAACCCGCTGGCCGGGATGCGGTGCCGGAGCGGGCGCGATTCCACAACCAGATCGTCATCCTCGAAAAGAACATGGCCTTCCGGGGGAGGAACATTGACGTGAAAGCGCAGCGGATAGCTCAGGCGGGTGGAGGAGAACCGCAGGGCCGACTCCACAAAGCTCTGCAAGGGGGGGGGACCGTACAGGTCCAGACCCTTTGATGTGCCCGCCATGCCCAGGCTGGCCAGCAGCCCCGGCAAGCCAAAGACGTGGTCCCCGTGCATGTGGGTGATGAAGATGCGCCGCAGTTGGGAAACCCGCAGGGGACTGCGCAACAGTTGATGCTGGGTGGCCTCGCCACAATCCAGCAACCAGAGTTCGCTGCGCTGGGGGAGGCGGACCGCCAGAGACGACACGTTGCGCTGACGGGTTGGCACGCCGGAACTGGTGCCCAGAAAGGTGACCTGCAACGATGGGAACGGGGAATGAACCCATTGTGCGCCGGCCGGCTACACTGGATCCATGACCAGAGAGCATTCGGCCAGGGATCTTTCCCGGCGCATGGAGTTGCTGATCTCCAATGCGTCCAACCGCTACCTCACCACGGTGCGGATTGCCTTCCGCGCCAAGCAGCGCCACTTTGACGATTTCGAGGGGCTGCTGGAAGAAAGCGACATCAAACCCGTGCAGCGGGCCATCATTGAACTCTCCGACGAACGACTCACCCCGGAGTTGCTGGCCTGATCTTTCGCCCCTCCAACGGGAAGGGGATGGCTGGCGGCTGGCCGTGAATCCTGCCAAGCCCTTTGCGGCCCTGGTGGGTGGCGAGGGCTGGGCGTGTGAGCTACGGGCCGCCGAACTTCAGGCCCTCTGCCATGGCGTGGCGGTGCTGGTGCATCAGCACAGCGTCATGGCAGAGCAGTTGATGGCGGAAGAATCCATCACCATCAACCATGAATCCCGTGGTTTGTGGCTGGAGTTGTGTGGCACGGCAGCCTCCTGGTCCCTGCGCTTTCTCCTGGAACCGGAAGCTGACCGCGCCTGCGAAGGGGGCTGGTCGGCCCAGGCCAGTCCCCAGTTGGCCCTGGCCCTGCAACAGTTGGCCGGCGCCGGGGCCACTGCAGGCTTGACGGGCCAGTTCCCATAATGGGGCCTGGGCCGATTGCGGTGAATAGGTACATGTTGAGGCAACGGAGCCTCGCAACAGGTGCGGTTCAGCAGGAAGATGGAGATCCCTGCCCCTGTCGCCGTGGATCTTTCCGCCATTCGCGCCGCCCTCGCCGGCCATGACCACAGCCAGCGGTTGCAAGCGCTGGTGGCGCTGCGGCGCCACAGCACCGCCGATGCAGAGCCCATCCTGCTGACGGCGCTGGGGAGCGACACGTTCATCATTCGCTCCTTCGCCTGCATGGGACTGGGGCAGAAGCGCACGGAGGCCGGTTTTGACGCCCTTCTGGAGCGGGCGCGGCAGGACAAGGATCCCAACGTGCGGGCAGAGGCTGCCAGCGCCCTGAGCTGGTTCGGCTTTGAGCGCTGCACGAACCTTCTGCTGCAACTGTTTGCCCAGGATGACCATTGGCTGGTGCGCCACAGCATTCTTGCGGCATTGTCCGAATGCGGAGATCCCGGCGTGCAGTTGCAAGTGGTGCGTCAGGGGCTTGAGGGGGACGACGATACGGTGCGCTGCAGTGCGTTGGAGTTGCTGGGGGTACTGGTGGGCTCCCCCCTTGAGGGGGAGGCGGAAACCCTGCTGCTAGCCGCCACCCATGAAGACAACCCTTGGGTGATCCGCCGCACGGCAGCCCGCACCCTGGGGAATTTCCCCGGAGAAGCGGCCTGCCGCCGCCGCCTGGAATTGCGCCGAGATCCCGACTATCGGGTTGTGGCCGCGACCATGGAATCCGCACTCAAACTGGACAGTGGCCCACAGTCGGGATTTTCGACCTAGATTTCGAGCATCACTAGGGGTGCCGTCACCACGTGACGGCTGAGATCACACCCTCCGAACCTGACGCGGTTTGTACCACCGCAGGGAAGTGAGCCTGTCGTGATCCTGGCTTCTGGTGCGCTCTTTGCAGGATTTCCGATGCGCAGCACATGGGTGGCCGCCCGCAAAGGCCAGGGCAACGTGACCCAGATGCACCATGCCCGTCAGGGGCGACTGACGGAAGAAATGAACCATGTGGCCCAACGGGAAAACCTTCCCCCTCCCCTGGTCATGGAAGAAGTGGCCCGGGGCCGAATGATCGTTCCCGCCAATATCAACCACGTCAATCTGGAGCCCATGGGCATTGGCATTGCGGCCCGTTGCAAGGTCAATGCCAACATCGGCGCTTCCCCCACCACCTCGGACGTGGGGCAGGAGGTGGAGAAGCTGAACTTGGCGATTCGGTACGGGGCCGACACCGTGATGGACCTCTCCACCGGCGGCGTTAATCTGGACGAGGCCCGCACAGCCATCATCCAGGCCTCTCCCGTGCCCATTGGCACCGTGCCCGTGTATCAGGCACTGGAGAGTGTCCATG
Organism: Cyanobacteria bacterium MAG CAR3_bin_5; assembly: GCA_026709085.1. Taxonomy (GTDB): domain Bacteria; phylum Cyanobacteriota; class Cyanobacteriia; order PCC-6307; family Cyanobiaceae; genus Synechococcus_B. The sequence continues at coordinate 16,211 of JAPOTR010000017.1, read as the reverse complement.
GATCGGTCAGGAAACTGGATGAAGACGATTTTCTCCACATCATCGAGAAACATTGTCAGCAGGGGGTGGATTATCAGACCATTCATGCCGGCCTCCTCATTGAGCACCTGCCCAAGGTGCGGGGGCGCATTACCGGGATTGTGAGCCGCGGGGGCGGCATTCTGGCCCAGTGGATGCTGTACCACCACCGTCAAAATCCCCTCTACACAAGGTTTGACGACATTTGCGAGATTTTCAAACGCTACGACTGCAGTTTCTCCCTGGGGGATTCACTGCGCCCCGGCTGTCAACACGATGCTTCCGATGAAGCCCAGTTGGCGGAACTGCACACCTTGGGAGAGTTGACGCGGCGCGCCTGGGAGCATGACGTTCAGGTGATGGTGGAAGGTCCGGGTCATGTGCCCATGGATCAGATTGAATTCAACGTGCGCAAGCAGATGGAAGAGTGCTCCGAAGCCCCCTTCTATGTGCTGGGACCCTTGGTGACCGACATTGCTCCCGGCTATGACCACATCACCTCGGCCATTGGCGCGGCGCTGGCGGGGTGGCATGGAACGGCCATGCTGTGTTATGTTACCCCTAAGGAGCACCTGGGGCTCCCCAACGCTGAAGACGTGCGGGAAGGGCTGATCGCCTATAAAATTGCCGCCCATGCCGCAGACATTGCCCGCCATCGTCCCGGGGCCCGGGATCGTGATGACGAGTTGAGCCGGGCTCGATACGCCTTTGACTGGAACCGTCAGTTCGAACTCTCCCTGGATCCGGAGCGGGCCAGGTCCTATCACGATGAAACCCTCCCGGCCGATATCTATAAACAGGCGGAGTTCTGTTCCATGTGCGGCCCCAAACACTGCCCCATGCAAACCAAGATCACTGACGAGGACGTTGCCGCCCTGGAGCAGGTGCTGGCCAAGGATCAGGCCAAGGCCGGCTGACGATCCCCCGGCCCGCTGATCCGTGAATCCCCGCAAGCTCCCCGCTGGGGGAGCTTGCGACAACGGCGGGCAACGGCGGGCAACGGCGGGCAACGGGGGTCAGCCGAGGGAAACCGACTGTTCGTGCAGGTCAACGCGGCGACGGTAGGCCAGTTCCTTGGCGCGACGGGCGGCCTCCTCCCGGAGCCGCTGCAGATAGTGAACGGTGATGATGGACATGGGATTGCACCTCCAGGTTGTGTGGGACGTGGTGCGTTGCTTCGGGCCGAAGGACCCTACTTCCGCCTGAGCATCAGGTCAACGAGAATTAAACAGTAGCAGTTGCTACAGAATCTTGGCAAGGGAGATGGCCCTTTATGAACGAGCGGATCTTGTCCCGGGGTGGTTCATCAGGGTGGATTGGTCTAGCCTCACCACATGACCCCATACACTCGGCACCGGGCATGACGCGCACTCCACTGGCTCCTTCCGGATTTCGTTCTTCCCACGCCCTGAGGACTCCCTGCCTGCGGGAACAGGGCTTGACTGTGGGGGAACTGGTGCTGATTGTGCTGGTGGTGCTGGTGGCCGCGGCAGGAGCCTGGCTCTTTCTGGGCAGCCAGCAACCAACCCCCTCCGATGAAGCCACTGTGCAGCCTTCAACCCTGAATCAACCCTAGGCTGGAGAGACCCCCGCAGCAGCAAGAGGATCCCACGCCACCTTCAGGAGGAGGGATGGACGATGTTGCTGATCGTGCCACTTCCGTCAAGGCGCATGGCCCGGCGTGCAGCCTCAAAAGGGGGTGCTGCCCCCCACTTGAGGGACCTGACCAGCAAGCTGCGCGTGGTCTGTGACTGGCGCGGGCGGCCAGTGCGCCTTCACCTGAGGCAGGACAATGCAGGTACTTCTTTGGCGCTGATCTCCTGCTGAGGGATCTGCCAGTGGCAAGAGAGTCTCATACAGTAAAGAGGCTGTACACGCCGTCCTCCGCCCCGCCGCCGTCATCTTCTAGTTATAAGTCCTGATTCTAATAACGCGACCATGAGCAATCAAGTCGCCCGTGGCCTGGTGATGGTTCCGGCGGTGGTCCTGGGGGGGCTCTTTGTGGCAACGGGGCTCTTCTGGGTCCATGAAGGCGGCGCCGGGAGCCGCGGCCTGGCCATTGGCCTGGGGGTGCTGCTGCTGGCGGCAGGGCTGTTGGTGGGTTTGCTGACCCCACGGCGAGATGTCTAGGCTCAGGGACTCAGGACATGAATAGGATGGTTGACATGAGAATCAGGATTCGGATTCACCGTGGCGCCGCCCTCCCGTTTGCAGCAACAACTGGACTCGGGCCGTAACGCCTTTGCCCATCTCCTGCGCACATGGCACCAGCGCAACGGCTGGCCCCACACCATGGTTCCCCGGCTTGGGCAACACATGCAGTTGGGCCGGGTTCACGCCTCCCAGATTTCCATGCTGAAAAACCACAAGCTGGCCAATCCCGGCCCGGAGGTTTTCCTCGTCATTGGCGGTGTGAACCGCTGGCTCTGGCCCTGGTCCCCGAGCCGGCAATTGCGTGATCTGCCCCCGGCCAACTGCCCCGAGGCGGAGTTGCTGCAACGCTACCCCCCTGTGGCCCTGCTGGACGGGGCGGCGGGCCAGCCCCTGGGTCCTGGAGAGTTGCTGGAGATCTTCACGGGGCTGGTCACCCTTCCCCAGGCCTTTGATCTGCGCATTGGGGAGCAGGAAGCTTCTGCCCTCTGTGGCGCCCTGGGAGATTGGCTCACCGGAGGTCAACCCTGGCGCCAGTGTAAAGCCCGGGTCCTGGCCGCCTATCCCGTGGCTCGACCCCGGCGCCGTCAACAGTTTGAAGCCGTGCTGTCGGGGCAGATGGACTACACCGCCCCCGAGTTGGAGGCGGAACTGGATGATCTGCATCGCACGGCCTGCACCATGGCGGAGGGGGCAGCCCCATGGGCCAAGGCGCCAGGCGCCATTGATCAGTTTCTCAGTCAGCTTCGCCAATCAGGCTGCAGCCCTGACGCTGCTGAGGCAGGCGGCGCTAACCGTTGTTGAGGTTGTGGTTGGCCATGCGCACCTGTTTGGCCCAGCCCAGGGCCCGCAGCAGGCGAATGTGCTGCCAAGTGATGTCCACTTCAAACCAGCGCAGGCCGTGGCGGGCGCTCTGGGGAAAAGCGTGGTGGTTGTTGTGCCACCCCTCTCCGAAAGTGAACAGGGCCACCCACCAGCAGTTGTAGGACAGGTCAGGGGTCTTGAAGTTGCGGTAGCCAAAGGCGTGGGTGGCGGAATTCACCAGCCATGTGACGTGGTAAACCACCATCAGCCGCAGGGGAATGCCCCAGAGCAGGAGACCCAATCCGCCACCGCTGGCGCCGGTCGCCTCGCCAATGCCGTAGAGCATCGCACCCACCGGAAGCTGGAGCAGCAGAAACCAGTGGTCCAGCCAGCGATAGAGGGGATCGGCAAACAAGTCCCCCGCAAACCGCTCCAGGTGTTCAACGGCGGGGATTTTGTGGAGCATCCATTCGCTGTGACTCCACCACAGACCACGCACGGCGTCATGGTGGTCATTGGACTGGTCGGAGTATTTGTGGTGGTGGCGATGGAGGCCCACCCATTCGATGGGACCCCCCTGGGCACTGAGACTGCCCATGATCACCAGCAGACGCTCCAGCCAACGGGGCGCCTTGAAGCTGCGATGGGCCACCAGCCGATGGAGGCCCAGGGTGACGCCAAGGACGGTCACCCAGTAGAGAACGGCCAGGGCGGCCACCCCTTGCCAACTTCGGAACTGGGGCAGCAGGGCGGCCACACCACCCACATGGACCGCCAGCATGAACGCAACGGTGCCGGGGGACCAGGGATGGCTCTGCTGGGTCAGGGGCGCCCGTTCAGCGTTGACGCGCCGTTGCAGTGCTGCCGAGATCTTGTCGGTGGCAACTTGATTGTCGGCAACGGCGCCGGAGTCCCGGATGTCTGTTGGAAGCTGGACGGGTGACGTGACCAAATTTGCTTCTCCTGCCTTGAGGCGGACGCGCCAGCGTGGAATTGCAAGACTGGTCCACCACTGTTTCATACAATTCTAATGGTTCCATGTGAACAATAGGGACAGGTTGTGGTCAATGTTTGATGAAGGCTTTGCCCACCTCGGCAGTTGAGCGGGATCGGTTCCTGGCCCAGGTGGAAGCGGCCACTGCGCCTGTGGCCCATGGCCACTGCGCTGCGGTGACGGATCACCTGCGCCGCCTTCTCGATGCCTTGGCGGCGGAGCGTATTGGGCCGCACCACTTTTCCAGTCCCACAGGGTCGGCCCATGGGGATCCGGGGCGGGAAGCCGTGGACCGGGTATTTGCCCGGGCGCTGCAGGCGGAGGCTGCCGCTGTGCGGCTCCAGTTTGTCAGCGGCACCCATGCCATCGCCGCGGCCCTGTTCGGGGTCCTGCGTCCGGGGGACACGCTGCTGGCCGCCGCTGGCCGTCCCTATGAAACCCTTGAGGAGGTGATCGGTCTGCGGGGCAAGGGGCAAGGATCCCTCCGGGAGTTCGGCGTTGCCTACCGGGAGGTTCCCCTCGCCCGTGATGGTCACGTGGACGAGCAGGCCCTGGCGGACGCCCTGGACAGCCTCCGGCCACGCCTCCTGTTTCTGCAACGCAGTTGTGGCTATCAATGGCGCCCCAGCCTGTCCCTGGACCGGTTGGAGCGACTCTGCGCCTTGGCCCACAGCCGCAGCCCCCACACCGTCTGCTTTGTGGACAACTGCTACGGGGAGTTTGTGAACCGGCATGAGCCCACGGCCGTGGGGGCGGACCTGATGGCGGGCTCCCTCGTGAAAAATCCTGGTGGAACCATCGCCCCCACGGGTGGGTACGTGGCAGGGCGGCGGGATCTGGTGGAGCAGGCCTGTTGCCGTCTTACGGCCCCGGGGTTGGGCTCGGCTGCCGGCGCCAGCTTCCACAGCAACCGCCTGCTGTTGCAGGGGTTGTTTCTGGCGCCCCAGATGGTGGCGGAGGCCCTGATCGGGGCCGAGTTGGTGGCCGCCACCTTCCGGAAGCTGGGCTACGGGGTACACCCTCAGCCGGGCACGGCCCGCAGCGACGTGATTCAGGCAGTTCGGCTGGGGTCGGCTCAACGGCTCCTGGCGGTCTGTCGGGCCTTCCAGCGCCGCTCCCCCGTGGGGGCCTATCTGGAGCCCACACCGGCGGCCATGGCGGGCTATCGGCGCCGGTTGGTGATGGCGGGGGGCACCTTTGTGGAGGGCAGCACCAGCGAGTTCTCCGCGGATGCCCCTCTGGCCGCCCCTTACGTGGTCTACGTCCAGGGCGGTTGCCACCGTAGCCATGTGCGCTTGGCCCTGGAAGAGGCGCTGGCTGTCCTGCCCCAGTGCGATGGAGATTGACCCAGGCTGGCCTGCGCCTGTCACCCGATCCCCCGGCAGGTCAGAATGGCTCTGCTCACCCCCTTCCCCATGACCCAGCATTTCCCCCCGGAGCTTCTCTACGCCGATAGCCATGAGTATGTGCGCCGCAACGGGGACGGAACCGTCACTGTGGGCATCAGCGCCTTTGCGGTGGAGGAGTTGGGGGACATTGTTTTTGTGGAATTGCCGGAGGAGGGCGCCCGCCTGGAGCACGGGGACGGTTTTGGCACCGTGGAGTCCGTGAAGGCCGTGGAAGAACTGGTGGCCCCCATGGCCGGTACCGTGCTGCGTCGCAATGAAGCCGTGCTGGCCAGCCCGGAAGACCTGCAAAACGACCCCTACGGAGACGGCTGGCTGCTCCAGCTCAAGCCTGCCCCTGACGCCGCCACCGACGGGCTCCGCTCCGCCGCCGACTACGCCGCCCAGGTGGGGCAGGGGTGAGTTCTCCGGTCGCGAACATCTCCGTGCCCCGGCAACAGCCGGTGTTGGTTCTGGGGGGTGGGCTGATGGGGTTGGCGGTGGCCCACGGCCTGGTCCGTCACGGGTGGTCGGTGCATCTCCTGCGTCGTGACCGGCGGGAGGCGGCGGGCTTTGCTGCCGCCGGCATGGCGGCGCCCCATGCCGAAGGCCTCAGCGGACCCCTGTTGGCGCTGGCCCAGCGCAGCCTCTCCATGATCCCCCCGTGGGTGGACACCATTGAGGAAGACAGCGGCCTTCCCTGCGGTTGGCTGCCCTGTGGCACGGTGGCCCCCTTCGCCAGCCAGGCCCAACGCCAGGCGTTCCCCACCGCAGCCCTGGGCCGTCCCCTGGATCGGCCTGCACTGGAGGCGGAGGCGCCGGGCATCAGCCCCGCCTTCACCTGCGGGCTGTTGTTCCCCCAGGATGGTCAACTGGACAGTCGGCGCAAGCTGATGACCGCCCTGGAGCGGGCCTGCCGCCGCCGCGGCGTGTGCTTTGAGGAGGGGGTCACGGTGGAGCGGCTGTGCTGGGAGGAAGATGGCGGCGGCCAGCAACACCTGGTGGGCATTGCCCTGCGCACCGGTGACGGGGAAAGACGGCGGCTCCCCTGTGGGCAGGCGGTGTTGTGTTGCGGCGCCTGGAGCCAGCAGTTGCTTACCTGTGTGCCGGTGACGCCCGTCAAGGGGCAGATGTTCTCCGTGCAGGCGCCGCGCCAGGCCCTGCGGCGGGTGATTTTTGGTCCCGGCGCCTACCTGGTGCCTCGCCAGGACGGCCTGGTGGTGGTGGGGGCCACCACTGAGCAGGTGGGCTTTACCCCAGGCCTCACCCCCATGGGGCAGACCCGTTTGGAACAGGGTCTGCGGCAGTTGTTGCCGGCGGCGGCCCAGTGGCCGCCCATGGAACGTTGGTACGGGTTCCGGCCGTGTACGAGGGATCAACAACCCGTGTTGGGGCCGGGTCCGCTGAAAGGACTGGTGATGGCCACGGGCCACCACCGCAACGGGATCCTGCTGGCTGCCGTCACCACAGAACTCACACGGGTTGTGTTGGAGGCCGGCCCAGCCGGTTGCCACTTGGCCCCCTGGGCCGCCCCCTTCCTCCATGCCTTCCGCTGGAACCGCTTTTCTTCACCACCCGCTCAAGCCTCAATGCGCCAGGCTTGATCCGCCGGTTCCCAACTGCTGAGTTCCTCCGGTTGGAACCAGAGGCCGATTTCAAGCCGGGCGGTATCCGGGCCGTCGGAGCCGTGGACCACGTTACGGCCAATATCCACCGCCAGGTCGCCACGGATGGCGCCGGGGGCCGCCTCCAATGGCTTGGTGGCGCCTATGAGGACCCGGGCGCTGGCAATGACCCCTTCCCCCTCCCACACCATGGCCACCACCGGGCCGGAGGTAATGAACGCCACCAGCCCCGCGAAGAAGGGCCGCTCCCGGTGAACTCCGTAGTGTTGCTCAGCCAGCGCCCGGCCGGGGGTCAACAGCTTGAGACCCACCAGCTTGAAACCCTTGCGCTCAAAGCGGCCCAGGATGTCCGACACCAATCCCCGTTGCACCCCATCAGGCTTGATGGCAATGAACGTGCGCTCGCCAGCCATGGCCAATTCCCACAAACGGCAGCCATGCTCCATGGTGGCAGACCCTTTGGGCAAGGAACCGGATCGGGTTTCACAGGCTTTACCCATGTTCAATCCCTTTTGAATCAGGGCAGGTCAGCAAGGATCCTGTAGCAATGGGGCCAGGGTGTGTAAAGGCGTTGTTGGTCGCTCAATGAAGTAGTGGTTAAAGTTGGAATCATTGATTGGGTATCCATCAACAGGCTATAATGGTGAGCCCATTGAGGTAAAAATGTCCACTCCTGGAAAGCAAAAGGATCCCGTTCAAACCTACTTCGAGCGCATGGCCGAAATTCGCAGTACCGGCGGCGCCACTAGCGAGACATCCTACTATTCAGCCTTGGAAAACCTGCTGAACGAACTCGGCAAGCCCCTTAAACCGCAGGTTATTTGTAACGGTCAGCTACGCAATCAGGGTGCCGGACACCCTGACTTTGGACTCTATAGCAAAAATCAATGCAGCAAAAATACTCCACAATCTGGTCAGGGAGCAATTCCTGAACGGGGTGTCATCGAAGTGAAGCCACTCGGGGACAACAGTTGGCAGACGGCACAGGGCAGTCAAGCAACGAAGTATCTCAACCAGTATGGTCTGGTTCTCGTCACCAACTATCGAGAGTTTCGCCTGATTGGCGAGGATGACAATGGCAGGCCAGTAGAGCGGGAGTGTTTCAGGCTTGCGGATGACGAGCCGACTTTCTGGTCAATGGCGGCCCATCCAGCGACGACGGCGCGTCAACAGGGAGCCTATTTCAGGGAGTTCCTGCAGCGCGTCATGATGCACGCGGCGCCACTCGCCCGTTCAGAGGACATCGCCTGGCTTCTCGCCTCATATGCCCGTGATGCGTTGACAACGTTGGAGGAGAAGGAAGGAGCCACACTTGCTCCACTCCGCACGGTGCTTGAAACGGCACTCGGTATGAAGTTTCAGGACGAAAAGGGCGAGCATTTCTTCCACTCTACCCTGGTCCAGACTTTATTTTATGGAATCTTCTCGGCATGGGTGATCTGGGCCAAACAAGACACCAGCAACAGCAAGTTTGACTGGAAATCTGCTGGTTACACCATGACCGTCCCGATGATCCGGTCACTCTTCGAGGAGGTTGCCAAGCCCAGCCGTCTGGAGCCTCTCGACCTTATGGACATTCTGGATCGCACTGGTGAAGCACTGAACCGCATTGACCGGACGGCCTTTTTCAAAACTTTCGACAGCGGTGAGGCGGTCCAGCATTTCTATGAACCCTTCCTCGAAGTGTTTGACCCGGAACTCCGTAAGACAATGGGCGTCTGGTACACGCCGCGGGAGATCGTCCGCTACATGGTGGAACGGGTTGATAGGATCCTGCGCAGCGAACTGAACATTGCAGATGGGCTTGCAGACGAAAATGTCTATGTTCTTGATCCTTGCTGTGGAACCGGCGCCTACGTGATTGAGGTCCTTCGCAAGATCGAGAAGACGCTGCGGGCCAAGGGCGAGGATGCACTCATTGGGCAAGACGTGCAGGAAGCAGCACGGAAACGGGTCTTCGGATTTGAGATCATGCCGGCACCCTTCGTCATCACCCATTGGCAGGTGGGCAATCTCCTGGCTGATCTTGGGGCGCCCATGAACACGGAAAAAAGAGAGCGCCCCGCCATTTATCTTACGAATGCCCTGACTGGGTGGGAACCACCATCAGGACCAAAAGCAGAACTGCCACTCTTCCCGGAAATGGAGCAGGAACGGGACCAGGCGGAGGATGTAAAGCGTAACGTACCAATTCTCGTGGTGCTCGGCAATCCACCCTACAATGCTTTTGCTGGCACAAGTCCTGAAGAGGAAGCTGGATTGGTGGAACCCTACAAGGAAGGCCTGCAAGATCAATGGAAGATCAAGAAATTCAATCTTGATGATCTTTATATCCGTTTCTTCCGCATTGCCGAACGTCGGATTGCTGCCACTGGTCAGGGAATAATATGTTACATTTCAAGCTATTCATATCTTAGTGATCCGTCTTTTGTTGTTTTACGTAAGAATTTACTAAGACAATTCAATCATATCTGGATTGACTCTCTTAATGGTGATTCTCGCGAGACTGGGAAGAGAACGCCAAGTGGAGAACCTGATCCTTCAGTCTTTTCAACAACCTACAATAAAGAGGGTATTCAGCAAGGAACAGCGATTGGCTTGTTCCTGAAGGATGCCCAGGGTGCATCAAAAGCAACCGTTGCTTGTCGTGATTTCTGGGGCACAACCAAACGCTGTCAACTACTCGACAGCCTCGCCGTCACACAGTTCGACAATCAGTACACAATTGCAGATCCACAGCCATGGAATAGACTATCATTCCGACCACATGACGTGAACAATACATACTTGGCCTGGCCAAAATTGCCAGACCTTGGCGTGCTGGAGCCAATCAATGGCTTGATGGAAAAGCGCAGTGGTGCATTGATTGATATTGATCGTTCTGAGCTTGCCACTCGGATGCAGACATATTTTGATAAGAAAATGGACTGGTCAACTTTACAACTAAAAAGCCACCCATTGGCAAAGGATGCCGCTCGCTACAAAGCCAAGAAGACGCGAACTAAGGCACTTAAAGCAGCCGTATTTGATGACACACAAATCGTCCGCTACATCGTCCGTCCGTTCGACGTGCGCCATGCTTATTTCACTGACATCCGCCCTATCTGGAATGAGCCACGCCCACAACTCTGGACCCAGTTTTCCGGCGGCAACCAGTTTCTAATGACGAGGAAAGTAGCGGTCGCATCCCCAGAAGGGCCGCCAACTCTCTTTACGCGGTGTTTGACTGATGACCACTGCCTAAAGACAGATGCATTCTGTCTACCGTTCCAGAACCATAGGCCGGTCCATGGGATGCTGTCTGGAGTCACAGTAGCAAACCTTTCAGAGCGAGCGCGTTCCTGGCTTAAGCATCTTGGCCTGCCAGATCCCGACAGAGACACAGAAGCTGCTGCCGCACCCTGGCGCCACGCCCTTGCCATCACCTATTCACCCCAGTATCTGAACGATAACACAGACGGCATTGCCATGATAGAGTGGCCGCGCATTCCCTTGCCCAACGAGCGTCCGTTGCTGACAACCTCTGTTATATTGGGGGCACAAGTGGCAGCGCTACTGGATACTGAGGTTGATGTTCCCGGTGTCACCAGCGGCTCCATTGCCGAGCACTTGCGTGTGCTGGGCCGCATATCCAACACCGACCTTAGGGTGACCGCTGGCTGGGGTCGCCGTGGCGCCAGGGCTCGGACCATGCCCGGCCGTGGCAGAATTGAGGTGCGAGATTGGAGCGAGGATGAGAAAGAAGCTCTGCGCAAAGGATTTACCAATAAGAAGATTGATGAATCGCGAGGCTTTGTCCTACTTGGTCAGGCGCTGGACGTCTATCTCAACGACACCACCTGCTGGCGTGGCGTGCCTGAGAATGTGTGGAGTTATGTAATCGGTGGCTATCAGGTCATCAAAAAATGGCTCTCCTATCGGGAGGAAAGCATCCTGGGCCGATCACTCACCAGAAACGAAGTCCGGGAAGTGACCGCCATGGTGCGACGGCTAACTACTCTGGTTCTTCTCGGGAATTTGCTTAATGTTAATTACGAAGCATGTCGAGACAAATCCTATAGCTGGCCAACGGATTGATCCTGACTGTCCAGGATCTACCCGCTGGTCATATGCCGAAGTCAGTAGGAATGAAAAGGGGTGTCCGTTGTCAGTGCAGTGATTCCCAACTTTCCTGTAGGCATGGTGCTTCTCCAGTAGCTCACCGTGGTCCCCCTATTCATGGTCGCCTCCCTTACCTTTGGCGATGGTCACTTGCAGGAACCGGGCTGGCGTTACAATTTCTATGCCGCGAAATGGATTGAGCACGAGGAGATCAGCATCTCCTGTGATAATGAATATCGCCTTGCCGTTTATGGCCACCTCCAGCACTTTGTCGTCTTTGGGATCACGGCACACTCGCACCGTCTCGGTGGTGGCGATCAGGTCCGATTCCCGTATCAGGGATCCAAGAAATGCGTCCCGCTCTTCTCTGGTAACATAGCGGTCAAATCTGTCCCGGCCAAGTACACGGCTCAACTCCCCCACCAACGCCTCGGAAACCAGAATCCTTCCCTGGTCCAAGGCCCGGGTGAACGCCCGACCTGGTACGGAGTCGTTGAAGAGTAAGGCGCTGATCATGACGTTGACGTCAAAGACGAAGCCGCTCACTCGTCGGTCAGGATAGATTGTAAAATTTCTGGGGTCAGGCCACGCCGTTGCGCACTGTGGCTGATCTTCAGCATTGTGTCCCTGAGTGGTGTGCCGGATATTGTCACATCACGCAAACACAGCGCTTCTGTGATTTGTGTGCGCACTGTCATTGGCCTGGTGGTGATGGGACGGTGGGAGGAGCTTCTCCCATGATGTTGCCATGGTAGCCTACTGTCCCGAGTGGATGCCGTGGTAATGGCATGGGGCGCCAGTTGATAAACTGGCTAGCTGCCCCCTTCCTCCATGCCTTCCGCTGGAACCGCTTTTCTTCACCACCCGCTCAAGCCTCAATGCGCCAGGCTTGATCCGCCGGTTCCCAACTGCTGAGTTCCTCCGGTTGGAACCAGAGGCCGATTTCAAGCCGGGCGGTATCCGGGCCGTCGGAGCCGTGGACCACGTTACGGCCAATATCCACCGCCAGGTCGCCACGGATGGCGCCGGGGGCCGCCTCCAATGGCTTGGTGGCGCCTATGAGGACCCGGGCGCTGGCAATGACCCCTTCCCCCTCCCACACCATGGCCACCACCGGGCCGGAGGTAATGAACGCCACCAGCCCCGCGAAGAAGGGCCGCTCCCGGTGAACTCCGTAGTGTTGCTCAGCCAGCGCCCGGCCGGGGGTCAACAGCTTGAGACCCACCAGCTTGAAACCCTTGCGCTCAAAGCGGCCCAGGATGTCCGACACCAATCCCCGTTGCACCCCATCAGGCTTGATGGCAATGAACGTGCGCTCGCCAGCCATGGCCAATTCCCACAAACGGCAGCCATGCTCCATGGTGGCAGACCCTTTGGGCAAGGGCTACCCGTCCAGGGAACCATGGGGAACGGCTGAGGTCCCGCAGCCATGGGATTGGGATAATGTCCATGGCCTGGCCGTCAGCGGATCCGCACCCAGCGCAAGCCCGGCAGAGACCGTACGGCCCCGTCCAGTTGCAGTTGAAACAACTGGGTCAGCAGCAGACCCTGATCTTCCGCCCCCACCTGCTCCTGAAGCTCCTCCAGGGTGCGGGGTTGCCCCAGTTGCTCCAGCAGAAGCCGGGCCATGCCGGAGGTGGGGACAGCCTGCCGGTCGGTGACGGGATCCTTCTGGCGGGCCAACAGGGGGCCGGTGCCCAGTACGGAGGAAAGATCATCGCCACGGAGCAGTACGGCGGCCCCCTGTTGGAGAAGCTGGTTGCTGCCTTCAGCGCTGCTGCGCCCGGCATCCGCCGGCACCACCCAGAGGGGCGCCCCCGTCTCCCGCGCCAGGCGGGCGGCGATCAGGGCGCCGCTGCGACGGGGACACTCCACCACCACCAGAGCCTGCACAAGACTCACCAACAGCCGGTTGCGGGCGGCGAAATGGCCGCGCCGCACCGGTTCACCGGGAGGTTGCTCACTGAACAACAGACCAGCCGTGCCCACCTGTTGCTGCAAGCTCCGGTTGTCCTGGGGGTAGGCCCGCTGCAAATGGGTGCCCAGCACCCCCACCGGCCGGCCATGACCCGCCAGGCAGCCCCGGTGGACGGCGGCATCCACCCCGGCCGCCAGGCCGGAGACCACCGGCCAGCCCACCTCCGCCAAGTGACGTCCCAGCCGCTCCGCCCAGGCCAGAGCGTGGTCACTGGCGGTGCGACTACCGACTACGGCCACCGCCTGCCGACGATTCAAATAGGCCCAGGTGCTCCCCTTCCCCTGCCAGAACAATTGCAGAGGGGGACGATCCAGTTGCTGCAGGGGAGCAGGAAAGGCGGGATCCGTGGGCGCCAGCCAGCGGCGGGGCGGCAGGGGTGGGGGCGTCGCCAGCGCTGCCGTCAGGGCCTGTACCTGGGTTTTGTTGAGGCGACCCCGTTGTTGCAACACCGCCAGGGGCGTCCGCCAGGCCGCTTCCAGGCTGCCAAAGACGGCTTCCAGGCGCCGCAGGGTGGCCACGCCGAAGCCGTCAATGCTGGCCCAGCGGTACCAGGCCAGACGGCGAGAGCGGAGATTCATGGAGTCCCCCAGGGCTAGGCTCAGCGATCCCCCGGTTCACGGCGCTGAAGCGGGGAATGTCGTTGCAACCGGGATGCAACCGGGATTCGGACAACCACCGGCTGCTGGATATCGGATAGTGGATAGGGTGGTCTGATTGTTGAACCTCTCGTCCAATGTTTCGGAACATTCTTGTGGCGGACTCCGGTAAAGGTCACGTGGAGACCATGGTGGGCATGATGCAGAGGCTGCCCAGCTTCGCGGGGGCGCGCTTTACCCTGCTCCACGTGCTGGACGTGCAGGGCAAGAAATCCCTGGCGGACGGTATGGAGGCGGGCGCCCGGCTTCTGGCCCAGGCCGTTGACGCCATGAAGCTGGATCCCGCCACGGTCACCACCATCCTTCGTCAAGGGGACGTCAAGCAGACGGTGTTGGCGGTGGCGGATGAAGTCAACGCGGATCTGATGGTGATGGGTTCCCGGGGGGTGGGACGGTTAAAGTCCATCCTGTTGAACAGCGCCAGCCAGTACGTATTTCAGTTGTCCAATCGCCCCATGCTGCTGGTGCGGGACGATCTCTACGTGCGCCATCCCAACCGCCTCCTGGTGGCGGTGGACGGCACAACCATCAGCAACAGCGCCTTGAACCTGGCCTGTGATATGGCCCGGGGGGTGGACGGCATGACGGTGCGGGTGATCCATGTGAGCAGCCAGCGGGGCGGCAGCCAGGTGGCGAAACGCATCCTTGACAAGGCCAGGTTGGCTGCGCGACGGCTGGGGGTGGACGTGGAGACCGAGGAGCGCAACGGCAATGCGGCCCAGGAGATCTGTGCCGCCGTTGAGGACAGCAACAGCGACCTGCTGGTGCTGTCCTCGCCGGATCGACGCCCCACCGTGGCTCGCAACCTGGTGGATCTGGACAAACTGCTGGGCTCGTCCATCAGCGATTACGTCCGGGTCAAGGCAACCTGTCCTGTTCTCCTGGTGCGGTAGGGATGGACTCTCGTGATTTCGCCCCGCAGATTGCTCGGCAACGCCGGCTTGTGACCCACGGCCACACCCGCCCCCTGGCCTGGCGGTTGGAGCAGTTGGCCCGGTTGGAACAGGCTTTACAACCGGAAGATGAACTCCTGGAGGCGTTGGCCCGGGACCTGCGCAAGCCCCCTGTCGAGGCTTATTACGAAATCGCCGGCGTTCGCCAGGAGTTGAAGCTGTTTCAGCAGCAACTGCGCCACTGGTTGCGGCCGGAACGGGTGGCGACGCCCTTGATCATGCAGCCGGCCCGGGCCCGGGTGGTGGCAGACCCCCTGGGTTGTGTCCTGATTATCGGTCCGTGGAACTATCCCCTGCTGTTGCTGCTGTCTCCCCTGGTGGCAGCTCTGGGGGCGGGCAACACCGCCGTGCTCAAACCGTCGGAGCATGCGCCCCACACCGGGGAAGTTCTGGCCGCACGGCTGCAGCAGCATATGGATGATGACGTGGTGTCCGTGGCTCTGGGGGGACCGGAGACGGCCCAGGCTTTGCTGAGGCAGCAATTTGACCATGTGTTCTTTACCGGCGGCAACCGCATCGGTCGGCTGGTGATGGAACAGGCGGCCGGAACCCTCACACCCGTGACCCTGGAATTGGGGGGCAAGAATCCCTGTCTGGTGGCGGAGGACGCCAACGTTCCCCTCGCCGCCCGCCGCATTGCCTGGGGCCGGTTCCTCAACGCCGGTCAAACCTGCATTGCCCCAGACCACGTGCTGGTGGCCCCCGGGGTGCGGGACGCCTTCCTGGCGGCGTTGCAGCAGGCCGTCCTGGACTTCTACGGGACAGATCCCCAACGCAGCCCGGACTTTGGCCGCATCGTCAACGACAGCCAGTTCCAACGGTTGGCGGCGCTGCTGCAGGGGCGCTCCGTGCTCCGGGGTGGGCACGTGGATCCGGCCGAACGCTACATCGCCCCCACCGTAGTGGCTGTAGAGGGTTGGGACGACCCCCTGATGGAGGAGGAGATCTTTGGCCCCATCCTGCCCGTCCTGCCCCTCGCCGGCCTGGAGGAGGCCGTGGACGCCATCAACAGCCGCCCCCAACCCCTGGCCGTCTATCTGTTCAGTGGGCGGCAGACCTGGCGGGACCGTTTGCTGGCCGGCACCCGTTCGGGAACCGTCTGTTTTAACGACGTGGTTCTCCAGGCCGGGATTCCCCGGTTGCCGTTTGGCGGGGTGGGGGAGAGCGGCATGGGCGCCTATCACGGTCGGGCCGGTTTTCTCCGCTTCAGCCACCAGCGCAGCGTGCTGGAACGACCACAGGCGTTTGACGCTCCCTGGCGCTATCCCCCCTACGGCAACCGTCTGGGCTGGATGAGGCGGCTGCTTCGGTAGACTGAGATGCTCCAATCCGGTGAGCTACGCTGCGGAAATCCGATGCAGCCCGTTGGAGGATCTGGAGCCGGTGTGACGGTGGCGCAGGGGAATTGCCAAGAAAATCAGGAGATTGGCGCTGGATCAGGTGAGTCTGCTACGGTTGCCCCAGTGGCCCCTGGTTTTCCGCTTGTGTATCTGGTAAGGTCGGGGGATAGCTTACACTATCTCCCCTCCTTGTTAGAACCGTACGT
>JAPOTR010000012.1 GCA_026709085.1 Cyanobacteria bacterium MAG CAR3_bin_5 | reverse complement strand
CCCAACCGGCCTATGGCTCCCCACCGCCAATGACCAACTCACCATGACGCCAGCAGTGGCACTGGCGCTCTCCCCCACTACCAACACCACCATCCTCCTCTGGTCCCTGGCGCCTTACTCCCCCCAGCAGGGTCAGATCCAACCGTGGCAGTCTCTCTGGAAGGAGGGCGAGAGGAACACTCCTCCCCCAGACTCCATTCCCTCAATCTACGCTTCCCCTCCCGCTTCCGAGGGGCAGAGGATGGCCTGTTTCTCCCATGGAAAGGTGTTAGCCGGCTTCCTGAACCAGCGACAGAAGATGGGGAGAGACCCTTGTTCCGGGACCCGAGTCCACTTCCAGCAGATTGGCTTGCCGCGCCTTGCTAATCAAGCGCGTGGTGGTCACCCGGGTGGTGCCAATGAGTTCCGCAATCCGCTCATGGCTCAGACGAAACGACAAGGTACACCAGTCCCCACAACGCCGCCCCAGCCGCGATACCAACAAAGCGAACAGGGCTTGAAGTCGCAATTCCGCGGTCTTGAAATGGCGGATCCGTAGCAGTTGCAGGGTCCATTCATTCACTGTGCAGACGCCCATGTCACTGCTTTCAGGGTGAACCACAAAGTTGAGGCTGGTGAGCGCTTCGATGCACACCCCTTCACTACACAGACGATCCGTTGTAATGCGGTCGCTCTGCTGGAGAAACGCCAGGGTCATGCCCTGAGTTTCTTCACAAGGGCAGAGCACACGGCCAACACCATCGAGAACTTCAATCTGTCTGGACTCGCCAGCGCTCACGGGATCAAGGAGGACGGTTTGTCCAGCAGGCATGCGGATGACACCCCGGGGTGTATCCGGCATGGGTCGATACAAAGGTGAAAGGGTGGTCACAAGCAGAAGAATCATCCAAGACCTGAAAATTAGGGCCAACCCTAATTTATTGCAAGCACTTCTCAATTAAAGTGGAGTTATAGAGACTGATTCTCAAGAAGATCTGGTGAGACCGTGGCGGAGCGGGGCCGGAGTTGCCTACAGCCCCTGGAGCCAATCCAGCAGGGCTTGGCGATCCCCGGGGGCCAAGGCCAGGTAGCTCTCCTTGGATGCCTCCGCTTCGCCCCCGTGCCAGCGGATGGCCTCATCTACGGTGCGGGCCCGCCCGTCATGGAGGTAGCCCGCCGTGCCGTTCACCCGGTTGGTGAGCCCCAGGCCCCAGAGGGGCACCGTGCGCCACTCCGCTGAACTGGTGTAACCATGTTCCGCCACGCCGTCGTCAAGGCCAGGCCCCATGTCATGCGCCAACAGGTCCGTATAGGGCCAGATGGTTTGATCACGGATGGCCTGCACCACCACGTCGGGATCGGTGCTGGTTGCATGGCTGGGCACATGGCAGGTGGCACACTGCAAGTCCCCGAACAGGGACGTGCCTTTGGACACCACAGGATCCTTCCCGGACCGCTTGGTGGCAGGCGCCCCGAGGCTCTGGCTGTAAAATGTCACCGCTGTCAGTTCCTCCCAGGTGATATCCGCCGGTTGCCCTTCGGCCGTCGTGTTGGTCTCCGGCCCTGCCGCCGTGGTCAGACCCATATCGTTGAGGTAGGCCTCAGCCGTCTGTTCCTGCACAGTGGCTGTCCCCGCTTTCCAGCCAAAGCGCCCCAGGGCTTGCTGGCCATCCTCGTCTTCCAGAAGGACGGCCCGGCCGGAAATGCCGTCCCCGTCCCCGTCGTCGGGATCGGCATGGCTGAGGATTTCCTGATCCGGAACGGCTTCCAGGAGACCCAGGCCAATGAGGGGGGGCGCTGTCCGCAGAGACCGGTTCATCTCCCCATCCGCCACTACATCCCCATTGGGACGGATCAAGTCCACATGAACCTTCTGCAGGGGCGGCTCATTGCCTGTCCGGGGTTCTTCCCGCCATGTGAGATCCATGGTGGCCTCCGGCTGGTGGCCGAAAATTGCGTGATCCTGGATTTGCCAGCCCCATTCGGGCGCCGGCGTTGCGCCATCGGCTTCCTGAAGCGCCACCCGCACCAGCGAGACGCCGGGAACAGGGGCGCCGCGGCCATTGCGCACATGGCAGGCGACACAGGAATTGGCATTGAACAAGGGCCCCAGACCCGCATCCTCATGGGTGGCCAGGGGAATATGGCTGCGCTCAAAGAGGGGATCGCCAACGTCATGGCGGTCGATTTCATCCTGGTTCAAGTTCGATGCCGGCTTCTCAAACGCTGCTGAAGTACGGTTGAAAACCGTTAAAGCGCCGGCAGAAAGCTGGGGATCCACTGCCAGGGACGGATTCTGGACAATCACCACCAGCACTGCCACCAGAATTGCACTGGCCAGGACAAAGAGCGGGCGACGCACCACCCCTGTCTTCGACCCGGGTTTCATGGCTTTTGCTCGGCACAATCGGCTTCAGCCTAGTACGTCAAAAGCTGTCCAGGGTTTCCAGCGCCTGGGTCATCAGGTTGAACGCTTCTTCCGTGGCTTCGATGGCCGTCTCCATGGATTCCACCACGGCTGGATCATCCAGCCGCTGGCTCAGCATGGAGGGCATGGCCTCGGCAGCGGCACGGCTCATGGCCAGAGATTCCGAGAGTTGTTCGGCCAGATCGGCATTCTCTGCGGTCAGCAGTTGCTTCAGGCCCGTGTCCTCAAATACCCGTTGAGCACCAACCACGTTGAACACAATGTCCGTATTGGTGGCGCCACTGAAGCGGCTCTCCAGGCCCTCCGGCCCCTCCTCCAGAACAGCACCCAGCTTCTCCAGATGCACCTCTTCCAGGGCGCCGATGGCGCCTTCAATCATTTCAAGGACGGTGCCGTCAGGATCCCCCGTCAACTCGGCGCCAAAGCCGTCGGCTCCCGTCCAACTGCTCAGCAATTGCTCGGCGGTGTCGTGGAAGGCCGCTCCCGCCCGGGCAAGATAGGCGGTCTGCTGGGGTGTGAGATCGGCTGCTGTAGGACGCTCGTTACCGTCTCCATAAAGAACAAACTCGATGCCGTGAAAGCCGATGGAGGTAGTGCCCAACTGGGAGAAGGTGTCTGCCGTGAAGGGCTCCGTCGCCAGGGCCTGGTCCAGTTCCAGCACGCTTACGGGCCAGTCGTCAAGATCACTGTCCAACCCTTCTGTTGCCGCAGGACCGAAGGCCCAGCTTTCCGTTATTTCCCAAAGTGGTCGGGTTTCGATCCATTGCTGACGGGCTGCGGCCAGGTGGGCATCTGTCGGGTCGTTCGCCAATGCCTGGAGCGCCTCCTCAAGAGCTCCACTCTCTTCCGCTAACTCCGCGTAGGAGGGCAACACCAGGTTCTCGACAAAGTTACGGCTCACGCTGGCGGGGGTGACCCCATCGGCATGCATGTTCTTTTCGGCGCAACCAACAACAAGCAAACCTGCCATCAGCGTCAGCGACGCCTTGGAGATAAAAGGACGGAATTCAGCCATGGGGGCGCGTAAGGTTCCGGAAAATATCCAAAGACGATGCTAGGGCTTAGACTTATTAATCCTGTGGCTGGCTCTGATCCAATCAGACCCTGCCGAGTTGGCTTCAGCACAGATAACAGTTACCTTTTTAACCCGAGTTCTGGATAATTGGTGGCGATGGCGGTAGTCAGAAGATGGAGGAGAGGAAGAGGGGGATTGGCGCTGTTCACCCTCCAGGGCCACGTCCCAAGGTTCCCCTTGCCCCTGTTGGGGGGAGTCAGGCGTCATGCCACTGCGACCCGTAGATGGCGGGGGCGAGGGGGAGTGCCGGCGCTGGCGTCATGGTGAGGCGGTCATTGGCGGTGGGGAGCCATAGGCCGGTTGTGCATCAAGTGGCGCCCGTACCGGTGGCGCCAAGCCCCCTGTTCCATGGCAACGGGTTGGAGTAGGGCGTCATGCCCCCTGCTGCACTGATGCCCATGGTGTGATGTAGGGAGAGGGAGGGTTCCCGCTTGGTTGGGTTGGGCGGGTGACGGAGCGGACCATGCCCTGCTGCGGGTCATACCAGAGGATGGCGGACCGATGTCCATACCGCAGCCGGTCTCTGCATCGCCGCCCCTGTCCTGCCGGATACCCACCGCCAGGGCGATGGGGAGGAGGGAGATGGTGGCATTACCGGCATCAAGGCCGGTGGTCTCCTTCGAGGTGGTCTCCACCGGGAGGGCATCTGCCGTGGTGGTGAGGCTCAGTCCCTCTCTGCCCCCATCGATGGGGAGGCCGTCCAGCCCCATGCGCCCATCTGCAGGCTGGTGGTGGGCTTGTGCTCCCACTCCCCCTGTGGCGCTACCCAGCCATAGCCTGTCGAAATGTTGTACTTCACGGTAATGTCACTTGTGGGCGCTGGCGACAGGTAGAGTTTCATGTTATGCACGCCAACATCTTCGTCCACAGTATCTGTGATTCCTGCAGTTCTCGTGTCCACGTTCACAGGGGCAAAGGACACCTCTGGAATTACGCGCTCTGTGATGGTCAGCGTGTATTTGGTCTTCTCGCCCAGGTCGTAGTCTGTACCGTCGCTTAGCGTGATGACGATGGTCTTGTCCTCCTGCTGTACGCTGTCATCGATGATGTAAATTGGAATACGGAACGCAGTCTACCCTCCTAACGCTGACTTCTTGGGTACTTTTTATGGTGTAGTCTGTACCCTTCGTTGCTGTGCCGCTTACCGTGTAGCTGAGGGTGCTCGGCGTCGGACTATCGGGGTTCGACTTCCTTGTAACCGATCATGCCAGGCTAGGCGCCGGTCTTGAGTTATGGAGCCCTTGCCGCAATGTACGGGTCCTGAGCCTAGGATGACCTCCACTCTCTCATCAATGCGGCAACAATCCCATGAGTAAGGTGATCCTGGTCACCGGAGCATCGTCCGGCATGGGGCGGGAGGCCGCCATCCTCCTGGCCCGGAGAGGCCACACCGTGTATGCCGGCGCCCGCCGCATCGACCGCATGGAGGACTTGACCGCCCACGGCATTGTCCCCGTCCGGATGGACGTCACCGACGCCAAAGACAACCAGCAGGCCGTAGGCCGGATCCTGGAGACCGGGGGACGCATTGACGTCCTGATCAACAACGCGGGTTTCGGGCTGTACGGGCCGGTTGAGGACATCCCTCTGGAGGATGCCAGATACCAGTTCGAGGTGAATCTTTTCGGCCTTGCCCACCTCACCCAACTGGTTCTGCCCCCCATGCGCAGCCAGGGATCCGGAAGGATCGTGAACGTCTCCTCCATGGGTGGAAAAATCTTCACCCCCTTCGGCGCTTGGTATCACGCCACCAAGCATGCGCTTGAGGGATGGTCCGACTGTCTCCGCATCGAGACGGCGCCCCACAATATCCAGGTTGTCCTCATCGAACCCGGCATCATCAAGACGGAGTTCGGGCAGGTTCTGGGAACCGGCCTGGGCAAGTACTACGGAGATACCTCCTACAAGACCCAACTGGATGCCTTCATCAAGGCCATGTCGGTCCCGGGCGCCCAGGATCGCGGCACCGAGGCGAAGGTGCTGGCCCAGGTGTTTGTGGAAGCCGCCACCGCCGCCAAGCCTCGCCGCCGTTACGTGAAGGGGGCCATGGCCCACCCGTTGCTCCTGATTCGCAAGTGGTTCGGGGACGGAGTTTACGAACGTGTCCTCCGCAAAGCCTTTGGCTGAGGCAGAGGGGAACAAAGGCCAGAACCCACAGGACGAGGGGAGAAGGCCCTGTGAAAGAATCCAGGATCACCGCAGCGTCAGAGGCCCGTGAGCGACACCCGGCGACCCATCTTCCCCTTCAGCGCCATCGTGGGGCAGGAGGAGATGAAACTGGCCCTGCTCCTCAACGTGGTGGATCCCCGCATTGGCGGGGTGATGATCATGGGGGATCGGGGCACGGGCAAATCCACCGCCATCCGCGCCCTGGCGGCCCTGCTGCCGGAGATTGCCGTGGTGGCCGGTGATCCCTACAACAGCAGCCCTCAGGACCCGGACCTGATGAGCGCCGAGGTGCTGCAACGGCTGGAGCAGGGGGAAGCCCTCCCCACCGAGCAACGGCAGGTGCCCATGGTGGACCTGCCGTTGGGGGCTACGGAAGACCGTCTCTGCGGCGCCATCGACATTGAACAGGCCCTGAGCCGGGGGGTGCGGGCCTTTGAGCCGGGCCTGCTGGCCCGGGTGAACCGGGGCATCCTCTACGTGGACGAGGTGAACCTGCTGGACGACCACCTGGTGGACGTGCTGCTGGATGCGGCTGCATCGGGCTGGAACACCGTGGAGCGGGAAGGGGTGTCCGTGCGCCACCCGGCCCGGTTTGTGCTGGTGGGCTCCGGCAACCCGGAAGAGGGTGAGCTGCGCCCCCAGCTTCTGGATCGTTTCGGGTTGAGTGTGGATGTGCGCACGGTGCGGGAGGCGGCATTGCGGGTCCAGATCGTGGAGCAACGCAGCCGTTTTGATGGCGATCCCCAGGGCTTCTGCCAGGACCAGCAGAGCCGGCAACAGGCCCTGCAGGAGCGCATCGGCCAGGCCCGTGACCGCCTGGAGCAGGTGCAACTGGACGAGGATTTGCGCCTGGCCATCTCCCAGGTGTGCGGTGAACTGGACGTGGACGGTCTGCGGGGGGACATTGTGAGCAACCGCGCCGCCCGGGCCCTGGCGGCCCTGGCGGGCCGTGACCACGTGGAGGAAGAGGACGTGGCGCGGGTGGTCTGCTGCTGCCTCCGCCACCGCCTCCGCAAAGACCCCATGGAGACCGTGGATTCCGGTAATCGGGTCGTCAAGGCCTTTTGCAAGGTGTTTCAGCGGGCTGAACCGGAGACCCCTGAACCGTTCCAACTGGCCCTCGCCTGAGGTGCTGCACGGTGAAGGTTCTGGGCATTGATCCCGGTTTGGCGCAGGTGGGCTATGGGGTGGTGGACACTGCCGATCCCATGGCCCTGCTGGCCTGTGGCGTCATCCGCACCCGGCCCGGCCCCAACCTGGGGGAGCGCCTGGTGGAAATTGCCCGGGATCTGCGCCAGTTGGTGCGGCATCACCGTCCCGGGATTGCGGCGGTGGAGAAGTTTTTCTTCTACCGCTCCAGCAACACCATTGCCGTGGTGCAGGCCCGGGGTGTGGTGCTCATGACCATGGCCCGTCTGCGGGTGCCCACCCTGGAATATGCCCCCACCCAGATCAAACGCACCCTCACCGGCGATGGCCGCGCCGATAAGAATCAGGTGCTGAACGCGGTGATGCGGGCGTTGCGCCTGGAGCATCCGCCCCGGCCCGATGATGCGGCCGATGCCATCGCCGTGGCCCTCACCGCCAAGTTCCACCAGTTCCATGACGACCGACAGCAAGAGTGAGTGGCGCCGTCTGTTGCTCCGGCGGCGTCGCAGCCTGACCCATGGGCAACGGCAGCAGCAGGGCCGGGCCATGGCCGCCCACCTGCTGGAGCAGGTGTTGCCCCAACTGGACACCGACGGACTGGTGGCCGGCTATGTTGCCCTGGCTGCCGAGCCGGATTTGGCGCGCCACCTGCAGGGGAAGGTTGCCATGGCCTTGCCTGCGGTCCGTCAGGGTCGGTTGCGCCTGCGGCGCTGGAGCTGGGGAGACCCCCTGGCGCCGGATGACTGTGGTGTGCCGGCGCCACCGGAACCCGCCCCGGCGGTGGCCCCCGATGCCGTTGCCCTGCTGCTGATTCCGGCGGTGGCCATGGACCCGGACGGGTTCCGGCTGGGCTACGGAGGGGGCTGGTATGACCGCCTGCTGAGCCGGCCCGCCTGGGCCCGGCGCCCCAACCTGGGGGTGTGCTTCTCCTGCTGCGCCGCTGTCCCCTTCCCGGTGGATTCCTGGGATCGCCCCCTCCACGGCCAACTCACGGAAGCGGGGGTGCATTGGTGGCGGCATCCACCAGTGGCGCCCACCTGAATCCTGCAATGTTGCAGTGAACCTTAAAAAAGGCCACGCTCCCGTTCCCCCCTGGGTCACAATGAATTGAGCATTGAGCATTCCCCGCACCAATGGCGCAGGTATCACGGAAGGTCTCCCAGGAGGGCGCTGCTGCGGATGCAGGCCGGCATCTCTTTCCCGCAAAGGTGCTTCAGGAAGAACGCAATCTGACCCGGGCCAGTCACCCCGCCCTGGCCATGATGGTGAGCTCCATGGTGAACATGGTGCAGAAGGGGCGCCAGGACGGTCGTCATATCTGAGCTTTTCCCTGACCACCACTGCTCTGATCCACAGGGGTGCTATGGCGGCAACCGGCAGCAGGACGCTGGATCAAATGGTGGAGCGCCTGGCGGGAGCTTCCGATCCCAAGCGCCGCTACGCCTACGTGCTCTGGCTGGCCCGGAAGCTGCCGGTGGCGGAGCCCGGCCTCTTCCGTGACGAGCACCGTGTGCGGGGCTGCATCTCCCAGGTGTACGTGCGGGGCACTCTCCAGGAGGGCAAGCTTCACTGGCGGGGAGATTCCGACGCCCAGATCACCAAAGGGTTGTTGGCCCTGTTGATTGAGGGTACGGAGGGTCTGGAGCCTCAGGTGCTGGTGGCCATGAGCCCGGCGTTCATCAAGGAAACCGGCCTTCAGGCCAGCCTCACCCCCTCCCGCGCCAACGGCTTCCTCAATATCTTCAAGACCATGCAAGCCCAGGCCGGGCAGTTGGCCGCTGCGCCCCCTCCAGGCCCGGCTGCCAAGGATCCGTCCAGCACCCCATGACCGACGCCACCGAACTGGCCACCGAACTGGGAGACCTGCTGCTGGAGGTGCTTCCCCCTGATGGCGGCCCCATGGGCAACCGTGCTGCTCGGGAGGCGCTGGCCCGGGTCGCAGAGCGTCCGGTCAGTGAGGCGGAGTACCGGCGCACCAGGGACAAGGCCCTGGCGTTGGGTCTGGTCAGGAAAGGGAAGGGGCGCGGGGGCGCCATTGCCCTGGGGGAGGATATCGAAGGGGGCGGTCGCCACCAGGCGCCGGCCGCCCCTGCCCCTGGCGGTCGTCGCCGGGTCAACAAAGAGGCCCCCGCCAAGGACTTCAAGGCAGTGCTCTGGGCCAGTGCCGATAAACTCCGCGACCAGATGGACGCTGCCGAATACAAGCATCTGGTTCTGGGCTTGATCTTCCTCAAATACATCTCCGACACCTTCGTGGAGCACCGGCAGAGGGTGCTGAAGATGGTGGCAAACCCGCAGTCCGACTATTACCTGGGGGATGACCCGGCGGACCACCGGGCGGCACTGGAAGATCGGGACTACTACACCCAGGGGAACGTGTTCTGGGTGCCTGCCGATGCCCGCTGGGAGAAACTGAGGGCATCGGCAAAGCAACCCCACATCGGGCAACTGATCGACCAGGCGCTGGTTGCCATCGAGGACGAGAATCCCCCGTTGCGGGAGAAGCTGGACAAGCGTTTTGGCGCCGCCCGACTGGAACCGGGGCGAATGGGGGCGCTGGTGGACCTCATCTCCACCATCGGGTTCGGCCAGGGGCAGCGGTCAGGCGACGTTCTGGGGGAGGTCTACGAGTATTTCCTGGGGCAATTCGCCAGCGCCGAAGGCAAGAAAGGGGGCCAGTTCTACACCCCTGCCCACGTGGTGCAAACCCTGGTGGCCGTGTTGGCGCCCCACAAGGGGCGGGTCTATGACCCCTGCTGCGGTTCAGGGGGAATGTTCGTGCAAAGCGAACGGTTCGTGGAGCGTCACGGCGGCCGCCGTGACGACATCTCCATCTACGGACAGGAAAGCAACCCCACCACTTGGCGGCTGGCGGCAATGAACTTGGCGATTCGCGGGTTTGCGGCTGATTTGGGGCAGGAACCGGCTGATACCTTTGCCCGCGATCAACACCCTGATCGCAAGTTCGACACCATCCTCGCCAATCCCCCGTTCAATGTTTCCGACTGGGGTGGGGAGAGATACGACAACGATCCGCGCTGGGTGTATGGGCAGCCACCGGTGGGCAACGCCAATACCGCCTGGTTGCAGCACATCCTCTGGAAACTGCGACCCGGTGGTGAAGCGGGGGTGGTGCTGGCCAACGGCTCCATGAGTTCCAACACCAGTGGCGAAGGGAAAATCCGTGAGGCCATGGTGCGGGGAGACGTGGTTGAGGTGATGGTGGCGCTGCCGGGGCAGTTGTTCCTGAGCACGTCCATTCCTGTCTGCCTCTGGTTCCTCACCAACGACAAGACCCGCCGGGGTCGGTATAGACGAGGTGAAACCTTGTTTATTGACGCCCGCCAGCTTGGAACCATGGCCACCCGGGTCAATCGCATCCTCACCGATGAGGACATCGCCAGAATCGCCAACACCGTCCACGCCTGGCGCGGTAACGGCGAGACGGCGCAAGGCTATAAAAATGTCCCCGGATTCTGCTATAGCGCCACCGTGGCGGAAATCGAGAAGAACGGCTTTGTGCTCACCCCTGGCCGGTATGTGGGCGCCGCCCACCGACACGAGGAGCAGGAACCGTTTACCATCAGGATGGAGCGGCTGGTGACCCGGCTTCGTGAACAGCAGAGCGAAGCCGCCCGGCTGGACGCCGTCGTTGCCGCCAACCTGGACAAGCTGGGGTTTGGGGAGAACAGGTGAGGGAATCCTGTGGCCAGGAGGAGCCGTCATGCCCATGGCTCCCCTGTCCACAGGTCCGAGTAGGATTTCACCATGACGTTGCCAACCCTTCATCCCGTCGTGCTGACAACAGCGTGGCTTCAGCCGGAGATGCTCATCCCCTTCGGGGGGCTGGTGGTGGCCTTTGGCGGGTTGTTACTGGCCACCTGCCAATTCCTGAAAAGCAAAATCAGGGACAGTGAAACCAGGCTGCGGGAGGAGATGAAAGCCGGCGAAGCCAGGCAGCGGGAGGAGACGGCCAAGCTGCGGGAGGAGATGAGGGCCAGCGAGGCCAGGCAACGGGAGGAAATCAAAGCCAGCGAAGCCAGGCAGCGGGAGGCTCTGTCAGAGGTCAAGGGGGAAGTCCGGATGGTCAAGGATGAACTCAAGGGTCTGGGGGACAAGCTGGACCGGGTGGTGGAGAGCCTCCGGGTCTCCCGGTCCTGAGCCCATCTCCACGAAGTGCTCAACTACCGCGCCGCCACGGGCCAGGCGGAAAAGATGCTCACCGGTGGGGGTGCGTTGCCGCTCTGTCAGCGGGTGCTGAAAGCGGCCCATAAAGTCTTGATGCGGGGGGTGCGGGGCGCCAACAAGTCGCCGGCGCGTATCGGCGCATTCCCAACTGGATCGGACCGCCCGGCTGTGACCGTGAGGAGGCCAGGTTTGTACCTAATTGCAGCGGATCAATTCCCCCAGGCCATGGCCGCATGGGAGCGCTACATTCACAGTGAAGCCCCTGACCGGCTGGCGCAACTGGCCATCCTGCACGCCGAGTTTGAGGCCCTGCATCCCTTCCTGGACGGCAACGGCCGCCTGGGGCGCAGGTTGGCGCCCTTATTCCTGTGGCAAGCAGAACTCATCCGGGCGCCCGTCTTTTACATGAGCGCCCACCTGGAAACACACCGGGATGCCTACTTGTTCTGCCTGGCTTCGCCGGCCTGGAGTCCGCCTTGATTTCCGCTCTTACGCTCCGCATCTCAACCCACAGGAAGCCAGCCAACCCAAAGACGGTGATCAGCGCAGCACCGGGCTGCATCCAGCCTGCAAGCACGGATGGAGAAACGGCCATGGCCATTTGGGGAGTGGCGAGGGTCCCGCGGCGGGATGGTTCCCCATGGTGAAGTATGGCATCGGTCATCAATGGGTGGCCAGGGGATTGAGGGTGGCGCCTGTGTCGTCCGGCGGCAACAAGCAAGCTCCAGAAACCAGCGCCACCCGCCACAGCAAAACTCCTTGGGCCGCCAAGGTCTCCGGGGGCCTGGGAAACCCCCGGCAATCGGGCCAGGCTCACGGCCTCAAGACCGGGTAAGCTGGCTTGAGGAGTGCGGCCCGCACCATGAGCAATGCCGACGAGATGCGCTGGCGGCAACGGCTGGACAACTTCAGCCATGCCCTGGCCCAACTCAGCGCTGCCTGCAACCAGCCGGGCTACACCGACCTTGAGCGCAGCGGTCTGATCCAGACGTTTGAATTTACCTTTGAACTGGCCTGGAAAACCCTTAAAGACCTGCTCTTTTATGAGGGTTACAACGTGAGTACGCCACGGGCCGCGATCCGGCAAGGCCTTGTGGCGGAATACCTGGACGAGAAAGATTGTGAAACCCTGCTGGATGCCCTGGGCAAGAGAAACCTGCTGCGCCACGCCTACCGGAAAGAGTTGGCCCAGGAAGCGGAAACCCTGATCACAACCTGCTACCATCCAGCCCTTGCAAGACTGCACGCCACCCTGCAAGCCCACCGCCAAGCATGAGCGACGGCCTCAAAGCCCACCACCGCGCCGCCATCATCGCCACCCTGGCCGCCAACCATCGGGTGGAGAAAGCGGTGCTGTTCGGCTCCCGGGCCATGGGCGCCAACACCGTCACCTCGGACGTGGACATTGCCCTGTTCGGCCGTCAACTGACCTTGACGGATCAAGCCAAACTGGCCGCCGCCTGTGAGGAACTGCCCATGGCCCAGTCGGTGGACCTTGTGCTGTACAGCACCATTGACAACCCCGCCCTGGTGGACCACATCCATAGCCATGGGGTGGAGTGGTATAGAAGGGGTGCTGAATGGAAAACAACTTCTTGGGGGCAGATTTCTACTCTTGAATATGGCAAGGGACTCAGAGACTACAAAAATAACACAGGGAAGTTCCCTGTCTACGGAACTAATGGTGCTGTTGGGACCTGTGACAAGTACCTGTGCAATAGGCCAGGCATCATAGTTGGCAGAAAAGGTGCCTACAGAGGTGTTCATTATTCCAACAAACCATTTTACGTCATTGACACCGCCTACTGGTTAAATCATTCTGAAGAGGTAGACACGAAGTGGGCGTATTATCAATTGCTAAACGAAGATATAAATTCTCTGGACAGTGGTTCAGCAATTCCTTCGACATCAAAAGAGTCTTTCTACTCCCTATCCGTTTTACTTCCACCGCTTCCCGAGCAAAAAGCCATCGCCCACGTCCTCAGCACCATCGATGACAAAATCGAACTCAACCGCCAGATGAACGAGACGCTGGAGGCCATGGCCAAGACGTTGTTCAAGTCCTGGTTTGTGGATTTTGATCCCGTGCGGGCGAAGGCGGAAGGGCGGTCCACCGGCTTGCCGGACGAGATCAGCGCCTTGTTCCCGGATTCGTTTGAGGATTCGGAGTTGGGGGAGATTCCGAGGGGGTGGGGGGTTGCTACGCTGGGTAAAATCATGGAGATCACAATGGGACAGTCACCTCCAGGATCTACCTACAACCAGGCCGGCGAAGGGTTGCCCTTTTACCAAGGTAGAAGCGATTTTCAATTTCGCCATCCGAGAAAAAGAGTCTTCTGCTCAGAACCAAGCAGAGTAGCACAACCGATGACAACGTTAATGAGTGTCAGAGCACCAGTTGGTTCGCTCAATGTGGCAGATCAGATTTGTTGTATAGGTAGAGGAGTGGCAGCATTGCAGTCAATCGACGGACTCAATTCTTACGCTTACTACCTAATGGACTCGCTTCAGGAGATGCTTCAATCATATAATTCGGAAGGAACTGTCTTTGGAGCAATAAATAAAAAAGATCTGGCCTCTCTTAAAGTCCTAAAATGTGAACTGGCAATTTCCAAAGCGTTTAATGACATTGTTGCTTCAATTGATGGAAGGATTTCGCTTTCTGTCAATGAGAGTAAGGTTCTGACCTCACTACGAGACAGCTTACTTCCCAGGCTCATTTCTGGCGAACTGAAAGTTCCAGGCATTGAGAAGACAATGGAGGTAGCGGCATGAGCAAAAGATATTTTTCTTTGCACATCTGGAAAAATCTCTTTTGCTCAATCCAAGATCTTTAGCCCATACAATTCATTTTCACACCCTACTTTCTCATGGCTAAAGGGCAATCCAACAGGTAAGGTTATCTGATTTTCCGAAGTATCCTTTCTCATTTGGAGTTGAAGCATGACTGACATCATGGACAGCAAGCGGCGAAGCGAGTTGATGGCCGGGATCAAGAGTCGTAACACCGCTCCCGAATTGGCCGTCCGCCGCATTGCTCACCGGATGGGGCTACGCTTCCGCTTGCACCGCAAGGATCTCCCTGGACGCCCGGATCTTGTGTTTCCCAAACATCGCCTGGTTGTTTTTGTCCATGGATGCTTCTGGCATCGGCACGAGGGTTGTCGTCGTGCTTCCATGCCCAAGTCCCGAACCGACTTCTGGATGACAAAGCTCGCGGCCAACGTTGCTCGCGACCGACGGCAGGAAGCCGCCCTGCAGGCGCTCGGCTGGCGAGTGCTCGTCATCTGGGGGTGTGAAACCGGAGATAGAAGGGCAGTCGAGCGCAGGCTGGCTGCATTGACCCGGAGCAATGGGCTCCTCCTAAAACAGGAGAGCGCTCCTTCTGTCGTGATCAGAGAAGATCAAGCCTCATCGTAAGGAGCGCCTTCTCGGACTCCGTCTCCGTTTTATTGCGTCGGACTACGGAGGGCTTGCATGGGAGGAGGGTTGCACATGGTAGTGCCGAAGAACTGAAAACCTGTATCAACACCAGCTTTTCCGTGTTGGCCTCAAACAAAACGGGTGCTCTGGGCGCTTGAACCCTTGAGAACCTTGACCCGGGCTTGACCTACTTTTGCTGGGCATCCTGAACAATCACCGTTTCCCCACCTGAAAAGCCTGCCAATCCATGCAAAACCCTTTTCACAACTGGCTTCTCATGGTGGAGGAGCGCATCCCACGAGAGTCCGGCTTTTCGTGGCTCCCTTTTGAGAGCCGGAGACTTAAAGGCCAACCCAAGAAAGCAGGCATGGTCTGCTTTCTTGGGCTCGGAACCAGTATGTACGCCTTCTTGCATGTGGCTCACAGATCAGTCATACTATGGACTCTGTCTGCTGTGAGCACCCGCAACTCCATGGATCAACCGGTGGCAGTACGTGTGTACGACTTCTTTGTCGGCTGTGGCGGCGCCAGTTGCGGGTTCCAGGCATCCGGCATGGACATTGCCTTTGCGCTTGATCGCGATGCCGATGCCAAAAAAACGTTCACAGCCAACTTCCCCAATGCCCACTTCGAGTTTACGGACATTTACAAAGTTGATTGCGAAGCAGTCCGGTTTCGGGTAGAAAGAGAGCAACCAAACCCGGTGCTGTTCAGTGGATGCGCCCCATGTCAGCCCTTCTCCAGGCAGGTTACGAGGCGGCCAAAGCCGGAACAGGATGAGCGGGTGCCGTTGCTTACACGCTTTGCCGATTTGGTAGAATGCTGCCGGCCGGATCTTGTGTTTGTGGAGAATGTCCCTGGACTGCAAACACTGGATGTTGGCAGTCAACCCTTCTCCGGCTTCCTTAATCGGCTGGAAAAGGCTGGATATGAAATGGACCATGGACCTGTCAAGTTGATGAAGTACGGAATACCGCAAAGCCGCCGCCGCCTTGTACTAGTGGCGAGCCGCCACGGCAAAATCAGCCTGCCGGACGAGACACACGGACCGGGAACACCGCATGAACAATACTCGACGGTCCGGGACTGGATTGCCCATCTTCCACCGATCCAGGCAGGCGAGGAGCATAAGGAAATACCGAATCATAGAGCGGCGAATCTTTCCGCCCGCAACCTGGAGCGTATCGCAGCAACCCGGGAAGGCCGCAGCAATCGGGACTGGCCGCAGCACCTGATCCTCGAATGCCACAAGGATTTTTCTGGATATAGTGATGTCTACGGTCGGATGTCGTGGGATGCGCCCGCATCGGGGCTTACCACGAAATGCACAAGCTACTCGAACGGACGCTTCGGCCACCCGGAGCAGAATAGGGCCATTAGCATTCGAGAAGCAGCCTGCTTGCAGACATTTCCCATGGACTTCGTTTTTGAGGGGAACATGGCGTCGATGGCAAGACAGATTGGCAATGCGGTTCCGGTCCGTTTTGCAGAGTTGATTGGCCAACAATTCATCAAGCATCTGAAAGAAGTAAGGAGGCTGAACTGATGGCAACATTCAAGACCCGCGCCCGCACACTGGATATGCTCGGCAGACAGCAGATTGCCGGCATCCCGACAGCAATCAGTGAACTGTTCAAAAACGCGCACGATGCCTATGCGGACCATGTCGAGATCGACTATTACCGCTCGGATAGCTTGTTTGTCCTGAGAGATGACGGTGTGGGGATGAGCCGAGACGACTTTATGACACGATGGCTGACAATCGGTACGGAAAGCAAGTTTACATCTGATCGACGACCACCACAAGACCTGGAGAAGGAAATCCGCCCCATGCTTGGCGAGAAAGGTATCGGCAGGCTTGCTATAGCAACCATCGGTCCACAGCTTCTGGTCCTCACTCGTGCAAAGATGAAAAATGGAGCCTCCGACCTCACAGCGGCATTTCTGAACTGGAGCATATTCGAATGGCCCGGTATCGACTTGGAAGAGATCGACATTCCTGTACATTCATTTCCGCCAGGTACGCTACCATCGGCCCATGACGTAGCTGAAATGGTAGGTAAGTTTCGTGCAAATGCCGAAGGTCTTGGTCACGCTGTCGAGCGCCAATTATTGGACAAGCTTGTAGATGAACTAGATCAATTTAATATAGATCCACAAGAAATTGATTCCTACAATAAGAAATTATCACTTGGCAGTAATGATAGTGGAACACATTTCATTATCAAGCCAGCCTCTTCATTGCTGATAGATGATATTGACGGAGACCCTGCAGACAGTAAAGTCCCAGCACTGAGAAAGGCAACTCCTTTGAAGAGAACTTTGCTCGGTTTTAGTAACACAATGACGTCACAGTCGCCAACAGTTATTCATACTGCATTTCGCGATCACAAGACAGAAGATTTATTCGAAGATTTGATTGCAGAAGATTATTTCTTTACTCCAGATGAGTTTCAGAATGCGGATCATCGGATACAGGGAGAATTTGATAAATTTGGCCAATTCCGAGGTAAAGTTTCAATCTACGGTGAAATAATAGCTGATCATGTCATTCCATGGGGTGGTGGGCGCGGCGTCCCTACGCTCTGCGGCATGTTCTCGATCAACTTTGCCGCTTTCGAGGGTGAGAGCAAGTCTTCCACAATCCCGAACGACGAATATGTTAGGTTGACGGACAAAGCTGAAATGTTAGGAGGACTTTACATTTACCGAAATGGAGTTCGAGTGCTGCCCTATGGTGAACCAAGCTATGATTGGCTAGATATCGAGCTCAGACGAAGCAAAAAGGCTTCTTATTATTATTTTTCTCATAGAAAAATGTTTGGAATAGTAGAAATTGATGCAAATAATAATTTTAATCTTTTGGAAAAGGCTGGAAGGGAGGGCTTTCAGGAAAACAAAGCATATCGTCAGTTCCGGTCAATTCTTCAGAATTTTTTTCTTCAGGTAGCTGCAGATTTCTTTCGGGAAACAGGGATACACTCTGAGATGTTCGAGTCACGGAAGACCGAATTATTAAAAGAGGAAGAGGCTAGGAAGCGGCGAGAAAAGCAGGTCTCGGTGAGAAAAAGGAAATTCGAGGACGACTTGAACAGGTTTTTTGATCGGCTCAAGAATGATAAGCCTCAGGAAGAAGTCTTGGCATTGATGGAGCGTGTGGAAACCGGGCTACGCTTGGCGTGCAGCTTGGAGGACGTCCAGCAGGCGGCAATCAAGGTGCTTGATCTTGAAAGGGAAGCACAAGAGGAAATCATACGGTTGGAGGCTGGCTACCGTATAATACGTCCACGGATTGGATTGAGTAAGGCTATACTTCGAGACTGGGCAATTTACAACACGGAATTTGCTTCTCTTCAGGAAAATGTGTTCAGACCTGCCCGCGAACAGGTTCAGGAAATTATCGGCGCAGAGGTCGGGAAGGCAAGGTTGTCACTCGGTCGCCGTACCAGGACAGAAGCCACACTGAGTGGCCTTGACCGGGAAGCCCAAAGGACAATGAAAGCATTGGGTAAAGAGGTGAAATCGGAAGCGGAAAATGTTGCTGAAAAATCGCGGGATACCGTGACGCAGTCTCTTAAAATTGTCGATACAGAATTACGAGAGGTGCTCAGCCAATTTCAGCGAATCGACCTTGAGAGCATGAGCGAAGAGCTTTTCGTCGAGACCAGAAATGCGCTGGAAACCAAGGTGCGGAATGTCGCGGAGGAACAGAGGGCATTGTTGCACTCGGTACTGGAGGAGCTTCGTGCCGTGGACACAACGGGGGAAGGATCGACAGCCGAGCAACTCATGGCCATTGAGCAACGCAACATTCTTCTGGAAGAAGAAGCCGAAGCAGGTGCTCAACTGGCACAGTTGGGCATGGCCATAGAGATCATCAATCACGAGTTCTCGGGTACGATACGCTCCATTCGCACCAGCCTGCGGAGACTGAAAACCTGGGCTGATGCGAACGAGGGTTTGCAGAAGCTGTATGATAGGATTCGCGTGAGCTTTGACCACCTGGATGGCTACCTTACTCTGTTCACCCCGCTGCAACGACGCCTCTACCGCAAGGCGGTTGAAATCCGGGGTTCTGAAATCCATGACTTCCTCAGCGAGTTGTTCCGTGTTCGCATGGACCGGCACAACCTGACCTTGACTGCTACAAAAGCCTTTGCCAACGCCAAGATCGTTGGCTTTCCATCAAGCTTCTACCCGGTCTTCGTGAATCTCGTGGACAACGCCATCTTCTGGTTGTCACAGCAGAACCCCCACCGTGAGCGGTGCATCGAACTCGATGAACGCGGCGGCATGTGGGTGGTCTCGGATTCCGGGCCGGGAATCGGCGTACGTGACCGCGAGGCCATTTTTGAATCCGGCTTCAGCAGAAAGCCCGGTGGGCGGGGTATGGGTTTGTCCATTGGACGTGAAGGCCTCCGCCGGGTGGGGTTCGACCTGCGCCTGATCGATGGAGACAAAGGCGCAGCATTCGGCATTGTGCCGATGGACAAGTCATAGGGTAGGATGGGAACCATGGACAACTACCAACAGCGCAGTCACGAGCTTGCACGGCGTTTTCTCCAAACGGCGATAGTGGTGGACGACGAGGCCTATATGGCCTCGGAGCAGGGTAATGGGCCAAACGGGCCGGTGGTGGAGCCGAGTCGGAGCCAAACGGCATCCGGCCAGAACGGCCAGGACCCGTCTGGCCGCGGGTCGCGACACAGCTTGGATGCAGGTCTTGTCATCAATTCGTTTTCAAAACTGGGTATCATCTGTGGCGTGGTCAGTCCCGCGGATTCAACTCCAGAGACGATGAGAAAAGCTGACATTGTTGTTCTAGATTGGTTGTTGCAGGATCAGAAGCCCCAACGCACACTGACATTGCTTGGGGAGTTGCTCGCTGGAGAATCGGACCGAAACTCGCTTCGGCTGGTATCCATCTACACTGGTGAACCGAATCTAGAGACAGTATGCGCGGACGTCGTCAAGAAGTTAGAGGAAGCCAAACTCAGTCCTGTGCAGGACAATGATGGAACGACAATCGCGTATCAGCACGGACGTGTGGTCCTTTATGCAAAGTCTGGTGTGAACCTGGGACCTTTGCAAGACCGAAGCGTTGAGGAGAAGGATCTACCTGAGAAGTTGATCGAAGACTTTTCATCTATGACAAGTGGTTTGTTGCCACGTATCGCGCTTACCTCATTAACCGTAGTTCGGGAGAATGAGCATAAGGTTCTGGATCGGTTTGGCGCAAAGCTGGATCCAGCATTTCTTACTCACAAGGCATGCCTTCCTAATCCAGAAAATGCGGAACGGCAAATGGTAAATCATATAGCCGAGGAGCTTCGTGGTCTCATGGATGAAGCCGTTGCCAAAACATCTTCTGAAGATGCAGATGCTGTGAAGTGCTGGATAAAGGAGAAAGCTGAGGAATTCACGTTTCGTAAAGATAAAGGTACAGAGAAATTGAATACAGAGGAAACTATTAATTTAATAAACAAAGGTCTGAAAGAGAGTAAATTGAGTAAAAGTGCCTTTAAATTTCTCTCCGCTGGTTTCTCAGGCAATGATGCCACTGACCTTGACGAGCAGCTAGCCTGGATCATGACTTTTCGGGCAGTGTATAGTGCGTCAAAGCCGATGTTATGGTTGGGATCTGTCGTTACGGAATTATCTGACGAAAGAGAGCAACACTTGATCTGCATGAGGCCTCGATGCAATTGTGTCAGATTAGAGGGGGAAACTACATTTTTCTTCCTTTCTCTAGTTGAACCAGCGAAGAAAGAAGAACAGATTGTTGTAAAAATTGATGATAGATTTGAACGACTGGGCATTGAATTTGATTCAGCCAATTGGGTTCTTCGAAAGTTCAAGCCAGATTCAAGAAGCAATGCGATAATTGCGGAAAGACCAGAATCAAACAGTCATTTCGAGTTTAAGAGCAGTAACAAGACACAGCGATATAAATGGAGAGGTGAACTCAAAGCCGAGTATGCGCAACGAATTGCTCAAAAATTTGCTGAAAAACTGAGTCGAGTGGCAGTTGACGAATCTGAGTGGTTAAGAAGAATAGGTCAGAGAAAATAGTTAAGAAGGTGATTTTGATGACATTATTACATCTTCGTCACTATACTCTCGCCCATATGCCCTCACTGACGAGCAACTATAAGCCTGGATATATGGCCAAGAATCTAAAGACACTTGATAAGATGTTCTGCTACCAGGTTATTCTAGAGTTCAATTTTGCGGAGACGCTGCTGGAACAGATCATTACCCTCTGCTAGCATCCATCTACCCACAAACCCCAGCCCATGGCCACCGCCACTGCTCCCAACTGGAATCAGGAACCCCACTCCCGCCTTCGTACCGGGTTTGATGGCCGTCCCTTGGGCAATGGGATGGGTTCTGCCTTGATGGGAATGCTGATGCAAGCCCCTGGCCAGCATCTTCCCAGGGTTGCCAGTGGCAAGACCTCCACTCCCCGTACCAGGGCACTGCTTGAGGAGGCAACCCCATGATTCGCGCTCCAGTCAATCCACGGATGGTAAGCTGGGCTCGTCAGCATGTCGGTTTGGACCGGGACGACCTGGTGAAAAAGTTCAAGAAGCTTCCCCAGTGGGAGACTGGAGAAATGAAGCCTACACTGAAGCAGTTGGAGGATTTCGCCCGTAGGGTTCATGTTCCGATTGGCTACTTTTTCCTGGATGAGTTCCCGCAAGAAGAGATTCCCATCCCGGATTTCCGCACTGTTGCTGGCCAGCCAGTGGCGGACCCCAGTCCTGACTTGTTGGAGACGATCTATGCTTGTCAGGAGCGGCAAAGCTGGTATCGGGATTTTGCCTTGGCCACACAGGAACCAGAACTTGACTTCATTGGCAGCGTCCATGTTTCCGTGGAGCCTGGGAAGGTTGCAAAGGCAATGAGAGAAACACTGGGCTTTAATCCCTCCACCAGCAAGACATGTTCAGACACGGATACATTATTACGGCTGCTTACAAATCAGGCAGAAGATGCTGGGGTGCTGGTGATGGGTAGTGGTATTGTGGCAAGCAATACCCGTCGTGTCCTTGATGTCAACGAGTTTCGCGGTTTTGCTCTTGCTGATTCTCTGGCTCCTCTTATCTTCATCAACCGTACAGACTCAAAGACAGGACAAATGTTCACGCTTGCCCACGAACTTGCTCATCTTTGGCTGGGGACTTCGGCTTTATCAAACGTGAATCCTGAATCAAAATCTGAGACTTCAGCACAACGCAGAGAGGAGATTTGGTGCAACAAGGTTGCTGCAGAGCTTCTGGTACCTATGGCTGATCTGCAAGAGAGAATACGAGAGAACTTGGCGCACCATGAAGAGCTTTCAGAAACACTGAGCAGGCTAGAGAAGACTTTCAAAGTTAGTAAACTTGTTCTTCTGCGACGCTTGCTTGATGCAGCCTACCTTGACCGTAAGCACTTTGAAACTGCTTGGGGAAGGGAACTAATGCGCTTGAATGCCTTAACAGAACCTAAAAAGAGCGGCGGTAATTTCCATTATACTACGCTTTCCCGGGTGGGGCGTAAATTTGCAGAAGCTCTTATCGTCAGCACACTAGAGGGACAGACACTCTATCGTGATGCCTTTCAAATGCTGGGCGTGTCTGGGGCTGAGACACTCAACCATCTTGCACAGGAACTGGAGGTGGCATGATGACAAAATACCTTCTTGATACAAACGTTTTTATATAAGCCAGTAACCGTGAGTATGGCTTTGACGTTTGTCCCGGTTTTTGGGATTGGCTGATTGAGAAAAATCAGTCAGGTTTGGTGGCAAGCATTGGAAAGGTTGCTGAAGAGATCAGGAAGGATAAGCCTTTGGTTGCCTGGGTCAGAGAACGTGGTAATGATTTCTTCCTGGAAGAAGATGATGTGATGATGGAGAAATTGCAAGTCGTAAGCCGCTGGGCCACCAGTAAAGGATACAAAAATGAAGCATTGCGAAAATTCTTTAGAGGAGCTGACTACTATCTGATCGCTTACGCGCTGGTCCATGACTACATTGTCGTTACCCATGAAGTTTATTCCAGAAATAACAAAAGCATCAAGATTCCAAACGTCTGCGAAGGTTTGAGGTTGCGTTGTATGAATCCCTACAAGATGCTGCGACAGGAAAAAGTAAGGCTTATTCTGGATCGGACATCACTGCTATGACGCATTTGTTATCTTCCAGCGGCTGGTACTCTCTTGGCATCCTCCACCAGCCACCCACACTGGCCATAGAAACCACCAACCAACCGATGCAAAAGACCACCTGATGCCAGCCACCACCCTCCCATCAAGGCAGTGCTACACGGGCACCCATGGCAGCGCTTCCTGGTGTGGCAAGGCTGTGGACGACCGCAAACGCTTTGCGGCGTTCCTGCGTGACGTGGTTGGGCGGCGGGTGACGGACGAGGAATCAGGCTTTGCGGCGGACCTGCGGGGGCTGGCCACCACGGACATGGCCACCGCGCAAGTGGAGCGTCTCCTGCGTGCTGTCCCGGACCCCAAGGGCTGGGAAATCGGGGAGGCGTTAGCGGAATGTGTGCTGCGGGAAGACTCCGGCTATGAAATGCACTGGCCATGGAATACGGTGCGGGATCGCCGCACCCCACGGGCGAGCCTGCCGGGAGCCGATCTGGTGGGGTTCTGCAGGCTGGATGGCACCCTCTGGCTCACCTTCGGGGAAGTAAAAACCTCCTCCGAGGCAAAGGCTCCGCCCAACGTCATGTCTGGTGGCAGCGGCATGAGGTGGCAGATTGAAAGAAGCGCCAAGCACCCCGATATCCAGCGGACACTGCTGCAATGGCTGCACACCCGTTGTTCCCGTGAGCCCCACCGCAGCATGTATGAGGAGGCGGTAAGGCGCTTCCTGGAGTCACAGGGCAAAAAGCTGGTCATTGTCGGCGTGCTCATCCGGGACACCCAGCCCAATGAGGCGGACCTGCAAGGGCGGGGCAAGGCGCTTGCCTTGACGTTGCCTGCGCCAACCCGGGTCGAACTGTTTGCCTGGTACTTGCCGGTCCCCATTGCCCAGTGGCCAGCGCTCTTGCGGGAGAGAAGCCATGCCAACTGACTCCTGGATCAGCGCGTCCATTGGCGCCGAGCGGCTGCAGGCTGCATACGAGGAGGCCACCCGCCGCCGCCTTGGCTCGGCGCTTGGTGTTCCCGTGGAGTCAGGCTTGGCTGATGATGACCTGCGGTTTGTGGTTAGTGCGCTTGAGCTTCGCGTTGCCATGCTTCTGGATGACGACGGTGGGGACGAATTAAGGGAAGCAGCAGCCCAGGCTTTCCAACTGGCGCGGACACTGCTTCCTACCCCTCCTTGTCATGGGGGAGTGGCGGAAGTCTTGCGGGTGGCGTGCCTTGGGGTTCTGGGTGACCGTGGCGCTGATGTTCGTCGTATCCTTACCCACGTCCAGCTTCCTGCACCGGCATCCGTCGAGAACTGGGGATTGCAGGTTGAGCACACCATTCAGGACGTTTGGCTGCGCTTGTTGCGAAAACAGGGCTGGGATGACCTGGACGGGGTGCAGAGCGCAGTGGCTCGCCTTCGCGCCCGGCAGCAGGACGGCGAGGCAGCCTTCCTTGCCGAGGCGGAACGGAACAAGGACGTGCGTCCAGCCTGGGAGTTGATGTCCCAGTATCACTTGGCGAAGGCTGCCGAGATCCTTGGCGCCTACCTTACCCAGGGGGCCGTTGATGGCCGTTTTGACGTGCGTCAACAAATTGAAGCCCAGTTTGACCGGGCCGTTGCCGCCGCTGCGAAGGGGCAGTTGATAGAGCATGAGATGCGGGCGCGGCTGCTGGCGCGCACGGCCCACACACTGATTGACAACAGCATCTGGACCGTGACCCGTGCGGTCAACTCCCGCGTCACAAAGTTTGTTCAGTCCGTTGTTACCAGAGAGCGAGCGCAGCCAATGTTGGAGATGCTCCCCCCACAGCGGCGCACCCTACGGGAGGAGGGGTTACTGGGCTCCGGCCACCGGGCGGTTGTGGTGAGTCTTCCCACCTCCAGCGGGAAAACGTTGATTGCAGAGTTCCGCATCCTGCAGGCGCTCAACCAGTTTGACCATGAGCGTGGCTGGGTGGCGTACCTGGCCCCCACACGGGCGCTGGTGAATCAGCTTGCGGTGCGGCTCCGTCGTGATTTTGCACTACTTGACGTGGTGGTGGAGAAGGTGAGCCCGGCGCTGGAGGTTGACGGGATTGAAGCCAATATGCTCACGGACGAGGATAAGAACCGGCAGTTCCGCGTTCTGGTGACAACGCCAGAGAAGCTGGACCTGATGCTTCGCGGTGACTGGGAGGCAAAAATTGGCCGTCCGCTAACGCTGGTTGTTGTGGATGAGGCCCACAACCTTGCAGCAGCGGCGCGGGGGCTCAAGCTGGAGTTGCTCCTCGCCACCATGAACCGGGAATGCCGGTTCGCCCAATTCCTGCTGCTCACCCCCTTCATCCCCAACGCTGCCGAGATCGCCCAATGGCTCTCGCCCGACAGCAACAAGACCGTTGAGCTGGCTATCGACTGGAGCCCAAATGATCGCGTGATCGCCGTTGCCGAGCCTGTAAAAGGCGTCAAGCGCGGTGATTTTTCCATTCAACTGGTGACGCAACACACAAACCGCGATACGCTCCGCATTCCCGATGAGGTGAAGTTTCAAGACGGTCGGCTCCTCAACCTGCGTCGGTGCGACGTGTCGGGTTCACCGGGAAAGCTGGCGGCCGCCACTGCCCAGGTTCTTCGGCAGCGGGGCACGGTGATTGTGCTGGTGGACAAGCCAGGCAACAGTTGGGGTGTTGCCAAGGCGTTGCAGGTGGAAGAAAACCGCGCCGACACGTCAAGCGGAGACCTGGCCCATATCCGGTGTTTTCTCGAAGACGAGATGGGCAAGGATTTTCCACTGGTTACCCTCCTTGATTACGGCATCGGGGTTCACCACGCCGGTCTTTCGGAAGACACGCGCACGTTGGTCGAATGGCTGACCGAGCAAGGGATGCTCAAGGTTCTCGTGGCCACCACCACCATCGCCCAGGGCGTCAATTTTCCCGTTGCAGGCGTCGTGTTTGCGAGCCATCAATATCCCTACGGTCAGGACATGCCACCCGAGGATTTTTGGAACATCGCCGGGCGGGCCGGTCGTGTTGACCAAGGTGATCTCGGAATTATCGTGTTGGCGGGTAACAATCAAGCAAAGTCAACGAAGCTCAAGCAGTTCATTAGCAAATCAGTTGGCGCACTCAATTCCACACTTATTGATCTTGTTTTAGAGTTGAAGGAGGCAGGTGAACTTCTTCAGCTAGAGTCCCTGTCTTGGAAGCCAGGGTGGTCGTCGTTTCTCCAGTACCTTGCCCACACTTATCGGCAGATCGGAGACCACGAGCGGTTTGCCGCTGAAGTTGAGCAAGTCCTCCGGGGTACTCTTGGCTTTCAAGAGCTTCGCAAGAGCCACAGAGAACTGGCCAATACTCTCGTGGATGGAGTCTATCGTTATGCCGAGAAAATCAAGGGAAAGCCGCTGAAGCTGGTTGATACAACGGGATTCTCGTGGGAGTCTGTATCTAACACTCTCCGTCGTCTTGGCGAGGCGCAGATAACAGGTGAAGTCTGGTCACCAGAATTGTTCACATCGCGCCGGGCAAATCTTCAACGCATGGTGGGTGTTCTTCTTGAAGTTCCTGAACTCCGCCAACAGCTTAAAGACTTTGCTGAGGGCGGGCGGAAGGGCGGAGACGTCCTCGCACGGATCATTGCCGATTGGGTGCAAGGTCGTTCACTGCCGGAGATGGCAAAGGAATACTTCAAGAAAAATAAGGATTCCGATAATGTGAACGCCATGACACAGTGCTGCCGTGATGTTTTTGGCCACATCACGCAAACAGCATCGTGGGGTCTGGCTGCTTTACAATCGCTCACAGTGAAAGAAAAGGAACTGGAGTCAATGTCAGCGGACGAGCAACGAACTCTCCGCAACTTACCCGCCTGGGTCTACTACGGCGTCAATTCAGATGAAGCAGTGGCCCTGCGGCTGCTGGGGGTGCCCAGAACTGCAGCGGCGCCACTTGCCACTACTCTCGGTGTAACTTCAGGCGAATCACTCAATGACACTCGTGGAAAACTTAGAGCCTCAACCGCTGGGATCTGGCGGGATGCCCTCGGCAAGCGGGGTGACAGTTATTACCGGGTGTGGTCCATCATTGAGGGCAATTGATGGGTCAATGCCCATGCAAACTCTGAGAATTGGTGGCCCTCGTCTGGCTAACGATGCACTGCTGCCCCCAGACTCGTGATCTCCTACTTCCCCAGAGTTCCCTTTTGCCTACCCAGCCCATGACCCCGGCCTTATCAACCTACAGTTGATGATTTGACTGTAAGGATTTACCACCCCCCATCCTTCCCGCCTCTCGCAGCACACTGTGGGCAAACTCATCCCAGGCAACCCTGCCTCACCCACAGG
The DNA here is from genome assembly GCA_026709085.1 of Cyanobacteria bacterium MAG CAR3_bin_5. Taxonomy (GTDB): domain Bacteria; phylum Cyanobacteriota; class Cyanobacteriia; order PCC-6307; family Cyanobiaceae; genus Synechococcus_B. The sequence goes on along the minus strand of JAPOTR010000012.1, from coordinate 119,385 downwards.
GAGACGGCAGGAGAAGCCATCCCATGAGCGCTCCCCCAGCATGAGCAACCAGCCCCCAACCCCATCCCCCGGCGGCCAGGTGGTCGTCTACGACACGCCGGACGGCGCCGTGCGTGTAGACGTGCGCTTGGAGCAGGAAACCGTCTGGCTGACGCAACGGCAGATGGCGACTGTGTTTGCCACCTCATCGGAGAACGTGCTGATGCACCTTCGCAACGTATTTGCGCAGGACGAACTGGATGAGGGGGCAACTACTAAGGATTTCTTAGTAGTTCAATCCGAAGGCCAGCGCCGGGTGCGGCGTTCTCTCAAGCACTACAACCTGGATGCCATCATCTCGGTTGGCTACCGGGTCAATTCAAAGCGCGGCGTGTACTTCCGCCAGTGGGCCACCCGCACCCTGCGGGAACACCTGGTGCGGGGCTTCACCCTGAACGAGCGGCGGTTGGCGGAGCGGGGCTTGGTCGAGGCGCAGGCCACGGTCAACCTGTTGGCCCGGACCATCAGGAACCAGGCGCTGGTGGACGACACAGGGCAGGCGGTTCTGGACCTCATCGCCGACTATGCCCACACTTGGCGGCTGCTGGCGGCATACGACGAGGGCCGGCTGAAGGCGCCGTCCAGCACCAAACCGGCTGCCAGCGCCCTGGCTCTTGATCAGGTCATCGCCGCCATTGACGCCTTCCGACAGGACCTTGCCATGAAGGGACAGGCCACGCGGTTCTTCGGCAATCGGCGTGGGGAGGCGCTGGCGGGCATTCTCGGCAATATCGAACAGACCATGTTCGGCGAGCCCCTGTACCGCAGCCGTGAAGAGAAGGCGGCGAACCTGCTCTATTTCATCGTCAAGGACCACCCTTTCACCGACGGAAACAAACGCATCGGCGCCCTCCTGTTCCTCCTCTACCTGCAACAGGAGGACGTGCCGCACCGGCCTGATCCCCGCACCTTGACAGCCCTCACCCTGCTGCTGGCGGAAAGCGCACCGGCAGATAAGGACCTGATGACTGGCCTGATCGTCAATTTGCTGGTGGAGATGCCCTGATGCTCATTGTTTCTCCAGCCACCATCCAGGTCCGCCACTGTGGTTTCATGGTGAAGTGCATGTCCAGGGCGTGCGCTTTTCCGCAAAGGAGACAGTCCCATGGGGCAGACAACAGGGAGGTGTCCAGGTCCGCCGCGAATCGAGCGCCTCAAGGTGCAGAATTTCCGTGCTCTGCGGGATATTGAGCTTAAAAACCTGACACCGCTAACGGTGCTGCTGGGTCCCAACGGCAGCGGCAAGTCCACGGTGTTTGACGTCTTTGCCTTCCTCGCGGAGTGCTTTGAGACCGGCCTGCGTCGGGCCTGGGAAAAACGCGGCAGGGCGCGGGAACTGAAATCTCGTGGGACGGATGATCCTATTCTGATTGAAATCACCTATAGAGAGCAGCCGGGTAAGCCCCGGATTACTTATCATCTTCAAGTCGATGAGGTTGGAAACAGGCCTATTGTTGTGTCCGAGTCACTCAAATGGAGACGGGGTAGACAGGGAAGATCATTCAAGTTTCTCGATTACACCAAAGGAATCGGCAAAGTGATCTCGGGCGAGTTGCCTGACGATCAGGACATTCGCATCGATGTGCCCTTGAGCGCACCAGATGCCCTTGCGGTCAATACTCTGGGCCAACTGGCTGAGAATCCCCGTATTGTGGCGCTGCGGAATTTCATCATGGGCTGGCATGTGTCCTACCTTTCAGCCGAAGATGCCAGGGGCCAACCGGAAGCCGGACCACAGGAGCAACTGAGCAAGACGGGAGATAATCTCGCCAACGTGATTCAATATCTCTCGGAGGAGCACCCCAATGGTTTGGAGTCGATTTTCCAGCGGCTCCGGGAGCGAGTGCCGAAAATTGAGCAGGTCACAGCGGATCCCATGCCGGACGGGAGGCTGTTGCTGCAAATCAAGGATGCCCCTTTCTCAAAGCCGGTGATGGCCCGCTTTGCTTCGGATGGCACCCTCAAGATGTTGTCCTATCTGGTGTTGCTGAACGATCCGGCTCCACCGCCCTTTATCGGCATCGAAGAGCCGGAAAACTTCCTTCACCCCCGCCTGCTCCATGGGCTGGCGGAGGAGTGCCGGGAGGCGGCTGGGGCAACACAGATCCTCGTCACCACCCACTCGCCCTTCTTCCTCAACGCACTACAGCCCCAGGAGGTGCGGGTGCTGTGGCGTGACGAGAAGGGCTACACCCAATGTCGTGCTCTGGGGCAAAACGAAAGAGTTCAGAAGTTTATGGAGGCCGGCGCTCAACTGGGTGATCTTTGGATGGAAGGGCATTTTGGCTTGGGAGATCCACTGACCCGGGCAGGAATGCCCATGGAATATGGGAGGAGATCCTGATATGGGTACTTCCCACATTGAATTTCTGGTTGAAGAACGCTCCATGGAGGCGTTCCTTACGCCTTTACTCAGGCGATGCTTGCCCGCAGGCTGTACATTTCAAATCCATGCACATCAAGGGAAACAGGCGCTGCTCCGTAAGCTTGAGAATCGACTCAAGGGATATGCCTCATTTTTACCACAAGATCATCGCATTGTAGTAGTTGTGGATATGGATAAAGACGAATGCGATCAACTCAAGTCCAGACTTGAGGAAGCCTGTACCCACGCAGAACTTCAGTCAAAACAGGCTGCTGGCAGTCCCCAGTGGCAAGTTGCGACGCGGATCGCCATTGAAGAGTTGGAAGCATGGTATTTTGGGGATTGGCAAGCGGTGTGCAGGGCTTTTCCGAGGGTATCGAAGACAATTCCCAAGGGTAAGCGTTACCGCAAGCCAGATGCTATTCAGGGTGGCACATGGGAGGCATTCGAGCGCGTATTGAAGCAGGCAGGGTATTGCAAGCAAGGATTACCCAAGGTGCAGACGGCCACCGCCATGGGCCAGCACATGGAACCAGCAGAAAATCGCTCCCCCAGCTTCCAGGTGTTTTGGCAGGCCGTCACCGAGGCGCTGGCCTAGGGAGCAGAGATACCTGTCCTTCCACTCTTCTGCTAGAATTCACCTGCCCGAAACGACCAAACCGACCCCATGACCACGGATGCCGCCGTTTCTGGATGGAGCCAGGGCAGAGCTTCTTGTCTTGCGCTGCTGAGCGCCGGGGCGGACAAGCCACTCACCCTTGGCAACGGGACAGCAAACCCTGCTGTCCCGTTGCCAAGGGTGAGTGGTGAAAGGTGGGCAGATGCTCTTCAGGTGGGATCCAGGACGCTGCCGATGGAACACCACCAGCCCGCACCTTGCCAAGCTGGGCACGCTTTGCTAGGATTCAACTTCAGCCCATTGAGGAGATGACCATGTTTGAAAACCTGGAAATCCGTAACTTCCGTCTTTTTGAGCATCTCAAGATAGAGAAACTGGGGCGCGTTAATCTTTTAGCAGGGATGAATAATTCTGGGAAGACCAGTGTCTTTGAGGCTTTGTTCTTATTGTGTGGTATTGGTAATCCAGAGCTCGTCTTGAGGGTGAATGCATTTCGTGGTTTTGGCGAACTGGTTACACCTGTAGCCGTGAGAGAGACACTCTTAAAACCATTATTCTATCACTTTAATTCAAATCAATCTATTGAAATAAATAGTCAAAGTAAATTACACAAAACCATGAAATTGATAATTAAAGTTGAACGGAAAAACACTGTTGCGTTACCGCTTCAAGGCACCAGTCTTGATAACTCTCCAAAAGAGCTTGTAGAAATTCCACCAAGCATGTTTGTAACAAGCCAAGAAAGTGTGTGGTCTGATAGCTTACATCTCTTATACAGTTCAGATTCAGACAAAGTCATCAATGAAGGATATATTCATATGGCCAATGACGGCATGCAGGTAATAGCACCGTCTAGTCATAATCCTTTTCTTGCAATGTTTCTCTCTACACGAGGTTACAATCCACGTGAAGATGCCACCCGTTTAGGAGATCTACGGAGACGCAAGCAAGGATCTTTTCTGGTCAATGCGCTAAAGATCATGGAACCACGTTTACAAGCCATAGAAGAAAATTCTGTCGCAGGATATCCTATGATCTGGGGTGATATTGGCCTTTCAGAGTTGGTGCCACTTTCCATAATGGGAGAAGGAATGACTCGAATGGCCAGAATCATTCTGGCCATATCTTCTGCAGTTGGTGGTATTGTTATGGTGGACGAGATAGAAAACGGAATCCACTATTCCGTCTTGGAGAAAGTGTGGAGCGCCATTGCCGATGCAGCAGAACGTGCCCAGGTCCAGGTGTTTGCAACAACCCATAGCTTCGAGTGCATGGAGGCGGCTCATAGGGCGCTGGGTGAAAAGTTGATGTTCCACCGCATTGAGGAAGATAGGGAGGGGAAGAAACGCTGTGTTACCTTGGAGGCGGAAGGACTGGCGGCTGCCATTCACCATGGATTCGAGGTTCGCTGATCGATGGACTATCTTAAACATCAGCCGACAACCCCAGAGGCTCAGTCTATGGTCAGACAATCTTCTCCAAAGCCGGATCCAAAGCCGGAGCCCATCACCAAAGAGGCATTGCTTCTTGTCGAAGGCAAAGATCCGCTCAGATTTTTCGAGATCCTGTGCAAACACCTTGGATTATCTCAGCAGTTACAGATCATGAACTTTGGGGGCGTGAACCAACTCCGCGGGTTTCTGGTTGGCCTTCCTGGTGCATCGGGATTTGCTGATGTAAAGAGCATCGGAATCATCCGGGATGCCGAGACAAACGCAACGGGAGCGTTTCAGAGTGTGACAGCAAGCCTAGAGCACGCACTGGAGCAGCGTTCATGGGATGGACAACCTGCTGTTGATATTCTGATTCTGCCGGGTCAAGGCAGGCCTGGCATGTTGGAGACTTTATTGTGCGAGACCTTTGCCGATGCGCCTGAGAACTGCTGCATCGATGCTTTCTTCAAATGTGTGGAACAGTGCCCGGACTCGGACGTACGCAATCCAGAAAAGCCCGTGTGCGAGCTTTTCTGGCAACCAAACCGATCCGTATCCTTCCGTCGGCGTTGCCGCCCGGGAAGGGTACTGGAACCTGGATCACGAGGCACTGGAGCCAGCCCGCACGTTTCTCCAAGCCGTGGCTGCCGCCGTGAACTGACCATCATGCCCAACGATCCCCCCACCTCCATACCGATACACTGCCGGAGGAGGCCGGCGCCTGATGGCACTCATCTCGGAAAACCACCTGGAACAGCAAGCCCTGGCCTGGTTTCAGGAGATGGGATACAGGTTTGTCCATGGCCCGCAACTCGCGCCTGACGGCGCCACCCCGGAGCGTGAGAACTGCCGCCAAGTGGTGCTCACAGGGCGTCTCCGTTCGGCGCTGACGCGCCTGAATCCCCAGGTCCCGGCAGCGGTGATCGAATCGGCAGTGACCCGACTGGCCAGTCCCGACGTGCCGGGACTGCTGGCGGCCAACTGTCGGTTCCACCGTTGGATCACCCAGGGACTGCCCATCACGTTCATGGACGGCAACCGGGAGATGGGCATCCGCCTCAAGGTGATGGGGTTTGACGACCCTGCCGCCAACGACTGGTTGGTGGTGAACCAGTTGACGGTTCAAGGCAACAGACGCCGCCGCCGCCCTGACGTGGTGGTCTACATCAACGGTCTGCCCATAGGGGTGATGGAACTGAAGAATCCCGCTGACGAGAAGGCGGATATCTGGGCGGCGTTCAACCAGCTTCAGACCTGCAAGACCGACATCCCCCACCTGTTCACAGCCAATGTTCTGCTGGTGATCAGCGACGGCGCCCAGGCACGGGTGGGGGCGCTGAGCGCCTTGCGGGAACGGTTCCAGCCGTGGCGGCTGATCGCAGGGGAGCAGGATCTGGACCCGCTGGGCAGGCATCGTGAACTGGAAACCGTCATCCGCGGTCTCTTCCACCAGGGGCGCTTGCTGGAGTTCATCCGCTCCTTCTGCCTCTTTGAAGAAGACCAGGGGCAGGTGACCAAGAAGATCGCTGCCTACCACCAATTCCATGCCGTGCGGGCGGCAGTGGATAGGGTGGTGGCGGCCAGCAAACCCGACGGCGACAGGAAGGGTGGTGTGGTCTGGCACACCCAGGGTGCTGGCAAGAGCATCGAGATGGCTTGTCTGGCGGGGAAATTGCTCACGGATCCCCGTCTGGAGAACCCAACCCTGGTGATGGTGACCGACCGTCAGGCGTTGGATGGGCAGTTGTTCGGGGTCTTTGCCGGTGTGGGTCATCTGCTGGGGGAGACCCCACGGCAAGCGGACTCCAGGCAGGCGCTACGGGATCTGCTCGCCAACCGCCCTTGTGGCGGCATCATCTTCACCACGATCCAGAAGTTCGCCCCCAACCCGGACGAGGGTCGCTTCCCCACCCTGAGCCTCCGCCACAACATCGTGGTGATCTGTGATGAAGCACACCGCAGCCAATACGGTTTCCAGGGGCGCCTCGATGCCGGAACGGGGGAGATCAGATACGGGTTGGCGAGGGCCTTACGGGATGCCCTGCCGGAGGCCACCTTCCTTGCCTTCACGGGAACACCCGTCTCCCGGAACGACCGCGACACCCAGGCAGTCTTCGGGACCTACGTCTCCGTCTACGACATTCAACAGGCGGTGGACGACGGGGCGACAGTTCCCATCTATTACGAGTCCCGTCTGGCGAAGTTGGCCCTCAAGAAGGATGCACTCCCTTCAATAGACGAGAAGGTGGACGAAATCTTCGACGGTGAAGACCACGTCCCCACGGCTGAGCGGGCGAAGAGTCGCTGGGCGGCGCTTGCGGCGCTGGTCGGTGCTGAACCGCGCCTCAAGCAGGTGGCAAAGGACTTGGTGGAGCACTACGAACGGCGTTCCAGAATCCAGCCGGGAAAAGCCATGGTTGTGGTGATGAGTCGGGATATCTGTGTTCGCCTCTATGACGCCATCATTCGCCTACGCCCTGATTGGCACGACCCGGACCACAGGAAGGGGGCCGTCAAGGCGGTGATGACGACATCGGCATCGGAGGCCAGGCGTCTCCAGTTCCACCACACCACCAATCAGCAGAAGAAGGATCTGGAGAGGCGGTTCAGGAATCCTGCCGATCCCCTCAAGATGGTGCTGGTTCGGGACATGTGGTTGACGGGTTTTGACGCTGCCTGCATGGCCACCATGTATGTGGACAAACCCATGAAGGGGGCCAACCTTGCTCAGGCAATCGCCAGGGTCAACAGGGTCTTCAAAGACAAACCGGGTGGTCTGGTGGTGGACTACATCGGCATTGCCCCGCAACTGAAGGAGGCGCTGGCCACCTACACGGCAGCAAGGGGAAGGGGCAAGCCGACGCTTGATACCGGCGAAGCGCTCCGGATCCTCAAGGAGCAACTCCAGATTGCCAAGGATCTGCTCCACCCCGTCGATTGGAGCGGCTTCAAGGAACCGGGCACGGCGCTTGCCCTCATTCCCGCCTGCCTGGATCACGTCCTGGGCCTCCCCGACGGCAAGCGGCGGTTCGGTGACACGGTGCTGAAGCTCACCAAGGCATTTGCCCTCTGTGGCGCGATGGATGAAGGGATGGCGCACACCGAGGCGGTGGCATTCCTCCAGGCAGTCCGGGCATTGCTGATCAAAAGCCATGGGGCGGCGCAACCCGGCGCCAGGAAGGACCCTGACTTCGCCCTGCGCCGGTTGCTGTCCGAATCACTGGCGGCGGAAGGGATCACGGATGTTTTCAAGGTTGCGGGTCTGACGACTCCGGACATTGGCATCCTGTCCGACCGGTTTCTGGCGGAGGTGAGCAGGATCCCTCAGAAAAACCTGGCGGTGGAACTGCTTCAACGTCTTCTGAAGGATGAAATCAGAACCAGGTTCAAGACCAACGTGGTCCAGCAAAAACGATTCAGTGAGATGCTGGCGGCTTCCCTGAACAAATACATCAACCGCGCCGTTGAGGCGGCACAGGTGATTGAAGAATTGATCGCCATGGCGAAGACGTTCCGTGACGCATGGGAGCGTGGCGCTGCCCTTGGTCTGACCCCTGCCGAGCAATCCTTCTACGACGCCCTGGCGGACAACAGGTCCGCACAGGAATTGATGGCGGAAGACGTCCTGGCAACGATGGCCAGGGAACTGGCGGAGATGCTCAGGAGAAACGTCACCATTGACTGGCAGTCCAAAGAGAACGTGAGAGCGAAACTCCGCATCAGGATCAAGGCAATGCTCAAACGCTACAAATACCCACCCGACCGCCAGGAATCCGCCATCAAAACCGTGCTCCGCCAAGCGGAGGCCATGGGGGAAGAACTGACGGATTCAACGTGAAAGACGTGCCGGGAACGGAGAGGGTGGGATTCGAACCCACGAGGGTTTTGGCCCTACACGATTTCGAGTCGTGCGCAATCAACCGGACTCTGCCACCTCTCCAAGGGATGCAACCAGCTTAAGGGACCGGGGGCAGCGGCGGCCAGGCATCCAGCAGGGCGGCGCCGTCACTGCCGGCCCACCGTTGCGCAGCGGGGCCGATCAGCACCCGGGTGCGGCGGCTGCCGGCCGTCACTCCGTAGGCATGGGCTTCATGGCTGAGGGGAACCAACGCCAACCCGGGACTCTCCAGACGCGTTCCGGGCGCCAAGCGCCCGTCATGGCCCCGCACCAACTGCTGGCTGAGGGACCCCCAACAACGCTCTTGCTCTTCACTCATGCGGTAGGTGACCAGAATCCAGTCAAAGCCGTCCAGGCCCAGGCGGTGGAGTTCCTTGCGGGCACGGCGGCAAAAGGGCAGCCGCGCTGTGGAGGAAATCAAGGCGGCGCGGCCCCCATGGCGGGCCACCAGGAAGGGGGCCGGCGTCCTGTGGCGTTCCGTGGCGGCGCCCCGCCGCTGGGACCAACCCAGTTGGCGGATCTCGTCGGCAAAGCGCATCTGCAACTGCAAGGCCAAAGCCAGCAGCAGCAACACGGGCGCCAGCCAGGGCCGCCGCCAGGGACAGCCTGCTGCGCCAGTGGGCCGGGGCGCCAGCCACCAGAGGCAGGCCGCCACCAGCAGAACAGCCGCCCCGGGCACGGGTTGCCCCAGGGGCGCCTCCGCCATGGGCAAACTGGCGGCGCCGTGGACCATCCACAGGAAACACCGCACCACCAGCACCACCACCGGCTGCACCACCGCCAGCAGCCAGCCCGTCAACACCGGCGGCAGCAGCAATACGGGCGCCATCACCATGGCCGTCAGGGTGAGGGGCGCCAGGACGGGGGTGAGCAGCAGATTGACAGGGATGCCGTAGAGGGGCAGCTTCCCGAAATGAAGAAGCTGGAGGGGGATGGTCCAACAGGTGGCCGCCAGAGGGACCGCCATGGCCATGGCCAATCGCTGGGGCAACCAGCGGCCCAACCCCGCCCCCATGGGACCGGCCGAGACCACCAGCCCCATGGTGGCCACCACACTGAACTGAAAGCCCAGGGATTGCACCCACACCGGCGCAATCAGCAGCATGGCGATCACCGCTGCCAACAGCACCCCCACCGGCCGTTGGCGGGTCTTCAAACTGAGGAGCAGAAGCCCCAGTCCGGCCATGAGCGCTGCCCGCACCACCGAGGGCTGGGGGCCGGCCAAGGCGATAAAGCCCAGGATCACCAGGGCCCCCAGCCCCAACCGCAGCAGGCGCCGCTGTCCGGCCATGAGCAGCACGCTGCTGAGCAACACGGAGAGGTGGAATCCTGACGCCGCCAGGGCATGGGAGAGCCCGGCCCGGCGAAAGTCTTCCCGGATGATGTCCGGCACCTGGGCCATCTTCTGACCCATCACCAGAGCGGCCAGCAGGGGACCGGACGGGGAAGAGAACGCTTCGCTGTAGGCCTGCACCAAGTGGCTGCGCACCTGGGCCACCACCGCCACGGCCTGCTGCTCGTCGGCAGCCGTAAAGGTGGAACCGGCCAGGGCCAACTCCGCCCGCCACTGCCCATAGCCCGCAAAGGCCACCACCAGCACACAAGGTAGGCACCGCATCCCCCAACTCTGCCCACCCCCAAGACGGGTTGTCAGCAGCAGCAACCCCACCCCCACGGGCAGAGACCAGAGGAACTGCTCCAAGCCCCCCAACACCAATCCCGTGAGCACCGCCCCACAACCCAGCCAGAGCATGGGATCCTCCCAAAGCTACCACGGCCCATGGTTCCCTCACCATCGGACGATGGACGCGGGCAAGCGGCAGCAGAACCGGAGGGCTAGCGCGCCCCAAAGCCCTACTTGCCTGCTTGCTGTAGTAGGCTTATTGCTGTTCTCTCAAGCAGCTTTGGCTCAATAGGTCGTTGAGACCTCGAATGATGGCGACAAAACCGCCTATTCAGAAGACACGCCCAGTAGGAATGATGAAGGTGGATGAGACACTGAGATCCATGTGTTTCGTGGCGATGATTATGATGTTGTAGAGTTTGAGAGAAAAGATTGGTTTAAGCATAGATTTGACACAGAAATCGATGGCAAGGAAGTGATAATATCAGGTCAACTCTACGAAGATGGTAGTGCTTTGATTTGCAATGGTTCTGCTGGAAGGAAGGCATCTGATAGAGCTTGGAAGAGAATAACGAGAAGAGAACGTGCTAAAACAGTAAAACTATTAAGTGAGCATATTGAATTTGTTATTAGATTATCATTAAAATACGGAAGCCAAGTATTTGCAATCTCCCTAGAAGATGCTGATAATGCTATTAAGGAGGTGTGTTTATAGTTGAGGAAAGACTGGAAAGACCCCTCTGCTCCAGCCCTAGCTTTTGAAAACCTTTTGCTGTGACAGGGAAGTCAAAATCCCATGTGGACCTGCTTTGAGATTTTCCAGTGTTTTTTAGCAAAACGATCCTCAGCTTGATGGTCGCCGGGATGGGATCTTCATCTCTTCCATCACCTTCGCGATAAACCAACCCGATTGCTCTCATCCGTGGGCCACAACGGCGCACCCCGCCAGGCCCTACCGGTGGGCCAAAGCCTGGCTGGTGCTGCACCATCTCAGGCTCAGGCCTTGGCCGCTGCCGACGGCTGCGCACCCCGGGCCAGCAACAGGGCTTTGATGTCTGCCTTGATCTCCTTCATGTCATCCTTGAGTTCATCAATCCGCTTGTTCTATCCGCCTTCGCTGGCCTGGATATCCGCCTTGAACTCCGCCCTCAGGTCTTGTATCTCCGCATTAAACTTCGCCCTTATGCTCCGCATCTCAACCCACAGGAAGCCAGCCAACCCAAAGACGGTGGTCAGCGCCGCGCCGGGATGCGCCAATTTGCTGCGTTCACAGTCCTGCAGGGTGTGAGTGCTACGGGATCGGTGTGCCCCATGACGTGAAGTTTGGGCGCCATCGTAAGCAAGTCCCAATCTTTACGGCGGGAATCTGGAAGGTGGAGCCACCATCGTTTCCAGTGGCCGGGGCGCTGTTTTTCCAGAAGGCCGGAATTTTCTCCGATCCTGTTTGGCGTTCTCAGAGGAGTCCACTGACGGTCTTAGTTTAAGAGCGACCTTGCATTGCACACTGACCGAGACGCAGGAGGATGGGGAAGATACGCTGTTTCTCGTCTCAACCAGGGAACAGGGGGCCTAGGCGAGGCCAACAGCGAGGGAACAGGCCGCATGGATCTGCTGGGTGGCACAGACAAATATGCTGATGTTACTGGTCAATGCTCCTATGCGGCCCAATATCTTACCCACAGACATCCATGTTGCCATGGCGGAGTGTGCCTGGAGTCGGGCTTAGACCGCAATGGGAGCCAACGGCCCGGAGCATCAGGTCAAGTTTTATGATCCGAAGGGAGAAAAGAGGGGATTTGACGGTTGAGGCATGGGATCCTGGCTCCGATGTGTCGTGTGATGGCCATGTACCCCCACCAGCCCCTGACAAGCAACCCGCGCCGCTCTTTTCATATTGATTACATTGACCCACAGGGGGGGCCGGGCACCTTGCTCATGGAAGGGTTAAGCGTTGGAGGAACCTTGAAGGACGCTGAGCGGCGCTTCCCGGAACTCACCATCACCAGGGTCTACCTGCAAGCCAACGATCTCAAGCAGGTTGCTTCCTGGAAGAAGAACCCCAATTCCGGGTAAGGGGGCGGTGGCGCCCGTTGCCGGTGGCGCCAGCCCCCTGCTCTGTTCCAGGGCAACGGGTTGGAGCAGGGCGGTCTGCCCCCTGCTGCACTGATATGGTGTGATGTAGGGAGGGTTCCCGCTTGGTTGGATTGGGTTGGCGGGTGACGGAGCGGGCCATGCCCTGCTGCCGGAACGCTCCCTCCCCGTGAGTCGCCAGGGAGCGACCCTGTAGGCAGCCCTGCTGCCCTGCTGCGGGTCATGCCAGGCGACGACGGACCGATGTCCATACCCACCGCCAGGGAGGGGAGGAGAGCGGCATCAGATTCCTACTATACACTCATTGGTCATGTTTATTATTTGTTTAGGTGATAAGGGGCAGGCATATTCAGCCGGGCTTTGCTCAAGATGTCTTCCCCGGCCGGTTGATCCGGCCGCGGCCCTGGACAAAACCTTGCCCGGGTGCTTGTCTAGGGCTCCCGTCTCTGCCATCACCATGACGCCACCTGTTGGTTGGTCCTTGCTTCGCCAACAAGCCAGGCGCCTTGCCCCATGCCTGGTTGCCGTGCTGGCCTGGAGCACACCTCTGCCGGCCCAGGCCCAAACCGACACGGGCACATGTGAGGCGCTCAAGGCACTGGGGGGGGAAACCAGCGTCAGCAAGGTGATCCAACTCAATAACCCGCTGACGGTCGTCTTCGGCCGCACCAATTTCAATACGGACTTCACGGTCACCAACGTGTACCACTCCTATTGGGTGGATTTTCAGAGTGAGGAGGTCCACGAACCCGAGCCGGGGGAGGATGGGGAACAGCAGCAGGTTGTCATGGGAGTGGAGCAGGATCTCTTTCCTGTGGTCTCCTACCTGAAATTCAGCGACCGCTCCAGCTTGAAGGTTTTTGGCGACAAGCTCCTGCTGGATCCCGGCGAATACCGCCGTCTGGGACCTTTCTATCCGCCCCAGGGCAAGCTGGTGACAGAGGTGAACGTGAAAGTGGGCTCCAGTGCTCGACTTGATGCCGCGGGACTCCGCTACACCATTTCCGTGGACGGTTGCTTCTAGGCTCAGCCTAACCACCCCACAGGCCGCTCCTCCCCATGGCCCTGTGGGGTGGTTAGGCTGACGCTGTTGCCCCAGCCAGCCGTGACCCTGATCGGGGTGGAGCTGATCGTCAACCTGCAAAACAAGCGGATTGACGATCTACGGGAAGACGTTACCCCCCGCTAACGCGCCGCCAGGTTTCACGTGGGAGGGTTGGCGGCATGGCTTGAGACCCATTCCACCAGGGTGCGCACCCCGTAGCCGGTGGCGCCGGCGGGATTGTCCCCCTGGCCCTTGTCGGACCAGACGGTTCCGGCAATGTCCATGTGGGCCCAGGCAACGTCCCCGCTCACGAATTCCTTGAGAAACAGGGCGGCGGTGATGGCCCCGCCGGCCCGGGGGCCGGTGTTCTTCAGATCCGCAAAGGGACTCTTCATGCGCTCCAGATAGGATGCCGGCAGCGGCATCCGCCAGAGCCCTTCACCGGAACTCCGGGCAGCCTTCAACAGGTCCGCCGCCAGATCATCATCGGGGCTCCACAGGCCGGCAAGCTCGTCCCCCAGGGAAATCAGACAGGCGCCCGTGAGGGTGGCCAGATCCACCACCGCGTCCGGTTTCAGGTTACAGGTGTAGACCAGGGCATCCGCCAGGGTCAGACGTCCCTCCGCGTCGGTGTTGTTCACCTCGATGGTGACGCCGTTGCTGGCCGTAATAATGTCGCCGGGGTGAAGGCCGTCCCCACTCACCATGTTTTCACAGGTTGCGCTGATAAAATGCACCTCCACCCCCCTGGGCCGCAACTGGCCAATGGCCCGGGCCGCGCCCAGCACCGCTGCGCAACCGCCCATGTCGTATTTCATCATTTCAATCTGCGCGGCCCCCACTTTCAGGTTGTAGCCCCCTGAATCAAAGGTGAGCCCCTTCCCCACCAGCGCCAGACGCCGCTCGATGGGCTCCTCCGAGCGGTAGATGAGGTGCAGAAACCTGGGGGGCAAGGCCGAGGCTTTGGCCACCCCCAGATAGGATCCCATTCCCAGCCGCTCGCAGTCCTCCCGCTCCAGGATCCTCAGGCCCAGGCCGTGGTCCTCCGCCAGCTTCCGGGCGGTGGCGGCCAACGACAACGGGGTGACCACGTTGGGGGGCGCCGCCACCAGTTCCCTGGCCAACTCCACCCCGGTGCAGATGGCCTCAGCCCGCTCCAGGACCGCGGCCCGGGCGCCGGGGCAGATGATCCGCACATCCTCCAGGGTGGAGGGAGCGTCCTTCTTGTCCCCGTTCCTGCTCTTCCCCTTGAACCGCAAATCCCGAAACACCGCCAACCGCACCGCCATGGCCTGCTTCTGCAGCGCCGCAGTGGGATCCAGGGCCGCCGGGGGAAGGTCCAGCACCAGGGTCTTGGCGGCTTGATCCTGGGCAACCCGGGCCCCCCGGGCCGCAGCTTTCTGCAACCCTTCCAAGGTGTGGCCGGACCGCTCCCCCAAGCCCAGCAACAGCAGAGTTTGGGGGGGTCCCCCCAGGGGATGGAGAACCAGCGCCTCCCCCGTATGGGCGGTGAACTTCCGCTGGCTGACCGGGTTGGCCAGGGAGATCCCCAGGCGGGCGTTCAGTTCCGTCAAGCCGGCCTCCAACCCGTCACTGAAGAGACCAACCGCCAGGGTTGCCTCCCCCGGCAGAGGAGCATCCGCAGGGATAAGACGCAACTCCATCATGACATCCAGCTTGAGCAGGTTGCTGATCCAGTTTAGCAAGCAGGCGGCAACAGCCCCGCCTAATCCGCCAGGGCGGTGAACGGCGTGCGCCAGCGCCCCTGGGTTTGCCGATTGAACGGGGGCCGCCAGTGGTGGATAAGCCGGGCCTCCTGGGCTCGGCGCGCTGTCCGTTGTAGCGGGGCGTCACACCAGAACCGCACCGAAACGGCTGCGGCAAGCTTCACCGTCTGCAGCGCTTGCAGATAGCTGGCCAGATAGGCCTTGCAGTCATGGCTACCCTTCCAGCGCTGGGCCGCCTGACCGGTTTCCCCCACATATAGCAGAAGGGGGTGGGGCAGGTGGTCGGCGGCGTCAATGACGAAATAATGGGCAGCCCCTTCGTTGGACGCCACGGGCCAGCGCCAGAAGTTCAACGGCTGGGGCAGCAGCAGGAAGGGATCAATGCCACAGGGCAGGGAGGCTTGGGCAGCGGCAAACAACTCCCCCTGGCAGCCGCTTCCCCCACGGCGGGCGGTCTGCTGATGGCTGGCCACGGCAGCCTGCCAGTGCTGGAGTTGATCCCGGCGCAGGTGGAGGGGATCACCGCTGAGGCGCCTGTCGTCTCCCGGGGGGAACAGGGCTGGCTGGGTCACATCCTGGCCGAGAAGGGAGAAACGGATGGGTTCAGGTGGAATGCCTCCCTGGGGAGGTGCGGCTTGGGGAGATCCGGCGGGACCGGGCCGCGGCCACAGTGGAGTTGCCCCGCCAGGACCGCCATCACCGAATCCGGAAGCCGCAAACGGTCTTGCAGGTCCGCCACGCTGGAAAACGGCCCCCGCTGACGTTCCCGCAGCAGGGAGGCCACTTGGCCCCTGTCCAAGCCGGGCAGGTCGGACAACTTCTGTCCGCTGGCGCCGTTCACGTCAACCAGTGGGGGCAGAGCCGGGCGGTCCCCCCGGGGGCGGAACGCCAGAACGGGCTGCCAGAGCTTCAGCAAGGTTGACGACACCCCCAGCCGTTGCTCCAGTTCCGCCAGGGTGTGGACGTGGATCTCCTGACGCTGGAGTTGCAGAAGCTGGTCAATCCACTGCCACCGCATGCCCGGCAGCCGGCGCCATTGGGATGCGGGGGCCCGATTCACGTCCAACTGGACGCCCAACCGGGCCGCCCGTTGTACGCTGGCCCCGTCCGGCAAGGGCAACCATGGATTTTGGTGAAGTTTCAGGGATAACAATTCCAACTCCACCGCATCCCCATGGCCGTCCGGCCCGGGCGCCGGGACAGCCACAGGATTCCGCGGCAAGTGACCCGTAGCCCGAAGGAGGCTGCGGGCAACAGGATCAAGCCAGTGCCTCTTGGCCATCAACTGCGCATCGTCAAGGACGCCCAAGTGTGGCAAACACGCCAACAACGGCAAGCCCCAAGGCGGGTGTTCATGGTGACAATTGAAGACGTCAGGGTTCCTACACACAGCCAGGCCATGAGCTTCTTCGAGTCGGAAATCGTTCAGCAGGAGTCGAAGCGCCTCTTTGAGGACTACCAGCAACTCATGCGCCTTGGCAGTGACTACGGCAAGTTTGACCGGGAAGGCAAAAGGCTTTTCATTGCCCAGATGGAGGCGCTCATGGAGCGTTACCGCATCTTCATGAAGCGTTTTGAGCTCTCCGACGACTTCCAGGCCCGGATGACGGTGGAGCAACTGAAAACCCAACTGGGACCACTGGGCATCACCATGGATCAAATGTTTGATCAGATGAAGCGCACCCTGGAGCAGATGCGCCGCCAGGCCATTGGCTGACGCGACAACCTACCATCCAGCCTGGCCACACTGCACTGGATGACACTTCCCGGTTGGTTGGAACGGGGTCTGGCGGACCTGTTCCCCCATGCTGCCGATCAACGGAACCAGAGCCTCTCGGCCCGGCTGGCGGCCGCCCAGCAGGCTGATCGCCCCCTGCGGGTGAAGCTGGGCATTGATCCCACCGCCAACTCCATTCACCTGGGGCACACCATCCTCTACCGCAAGCTGCGGGCTTTTCAAGATGCCGGCCACACGGCGGTCGTGATCATCGGGGATTTTACCGCCCGGATCGGGGACCCCACCGGCAAATCAGCCACCCGGCCCCGGCTTGACCCCCGGGAGGTGGAGGAGAACGCCCGCACCTACCTGGAGCAGTTGGGTCCGATTCTGGATTTCGCGACGCCGGGACGTCTGGAGATTCAGCGCAACAGCACATGGCTGGCCAAGCTGGATCTTGGCCAGGTAATCCGGTTGCTGGGCACGGCCACCGTAGGGCAGATGCTGGCCAAGGAGGACTTCGCCAACCGCTACGGACAGGGGACCCCCATCGCCCTCCACGAGTTCCTCTATCCCCTCCTGCAGGGCTACGATTCCGTGATGGTGAGGGCGGACGTGGAACTGGGGGGGACGGATCAGAAATTCAACGTGGCCATGGGGCGGGATCTGCAACGTTGTTTTGGCCAGCCGCCCCAGTTCGGGCTGTTGATGCCCATTCTCACGGGCGCCGACGGGGTGCAAAAGATGAGCAAGAGCCTGGGCAACACCATCGGCCTCCGGGAGGATCCCCTCACCACCTATTCCAAGCTGGAGAAGGTGGCGGATGCCGTGGTGGACGACTACGTCACCCTGTTGACGGATCTGGATCCGGCGGCCCTGCCCCGGGATCCCCGCCAGCGGCAAAAAGCCATGGCCCTGGAGGTTACCGCCTCTCTCCATGGCAGGGAAGCTGCCCAGCAGGCCCAGGCCGCTGCTGCCGCCCTGGTGCTGACACCCCGATCCAGCAGCACCTCGGCGGCCCAGGTGCCGGAAATCCGCCTGGCGTCCATCTGGGACTGGTCAACCCCCATTCCGGCCTATCAATTGCTGCATGGGGTCTTCAAAACCAGGGCAGGGGTCACCAGCGCCAGCGAAGCCCGCCGCCGCATCCAGGGGGGGGGGCTTCGCCTTGACGGGGAGAAAATCACGGATCCCAAAGCGGCTTTCGCCAGGGAGACCCTGGAAGGGAAGGTGCTCCAGCTTGGGAAAAAGACCTTCTGCCGTCTGGTTGCCTGATGGTCGCCATGGGCAACACAGCCGACCTTCAGGCCCTCTTGCCCGCCTCGCCCGAGGAGAGGCTCATTGTAGCCCTGGATGGCTGTGACGGGGATGGGGCCATGGCGCTGGCGGCGGGGATTCCCGGATTGTGCTGGGTCAAGGTGGGCCTGGAACTGTTCATCAGCGAAGGGCCTGGCATTGTGACCCAACTGCGTAGTCGTGGCCTGCGGGTGTTTCTGGATCTCAAGTTGCACGACATTCCCGCCACCATGGCTGGAGCCTGCCGCCGGGCTGCCGGGCTGGGGGCCGGGCTGCTCACGGTCCATGCCAGTGCAGGCACGGCGGCCATGGCCATGGCCCGGCAGGCCGCCGCCGAGGCTGCCGCCGAGGCCGGCCTGCCCCCACCCCTGCTGCTGGCGGTCACGGTTCTCACCAGTTGGCATCCCCAGCCCTTCCGTCAGCAACTGGCGGTTGCAGATTCCCTGTCGGCCCATGTGGAGCACCTGGCCCAACTGGCGGCCCGGGCCGGTCTGGGCGGCTGCGTTTGCGCCCCCCGGGATGCCCCCCGGCTCCACCGCCAGCAACCCGCCATGGCTCTGGTCACCCCCGGCATCCGCCACCGCCCCGTCCAGGCAGACGACCAGGCCCGAACCATGACACCCGCCGAGGCCATGGCCGGCGGCGCCACGTGGCTGGTGGTGGGGCGGCCCGTCACCCGGGCCGTGGATCCCGGCCTGGCATTTGCCCAACTCCGCCGGCAGATTGCCGCGGCTCCCCATGGCTGTGGACCTGTCCATTGACAACCCTCCGTTCCCATCTCCGTGGGGCGGAAACGGTAGAATCCGGTGGCTTCTCAACCTCCCGTGAATGCCCATTGAGCGGCCAACCAGGGAACCCCTTGATCTGCGGGACCCTATGGCGTCTACGGAGATTTCCCAGGAGCCGTCCCCAGATAACGTGATCCGTATTCGTGGCGCTCGCCAGCATAATCTTCGCAACGTCAGCCTCACAATTCCCCGCAATCGGCTGGTGGTGTTCACCGGCGTCAGCGGCAGCGGAAAGTCGTCCCTCGCCTTTGACACCGTCTTTGCCGAGGGACAGCGGCGCTATGTGGAGAGCCTGTCCACCTATGCACGCCAGTTTCTGGGCCAGCTTGATAAGCCCGACGTGGACGCCATCGAGGGACTCTCTCCCGCTATTTCCATTGATCAGAAGTCCACCAGCCATAATCCCCGCTCCACGGTGGGCACGGTGACGGAGATTTACGATCACCTGCGCCTCCTCTTTGGTCGGGCCGGACAGCCCCATTGCCCCCACTGCGGTCGCCCCATCAGGCCCCAGGCCATTGACGAGATGGTGGGCGCCATTCTGCAGTTGCCGGAAGGGATTCGTTTTCAATTGCTGGCCCCCGTAGTGCGGGGCCAGCAGGGCGCCCATGCTCGTCTGCTGGCCAGCTTGGTGGCGGAGGGATTTGCCCGGGTGCGAATCAACGGTCAGGTGAGGGAACTGAACGACAACATTGTGCTTGAGAAAAATCACCATCACACCATTGAGGTGGTAGTGGATCGGCTTGTTGCCCGCCCCACGCTTCACGAGCGCCTCAACGACTCTCTGCGCACGTGCCTGCAGCGGGGGGATGGTCTGGCAGTGGTGAACGTGGTGTTACGCCAAGGGGAGGAGTTGCCTCCCGGCATCGAGCAGGAGTGGATATTCTCCGAACACTTTGCCTGTCCGGTGCATGGGGCGGTGATGGAAGAGCTTTCCCCACGTTTGTTTTCTTTCAATTCCCCCTATGGCGCCTGTCCGGATTGTCATGGCATCGGCCATCGCCGCTGCTTTACTGTAGAACGGGTGATTCCTGATCCCAACCAGCCCATCTATGCAGCGATTGAACCATGGGGTCACCGGGATGATCATTACTCATATTCGCTTCTTTATAGCCTTGGGAAGGAACTGGGCTTTGACTTGCAAACCCCTTGGTCTCAGCTTGATTCCGCGCAACAGCAGGCTATTCTCTATGGTGTGGAGGACTTGATTACTGTTCATGGAGATAGCCGGTATCGATCTGGTCAAGGCTACAGGATGAAGTTTCATGGTGTGCTTGCCATGTTGGAGCGCCAGTATCAGGAGACAGGCTCGGAAACCGTACGTCAGAAACTGGAATACTATCGGGAAGACGTTGTCTGTAAAAGCTGTTCCGGGCGGCGGCTGCGACCAGAAGCTTTGTCCGTGCTGGTGGGTCCCTACGGAATTCACGATCTCACCAGCATGACCATTGATCGGTGCCTGGCCAGTCTTGAGCGCTTGGGTGGTGGGGAGGAAGAGCAGCCCCCGTTGCTGACGCCCCGCCAGTTGCAGATTGCCCAGCCGGTGTTGGTGGAGATTCAGGCTCGCCTCCGCTTTCTTCTGGACGTGGGGTTGGAGTATTTGAGCTTGGACCGCGCCGCCGTCACCCTTTCGGGTGGCGAAGCGCAGCGGATTCGTCTGGCCACCCAGATTGGTTCCGGTTTAACCGGTGTACTCTATGTGCTGGATGAACCCAGCATTGGATTACATCAGAGAGACAATCGTCGTCTGTTGCAAACCCTCTTCCGGTTACGGAATCTGGGCAATACCCTCATTGTCGTGGAGCATGACGAAGATACCATCCGATCCGCAGATCATCTGGTGGACATTGGTCCTGGCGCTGGTGTCCACGGGGGGGAAATTATTGCCTCCGGCTCCCTTGGTAACGTGCTGTCCAGTCAGGATTCCCTAACCGGGGCCTATCTATCCAGGCGTTGTCATCTCCCCACGCCAGAGCAACGTCGCCACCGCAACCGGCGCTGTCTCCAGATGGTCAACTGTCACCGCAACAACTTGAAAAACCTGAATGTTACCATTCCCCTGGGACGGCTGGTGTGCGTTACCGGCGTGAGTGGCAGCGGCAAAAGCACCTTGGTGAACGAGTTGCTTCAGCCTGCCCTGGAGAACAAATTGGGCCATCGGACACCGTTTCCCGATGGTTTGGGAGCACTCCAGGGGGTTGAAGCTCTGGACAAGGTGATTGTCATTGATCAGTCCCCCATTGGCCGCACGCCCCGCTCGAACCCGGCTACGTATGTGGGGGCCTTTGACGCGATTCGCCAGTGTTTTGCCGCAACTGTTGAAGCGAAAGCCCGAGGCTATCGGGCAGGGCAGTTCAGCTTTAACGTCAAGGGAGGACGTTGTGAAGCCTGTGGAGGACAGGGTGTGAACGTGATTTCCATGAATTTCCTCCCTGATGTCTATGTGCAATGTGATGTGTGCAAAGGAAAAAGATATGATCGGGAAACGTTACAAGTTCGTTATAAAGGCCATTCGATTTCTGATGTGCTGGAAATGACAATTGAAGAAGCCAAGGACGTGTTCTCAGCCATCCCGCCAGCGGCGCAGCGGTTGCAGAGCCTGGTGGATGTTGGCTTGGGTTATATGCGGTTGGGACAATCCGCCCCCACGCTTTCCGGCGGAGAAGCTCAGCGCATGAAGTTGGCGACGGAACTTTCCAAGCGGGCCACGGGTAAAACCTTGTACCTCATTGACGAGCCCACCACCGGCCTCAGTTTCTACGATGTTCATACGCTGATGAATATCCTACAACGACTGGTGGGGAAGGGCAACTCCATTGTCGTTATTGAACACAATCTGGACGTGATCCGCTGTGCTGACTGGCTGATTGATTTGGGGCCGGAAGGGGGAGATCGTGGCGGTGAGCAGGTGGTCTGTGGAACGCCCGAGCAGGTTGCTGAGCATCCTGACAGCCATACAGGCCGCTATCTGAAGCCCCTGTTGGCTCAGTTGGCTCATGCCTGATGTTTAACGGTTCTCTGTCCTGCCCACAACCCCATGGTAAAGACCCATGAAAGCAGGATAGGTAATATCGTCTGTTTTCGAGAAATAACGGGGTCCAACTTCTTCCGGCTTGAGATGATGGACGGTTTCATAGCCCAGCCCACCTAGAAATGCAGGCAGGTCGTCTGGCGCAAAACTGGAAAGCCATGGTTCTCCACGCCTGGCAACAAAGTTGGCGCTGTCCTCCTGCATTCTAATGAATCCGCAAGGCGTCAGCCTGGGATCGGCAAGATAATCAAACATGATGGCTGAACCAGGCGCCATGTGGGAAGAAATACTGGTCAATGTTTCCTTGATGGAATCCATCTCCAGGTAATAGGTAACGCCAAACCAGGAGAACAGAGCAGGACGTGTTGTATCGAAATCCACCCGCGCCAGGGCTTCATTGAGTTTCTCCCGATTCAGATCCGAGGCCATGTAACGCACGTTCTCATGCTCGTTGATTCCCGCTGCTTTCATGCGCTCCCGCTTCGACTTCTGGGTTGCCGCCTGATCCAGTTCATAGAGGGTCAGTTTCTCCATCAGATCGGGACGTCTTGCGGAAAACGTGTCATATCCCGCCCCCACGATCACGTATTGATCCAGACCATCCTTGATGGATGCCTCCAGAAGATCTTCACCAAAACGGGCACGGGTATAGACCAGCGGCATGATGCCCGAAGCGGTTGCCAACAGGGTATCCACCACCAGGGCGGAAAGGCAGTCGCTGGAGACCACGCGACGCCAGAAAGCTCCGCACATGGCCAGGGCATGGGGATCGTCAAACAACGGTTGTTTGGCGCGGCGCCGATGAAGCGCCCGTATGCCTGCTGCCATCTCGGCAGTCTTGCTGGGATTGGCAACGGTGATGTTGGTGGTGGAGCCCATGGACCGGATCAGCACACTACGGATCATGGTGCTCGTGGGCCGCTGAATCTTCCGGCTTTGTCTGTGTCTCTTCGAGATGTTTGCTCCACTCCAGGGCCTTGCGAAGCTTTTTCTCGCCCGTGTGGCTGAGGCTCGTGTGCAGAAGCCTGGTGTGGCCGGCATGGCTCTGCAGCTTTTCCAGAACACGGTCCACAGTGACCGTGCGCACCAAGAGGCAAAGGGCAGCGCTGTCTTCAGGCAGGGTGCGTCCCAGTTCCCGCATGAAGTCGTCGTTAATGCCCATATCCGCCAGGGCCCCTGATGCCGCGCCAATCCCCGCCCCCACCGCGGCCCCCAGGAGAGGATCGAGCATGAGCAACCCAAGCAGCGATCCCCAGAACCCGCCGCTGATGGTGCCGGCGGTTGTGAGGTTCACGGCTTGACGCAGGTGAACATGGCCCTGCTTGTCTCTCTCCACCACAACGGCATCCTCCAGGGAGATCAGGTGCTGTTGCTGGAGACCTGCCAGTTCTTTACGCACGTCTTCGGCTTCCTCCACCGTGGGGAACCCCACCACAACCAGGTGACTCATGGCTTGATGCGGCGGCTGGAGCGGGGACGGGGGCGTGACCGACCACCGCCACCCTCGCGGTGGCGTGATCCCGGTTGATCCCGGTTGCCGAATGGTTGATCAGGTTCGGAGGATGATGGGGGCTCTTGCCACTGCCCTGGGGAAGAATCCGCTTGCCGGAGCAGAGGGGGAGCAGGGTGGGGGATCACCTGAAGGGGACGGCGCCGTGCCCCCCCATCGTTCCCCTGGCCGGACCAGGACGGCTCCCCGCCGGATGCATCACCGGTCATCCGCTCGGGTCTGCCCCCGTTCCTGCGCCCGTCAATGGGGGATTGGGGCTCTGTCCAAGGCGCCTCCCGGGTCACCGCATTGCCATCATCATCCAGGAGCCAATTGATGCCGTCGCCAACCCAACGGCTCACCTGGCCGATGCCCCCCAGATTCCTGCGGCGCCGTGATCCCGGTCTGGCGCCGGCAGCGCCATGGACAAGATCACGGCCGGCCTCCACCAGACTCACCAGGGCATGACCAGGGCGGCGACGGTAGGGATCCTGCGTTGTCATGGTTGTCAGCCTAGCCCCAACTCCCTTGATCCTGGGCGTTTGCGGGATGTCGTTCAAACCGCAAAAGGAAGCGTTGGTCCCACCGTCCTCCGTTGAAGCGCCGGCAACAAGTGCGGCAGGCCAGCCCTGTGACGCGCCGCTTATAGGGGGTGACAGCTCCGCAACAGCCACAACGGGCCTGCCAGGAGGCCGGGCGGGCAGGGACGGGGAAATGGTGGCGAATGCCGACGGTCAGCCCTGTTTTCCGGCCGTTGATTTCCTCCATCTTGCCGCAGAAACAGGGTCCATGGCCCTCCCGCCGGTGCAGCACCAGATCCACCCATGCGTGGATCATCTCGTGGACCAGGGTGCTGTGGGTGGCTGACGCGGGCAACGGTGACAGCACCGGCAACGAGAGAGTGATCCGGGCAAGGCTGCCCCGGCGCCGGTAGGACCCCGCGGCACGGCTCATGCGGCGGCTCCAACTGAAGCGCAGTTGGTCGTGGGGAATGGTCCGGGCGAAGAACGCCTGATTGTAACGGTGGAACAATGGCGGCAGAAACGCAACGCCCATGTCCCTGATGCTCCAGGCCCTCATCCTAAGACTAGCCCCCGGAGGGGCCGAGCATCAGGCACAATTGCTTTTCGCTGCCGCTGCTTGATCCATGGACATGATTCTGTTGCGGGATTACGGGGTGAAGATCCTGCTGGCAGCCCTGGCAGCGCTTCTCACCTACTGGTTGATCAGCACCATCCGCCTCATCATCAGCGCCCGGGGCATCAATCCGCTGATCAAGCAGTTCTTCAACCAAGTGGCTCGGGGGCGCATTGACGCCGCCTACCTGCTCACCACGAATAATTATCGGCTCCACGTGAGTCGTCAGAACTTCATTCGCATGCTCTCCGGCCTGGAACTGAGACGCTACCGCAACCTCAAATCCGGCCGTCCCCGCATCCAGGAGGGGCGGATCACCCTCACCGTGAAGCTCAACTCCGAAGACAAGAAGCAGGTGCTGCCCCTGGACTTCATCTTCATCAAGGTGGGCAAGGACTGGCGCATTGAACGCATCCTTAAGCTTTGAGACAGGGGGCTTCTCCACTGTGAGCCTGTCTTCCCCATCCCCTGCCGAGGCCGAGGCCAGGGCGGAAGCCCTGCGGCAGCGGCTCAATCAGGCCAGCCACGCCTATTACGTGCTGGCGAAACCCATCCTCCCGGATCAGGAGTACGACCGCCTCTATCGGGAACTGCTGGACCTGGAGGAGCGCCATCCCCAACTGGCGCAGCCGGACAGCCCCACCCAGCGGGTGGGGGAGCCGGTGGAAGCCGGCCTGCCCAGTGTCGTCCACGCCATTCCTCTCCTCAGCCTGGACAACGTCTTTGCCGTGGAGGAGTTGCCGAAGTGGGAGCAGCGGTTGCGGCGCCATCTTGGCGCCCCCCCTGACCAACCCCTGGCCTATGCCTGTGAACTGAAGGTGGACGGGGTAGCCCTGGCCTTGCGGTATGAACATGGTCTGCTGGTGCGGGGGGCCACCCGGGGGGACAGTCACCGGGGCGAGGAAATCACCGCCAGTGTCCGCACCATTCGCTCCATCCCCCTGCGGCTGCGCTGTCCGGACCCGCCTGCCTGGGCGGAAATCCGTGGCGAGGCGTTTCTGGCGGAGGCCACCTTTGCCGCCATCAACCGCCAGCGCCGCCAACAGGACGAGGCCCCCTTTGCCAATGCCCGCAATGCCTGTGCGGGCGCCTTGCGCCAGTTGGACCCCCAGGTGGTGGCTAGTCGCAAGGTGGATTTTCTGGCCTACGGTCTGCACCTCTCCCCGGAGCAGCCCCAGCCCCGCCAGCAGTTGGCGGCCCTGGAGTGGCTGAGGACTGCCGGCTTCAAAACCGACCCCCATGCCCGGCTCTGCCACCGCCTGGTGGACGTGAGCCGATTTTACCAGTACTGGAATCTTGAGCGTCACCACCTCCCCCATGGAACGGACGGGGTGGTGGTCAAGCTGAACGACCTGGCCCTGCAACAGCGAGTGGGGCATACCCAGCGGGCGCCCCGCTGGGCGGTGGCCATGAAGTTCAGCCAGACAGAGGCCAGGACAACGCTGCGGAAACTCGTAGCCCAGGTGGGGCGCACGGGGGTCATTACGCCGGTGGCGGAGTTTGACCCGGTGGAGCTTGAGGGCAGCACCGTGGCGAGGGCCACACTCCACAATGCCGACCGGATAGACGACCTCACCCAAGGAACCGGTCTGCATGCGGGAGACACCCTCGTGGTGCGCAAGGCGGGTGGGGTGATTCCTGAAGTGGTGCGGGTGGACTCTTGTGCGTTGACCCTCCCCGATCACTGCCCAGAATGCGGATCCCTACTGGTGCGGGAGCCAAAGAAGACCATGTTGCAACGGGAAACCGTGCTTCGATACTGGCTGGATGTCCCAGCCAATAAAAATATCCTGGCCAACTGTCCCGACCTTAAGGCTTTATTCTTAAAGGTTTTGGCTGGAGAAGAACGTGAGGGTCTCAGGCGCTGCGTCAACAGCAGCTGTCCGGCCATCATTCGTAGTGCTCTACGCCATTGGTCTAGTCGTGATGCCCTTGATATTCGCGGCCTTGGCAGTGAACTCATTGAGCAGTTGGTGCATTGTGGCTTGGTTCACACCATTGATGATCTCTATGGCCTGCAAGAGGCTGCACTGGCCAGCTTGGATGGCCTCGCTGAGCCATCAGCCCGCAAGTTGTTGGATGCCTTGGAAGTCTCCAAGAAGCAACCATGGTCCCGTGTGCTCTATGGCCTAGGAATTCCCCATGTGGGCCGCGCTAATGCTGAAGTGTTGGCCCATGCCTTCCCCTCGGTGGAGAAATTGGAGAAGCAACTTGAGAGATTTGGAGAACTCCACAAAGCCAAGGAGCAGCTTGAGGAGGACCTCAAAACACTCAAAAATGCCGCTAAGCGACAGCTAGAGGTTGGTCAACGCACTTTGATTGCCCTGCAAAGATGGCTAAGTGACCCGGGCAATCAAAAACACTTGGTAGAGGTAGAGTCCTCCAAGCAGCAGTGGTGGCCCCTTGTGC
This sequence comes from Cyanobacteria bacterium MAG CAR3_bin_5, assembly GCA_026709085.1. GTDB lineage: Bacteria > Cyanobacteriota > Cyanobacteriia > PCC-6307 > Cyanobiaceae > Synechococcus_B. The sequence continues at coordinate 92,677 of JAPOTR010000012.1, read as the reverse complement.
TCTCCGGCCTGGGAATTCCTGATGTGGGCAGCGTGAATGCCAAGCTGTTGGCCCAATCCTTCCCCTCGGCTGAGCAACTGCTGGATGCTGAGCAACTTCGTCTGGCTGGTTTGAAGGGGATTGGCTCTAAAACTGCTGATCGATGGCACAGGTGGTTGAGTGATCCGGCCAACCAAAAACGCTTGGTGGAGGTGGATGGCTCCAAGCAGCAATGGTGGCCCCTTGTGCTCTCCGGCCTGGGAATTCCTCATTTTGGTAGTGCCAATGCCAAGCTGCTGGCCCAATCCTTCCCCTCGGCTGAGCAACTGCTGGGAGCCTTTGTCGATATCGGGTCCATTAACCAAGTTGCGGATCAGCCATCTCTGGCTAAAGGGATTGGCAACGAAATCACCATGTCCCTGCAGCAGTGGTTTGGCAATCCAGCCAATCAAAGACTCCTGGCCCACCTCGCCAAGGCTGGACTGCAACTCCAGAGCCAGTCCGATCTGTCCACAGAGTCTGGTCCAGACCCCCTCACCGGCAAGACCTTTGTCCTCACTGGTACCCTTCCCTCTCTCAGCCGCGCTGAAGCCCAGAAGCGGATTGAGACGGCAGGGGGAGCCGTGACCAATAGCGTCACCAAGAAGACCACCCATCTGGTGGTGGGCGCCAATCCGGGCAGCAAGCTGGATAAGGCCCGCAGCCTTGGTGTTGAGATTCTTGATGAAGCAGAACTGCTGCAGCTCCTTGCCTTTCCTCAAGACCTCCAGGACCAGGAATTTTCCGCTTTGCCCAAGAAGCAACAGTTGGGAGACGATCTTCCCTTGCTAAGGCAAGCTAACCGGGAAAGCGCTTGCTGATGCCCACACCTCCCCTTCCTGAAACCCTGCTGATCCTGGATGTGGAGACCACGGGGTTCAGTCCCGAGAAGGACCGCTGTATTGAGTTGGGAGCCGTGCTGTTCTCTGTATCCCTGCGGACCACCCTCAGCCAGGTGTCGATGCTGTTTCCCGTTGACAAGAATCCTGCTCAACGGATCAACAGGATTTCACCGGAAGCCAGCCAACGGCCACAGCCATGGCAGCAGACGCTGGAGCTGTTTCAGGTGATGGCCCAACATGCTGATGTGGTGGTGGCCCACAACGTCGGCTTTGATCGCCGCTGGTTTGGCCGCCCACCCCTGCCCGCTTTGACACTGCCCTGGGTATGCACCTGCACAGCCCCATGGCCGCCACAACTGGGTCTGCGGCCCGGGCGCGTGTCGTTGAAGGATCTTGCCCGCGCCCATGAAGTACAGATTGGGGACGCCGCCCACCGCGCCCTGGCGGACTGCGCCGTCCTGGCCCAGATCTTGGCGCGTTGCGATGATCTGGAGGCATTACTCCTGTCCGGCCTCGGTTGGAGCAAGCCTCAGGCTCAAGACAAGACTTCTCTGGCTTCATACAGAGGATCAACAACAAAGCAGGCCGGACGCCACTGGACCCGGATGCCGGAGTGCTCTGGAGCGAACCACAAGCCCCCATCTCCCACATGTCCCCTCACCGGCAAGACTTTTGTCCTCACCGGCGCCCTGGCATCCCTCAGCCGCGCTGAAGCCCACCAGCGGATTGAAGCGGCGGGAGGAAGGGTGACCGCCAGCGTCAGCAGGAAGACCACCCACCTGGTGGCGGGGGCCAATCCGGGGAGCAAGCTGGACAAGGCCCGCAGCCTTGGGCTGGCGATTCTGGACGAGGATGGTCTGTTGCAGTGTTTAGGGTCGCGGCCCGGATGACAGAAACTGCGCCAGACTGAAAGCCGTTTTCCCCGTCAGGTCATGGACCAAGGCATTGAACGCTGGATCAAAACGGACTGTGGTCGCGCCAAGTACGCCCACTTGGCTCAGCGGGCTCAGCAGCGTGGTCCCATGGCCCGCCTGCGTCTGTACTGGTTTGTGGCCATTGCCGTCCTGCGGGACGTGGTCCTGTCCCCCGTCAGCCGCAGCATTCGCAACTTGTTCCGGGCAGCCTGATCAGGTGTCGGTTTCACTCAACTGCTTCTTCAGCACCCTGCTGGCTGTGCGCCCCACCACCCACACCACGGCAAAGGTGGCTGCCACGCCAAGGATGCGAAGGAGAAATTGACCCTGCTCCAGGCCGCCATCCAACGTCAACCCCTGGCGGACCGTGTCGCCAATGTAGATGTAGAGAACGGTGCCCGGCAGGATGGCGGCTGATGCCGCCATGTAGGGCAGGAAGCGCAGGTTGCTGGTGAGGGCGCACACCAGGTTGATCAGAACAAAAGGAAACAGTGGCGACAGCCGCAGAAGCGCCACCAGCTTCCAACCCTCGTCCCGGCTCAACGCCTGCTCTACCCGTTGCAGCCGTGGGTTCTGCTCCAGTTTCCTCTGGGCCCAGGGACGCAGCCACTGGCGCGTGAGAAACCAGTTCCCGGCCATACCGAGAAAGGCGCCAGCCAGCACCCCCAGCACCCCCAGCCGCGGCCCGAACAAGGCGCCACCCAGCAGGGTCAGCACCGAGCCCGGCACATAGAAGGTGACCGCCAGGGCATACAGGGCGATAAACACGATCCAGCCCACCGGGCCCAGATCCCTGAGGAAGGTTTCAATGGTTTCGATCAGGGATTGCATGGGATTGGTGGCGGGGAACTGGGCCCGGTTAACCCTGTGCGGGCTGGGGCGGGAACGCCCTCCCTCAGCCCAAGGAGGTTAGACGCCCTTGGGCCAATTGGTACTGCTGCCGGGCCTCGCTCAGATTAGAACGCATCCTGCTCACCACCTCCTGGGGCGCCTGACCCAGAAAGCCGGGATTGCGCAGGCGCTGGGAAAGGACGGCGATCTCCTTCTCCGCCTTGCCGAGATCTTTCTGCAGGCGGCCCCGCAGGGCCTCCACGTCCACAAGACCACCGACCGGCAGCAGAATCTGCAGGTCACCACTGACGGCGCTCAAACAGCGGGGCAGGGTGACGGCGGTGCTGCTGATGTTCACCGTCCCGACCTTGCCGAGGCTGGCAATGTCCGCTTTGGCCTCCCCTAGCAGTTGGCACAATGTTTCGTTATCGCTCACAAGAAGCACGTCCGCGGCCGTCTGGGAGGGTTTCAAGCCCGCCACTGTCCGCAGGTTGCGCACCACGCGAATGGCGTCAATGAGGGCCGCAAACTGCTGTTCAAGCTGATCGTCCAGATGGGCCTGATCCAATCGGGGCCACTGCTGCAGGGCCAGGAAGGTGTCAGGATGGGCGCCGGTCAGCCGATGCCAGAGTTCCTCGCTGATGTGGGGCATGAAAGGCTGGACCAGCACCAGCAGTTGCTCAATCACCAATGCCAGGACCTGCTGGGCCGTGTGGCGATCTTCCGGATTGCTGCCGTTGAGGCGCCGCTTGAGCAGTTCAATGGTCCAGTCGCACACGTCGTTCCAGGCAAATTCATAGAGGATCCTGGCCGATTCCCCCAAGCCGTAGTTGTCCAGCTTCTCCGCCATGGTCCGGCTGGTGCGCGCCAGGCGGGAGAGGATCCAGCGATCCGCAATCAGGAGTTTGTCGGGATCCGGCGGACCAAGGGATGCGGGGGTGGCCCCATCCAGATTGAGTAGGGCGAAGCGGGTGGCATTCCACAACTTGTTGGCAAAGTTCCGGGACACCTCGACAATGTTGGAGGCCTGGGTGGCAGGATCAAAATCCAGGCGAATGTCCTGCCCCGCTCCCGCCACGCCCCGCACCAGGGAAAAGCGGAGGGCGTCCGCCCCATAGCGCTCACAGAGCACCAGGGGGTCAATCCCGTTGCCTGCGGATTTGCTCATCTTGCGGTTCTGCTCGTCCCGCACCAGGCCATGGATGTACACGTCGGCGAAGGGCATGGCGCCGGTGCAGGCCGAAGCCATCATCGTCATGCGGGCCACCCAGAAAAAGATGATGTCGAACCCGGTGAACAGGGTGCTATTGGGATACCAACGCTGCAGATCGGCATTCTCCTCATCCGGCCAGCCCATGGTGGAGAAGGGCCACAGCGCACTGGAAAACCAGGTATCGAGAACGTCTTCATCCTGCTGAATTGTTGCCTCCGGGCCATAACGTTGCTGCGCCTCTTCATGGGCTTCCGCTTCGTTGCGGGCCACCACGTAGGGCGTATCACTGCGCAGTTGGTTGTCGGTTTCACTCACCACAAACCAGGCGGGAATGCGATGCCCCCACCACAACTGGCGGCTGATGCACCAGTCGCGGATATCCGTAAGCCAGTTCCGGTACACCTTGGCCCAACGCCGGGGAACAAAGCGGAGGTGTTCCCGGTCCAGGGCTTGCAGGCAAGCCTCCGCCAGGGGCTTGGTCCGGACAAACCACTGGGTGGAGAGCAGGGGCTCCACCGGAACCTTGCCCCGGTCGGAATAGGGAACGCTGTGGCGGTAATCCTCTACTTTCACCAAAGCCTGTGCAGCGGCCAGAGCGGCCACAACCGCCTGTCTCGCCTCGAAGCGGTCCAGGCCGTGGAACGGGCCGGCCGCTTCATTCATGCGCCCGTTCTTGTCCATGACCGTCACCATGGGGAGGCCATGGCGCCGCCCCATGGCAAAGTCGTTGGGGTCATGGGCGGGGGTCACCTTTACGCAGCCGGTGCCGAATTGGGGGTCCACGTGCTCATCGGCAACAACCGGAATCCGGCGACCCACCAGGGGCAGAGTGAGGGTACGCCCCACCAGTGGGGCATAGCGCTGGTCGCCGGGGTTCACCGCCACTGCCACGTCCCCCAGCATGGTCTCGGGCCGGGTGGTGGCCACCTCCAGGTGACCGGATCCATCGGTGAGGGGATAGCGGAAATACCAGAGACGACCGTCCACTTCTTTCATCTCCACCTCCAGATCGCTCACGGCCGAGCCGGAGGCGGGGCACCAGTTCACCAGGTATTCCCCGCGATAAATCAGACCCTTGTCATGCAATCTCAGAAAGGACTCCTGCACCGCCCGGCTGAGGCCAGGGTCCAGGGTGAAGCGCTCCCGTTGCCAATCTACGGAAAAGCCCAAACGACGCAACTGGGTCACGATGGTTCCGCCACTCTCCTGCTTCCAGGCCCAGGCCCGCTTCAGGAACGCTTCACGGCCAAGCCGGTCCTTGCTGGTCCCTTCCTGGGCCAGTTGTTTCTCCAGGAGGGTCTGCACCGCAATGGAGGCGTGATCCGTTCCCGGCAGGCAGAGGGTGTTGTACCCCTGCAACCGCTTGAACCGCACCATGGTGTCAATCAGGGCCGCTTCAAAGGCATGGCCCATGTGTAGACTGCCCGTCACGTTGGGGGGTGGAATCACCACCCCATAGGGCCGGCCTGGGGCCCGGGGATCCGGGTGAAATGCATCACAGCGCTCCCAGGCCGACTGCCAGCGGGATTCCACGGGCTTCGGGTCGTATTGCCCCATTGCCGCCATGGGCGGGGAGTTGGGCGTTGAGCGCTCATCCACTCCGGGCCTGTCCTGGTCCATCACGGTGAGCATTACCTGGCCGTCCCTGATCCGGATGGCCAGACGATCACCGGGCGCCAACCCCAGTTGCCTGGTATAGGCCTTGCCAATCACCAGGTTCCCGTTGCCCTGAATCCTGCCGGCAAAATCGAGGCGGCGGCCCCCTTTGGGGTTACCGCCAATCCGCACGCCTTTGGCCTGGAGCAGGGCCTCGTAAAAGGCGGTGACGTTGAGCCGTGAACGGCCGCTCTTTGTGGTGGTGACGTAGCCACAGGCGCGGATGACTTCTGTTTTGCTGGCGCCAGCAAGCTCATGGACCTTGTTGAGAAGCTCTGTGTGCTGGAGCATCATTCAGGCGAAGGGGTTGGCGTCATCGTTCAACAAGGCTTTTCCACCATCCGGGACGGGTGTGGGGGTGGCGGGAATTGTCTCAAGTGGCGAACCCTCACTCCTCCCCGCCGTCGTCCTCGGCGCCCAGGGGAACAAGACGGATGTGTTTCCGGCCCAGCTTGATCTCAAACTCGTCACCGGGGTTCAGACCAAGTTTCTTGGTGTAGGCCTTGCCAATGAGCAAATTGCCGTTGCCCTGGATCTTGGCCAGAAAGCTGAGTTTGCGCCCACTCTTCGCACCACCGCCGCGCCCGATCTCCACACCCTTGGCATCAAGAACCGCTTCGTAGAAAGCCGTGAAATTAAGGCGCTCACGCCCATCCTTGGTGGTGGACACGTAGCCGCAGGCGCGGACCACATCGGACTTGCCGGCATCAGCAAGCTCGTGGACTTTTTTGAGAAGCTCTGTTTTTGTCAGCATCGTTCGGACCAAAAGAGGATTCCTGGACGTTTTTCAATCTAGCATGCTGTGGCGCCAGTGCGAAACGCGAGAAAAAGGAATCTTTCCCGGTGGCCCACACCACTGTCCCCATGGCCCCCTCTACACAAAGATACAGATGGGCGATCCAGGGTTCGAACCAGGGACATCCTGCTTGTAAGGCAGGCGCTCTACCGCTGAGCTAATCGCCCGATGATGCATCATCCAGTGCTTTGGGGTTCCATCCCAAAGAGAAGATGAAGAGTCAAGCCGGAGCATGAATGGCGAATTCTAGCAGCATGAGAGCCCATGAACGGGGAATTCATCGTCATGCGCGGAATTGATGCTATCCCCACCCTGTTGGATCAGGCGGACCATGACCACAGCATCGGTGTAATCCTCGCCACCGTCCAGACACCGGGCCGGGAGTTGGTGTACCTGATCCTCGAAGAGGGCAAAGCCGGCCTTGCAATAGGCGGCAATGGAGCGTGCGTTGCGGGCCGAGGGCCGCATGATTGCACCATCGATCAGGCCCGTCGCGTCCAGTAAGGCGATGAGTTGCTCAAGAGCGCGGATGCCATGACCCTGGCCCCAATCCTTCCGTGGGGCAATCCAGATATCGAGCTCGGCAAACCGGCCGCGTATGGTGTAGCAGGCAGCGCCGATGTCACAACCGGCGGCGGTGATGATGAACGGGCGAGAGCCGCTCTCATTGGCAAAGGCCGCGTCATCAAAATCCTCGTAGAAGGTGGGATAATCCGGCACAGGATGGTCGGGGAAGCGCGGCAACCCCATCATTTCCGGCGTCGCATCCGAACACGCCATGGACTGATAGAGGTACGGTCGATCTTCCATAACCGCCGGCCGCAGATCCGTTTTTCGGGCCATATTCATGTTTTCAGCCCCCTTTTGCCACATTTTCCCCTTGGGCGCATCCCTGACAGGACTCTCTCCATTGCGACTGCGCCCTCATCCGCTCGGCCGGACAACCCATTCAGTTGCTCAGGTCAGGCGCTGGCGCCAGTGGTCCATGACCCAGCCTCTGAAATGTTCTCAGCACCTTGAGGCACACCTTCACAGAGCGGTGGTCACCATAAAGAGCCAACTCCTGTCTTTGCATGACGGGGAATGTTGAGTAAATGTAATGAATCTCTTCCTCGTCGGTGATGCCATAGAGGAGGAAAAACAGGGCGTCAAGTCTTGCACGCAGATGGAGACGGCGCTGAGGATTCCAGGCAAAGGGCGGCCCCCCATGGCCCAGATCACGGGCAAAGGCCGCAAGGTCCCAGGCTGTGTAGGTGAGTTCCAGCACGGCAGCCCTGATAATTTTGGCGGCGGTGGTGGAACCGATGCGGATATGGAAGCCATCCGGAGGCACAACAGGGAGTTGTTCGAGGACGTGGAGAGTCAAACTGGTTCCGTAAAGCTTCTGGCGAACGACGAAATCAAAAACGATGGAATTCAGATTGGCAAGAATGAAACAGGCCCAGGAGGCTCGCCTGCTGATGTTACTGTTGAATAACAACAGGGGAAGTTTGTGGCTGACGGCAGCCCGGGGCAAAATCGCGGCAACCATGGTTCTCATGTTTGTTGTTGCTGTGACGTCCTTGAAGGCAACCACCCATGAATCGGGCCAAAACCAACGTCTGGCGTCCACCTTGACGTAATGGCGCCAGCGGGGGCGCCGCTCGGGACTGGCTTTTTCAGAGTTCTGCAACAGACGTTGCCGGGCAGGACGAAACACGTTGCTCTTGCTGACCACCACATCAGCAGCGCGATGGTCGAATGCCTGCATCATTTTCCCCTCATAGAGGGGCAGCCAGTCCCCGCCTTCAGGGGTGCTGCGGAAGAGATGGGAGTCGGCGCTCATGTCAAACATCCTCCTGTAGGTCACGGGCCATGGGCGGCAAACCCTGCCCCCTGATCGGTTGACCAGCACCGGGAGCCGCCGATAAATCCCTGTGGTGATCCCGGCATCCCGCCGGCTCCGGAACAAAGGCGCCGTCCGGGTGTTGGGATTGACCCGGGCAAAGTCGTCCGCACCCAGAAGAAACCGCCGCTCCGGGTCCTTCAACTCGGCAATGCTGCCCAGACGGAAGGCACAGCGGGCCGCAGCGACCACGGGGGAGGAACTGGCCCCTGGGTTCTTCCGGGCAACAAAGACACAAAACCGCAAGGATCCGTGAACATCAGGGAAGAAGGTCTTTCTGTTCTCGAAGTCGTACAAGACCTTCAGGCGCCCTTCCTGGACAACACGGCGGAAAAACCCTGCCCCCGTCTTCCCGGAGACCAAGCTGGACGGGGTCACCATGCCCACCAGTCCATGGGGCTTCACCAACGCCATGGCTCGCTCCACAAAGAGGGCGTAGAGATTGAGATCACCCCCGGACAGCAGGGGATAGTCTCCACAGGATTTGGCCACCCGGGCCGTTGCTGCTGCATGGGCCGCCGCATGGGCATAGGCCACAGCCTGGGGCGCCTGGAGATGTTGTAGTTGGGCAATGCGCTGCCGCCGCGCCGCCGCATGGGGCGCCCAGGCCACATCAGGACAGTTTTGTGCAAACCATTCCACCTGTTGAAGTTTCACCCTGTCCCAGGGCGGATTGCCGATCACGGCATCAAAACCACCGCTGTGATCCTCGCCGTCCCCTGCCGGCCAAAGGCCGGGACATGCCAATTGCCAGTGAAAAAACCGCTCTTCGATGATAACGGCGTTCATCCGGTCCAGGATCCGGACCAGTCGCGGATCAGTGACCGGGACAACACCTGTCACCACGTGAACGGGATTGCCCCAGCGACCACCCCACAGGTCATGAACAAGGCACCGGTCCTGGGCTGGCGTCGGTTCCAACCAATGCCCTGCATGGACGGCGGACAACAGGGCCGCCAGCGGCCCGTTGGCTTTGCCCAGGGCGTGCCAATGGTCGTGGCTGGTGGCGTTTGGCAACGTTGTGGGGTCCGTTGCGGCGATGGCGGCAGCGGGACTGCGTCGGGACTGCAGCAATGTCTGTAGCGTTGCGCATCCCTCTGCATGGCGAATTGTCTCCACTGCATCCCTGATCCAGCAGCCAAACAGACTGTTGCCCCAGTGCAGGTGATGATCCAGGTGTCCCGGGTCCGGCGAATCGCCATGGAGCATCAACGCCATCCGCGCCAGATCCACAGCCATAGGGTCTTTGTCCACACCGTAGATACAGTGCTGTAGCACCAGACTGCGCACCGTTTGACCGTTATCAACGGGTGAAGGGTGGCTCGATGCACTGGCGGCAAGCACGGCGTCGCCGAGATAATCCAGAAGGCCAAGGAGAAAGTTGCCCGTGCCCATGGCGGGGTCACAGATTTTCAAGTTGAGCAGTTGCCGGAAAGAGAGACCTTGCACCAACGGGGCAATGGTTTCCCGAAGAACGAGATCTACCAGAGCCCTCGGGGTGTAATAGCAGCTTGCGGCTTTGCGGGATAACCGGTTGGCCGCCACGGTGATCCGGTCCCCGTCACGCTTCAGCCTGTAGGCCATGAGTTGCTCATATAACGCGCCAAGCTGCTCGATTGCCAGGTCGGCATAATCAATGGGCTTGCCTTGACGGGTAAAGCACAGCCCCATCAACACACTGGCCACCGTCTCGTCACTGCACGATACGGCCGCCAGCAGAGGCGCCCGCTCGGCAGAGAAGATGCCCTGTCCCGGTCGACCCAGGTGAGGTTGACGGCGGGCCATGTCCCGGAAGAGGGCGGCAATGGTTGTCCAGTGGTTGTGCTGTTCCCGGGACGCCATCGGTCCCCCGGGCCAGGTCTCCGCCACTCTGTTGACCAGGCCATGGAGGCTGCTGCAATTGCCCCCTGTGCCGGAGCCCGGCAGACCGCGGCTTTCCCCGTAGAGAAGGAACAGCAGGCGATAGAGCAGCACCAGGCTGGCCTCCTGCACCACGGCTGCCGACACTGTGGGCGCAGCCCGGGCCACAGCCGTTGCCAGAGTCGGGAACACCTGATGGCAGGCCTGCTGCTGGAATGCCGTGGCAATGCGCTCCTGATGGCGCCCATGGGCGGTCAAGGCGGTCTGTAGCCAGCATGGACCGCCCTGGCGCGGCCCCAGGGCCTGGGGGCGGAAAAACACCACAAACCGCTCCAGGAGCTGGGGCTGTTTGAGCGCCCGGAGCAGTTGCACCTCCAGAAATCCCTGGGCAACGGAGCGGGCCTGGCCGTCGTACAATCGCCAGCAGTTGCCGTTGGTAAGGATGCCCCAGCGGGGCCGTCCCCCTTGGCGCAGTTCAGCCACCATGGCGGCCGCTGGCGCCGGCTGGCGGTCATGGCCCTGGTCCGGATCGGCGTGCCATGCCGTCGTCTTGAACACCACAAGACCTTGCCCTTCCTCCCATCCCAGACAGCGGAGCACGGGCCGGATCAAGGCGCCACTGTCGGCGCCTGCCCCCCTGGACTCGAGGCCGCCGCCGGAGACAATGGACGCCAACTTTGCCTTGACGGACGCCAGTTGCTGATGGTCCAGGGTTTGCCACGGCTGGGTGTGCTTCAGTTCTCCACTCAGAAAGCTGCGGCTGAACAGACGCCCTCCCCCTGTCTTGCCCCACGGTGGATCAGGGGCGCCGTGGGGCAACCCATGGGTATGGGTCACCATGGCTCCAGCGCCACTGTTTTCCCCCATGACTGCCCTGCCTTGGACCCCGGAACTTTGCCATAACCTAGAGCGCTGGCTGCAGGAGGATCTGGGACGGGGTGACCTCAGCGCCCCTGCTGTGGCGGGTGTTCAAGGCTCCGCCGTCTGGCTTGCCAAAGCGCCGGGCTGCTTCTGTGGTGGTCCACTGGCTGCCCGGCTGTTCCAACTGCTGAACCCGGCGGTGCGGGTGCAGGTGCTGGTGGCGGACGGAAACGACGTAGTTCCGGGCACGGAACTCCTGCGCCTCCATGGTCCCGCCGCAGCCCTGCTGGCGGGTGAACGGGTGGCCCTGAACCTGGCCATGCGTCTATCGGGTGTGGCTACCGCCACAGCCCACTTGGTGGGGCAACTGACAGGCAGCGGCATCCACCTGGTGGACACACGCAAAACCACACCCGGCCTTCGTCTGCTGGAGAAATACGCCGTCCGTTGTGGGGGTGGTCTGAACCACAGGATGGGGTTGGATGATGCGGTGATGCTGAAGGAAAACCACCTGGCCTGGTGCGGTGGCATTGTCCCCGCGCTGGAGCGGGTGCGGGCGCAAGCGCCATGGCCGGTGTCGGTGATTGTGGAAGCGGAAAGCGATGCCGAGGCCCAGGCGGCTGTGGGCGCTGGCGCTGAGGGGGTTCTGCTGGATGAGTTTACCCCGGAGGCAGTGGAAAGATTAACCCCCAAGCTGCGTCACCTGGCCAGGCAGCGGGGGAAGGCCCTGGTGCTGGAAGTGTCCGGCGTCCGACCGGAACAATTGAGTGCCTACGCTGCCTGTGACATTGACCTTATCTCCACCAGTGCTCCTGTGACCCGCTCCTCCTGGCTGGATCTCACCATGCGCTTCTGCAAAGCTTGAGCAAAACCAGCACAGGGAGTTCAACTGCAATACCCCCGGGCTCCCCAAGTAGCCGGTCTTTCTTCCACGCCAGGGGATTGGAACTATTTGATGGTGGCTTGATCGATGGATTCCCGCTTCCGCAGGAATAACGAGGAAAGGTGATGAGAGGAGTGGGGGAGAGGGGAAGGGTGAGCCACCGCCCCTTCCCCTCTTGAGGGAGTGCTCCGCTCTCACGCCCCTCTCTATCAGGCTCCCCGTGGGTTCAATTGGGTGGAAGCCGGGCTCTGAAGCCTCCTGAGAATGACGTTCTCACTCAAAATCGGATTCAGGCTATGCAACACTGTGGTTCACACAGTGTTGCCAATTCGGACTTGCCAGTCTTCACCGGCTTTTTGAGAGAAGATCAAAATCAATTGGACAGCCGCTGGACCTGGGGAACAGAATCCTCCAGCCTGGAAAGGCTGATGGGTTGGGACGTTGATGAAGCACAAGCGCCCCACCTTCAACGACGGTCTTAATGCTTCTTGTTCGTGTCATATAGGTCTTATTCTTAGACTTACATCGAGTCTCATACGAGAACAATAAGATACTCTAAATATCGCTTGATCCATTAATTGAATATACTATTCACCAATGGTACTATAACCGAGTTCTGAATAAGGAAACCAGGAAGTTGCGGCTTCCTCCTCTGATCTTTCAAGACCAGGGGAGATTCTTATCCAGAACTGGAGGGAGCTACTATAACCCCCATTCTGGATAAGAGGAGGACAGGGGAGACCTTCTTGGCCTGGCTTGTGGTTTTGGGAAGCCTGATGGGAACAGGGAGGAGGGGGCACGGGAAGCCTGCTGCCGCCTGTGGTTCAGGCTGTCCAGACTGTGCAGTGGGGTGAGGGGGAGGTTCCCAAATCAGGCATGACCTGATGCAGTATCCACCTGTAGCACACAAACGGAAGGCCCCCTCATGACGGATTCTACCGTTGCCTTGTTCTGCTGTCTCGATGACTTTCCAAGCTGGCCACTGGAGGGGAGCATCACCAGTTGCTCCCCTCCAGTGGCCAGCGTAGGAGACGAGGCAAGCTCTGCCTCGGTGAGATGCTCTTCATCATGGTGCTGTTCCACATCTCGGCCTACAAAGACTTCAAGCACTTCTGGCTTTATGGCATCAGACACCAGTACCGGGACTGCTTTGGTGAGCTGCCTAGCTACGGTCGATTTGTGAGCCTGCTGCCCACCTGCTGCTGCCGTCTTACCTGCTGCTGCATGACTTCCGTGGCCAGGAGACCGGCATCTACTTTGCCGACAGCGCCAAGCTGGCAGTGTGCCATCATGGGCGCATCAACCGTAACCGGGTTTTCGAGGGCTGGCCAAGGGTGGTCGTAGCACTATGGGTTGGTTCTTGGGCTTCAAGCTGCATGTGCTCATCAACCACAAGGGCCAGATCGTGGCGTTCAAGATTCCGGATGGCGGCACCGATGATCGCCAACCGCTTGAGGCCATGAGTGCTGCTCTGCAAGGGAAGGTCTTTGCTGATAAAGGCTATCTGTCCAAGTCCCTGCTGCTGCGCCTTTGGCAGCGCGGCCACCACCTGGTCACTGGTGTTCGCCGCAATATGAAGAACTATCTGATGCCCATGCTGGACAAGCTGTTACTGCGCAAACGATTCATCATTGAAACTCTCTTTGATAAACTCAAGTCGCACATGGGCTTGGAACATACACGGCACCCTTCCCCTATTAATGCTCTCGTCCATATTATCTCTTGTCTAGCGGCTTACACCCTGGCGCAACCCAAGGTCAACATGGGCAAAATCGTCACCCTTGACTCTGTGGAGACCATCCCATGCTCCTCCTGACCTTATCCAGAATTGGGGGTTACTATAGATTATCAAAGTTGTGGATGACCTCTTCTCTGAGAAGAGGTCAAGGCTCACACTCCATGGGGAACTCCTGGGAAGCTCCTTCCAGTCCTGCCCTGTCCTTTTCAGTTGTGCCGTCATTCCTGGGGAAGCGAAATCTAAAGGACCCCGCCCCTTGTTTCTGGACCAGAAGTCATGCTTGAGTCCTGGGGCTAGGGCGCTTCTGGAGAGCCAGGGGCCACCTGGCCGGCAGCGGGACTCGGAATCAGTTCAATCCAATCGGCCGCCGGAGGTAGGGGTTGGGGAGGTTGGCCTGGTTGTTGCCAGCGCACCAGTTCGGGCCGTCCCGAACGAACACGCACACCATTGACGATGGGCAAGTCCACACTGGTATCGGGATCTGGCGTGCTCTCGAACAGGAGCACGCCACGGGTGTTTTCGATACGAATCCAACTGGAGCGGCCATCACCGGCATTCGCCGTAAAGATGAACCGCACAGTGCCCAACCCAGGTTCCTCAAGTTGTTCGTCCAGAGGACCCGGTTGACCGTCGAGTGTGTCAGTGGTCAGCCGGGGCGGCGCCAGGACTTCCGGGGCTTGATCTTGTTTCTCCGCTGCTGTTTCCCGTTCGGGATCCGCAGGAATCAACGAGCGAATGGCGGGCCACAGTTCACTGTTCAGCACCACCACCACACCAACAAGCGCCAAACCCAGGCCACAGCCCACCAGAACAATCAACCAGTCGCCTTTATCCTTGCCTTGACCGGCCCGTGCTTTTCGTTGCGGAGTTGCCGTCGCCTCCCTTGTGCTCGGCTGCCTGTGTTGCTTCTGGGGCCTACTGTAGGAAGGGCTGGCCACCTGGACGGCTTTCCCGGCCCGGGGTTGAGGTTGATGGGTTGGCGGCTCTCCTTCTCCCCCCAGAAAGGTCTTGCAGGCCTGGATCATGGGCTCGGGGTCAAGATCTACCGCCACTGCCGCCTTGCGGTACATGCTCATCACATAGGGAATCTCCGGAAGCATGCCATTCTCGCCAGCTTCCAAGGCGCGGATGAAGTGGACGGGCAGGAATAATTTTTCAGATAGCTGCTTTTGCGTCCATCCTTTTGCCTCACGCCCAGCCAAAAGTTGCTGACCGTAGGCTCTCAGATCCAAGCCTTCCGGGAACCGCATGGTGAACGGGTGTCACGAGAGACGCCACTATAGCCAGAGGAAGGGGTGTCCCCAGGGATCCAGTGGGCCCGTCCTCAATGGAGCCGGGCAGGCATCGTCGCCGACCTTCAGGCCTTTGCCGGAATCTTGCCGCGGGTAAGGCAGCGCAGTTTGCGCAGAGCTTTGAGTTCCACCTGCCGCACACGCTCACGGGAGACCTTCAGCCTGCGGCCGGTATCGGCCAAGGTGTACCGCCGTTCCCCATCCAGGCCAAAGCGCAACTTGAGCACTGTGCGCTCCTGGTCACTCAGGGTTTCCAGGCAACGGCCCAATTCCTCGTAGTGGAGACGTTGCTCCACCAGTTCCAGGGGTTGGGCCGTGGTGAGATCAGCCACCAGTTCCGTCAGCAGGCTCCGGTCCTCCTCACTGCCCACGGGGGTATCCAGGCTGGAGGTGGTGAGGGCCTGGCGCATGAGGCTGTCCAGATCCTCCACCGGTATTTTGAGCGCAAGGGCCACCTCGGACCGGCTGGGCATGGACCCCTGCTTCTGCGCCAGGTCCGTGGTGACCTTGCTGATGGCCGAGAGTCGTTCCCCCAGGTAGAGGGGCAAACGAATGGTGCGGGACTGACAGGCGATGGAGCGGGTCATGCTCTGGCGAATCCACCAGAAGGCATAGGTGGAAAACTTGTAGCCGCGAGTGGGATCGAATTTCTCCACGGCTCGCTCCAGCCCCAGGGAACCCTCCTGGATCAGATCCAGAAGATCCATGCCCTTGCCCTGGTATTTCTTGGCGATGCTCACCACCAAGCGCAAATTGGCTTTCATCATCCGCTGCTTGGCCCGTTGGCCAATGCGGAGATACCGCTGCTCCTGGCGGCTCAACTCCCGCCCCTGGCCGAGTGTCTGCAACACCACCATCTTCTGCACCCGATTGCCCAGCTCAATCTCTTCGGATGGGCTCAGCAGAGGGATACGTCCAATGGAAGACAGATACCAACTGATGGGGTCGGAACCGGAACCAGTCTGTCGTTTGGACCGATTCTCTGTTGAGGCGGAGACTTCTATGGAGGACACCATGGACACACAGAACTGCTGACAAGAACCTTCCTTGATTAACCACAATTTCCACCGCGCTTTCACTAATGCTTTAGATTGATGCGTGGAAACACACACATTCTTTATTTGTCAGGCTGGCGAAGGCGCTCGGCCACCATCGGGGGAGACGGGTGTTTCCAACCGTCCCGCACCAGTTGCCGGGCAGCATGGAGATGATCAAGGGCGGCGCTCACCAACTGGCCATGATCGAGATCTCCTGCGGCAACGGCCATGGCTCCCCGGCCGGTGGCAAAGCCCGCCAGAACGTCCCCCAGTCCGGCCCGGGCGGCGGTGGGAACCCCCTCCAGCAACTGCCAACAGCGGCCATTCGGCGCAGCAACGGCCGTGCGGGGACCTTTGAGCAACACCGTAACCCCGGCAGTCCGTGCGGCGGCAGCAGCCCGTTCCGGATGGTCCCCATGGGTGCAGGCGGGGAAGAGGCGATCAAATTCCCGGACGTGGGGGGTGATCCAGGTGGGTCCATGGCGCCCACGCAACCATGCCGCCGCTTCACCTTCCGGTATGGTGGCCAACCGATTGAGCCCGTCGGCATCCAGCACCAGCAGTCCGGCAAATCTCTGCAGGGGCTCCCAGGAATGGGCTGCAAAGGGGGCGGAATCCATGCCCGGTCCCAGTAGAACGGCATCATACCGGCCCAGGTCAGGGAGTTGACGCCACACCAGTGGCCCAGGCTCCAGGGGTGGGGACAAATCCACTCCTGCGTTCAGCACGTGGGGATAGCCGTCACTCACCCGGTGGGCCACGGCCGGGGCCATGGCGATGGCAATGGCGCCAACTCCACTGGCGTCAGCTCCGGCCGTGGCCAGCACAGCGGCGCCCGGGTAGCGTTGACTGCCCGCCAGCAACAACACCCGGCCCCGGCCGTATTTGTCCGCTGCTGCGGACGGCGCAGGCCATGGCGCTGTAGCGCGATCCGCAGCAGTCACACCGCACGGCAGGGGTCCCTGCTCCTGAATCAGGTCCAGGGCCCAACCGGGCACACCAAAGCCGATCCGCTCCAGTTGCCCCACCGCGTCCAAGGCATCGGCCTGGAACAGGCCCCGCTTGTAAAGACCCAGACAAAAGGTGCGCTGGCTGTGGAAACAAGCCCCCAGCGGCCGGCCATGGCGATCATCCAGGCCGCTGGGCACATCCATGGCCCAGACCCACTGCCCCGCTGATCGGGCCGCCTGGGCCAGGGCGGCCAGTGGGGCCGGCAACGGTCGGGACTGCCCGAGGCCAAACAGGGCGTCAATCCAAAGCTGGCCACGGCCCGGCGTGGGGGGCTGCTGCAGGCGGGGCACGCCCAGCTTCTCCAGGTATTGCAGGTGGGCGGCAGTGAGGGGCTTGTGGCGGGAAAACGGGCTCCAGACCGCCACGTCCCGACCCGCCATATACAGTTCCCGGGCCAGGACGGCCCCATCCCCGCCGTTGTGGCCAGGCCCCATCAGGACCACCACGCTCCGACGGCGCCAGCCCTCATCAGAGGCGCTCAGCAAAGCCAGCACCCGGCGGCTGACGGCCAGGGCCGCCTTTTCCATCAGGGCGGCCCGGGGCATTCCCGCAGTGAACATTGCCTGCTCAACGGCCTGCATCTGCCGGGGGTACACCAACAGATGCTCGGCATCAGCGGCAGGCCATTGGTGGGCTGGCCCGTGATCCATGCACTGTGTCGTCCAGAATCAGACCATCATGGAACGAGTTTCCCCTGCCCCAGCCATGACCAGGACCATGGGGTTCACGCCTCCACCCCCATCCACCACAAACCCTGCCAGCACCGAAGGGGGCCGTCGCACCCTGGAGTTGCTGCGGCAATGGCCGGGAGAACACCGTATTGCCGTGGGGCTGTCCGGCGGCGTAGACAGTTCCCTCGCCGTCGCCTTGCTGCAGGAGGCCCAGTGGTCCGTCACCGGCGTCACCCTCTGGCTGATGAAGGGGCGCGGGGCCTGCTGTTCCGACGGGTTGGTGGATGCGGCCGGAGTCTGTGAACAATTGGGGGCCCCCCATCACATCGTGGATGCTCGCCAGACCTTTCAACAGGAGGTGGTGGACGGCCTGGTGGCAGGGTACGGCCAGGGCGTCACCCCCCTCCCCTGCTCCCGCTGCAACCGCCACGTGAAGATGGCCTTGCTGCTGGATTGGGCGGAGCGGGAGATGGGCGTCTCCCGGCTTGCCACCGGTCACTATGCCCGCCTGCGCCGTCACCCTGACAGTGGCCGCATGGAACTGCTGCGGGGGCGGGACCGCCAGAAGGATCAAAGCTATTTCCTCTACGACCTCCCCCAGGAGCAGTTGGAGCATCTGGTGTTTCCCCTGGGGGAGTTGCGGAAGGCGGAAACCCGGGCCGAGGCTCAACGCCATGGTCTGCGCACCGCCGCCAAGCCGGAAAGCCAGGATCTCTGCCTGGTGGAGCACCACGGCTCCATGGCGGCTTTTCTGGAGACCCACCTACCGCCCCGACCCGGCAAGATCGTGCTGCGGGACGGTACGGCGGTGGGATCCCACAACGGCGTGCAACACTTCACCATTGGCCAGCGCCGGGGTCTGGGGGTGGCGTGGCACGAGCCTCTCCACGTGGTGCGGCTGGATGGGGCCATGAACCACGTGGTGGTGGCGACCCGCAGTGAAGCCATGCGAACGGATTGCACCGTGGCCGCCATCAACTGGGTATCCATCCCGCCAGCGACAGCGCCCATGGAGGTGCAGGCGCAGGTGCGCTACCGTAGCGAACCCGTCACCGCCCGGTTGATTCCCGACGGCGCCACCCAGGCCAGGCTGGTGTTCGAGACACCGCAGTTTTCCATCACCCCTGGCCAGGCGGCAGTGTTCTATGGGGAAGACGTGCTGCTGGGGGGTGGACTCATCCAGCGGGAAATGGACTAGGGTGGCAGTCGTGACGGATGTATCGGGGCGTAGCGCAGTTTGGTAGCGCGCTTGCTTTGGGAGCAAGATGTCGCAGGTTCAAATCCTGTCGCCCCGATTCTGTCCGTTTCCCACCAATGTCCTCTGTCCTTAAGTAATCACGGTGGGTGCGGTCATGCCCGTGCGTTCACGGATGCCCGCCAACTGGTCGGCCCCTCGGATCAGCGGCGCCAGGGCCGTCTGGGGGTCCAGGTTCAGTGCCCCGCTGCTGGGCTCGTGACGCTCCAGATAGAGCCGCAGGGTGGCCCCACGGGTGCCGGTGCCCGAGAGGCGGAAGATCATGCGGCTGCCACTCTCCAGCAAAATCCTTAACCCCTGCCCGCTGCTGGTGGCGCCGTCCACCGGATCCGTGTAGCAAAACTCGTCCGCCTGGTCAATCCTGTCCCCCGCCAAGGGCTGGCCCGCCAGCTTGGGCAACCGGTCCCGCAGCGCCCCATACAACTCCGCCGCTGCCGTCTGCTCCACCCCCTCGTAGTCATGGCGGGAGTAGTAGTGGCGCCCGTAGACGGCCCAGTGGCGTTCCATCAGGCTGGCCACCGAGCACCGCTCCGCCGCCAGGATGGACAGCCAGAACAGCACCGCCCAGAGACCGTCCTTCTCCCGCACGTGGTCCGAGCCGGCGCCGAAGCTCTCCTCGCCACAGACAGTGATCCTGCCCGCATCCAGCAACGTCCCGAAAAACTTCCAACCGGCGGGGGTTTCATAGCAGGGGATGGCCAGCGCCATGCCGTCGTTCTGGCCTGCCGGCGGCGCCATGTAAAACACATGCACCTGTTCGGCTCGGCCGTGCGGGATGATTTCCAGACGGGCCGCAGTGATCTGGACTTGCTGGTGGAGTTCCAGTCTCTGGAGCCCACGGCTTTGGTGGATGCCTATTTCAACCTGGAACAGCAACTCGCCAGTATCCTGGATCAACCGGTGGACTTGGTGATGGCGGGCGCCATCCACAATCCCTATGTGTGGGCCGAGATTCAGGCCAGCAGGCAGTTGATCTATGAAGCGTGATCCCAAGGTCTTCCTCCTACGACACATTGAGGCCGTCGCCATAGCTATTGGTACGGATTTCCGAACTAACGGCTGCGGGATCAGAGCGCTAAATAGTTCTGAGACAGCCCACATAAGGCCTTGACTCCCTTGTCATAGCAAGGCTTTTCAAAAGAACGGGACTGGGACGGAAGGAGGCCCAATCCTCCTCAAGATTCCCTAGCACTTTCTAAATAAGGACAGTAAGGACCTTTAATGATAATGAAGAAATCTAAGAATGCCAAGAATTTTCTCCTAACGTGGGTAGTAGTTAGTTGTCAGTGCCACTGCGCTCCACCCCCCTGGTTTCCGGGTTCAGGTCCAGGCCCCACCAGCGATCCTGGTTGGGGTCAAAGTTTGATTCCACTAATGCCATCACCAGGAGAAGCTGGACAGCCGTCTGGCTGTGGAGTCCCTGCACCACCCGCAGCAACGCCCGCACCACCCGCCGTTGCCAGGAGGGATGAGGATGCCGTCCGTGGCGACAACGACCCGGCCCACACCATGGGCGCAGGCCATACGAGGATCACGTCTATGGCACGACGGTTCCCGTACCGGCCGTCTCCGTTACCCTACGCGGACGATCCCAGTGCCTCAAGCCTGTCCACCCACTTGCCGAAGTGAGGACATTTGTCCCGTAGCGTGGGCAAGCCAATCCGACCCGTGATGGTTGGCCCGGAGGCGCTTTTTCTGTAGTTGGGGATCTTTTGCAGAATCCTTTTGGATGGGGCTGTTGTTGGATCACCGTTGATCTCCTCAGGGGATCTGTAATCGCCTGCTATTGTTACAAGTTGACGCACACCGGCAGCGGACTCGGGGTACAGGCTCGACAACTCTTGGGGGTCAGCAAGCACCAGTGCCTCAAATTCGTGAACTTGGATGTAGGGCACAAGCCTCTCGTCCCCAATGTCCTCCAGCATGGCGTTCTCCAAGGCGACCGCCCGGCGGCCCGGGTCAGGCTCGTGCGCCGCTGCCCTGTAACCAGGGAAATCCTCTGGGAGGCGAAACAGGTCAAACATGGTCGTGAAACGAACGTTGCGGTGTTTGGGTTGCGGTTGCTCGCGCATCCACCGGCTGATATCGCCGCGTGCCTGTGCATAGCTTGGGACACCACCACGATGCTTGATGTTTCGCTTTCGACTTGTTTGAACACATCGCACATAGACAGAGATCAATCTCTGCGCCAGATGCGGCTTCAATTGTCTGTTGACAAACGTCTCCTCGGTTTGTCCTTCCACAATGAAGTTCAGGCGGATGTTGTTCAAGGCCTTCCTCCCACGACGTTCTTTTCCCATAGCTCGGAGATGGAGTATTCCTTGAGCCATTCAGTCAACGGCTCCTCTTCGAGACGCTTGAAGGAAGACGCCCGACCATCACGCTCCACCACCACAATTTCGTGCGGCTCAAAGCAATCAATCAATAGCGTGGACTGTGTGGCGACGATGACTTGTACGGTCTGGGCGACAGATCGAATCAGGTCTCCGATCACGTTGATTGCGTAAGGATGGAGACCCAGTTCAGGTTCATCGAGAATGAGCACGTCGGGCAAGTCCTCGTGCGGTTGCAGGAGCAGCGTGACCAATGCAATGGCACGAAGCATACCGTCGGAAGCCTGGGCAACACTGAACACCCGGTCGGAGTTGCGCTCTCGCCAGCACAAGAGGACCCTGTTATGGCTTGGTTCGAGTTCGAAATCCTCAAAGAACGGAAGCAGAAGCCGCAGGGCTGCCACAATTCGCTGATAGTACAACGGCTCGTCTGTCTTCAAGCGCAGGAGGACGGGAGCGATGTTGGCGGCGTCCTCCTTGAGCCATCGAGAGTCGTCGACGTTCCACTTGCTGCGCATACGCGCCGTGTAGGACGTGTTATGGAACTGATAGACGATGAATTTGTTCAAGATGCCGTGGATGACGCGGGCCGTCTGATCGCTGGTGGCCTGTGTCAGTAGCTTTGGTGAAGTATGACCGGCTCCGGTTTCCACCCAGCAACCCAGATTCGAGTGGCCGCTACGAAGAAAGCGGTATTTTTCCTCCGCGAAAACCAGAGTGTCGTTGGCAGCGTAGAACAGCCTGAATGCATAGTCGTTCCTACCCAACTCGTTGGACATGGAGAGTTCCGCCTCAATGTCTTGCGTCGTCTCCTGTCCGTCGTGGAGGAGGGCGCTGGCTCCACCTTGCTGGCCAACATGGAGCGGCAGCTTGTCCGGGCCGGAGAGCGCCCAGCTCAACATGCGGAAAAACGAAATGAAATTGGATTTTCCGGCCCCGTTGGCGCCAATCAAGGCTGTCAAGCGGCTCGGCGTCATGTCAAAGGCTTCCAGCGCCTTGATGGTCTTGAAGCCTCTGACAGTCACTGCGTCAAGCGTGTTGCGGATCGTCACTAGCTGCCTCCTACTCGTGAAGCACTATCGTAGCATAGACTTGGTCTAAGGTGGTGCTCCCGCTTTGTCGTTGCCCAATTTGGCTCCTGTTGCGGTGGATCATTGTATCTGACTACAGGGCAGGGGA
Source organism: Cyanobacteria bacterium MAG CAR3_bin_5 (assembly GCA_026709085.1). GTDB lineage: Bacteria > Cyanobacteriota > Cyanobacteriia > PCC-6307 > Cyanobiaceae > Synechococcus_B. The sequence goes on along the minus strand of JAPOTR010000012.1, from coordinate 70,402 downwards.
TTTGCGCAGAAACTGGGTTTGCTCCTCACATCAATTTTTCAAGAATGCTTTCCAACTGATCAGGTGCGTTAAGAAATTCTAGAAAATTCTTATTCCATATGGCATAATTATATTCTGTTCTGACGAAATGCCAGTCATTATGCTGTAAATAATTGTCTTTTTCAAAACTTAGCATATATAAATTGTGTATCATTTTCGGCTCTTTAGATTTTTCTGAAGACGAGAAAGACCAAGTAGACTTCCTAAGAACATCCTCGAAAGAATTTTCCCATTGACCAATGAACAGTAGTGGAGGCTTGGGATTACGCCACCGTGCTTCTTTCAGCCACGTGTTAATGTGCAGGTCATTAAGCCCATAGCCAATGACGTAAATTATATCAGCCGCCATCGCATCACGGCTCAAGCATGAATGATAATATGAGAACGGCATCTGCTGAAGAGGCGAGAGCTTGTCCAGACCGGTGATAATCGGTGTGCGGATAGTGCTGCCACCATCCATATTTCTCATATCTAATGAACTGCTTCTATGCAGCAATGCCTCGTCAAGGCTGTCATACCAAACAAAAGGACGAAGATCAGGATCCGATGCAGATCCTTCCCCAAAGTTGATATGTACTGAGCCGTGAAGATAGAAGATAGAATTTCGATCAAAGTGCATCCAGAAGTCTTGTCGGTCAAATCTTCTTGAACTAGGGTTGTGATTGATGCTAAAACCAGTGTAAAGATCTGGACTGGCTTGCAAAATAAAATCATCATAGTTTGTGGTATAGATACAGGTAATGTAATTCTCTTGCAGTTTCCCGATAAATCTTCTTAGAAAATCAAGATTTTCTTTCGGATTTCTACAAGCAGTTGATATTTTTTCTTGAATGGAATAAACTATACGTCTAATCAGTACTTGCAAGGACTGTTTAGTTGTGTTAATACGACGTTCTATGAACGGTGCCAGAACTGGACGATGTTCTACAGCAACTGGTCCTCGGGGATACCCTAGATCGTCTGGGCCATACCCTACAGCATCTGGAAGAGTCAATCCAAATGTGGAAATCAGCTCATGAGCGCAATGATAAATATGCTCGAAGTTGACAAGATCTTGACAGCTACACTCACTCGATCCTTCTTTGTAATAGCTAGTAAGGGTATTCTTTATTTTCAACCAGGCACAATCGGCTTTGAATTCTTTTGCCAAGTTATCTGCAAGAATTCTTTTCTCTATAGACCTTGTGAGGCATGCAGTGGAAGGTGCGCCGAAACCAACGGATGCGCCTGCTCCCATTAATACTAGTACGCGTTTCTTTCTCATCACTGGCAAACCTCCTCATACTGGGCTTTTCCTTGAAACAAGAAAATTCGAATGTCGTCTTCAGTGATCTGCCATGCACCTTGCAGCGCTTGCTTCCGCTCCCGCAACCCGGTGTTGCCCTGGAAAGCATCGCTCCGTGGCCAACCGTTGGCATCCCCCAGCCGCGCAGAGGCTTGCTGGCGCCGAATCGATTCTGCCTGCGTGTGCTTTGTGCTCCAGCCCGGATTCCTGGCGGAATCCGGGGCTTGATGAAAGCGGGGACAACCTGTTGCCTGGTGAAGAAGGAAGGTCACCGAGTGGGATGGGTGATTGGATCAGAAGCAGTCTACTGCTCGTTCAGGGCGCTCTGCAAGAACCCACAGCAGAGACGTGCGATTGGCTAGGCTAAGCCCTACCAACGGGCTTCATACCCGGTGAAGATGGCCACCTCCGGATCGGCCCCCTTTCTGTGTCCTGGTTGGGTGCTCATGGTGAGACCCAAGGAAAGCTCACCTTCCCCCAGGGGAACGTCCAAGGCGTTGGTGAAGTCCAGTTGGCGGCCGCTGGGGGTGAGGGATGCTGAATGGCTTTCCCCCGTCACCAGACCATCTTGGGAACCATTGGCAAAGGTGTAGGCCATGGAACCAGCGGCCACCCGTAGGGGCTGGCTAAGGGAGAATCGCAGAGTGTTACCGTTGTTAAACTCCCTGGCGACTTCAAGGGCAAAGGTGTTGGTGGTGAGGGTATCAATGCCGTCAATGACGTTGCTTCCCGTCACGGTGGGGGCAACAAGGCCAACTTCTCCACTGGCGGCCAGGGACCATTGCCCCATGTCGGTTTGCCAACGGCTACCCATATAGAAGGTATCAGCGGCAAGACTGCCAAAGATACCTCTGGCCTGGGTTCCCAAGAGGGAATCCGGTTCATGGACGGCCCCGGCAGTGAAGGTGAAAGGACCTTCAGAGGGGTTGTAGGCAACTTCTACTCCCTGAGTATGGAAGGAGGCAGCCCACCCCTGGGGGCTAGCAAGATGGAACAGGCTCTTGCCCTGTTCCAGGGAAGCGCCGTGCTTGGAAAGAGTGTGAAGGGGATTCAGGGAGAATTGCCACTGGTCAGGGATTGTCCAATCAGAAGGAGCCATGAAGGAATTCAGGGAGGCGGCAAGGCTGGCCCCCGGCGTTATCCCCACAAAGGAATCCCCGTTCAGATTGAAGGTTATCCCCGGCACACTGCTAAAGCCTGTCACCTGCTGCTCACCGATGGAGTTACCCAAAGCATCCCCCAAGGCCGGGCCTGGGGCCATGAAGCTGCTGGCCAATTCCTGGGGGTCAATGGGGCTGGCTTGGGATTGACCGGGGGTAAGGTAGCCTGGACCTTGATTCAAGGTGCTGCGTACGATCCGGTGAAAGTCAGCAGCCCATGAAGATACGATTAGATTCGTATTTGATTCTGCTGCCATAGTCCCTGCTACGGTTTCCGGCAAGCCGTTGCTGGTGCCATTACCATAAAACTGACCGCCCCATTTTCCATTGTACTGCGCCCCATCAAGTGTACCTGAGATATTGCCCTCATGGAATCCACTGTGGCTGTCCCCTACATTAGCTTGTTCTAAATAAAGAATTCCACTTAGATTATTATTTAGGTTATTATTGTCATAATCAATAATAGTAGCATAATTTCTGTCGCTAATGAGAACTTCTAAACCCACTCTGAAGTCGCTAATAGTACCGTTTATTTTGCCTAATTCGTTAGAATTGCCAAAGTTAACTCTTAAAACAAGATTGCCATACATTTCACGAATTTCACGATAATGATCAATTGTTGTATTTTTATTAGGCAAAAAACTAAGGATTGCAATCCCATTGTATTGTACTAAGCCACTTAAAGATGTTATTTTATTTTGACTAAATGGATCATTCCCTGATACAAAAAGACCTATGTTATCATTGACTGATAATAATGAAGAAGGCTTATCAGCTATTTGAAAACTACCTAAAACAATATTGTTATCTGTTATACCTCCTGATATAGACACATATTTATTATCTTGGGTAACGTAATTGGCTGTATCATCTGTGGCGAATATACGGTCTATGTGATTATAGGGACAGTCAACTACTACCATGGGATCATCATCTAAAATAGATAAAGTAGTATCACATAATCGAAGATGACTTATATTAGATGATGCAGAATATGTATTCTCTAAAAATATACTCCAGTCATTATCGTTTCTCACAGTTAATCCGTTAGAGTTTAGTGTGCTAGATACACTATCTAAAGTGATGCCGTTTTGTGTTCTTGAAGATTGGCTCACGCTAGCCGTGCCCGGCCTTGGTCTAGCTTGGGCAATGGCCCTATAGACATTGACTTCCTGCCTAGCCCTTTCCGCCAGTTCCTCGTTATTGGAGCTTCCCCCGCCCCCGCCGCCACAAGAGGCCAACAGCATAAGAAGGGGTAATCCCAGAAGGCCGCGATAGGCCGATGGGATCAGGCGGCTTCGGGCATCGTATACGTGCTCGAATTTTTTTTGGGGGGGGGCATGTAACGAACCGTCGCAGGGATGAATGGGTCAAAATGCTTGAGAAAAGCTTCCACAATTTTACCACCGCTGGAAGCAGACCGCAACTGCACTCAATGGCGATTCCACTCCCTCGCCAATCTTTGCCATATCGAGTTGCCCCCGCCCGCACCGTCAAGTAATCACGGTGGGTGCGGTCATGCCCGTGCGTTCACGGATGCCCGCCAACTGGTCGGCCCCTCGGATCAGCGGCGCCAGGGCCGTCTGGGGGTCCAGGTTCAGTGCCCCGCTGCTGGGCTCGTGACGCTCCAGATAGAGCCGCAGGGTGGCCCCACGGGTGCCGGTGCCCGAGAGGCGGAAGATCATGCGGCTGCCACTCTCCAGCAAAATCCTTAACCCCTGCCCGCTGCTGGTGGCGCCGTCCACCGGATCCGTGTAGCAAAACTCGTCCGCCTGGTCAATCCTGTCCCCCGCCAAGGGCTGGCCCGCCAGCTTGGGCAACCGGTCCCGCAGCGCCCCATACAACTCCGCCGCTGCCGTCTGCTCCACCCCCTCGTAGTCATGGCGGGAGTAGTAGTGGCGCCCGTAGACGGCCCAGTGGCGTTCCATCAGGCTGGCCACCGAGCACCGCTCCGCCGCCAGGATGGACAGCCAGAACAGCACCGCCCAGAGACCGTCCTTCTCCCGCACGTGGTCCGAGCCGGCGCCGAAGCTCTCCTCGCCACAGACAGTGATCCTGCCCGCATCCAGCAACGTCCCGAAAAACTTCCAACCCGTGGGGGTTTCATAGCAGGGGATGGCCAATTGCTCGGCCACCACGTCCACCGCGGCGCTGGTGGGCATGGAGCGGGCCACGCCAGCCAGGCCTTGCCGATAGCCCTTCACCCGGGTGGCATGGGCAGTGAGCACCGCCAGGCTGTCGCTGGGGTTCACAAAGCACCTGCGACCCAGAATCATGTTGCGGTCCCCATCCCCGTCACAGGCGGCTCCAAACGAGAACTCATCCCCCTGCAACAACGCATCCGCCAGGGGTTTGGCATAGGTGAGGTTGGGATCAGGGTGGCCCCCACCGAAGTCCTCCAGGGGCAGGCCATGGCGCACCGTGCCGGCGGGCAGTCCCAGCAGGTCTTCAAAAATCCGCCGGGCATAGGGTCCCGTCACCGCATGGAGGGCGTCAAAGGTGACGGGGAACCCGCTGCCGAGAAAATCCCGCAGTTGATCAAAGTCAAATAGCTTCTGCATCAGCGCCACGAAGTCCTCCACCCCGTCCACCACCTCCACGGCCATGGTCCCCAATTGATGGCGGCCAGGCCGATCCAGGGGAATGGTCTCCGCCTCCACAATGGCGTAGCCCTGCAGGGCCAGTGTGGCCAGGTGGATGGCGTTGCTCAGCTTCTCCGGCGCCGGGCCACCGTTGGCGCCGTTGACCTTGACCCCGAAATCTTCCTCCGGTCCGCCGGGATTGTGGCTGGCGGAGAGGATGATGCCGCCAACACAGCCGGGGCTGGTGCGGATGAGGTGGGAGGCGGCCGGGGTGGAGAGGATACCGTCCGTGGTGGCAATGACCCGGCCCACTCCATGGGCGCAGGCCATGCGCAGGATCACGTCAATGGCCTGGCGGTTGCCGTAGCGACCGTCTCCCCCCACCACCAGCGTCCCCCCCTGCACCCCTGGCAAGGTCTGCAGGACAGCCTCAAGGAAGCTTTCCAGGTAGTGGGGCTGCTGAAAGACGGGAGTGGGTCGGCGCAGACCGGATGTGCCGGGCTTCTGGTCCTGGAAGGGAGTAGCCAGGGAGATGTGACGCACCTGAGGGGTGATGACGCTAGCGGTCATGGGCAAAGCCTGCTGCGCGGCCCAAGGTAGCCATGGACAGTCCTCGGGGGGGATCACACGGGTGAGAGAAGGGGCAATCAACAAGGAAAGGGTGTCGCCTCCGTAACGAACCCCTGCAAAGACGAGGAATGCGGCCCCATGGCCTGGAAGAATCTATTAAGTTCTCTGCATAGAATTATTGGAGGCGTCAATGGAACTGGCACTCATCGCCCTTCTGGCGCCCTTTGCGGTTATCGTCTCCCTGCTCACCCTGCGCACTTTGCGCTTCGCCACCCATCACCGCTTCTCCTTCATGGGGTTGGCTGTCTTCACCGCGGCCTACGTGGGAATCATCAGCACCGTGATCCATGAAGCCGACCAGCCGGAGTTGGCCCGTAACGTGCTCATTGGTCTGCATCTTCCCCTGCTTGTGGGGGTGATGGTGGTCACCCCAAGGTTGAAGGGACGGTGAAGGAAAGTCCACTCTCCCTAGGTTGATGGATCCTGAACCTGGCCCAGACGCTGACCGGCTTCAGCCTTGAGCACTTGGTGAAGGCGTGTGCCCCGACAGGGTGTTTTGCCGGCCGGTTGGGCTTCTTGCAGGAGCAGGTGGCCCTCTCCCGTGGCCACCACCAATCCCTGGCCGGGAACAACAGCCAACACCTGCCCCGGCTGGCCTGCAGGCCATGGTGTTTGCGACAGGGCCCGCATCGGGGCGCCGCCGATGGCCCGCAACTCCTCGGCCCGCTTCGGCAGCAACGGCACTGTGGTCAGCACATTGAGTCGCTGCCCTTGCCAGTGGGTCACGGCCCGGGGATAGAGGCCCATCACCCGGCGATGGAGTTGCAGGGCAGGCTCATGCCAGGACAGCCAGAGTTCCTCCTTCCTCAGCTTGGCGGCCATGGTGACGCCCGTGGCCGGCTGGGGCCGGGTCGGGACAGGACCGGCAGCCAGCAAGGTCATGGCCTCCACCATCAAGTCGGCGGTGAGCTGGCCGAGGCGCCGGGCCATGGTGGCGGCATTGTCGCAGAGGCCGATGGGCAGACTGCGCTTGAGCAGTACCGGCCCCGTGTCCAATCCCTCTTCCATGGCCATGATGCTGACGCCGGTCAACCGGTCTCCGGCCAGCAAGGCCCGCTGAATCGGCGCCGCACCGCGCCAGCGGGGCAGAAGGGAGCCGTGGCCGTTCCAGCACCCCAGCCTGGGCTGGGCCAGAATCTCCGGCGGCAGGATCTGCCCGAAAGCCACCACCACAAACACGTCAGCCGCCAGTGCTGCCAATTGTTGTTGCAGAGGGATATCCTGGCGGATGGACGGGGAGGTCCACACAGGCAACCCCAGTTCCATGGCCCGGCATTTCACGGGGGAAGGCTGAAACTGGCCGCCGCGACCGCGGCGGCAATCCGGCTGGCTGATCACCCCCGCCAACCCATGGCCCGCCGCAACAAGGGCATCAAGGCAGGGGACGGCATAGGTGGGGGTGCCCCAGAAGAGAATGCGCATGGGGCAAGCCCTCAGGCTTCGCCAGTGATGGTGAGCCCCTCCACCCAGATGTGGGGGGAGCGGCCGCCGGGGGTGCATTGGGGCTCGCCTTCACAGGCCACGATGTTTTGGAGGGTGGAGCGCACGTCTCCAGCCACGGTTGCCGCCTCGATGGAACGTCGTTCCCCTCCGGAGAGCAGCCAACCGTCAAACGGCAGAGAAAAGGATCCTTGACTGGCCTTGACGCCCGCATGAAGCGCGGAGAGGGAGTCAATGAGCACCACGCCACTGCTGCTCTGGTGGCTAAGGGATAAATCACCCCGCCAGCCCTCCACATCCAGCCACTGGGGACTCAGGGTGACCTTGGCCCCCAGGTTGGCATGGCCGGTGGCCACTGAGCCGTCAGCGAAGGCCCTGGCTGTGCCTTCACTGTGGAGGAAATTACGAAGATACCCCCCTTCAATCAGGGGCAACCGCCGGGTCGGGGTGCCTTCGCCGTCAAACTCCGGTGCGGCCACGTGACGCCGATGACGGGCATCATCGACCACCGTGAGCAGGGGGCTGGCCACCTGGGTGCCCAGGCTGCTGCGTCGGGAGAGGCTGATGCCATCCAGCACCGCCTGGGCGTTCACCATGCTGCCAAAAGCCCACAGCAGATCCAGAAACGCTTCAGGACTGAAACAGACCGTGTAGACACCGGTGTCGATGGGAGCATAGTCCAGGTGGCTGATGGTGCGCTCCGTGGCCTCGGCGATGCATCCCTCCAGATCCAGAGCATCCACACCTGGCGCCAATCGCACCGCTCCGGCACTACGGGGCTTACGGCCTGCCTCCTCCGCCCGGGGGTAGAGCCACAGACTGGCGCTGGTGGCCTTCTGGTGGCGCAACGCGCCAGCACTATTGATGTACAGCCGCTCCCGCTGAGCCTGGGCCAGGCCGTTGTAGGGCAAAGTGGAAATGGCCTGATGGCAATTCAGCACCTGTCGCTCGGCGGCCAGGAGCCGTTCCAGAAGCACCTGAATGGGAAGGGCCGGATGCCGGGACTGGTGGAGGGGTGTGAGGGGATCCCGCGCCTGGGGAGACAGGCGGGGCGGGCTCTGGGCATCACCGAAAGCACTGGCTTGTCTGGCGCCCTCCAAGGCCACCGTCAATCCTGACGGGGAGAGATCGTTGGTGCTGGTGATGCCCACTAGCCCCTGTCCATTCCAGACACGCACCATGGCGCTTGTGCTCTGGCGGGCCTTCAGTTGCTTGGGCTCGCCACGGTCCACTTGCACGGACGTGTCATGGCCGCAGGTGATCCCCAGATCCCAGGTTGCAATTCCCATGCGGGAGGCGCCCTCCGTCATGTGCTGCCCCACCGCTCCGGGATTCGGAGCCACAAGAGATGGTGCTGTCATGGGTTCAGCGGCCTCCAACGGTCATGCGGTCAACCTTGATATGAGGTTGGCCAACGGTGACATAGACACTGCCACTGACGGAACCACAGAAACCGGCCGCAAGGGCGCCGTCATCAGCGCACATGGAGATTCTGGGCAGAACAGTCACGGCATCACCGATCAGGGTGGCCCCCTTCACGGGCTTGTCTTCCCGCAGGCGGCCGTTCTCGATCCAATAGGCCTCCTCCACAGCGAAGTTGAACTGACCAGTGGGTCCCACACTGCCGCCCCCCATCTGTTTGCAATAGAGGCCGTGGTCGATAGAGTCGATCAACTCCGCAGGCTTGTGGGGGCCGGGGTCAATGAAGGTGTTGCGCATCCGACTGGCTGCCGCAAACCCGTGGTTCTGGCGCCGCCCACTGCCCGTGCGGGGATGGCCGGTGCGCATCTCCCCGGCACGATCACTCAGGAAGCACTGCAGAACACCGTCTTTAATCAGGACCGTGCGCTGGGGGGTCATGCCCTCATCGTCCATGGCCATGGAGCCGAAGTTGTGGCCGCTTAAACCCTCATCAACGGCTGTGACTGCAGGATGGGCAATGGCTTGGCCAAGCTTGTCGGCAAAGGGGGTAGAGCCCCGCTCCACCTGAGTGGTTTCCAGCAAGTGGCCACAGGCTTCGTGGAAAATGACCCCCCCAAAGCGGTTGGCCAGCACCACCGGATAGTCGCCAGCCTTCACGACGTTGGCGTAAAGCATTTTTCCTGCGCTCTGACAGGCGGAGACGGCCACGTCTTCCACAGGCCAGCGGGCCAGGAAGTCAGGTTCATCGGCACGCCCGTCACGGCGGCCGATGGAGGCGCGATGGTCCCCATCGGCCGCCAGCAGGGTAAGGCCCGTGGTCTGATGGAGACGCAGGTCACGGGCAAAGATTCCATCGCTGGCGGCCACCAGCACTTCTTGCCAGTCGCGGGCATAACTGGCCCGGCGGGCCTGGAGATGGCGGCCATGGCGAGCCAAGGCAGCCGTGGCCTCCCGCAAGCGCTCGGCGCTGTCCGGCACAGTGGGGCAGCCCTTGAGCCATTGCTCCTTGCCGCTGCCGTAGTCCCGGAAGGCTGCCAAGCCTTGCCACCCAATGGCTCCGGCGCTTCTGGAGAGACCCAGCATACCGAGGGCCTGCTCCAGAGCCGTCAGCAGGGCAGGTTCACTCAGGTCGTTGGTGGCGGCAAAGCCGTCACAGTTCCCTTTGAAAACACGGATTCCAGCGCCACAACCCATGGCCGGACTCACACTGGTGATGCGCTCCTGCTCCGCCAACACATTGAGTTGGTCGTTGCGCTCCACAAAAATCTCAACCAGATCCGCCCCGGCTGCCATTCCCGCCGCCAACAATTCTTCCAGGCGAGCCCGCCAACCTTGATCCAGGCGGGCAGTGGCAGGTGCATCAAGGCAAAGGGAAGGCATAAGCTGAGTGGAAAGACAACAGAGACGCTTGTCGATAAGACAGGAAAGCATCTCCAAAATATCCAGACAGCTTAGGGGCAAGGTCCATAAAGTGAGGATGACGCCCTGAGAAAAAGAGAGATTCCCAAGAGACTTTGAGGAGGAAGGATGGTTCACTCGCTCTGGCTCAGTGAGCACCAGCTCAGGAGAATTCACAATTCCTCTTCCCTAAGTTCTCATGCGTGAGACGACATAAGTCGTGTTAACAATCACAAGGTTTTATATTTCCGAAGCAAAACAACAACTTCCTGTAAATGAATTTCACAGGAAGTTGTTAGAAAAGTCTATCCTGGCATTGAGTTATTTTTGCAAGGGGCTACCCCCCAACTATTTTCACCGCTGCAGCGTTTCACAACCGAGTTCGGAATGGATCGGAGTGGTTCCACTGTGCCATGAACACCAGGAAAGCTAAAAGATAAAAGTGACATTAGAATCCTGAGAACTACATAGATTGAGTTAGTTGAGCAACTCGCAAGACAAATAAACGCGAGATTGTTTTAGTCAAGCCCTCGGTCTATTAGTACTCCTTTGCTTCACCTATTGCTAGGCTTCCACATAGAGCCTATTGACGGGTGTTCTTCCCGTGACCTTACTGGCTTAAGCCATGAGAACACTCATCTTGAGGTGGGCTTCCCACTTAGATGCTTTCAGCGGTTATCCACTCCGTACATGGCTACCCAGCGCTTACCGTTGGCACGATAACTGGTACACCAGAGGTACATTCTTCTCGGTCCTCTCGTACTAGAGAAGAATCCTCTCAATGTTCTTGCGCGTACACCGGATATGGACCGAACTGTCTCACGACGTTCTGAACCCAGCTCGCGTACCGCTTTAATGGGCGAACAGCCCAACCCTTGGGACCGGCTTCAGCCCCAGGTTGCGATGAGCCGACATCGAGGTGCCAAACCTCCCCGTCGATGTGAACTCTTGGGGGAGATCAGCCTGTTATCCCTAGAGTAACTTTTATCCGTTGAGCGACGGCCCTTCCACACAGAACCGTCGGATCACTAAGGCCGACTTTCGTCCCTGTTCGACTTGTAGGTCTCACAGTCAAGCTCCCTTTTGCCTTTGCACTCGTCAACTGATTTCCAACCAGCTTGAGGGAACCTTTGCGCGCCTCCGTTACCTTTTAGGAGGCGACCGCCCCAGTCAAACTGCCCACCAGATAATGTCCTGTTCCCGGATGACGGGCAACAGTTAGAACTCTAGCCCTGAAAGAGTGGTATCTCACCAATGGCTCACTATCCCCCACAAGGAATAGATCAAAGCCTCCCACCTATCCTGCGCATTCAAGGCCCGAGCACAATACCTAGCTACAGTAAAGCTTCATAGGGTCTTTCTGTCCGGGTGTACGTAGTCCGCATCTTCACAGACAATTCTATTTCGCCGAGCCTCTCTCCGAGACAGCTCCCAGATCGTTACGCCTTTCGTGCGGGTCGGAACTTACCCGACAAGGAATTTCGCTACCTTAGGACCGTTATAGTTACGGCCGCCGTTCACCGGGGCTTCGGTCGCTAGCTTCGCAAAGCTAACCAGCTTCCTTAACCTTCCGGCACTGGGCAGGCGTCAGCCCCCATACGTTGTCTTGCGACTTAGCGGAGACCTGTGTTTTTGGTAAACAGTCGCCTGGGACTCTTCACTGCGGCCACCTGACGGTGGCACCCCTTCTCCCGAAGTTACGGGGCCATTTTGCCGAGTTCCTTAGAGAGAGTTAACTCGCGCCCCTTAGTATACTCTACTACCCTACCTGTGTCGGTTTCGGGTACAGGTAGCTGCTGCTTAACGGACTAAGGTCTTTTCTAGGAAGCATGACATCAGCGACTTCGCTCTCGTAAGAACTCGTACTCACGCCTTAGCTCAGAGCGTTTTCACCGCTCTTCAAAGCCTTGAACGTTTGAACCGGTAACCAACATCCGGATCGCTTAGCCTTCTCCGTCCACCTGCCCAAACAGCAACCAGTACAGGAATGTTGACCTGTTATCCATCGACTACGCCTTTCGGCCTCGCCTTAGGTCCTGACTAACCCTCTGCAGACGAGCTTGACAGAGGAACCCTTAGGGTTTCGGGGCATAGGATTCTCACCTATGTTTTCGCTACTCAAGCCGACATTCTCACTTCTATGCAGTCCACGTCCGCTTTCGCTAACGCTTTAATCCACATAGAACGCTCCCCTACCATTCAAAGAATCCGCAGCTTCGGTACACTACTTAGTCCCGTTCATTTTCGGCGCAAGATCGCTCGACCAGTGAGCTATTACGCACTCCTTTGAGGATGGCTGCTTCCAGGCAAACCTCCTGGTTGTCTATGCAATCTTACCTCCTTTACCACTTAGTAGTGACTCAAGGACCTTAGCTGGCGGTCTGGGCTGTTTCCCTCTTGACCATGAAGCTTATCCCTCACAGTCTGACTGCCTAGTTACACACAGAGTATTCAGAGTTCGTCTCGATTTGGTACCGCTCTCGCAGCCCGCACCGAAACGGTGGCTTTACCCCTCTGCTTAAGCACTAGACGCTACACCTCAATGTATTTCGGGGAGAACCAGCTAGCTCCGGGTTCGATTGGCATTTCACCCCTAACCACAGCTCATCCGCTGATTTTTCAACATCAGTCGGTTCGGACCTTCACTTGGTGTCACCCAAGCTTCATCCTGTCCATGGTTAGATCACCCGGGTTCGGGTCTATAAACACTGACTATCGCCCTATTCAGACTCGCTTTCGCTGTGGCTCCGAGATTATCCTCTTAACCTGCCAGTGCCTATAAGTCGCCGGCTCATTCTTCAACAGGCACACGGTCACCCGATTAGTCGGGCTCCCATTGCTTGTAGGCTCACGGTTTCATGTTCTGTTTCACTCCCCTCCTGGGGTTCTTTTCACCTTTCCCTCGCGGTACTGTACGCTATCGGTCACGCAGTAGTACTTAGCCTTACGAGGTGGTCCTCGCAGATTCACACGGAATTTCACGTGCTCCGTGCTACTCGGGATACAGCTAGGCCAGTTCATCTTTCGAGTACGGGACTATCACCCTCTATGGTGCGTCATTCAAACGCTTCTTCTAGAATTCCTGGTCCACGTTGCTGTCCCACAACCCCAATCATCGAAATGATTGGTTTAGGCTGATCCCGCTTCGCTCGCCGCTACTAAGGGAGTCGTTTTTACTTTCTTTTCCTCCAGCTACTAAGATGTTTCAGTTTGCTGGGTTGACTCGAACTAGCCTATGGATTTAGCTAGCCGTTGGGTTGCCCCAGGGTTGCCCCATTCGGAAATTCCCGGATCAAAGCTTACTTCCCGCTCCCCGAGACTTATCGCAGGTAGTCACGTCCTTCATCGCCTCTACGTGCCAAGGTATTCACCGTGAGCCCTTTGTAGCTTGACAAAGTAAACCATAAAGATTTACTTGTAATCTCAATAGAATTAAATGTCTATGAGATGCTCTTCCAGACTCAATCTATGCAGTTTTCAAGATTCTAGTCAAGTAACGAATTGACTCGTAAGGACAAACTTAGAAAGTTTGCCAGTGGAGGTTAGCGGATTCGAACCGCTGGCTTCCTGCTTGCAAAGCAGGCGCTCTACCGGCTGAGCTAAACCCCCTAGTAACGATGGGCCATCTTGGACTTGAACCAAGGACCTCACCCTTATCAGGGGTGCGCTCTAACCACCTGAGCTAATGGCCCACGAATCTCATCGTGATTGACCAAGACAAGTTCAGGAACCTGGATGAAAATGGAGGATATTTCCATTTCATAGGAGATACCGATCGACCATAGAGATGACAAGACTTTAGGCTAGCATGAGAAGAGCATAGCCATTAAAGTCAGTGTGTTTCCCTGTTAGGAGGTGATCCAGCCGCAGCTTCCGCTACGGCTACCTTGTTACGACTTCACCCCAGTCATTAGCCCTGCCTTCGGCACCCTCTTCCAAAAGGTTAGAGTAACGACTTCGGGCATGGCCAACTTCCATGGTGTGACGGGCGGTGTGTACAAGGCCCGGGAACGTATTCACCGCAGTATGCTGACCTGCGATTACTAGCGATTCCTCCTTCACGTAGGCGAGTTGCAGCCTACGATCTGAACTGAGCCACGGTTTACGAGATTAGCTAACTTTCGCAAGATCGCTACTCTTTGTCCGCAGCATTGTAGTACGTGTGTAGCCCAAGGCGTAAGGGGCATGATGACTTGACGTCGTCCACACCTTCCTCCGGTTTGTCACCGGCAGTCTCTTTAGAGTGCCCAACTGAATGCTGGCAACTAAAAACGTGGGTTGCGCTCGTTGCGGGACTTAACCCAACATCTCACGACACGAGCTGACGACAGCCATGCAGCACCTGTCACCCGGGCCCCGAAGGGCACTCCCCCGTCTCCGGGGGATTCCGAGGATGTCAAGGGCAGGTAAGGTTCTTCGCGTTGCATCGAATTAAACCACATGCTCCACCGCTTGTGCGGGCCCCCGTCAATTCCTTTGAGTTTTAGCCTTGCGGCCGTACTCCCCAGGCGGAATGCTTAATCCGTTAGGTGCGACACCGAACAGCGAACTGCCCGACATCTGGCATTCATCGTTTACAGCAGTGGACTACCAGGGTATCTAATCCTGTTTGCTCCCCACGCTTTCGCACCTCAGCGTCAGTGTCTGGCCAGTGAGCCGCCTTCGCCACTGGTGTTCCTCCGAATATCTACGAATTCCACCTCTACACTCGGAATTCCACTCACCTCTCCAGAACTCAAGAAAAGCAGTATCAAGGGCAGTTCCGGAGTTGAGCTCCGGGATTTCACCCCTGACTGACTGATCCGCCTACGTGCGCTTTACGCCCAGTAATTCCGAACAACGCTAGCCCCCTCCGTATTACCGCGGCTGCTGGCACGGAGTTAGCCGGGGCTTCTTCTACGGCTACAGTCATTATCTTCACCGTTGAAAGAGTTTTACAACCCGAAGGCCTTCTTCACTCACGCGGCATGGCTGGATCAGGGTTGCCCCCATTGTCCAAGATTCCCCACTGCTGCCTCCCGTAGGAGTCTGGGCCGTGTCTCAGTCCCAGTGTGGCTGATCGTCCTCTCAGACCAGCTACTGATCGAAGCCTTGGTAGGCTGTTACCCCACCAACAAGCTAATCAGACGCGAGCTCATCCCCAGGCGAAATTCGTTTCACCTTTCGGCATATGGGGCATTAGCAGTCGTTTCCAACTGTTATTCCCCTCCTGAGGGCAGATTCTCACGCGTTACTCACCCGTCCGCCACTAACCCGAAGGTTCGTTCGACTTGCATGTGTTAAGCACGCCGCCAGCGTTCATCCTGAGCCAGGATCAAACTCTCCGTTTTGGCTCACTTCCTTTTGAGTCTTAAAAATTTAAAGACTCGCAAAGTGAGTTATCTTTAATCACTTGATTAGACAAACAACTAAAGATCACCCGTTAAGGGGTGGTGCGAGAGCTGAGTTATTGAATCAGCAAAGCATGATCTCACAACTCAATCCGGATGACTCAGATCCGGCAGGAAGCTTTCAAACTGAGGCTTGAAAGCTTCAAAAATTCTTGACGGGACCTCCACTCTGCACATTGTCTATGGATGAAGGACGGCAAACTGACGAGAGCCGAACACTTCAGGACATGGAGCAGAGCAAGATTCCTGAACTGGGTTGTCTAGGTACTGCCCACAGCGCCTTCAAAAGATGGACACCGGTAGGCACCAAGAAAAGGTAGCACCCAAGATCCGGCACATTGCGGTGGACTGTGTGCCACTAATTCACCTGTCATATGGGTAGAGGGGTGACAGGCCCAGGAAAGACGGCCTGCACAAGATGCTCAATCGCTGCCCATGGGTCTGCCCAACCATGTCAGCATTGACTGACCTGGGCCATCCGGGCGCTGAACTTCTCTCTCGGTCCAAGGGCGGCACTCCTGGCCAGCAGCCTGGCTTCTCCCGCGCCAGTCGCCAAACCTTGGGCAGATCAGGTCGAGAAGCACAGCGGCGGATGTGGCCAAGCCGTTGGCAAGTTCCTGATCTCGCTGCCATAGTGAGCAAGGAGTTGGAGTCTTCTGTGAAGTTTTTCTGCTGCTACGACGAACAGGGCGCCTTGATCGCCCGCTGCCAGACCATGGCTGATGTGGACGTGCTGAAAAAGATGGGGCGTCCCGTGGTCAGAGTTGCGGAAATGACAGACGAAGAGTCGGTGGTGTGCAGCCTTACAGACACTCCGGCCGAATTCAACCAGGACTACTGAACCGCTTGCGGTCTCCTTGTTCTGCTCAAGCCAGTTCCCTGTCAGTCACCGTCTGACCCGCAACGTTCCTGATCCAGGGCGGAGAGATGGCGGCGCTCGATGTAGTAAAGCTCTTGCAGGCGCAGGGCATCCTCATTGCCCCTGCTATGGAGGGCCTGGATTTTGTCGTCCGCGGCGGTCCCGGGGCCATTGCTGGTGACGGGCTGAGCGCTCCAGGTCTGAAGCAGGTGGCGGCAGCGCCTCTCGCTGCGCTGACGCTCCAGGAAGGCGGCGGCAGCCTCCAGGGTGGGCAGAGGTTGCTCCAACTGCACCTGTGCAACCTCGCTGGGCTGCAGGAGGGCTGTCAGTTGGGGTTGCAGGTCAATGGCATCCTCCGCTGACAAATGGGCCATCAGCAGTTGGGGCAAATCCAGGGATGCCAGATCCTGACCCTGGGGAGACCACTGTCCGGCCATGGGATCCAGATGGTGATGTTCCACCGTGGTGACGGCTGCCCAAAGCCGCCGATGGGTGGCGATGGCAAACTCCTCCAATTCCCGTTGACGCAGGACATGGCGGATGGCCTGGCGGTGGGGGGGACAAAGAAGGTAAAGCTGCAAGATGCGGCCCTCGGCAGTGGCGCGGGCGCTGGTCTCACCCGGTGAGGCATAGCGGCTGGAGCGACCATGCCACCGCTGCCCACGAACCTGCTGACGCAGGTCCTCTTCCAACTCCAGCGCCAAGCGGGCCTGACCACCGGCCAGCCGCTCCGCCACTTGGTGCATATAGCGGCTGCGCACAGCGGTGGGGGGAAGTTTGCCCAGCAACTCCACCATGGACCGCATTGCCCTCTGGAAGTGGTCCGTGCGGCTCGGATCACAATCCTGCAGTTCCTGCTCGATCTGCCAATCCAGCCAGAGGGGGGCGGCGGCGAGGTGTTGGCCATAGGCGTCGCTGCCATGCCGCCGTAGGTAATCGTCAGGATCCTGGCCGGCAGGGAGCGAGAACACCCGCAGTTCCACCTGCCCCTGCAGGGCCAACTGCTCCACCTCCTGAATGGCCCGCTGGCTGGCCCGGGCGCCAGCGCTGTCACCGTCAAAGTTCAGAACGATGCGTTTGCTGGCGGAGGCACGGCAGAGTTGCTTGATCTGCCAGGAACTGAGGGCCGTGCCCAGGGCCGCCACACTGTTGCGCACCCCGGCGCTGTGCAGGGCGATAACGTCAAAATAGCCCTCCACCACCACGGCCAGATCAGTCCTGTGGATGGGGCCTGCGGCCATGTCCAGGCCAAACAGAATTTTTCCCTTCTCGAATACCGCTGTCTCGGGAGAGTTGAGATATTTGGGCTCACAGCCATCCAGGCTGCGGCCACCAAAGCCCACCACCCGACCCTGCTTGTCTCGAATGGGGATCATCAGCCGCTGGCGGAAGCGGTCGTAATGGCCCTCCCCCCCCTGACGGGGCGCCACCAGGCCTGCCGCCTCCAGTTGCAAGGCCGTGACGTTCTCCACCTGCCCCAGGTGGCGCAGCAGGGCGTCCCAACTGTCCGGGGCATAGCCCAGGCGGAATTGCTCCACGGTGGCCCCACTGAGGCCCCGTTGCTTCAGATAGGCCAGGGCCGCCTGTCCCTGGGGCTGTTGCAGATTGGTCTGAAACCAGCCTGCAGCCAGCGCCAGGATACGGTAGAGGGACTCCCGATGAGAGAGTTGTTGCCGCAGCCGATCCTGTTGGCCACCGGAGACGGTCTGAACCGGCACCTGATAGCGCTGGGCCAGTTGCAGCACCACATCCGTGAAACTGCTCTGCTGCAGCTCCATCAGGAACTTGATGCTGTGGCCGCCGGCTCCGCAGGAAAAGCAGTAGTAGATCTGCTTGGCAGGGGACACCGTCATGGACGGTGACCTGTCCTCATGGAAGGGGCAGAGACCGACAAACTCCCGTCCCCGCTTCTTGAGCACCACATGCTCGGACACCACGTCCACAATGTCGGCCCGCTCCCTGACGGCGTCAATGGTGCTGGGATGCAGTTGCGGGGACGGCAAGAAGGAGGCGTCTGGGGGATACATCTGCAGGCTAAACAGAAACCCACGGTGAAGCACGGGCCATAAAGTTCCATGGCTCCCGCTGTGGATACGTGGCTTCCCTGCTTCTGGAAATCGGCGCCGAGGAACTGCCGGCAGCGTTCTGCCCGGCAGCGCTGGCCCAGTTGGGTCGGTTGATCACAGCCTCTCTGAAGGAATGGCATTTCGGGCCCCTGCCCTGGCAGGGTTTTGCCACGCCCCGTCGTCTGGGGGTGTTGGTGCGGGATCTGCCCTCACGGCAGGAGGACCGGGTGAAGGAACATAAGGGGCCGCCAGCGGGACAGGCCTTTCACCAGGGCAACCCCACCCCCGCAGCCCGGGGGTTTGCCCAGCGCTGTGGGCTGGCGGTGGAGGACCTGACCGTCCGCGCCACCCCCAAAGGGGAGTTTGTCTTTGGGGAAGCGCCCCAGCCGGGCCAGGCAACGGAGGCATTGTTGCGGGAGGCGATTCCCGGCTGGATTGCCGCCGTTCAGGGCAAACGGCTGATGCGCTGGGGGACAGGGACACAACGTTTCAGTCGCCCGATCCGCTGGCTGGTGGCTCTGCTGGATGATGAGCTGCTGTCGGTGCGACTGGAGCAGACCCATCCCGTTGTGACAGCCCAGGCCCACTCCTATGGACCCCGCCGGGGTTGGCGGTGCGATCCCCTCCCCGTTGCCACGGCTGAAGCCTATGAAGCCAGTCTCCGGGAAGCCGGCATCATTGCCGACCGTCAACAGCGACAGGCGGATATCCGCCGCATGATCGAGGGCAAGGCCGCTGAACTCGGGGCCGTTCCCCAACTCAAACCGGCACTGCTGGAGGAACTGACGGATCTTGTGGAAGCGCCGGGGTTGATCGTTGGCCGCATGGAGGAGCGTTTTCTGTCCCTGCCGGCCGAGGTGAGCGCCATGGAGATGGTGACGCACCAGCGCTACGTGCCTTTGTTTCAAGCCCCGGCGGATCCCCTGGCGCTGGATGCCCATGGGGTGCTGGATCCCCACTTTCTCGCCATCACCAACGCCAGCCCCCTGGCGGATGAGGCCCTCATCACCCAAGGGAATGAACGGGTGCTGCGGGCCAGGCTTGCCGATGGGGCCTTTTTCTACGATCAGGACCGCTCTCAACCCCTGGAGGACCACCTGTCCCGTCTCGAAGGGGTCACCTTTGCCGTGGGGTTGGGATCCCTGAAGGACCGTACCGACCGGCTGGAGCGCCAGGCCCGGGCCATGGCCGTGGCGCTCCAGCAGCAGAACGGGGGTCTCCGGTTGAATCAGCAGGCGCTCAGCCGGGCGGCGCTGCTGTGCAAGGCGGATCTGGTGACCCAGATGGTTGGCGAGTTCCCGGAACTGCAGGGGGTCATGGGGGCCAAGTACGCCATGGCCGCCGGGGAAGATTCGCAAGTGGCTGAGGCCATCCGGGAGCACTACCTGCCCAGTGGCGCCGATGATCCCCTGCCCACCTCCCACCTGGGTCGGGCTCTGGCTTTGAGCGAGCGGCTGGAACTGCTGGTCTCCATCTTTGCCACCGGCCAGCGGCCCACCGGTTCTTCCGATCCCTTCGCTCTACGGCGGGCCGGCAACGGACTGCTGCACATCCTGGTGGACTGTGGCTGGTCCCTCAACCTGGTGACCCTGCTGGAGGCTGCCTGCAGCCAAGCCGCCAAGGATTTTCCCAAGCTGACCGTGAACCCCGCCACCCTGCTGGCGGACCTGCTGGCCTTTCTGCAGCAACGATTACGCACCCTGCTGGCAGAGTTGGGGCTGGATTACGACATCATTGACGCGGTGGCGGCAGAGGCTCAGGATCCTGCGGCCTTGCTCCGTGATCCGGTGGACGTGGTCTGCCGGGGGCGGCTGCTGCAACGGCTGCGGGGCTCCGGGGAATTGGCGCCCATCCAGACGGTGGCGCAACGGGCAGCCCGGCTGGCGGAAAAAGGGAATCTGCCGCATCACCAGTGCAACCCCAAGGACTGCGTGGATCCATCCCTGTTCAGTTCCCCGGCAGAAGGGGCGGTATTCGCTGCTTTGGACGCCCTGACCCCCTTGAGCAGGGGAAGGAATCGGCACAGCTACGAACGCTTGCTCATGGGCCTGGGGATGTTGTCACCCCGGTTGCAGGCTTTTTTTGACGGGGAAGACAGCGTGATGGTGATGGCCCCCGATCCGGACGTGCGCCGCAACCGGCTCAACCTGCTGGCGGTCCTGCGCAATCAGGCCCTCGTCATTGCGGACTTTTCCCGGTTATCCGGCTGAGGGTCAACGGCTGGCGCCCGGCCCCGGGGCGTCATCTCCACCTGCACAGCGGCGGGATTGGCAAAATCTTCCTGGGGACGTCCCACGGCGGTATCCACCGGTTGGTAGATCTTCGGCGCCAGGGCCTGACCCCGCAACAGGCTCGCCACGGTCATTGCCGTGATCTTCACCTGTTGCCATGGATTCATGGGCACAACCCGCTTGTAGAGGTAGCTGTCAAAGGTGAGGCGTTGCACGTCCTTGTCGTCGCACATCTCCACGAATGCCTCGCGGGTGGCATCGCTGGCGTAGAACACCCGCTGGAGAATGTCCAGAACCTTGTAGGTGGCGCCATAGCGGCGATCCCACTGGCGCAGGTAGGCGCGTTTCATCTCGCCGGCCGTGGGGATGCGACTGCCCTGCCGGCTCACCTGCACCAGGGCTTCCGCACACATGCGGCCACTCTTGGCGGCGAAGTAGATGCCCTCGCCGGAACTCTTGGTCACGTAGCCGGCGGCATCCCCCACCAGACTCATTTGCTGCACCACGCGACGGGGCCGTGGGTGCTCCGGAATGGGATGGGCTTCCACCTTGATCACCTCGCCCCGGAACAGACGCTTACTGGCCCGTTGACGGATACCCCGTTGCAGAGACTTGATCAGGGACTGGTTGTGCTGCATGGTGCCGGTGCCCACCGCCACATGGTCGTACTTGGGAAACACCCAGGCGTAAAAGTCGGGGGACACGTCAGTGCCTACGTACATCTCCGCCAGATCCTCGTAGTAGGACATTTCCTGCCTGGGCAGACGGATCCGCTCCTGGAAGGCAATGGCCACCTTGTAGGGTCCCGCATCCATGGCCTTGGCCACCCGGGAGTTGGCGCCGTCAGCACCGATGATGTAATCCACCTCCAGAGTCTGACTATCACCCTTGAGCCCCGCACCGTAGGCGGCGTAGTGGATGGTGTAGGGACCTTTGCGCTGGGGTCCGGTGGCGATGGACTGCACCAGGCCGTTCACCAGGGTGGCGCCGCACTCCGCCGCCCGGTTGCGCAGGAAGGCATCGAAAACCTCCCGGCGACACATCCCGATGAATTCATCCTGGCGATAACCGAGGGGATCCAGACGAATATCCACTTCCTTGTTGGAAGGGGAAATCATCCGCATGTTGCGAACCCTGCGGTCGATGATGTGGCTGGGGAGGTCAAATTCCTCCACCATGCAGAGGGGAATCGCACCGCCACAGGGCTTGGCATTGTCCAGCTTGCGCTCAAACAGCCAGGTCTTGATTCCAGCTTTGGCCAACACTTCCGCAGCACAGGACCCACTGGGACCTCCGCCAACAACGGCAACGCGCAGCATGACAACTCTCCTCGAGAACTTGGCAGGGAGTGATCTTCTGAACCTACAACCAGGAGGCAATGCCGTGGGTAAGCTGTTGCCAAGCGGTTGCAGGGCGCGGCTTCCTGGAGCAATACTTGACGGCGGAGGCGGTGTGCCAAAGGTGACAACCCAATTGGACGAGATCCCCGTTGCTCGCCGTCTGACCCCATCTGTTCCCCAGCAGCGGCATGGTCTTAAAGGCCTGTTGATACTGCTGATGCTGCTGGCCGGCGGTATTGTGGTGGGACTGGTCCTTTTTCTGCGTCCTCCTGCCCAGGATATGCCCCCGCTAACTGATTCCTTCACGGAACCCATGCCCCAGCCGGAGGCGGATGGTCGCCTCCTGGGCCATTTCCCCTACCCCCTTGCCCATGGAGCGGACCTGGTGGAGGTAATCCCCGGCCGCCGATTGCACGGGGATGCGGCGGCAGCGTTTCTGGCCATGAAGCGGGACGCAGCGGAAGACGGCGTGCAGTTGCGGCTGCTGAGCGCCTTTCGGGATCGGGAGACCCAGCACAACCTGTTTTTCCCCATCATGGTGGAACGGAGTCAACGGCCGGAGGAGCGGGCCCGGGTCAGCGCTCCACCCGGCTACTCCGAGCATCACACCGGTTATGCTCTGGACATGGGGGATGCCCGCCATCCCGAGTTGGACCTGGACGAAGCCTTTGATCAGAGTTCCGCTTTCGCCTGGTTGCAGCAGCACGCCTCCCGCTATCACTTCCGGATGTCGTTCCCGGTAGACAACGGTCAGGGCGTAGCCTATGAACCATGGCACTGGCGTTGGGAAGGCAGCAGCCATGCCCTGGAATTGTTTGAGCAGGCTCGCCGCTTCAACGCCGCAACATTAACGATTCACTGACGCTTTGCCTGCCATGGGCCGACCCATCCGCAACATTGCCATCATTGCCCATGTCGACCATGGCAAGACCACCCTGGTGGACGCCCTGCTAGCCCAGTCGGGCATTTTCCGCGAGGGGGAGGCCGTGCCCAGTTGCGTCATGGACAGCAACGTGCTGGAGCGGGAGCGGGGCATCACCATCCTGGCCAAGAACACCGCGGTGGACTACGGGCAGACCCGCATCAACATTGTGGACACCCCTGGTCACGCGGATTTCGGCGGGGAGGTGGAACGGGTATTGGGCATGGTGGACGGCTGTCTGCTGGTGGTGGACGCCAACGAAGGCCCCATGCCCCAGACCCGCTTTGTTCTCAAAAAGGCTCTGGAGAAGGGACTGCGGCCCATCGTCTTCATCAACAAGGTTGACCGGCCTCAGGCCATGCCGGATGCGGCCGTGGACAAGGTGCTGGACCTCTTCCTGGAACTGGGGGCGGATGATGACCAATGTGACTTCCCCTATCTCTTCGGCAGCGGCCTGGGGGGATTTGCCACGGCTGATCCGGCCAGGGGCGGTGACACCCTGCAGCCCTTGTTCGATGCCATTCTTCGCCACACGCCGCCTCCTGTAGGCGACCCGGACAAGCCCCTGCAACTGCAAGTCACCACCCTGGACTACAGCGACTTCCTGGGCGCCATTGCCATCGGCCGCATCCACAACGGCGCCATCCACAACGGGCAGCAGGCAACCTTGATCGGCAGTGACGGCGCCATGAAGCGGAGCCGGATCAGCAAGCTGCTCGGGTTTGAGGGGTTGAGACGCCTGGAGATCGAGGCCGCCGGCGCCGGGGACATCGTTGCAGTGGCGGGCTTCAGCGGGGTCAACATCGGCGACACCATCGCCTGTGGGGACAGTCCCAACCCCAAGGCCCTGCCCTTGATCAAGGTGGATGAGCCCACCTTGCAGATGACCTTCATGGTCAATGACTCCCCCTTTGCCGGCCAGGAGGGCAAGTTTGTCACCAGTCGTCAGTTGCGGGACCGGCTGAACAAGGAGCTGCTCACCAACGTGGCCTTGCGGGTGAGCGATACAACCTCTCCGGACCGCTTCACCGTATGCGGACGGGGAGAACTCCATCTGGGCATTCTGATCGAGACCATGCGGCGGGAGGGCTACGAGTTCCAGGTCTCCCAGCCCCAGGTGATCTTCCGCACCATGGACGGGGGCATCTGCGAGCCCTACGAGACCATTGTTCTGGACGTGCCGGAAGCGGCTGTGGGGGGCTGCATCGAGCGCCTTGGCGCATGCAGGGGGGAAATGCAGAACATGACCACCTCCAGGGATGGGCGCTGTCAGATGGAGTTTGTCGTTCCTGCTCGCGGCCTGGTGGGCTTTCGCAGTGACTTCATCCGCATGACCCGCGGCGAGGGCTTGATGAGCCACTCGTTCCTGGACTACCGCAAGATGGGAGGGGATCTGCAAGCCCGTCACACCGGGGTGCTGATTGCCTTCGAGACGGGCGTGTCCACCGTCTATGCCCTCAAGAACGCGGAAGACCGGGGCCAGTTTTTCATTCGTCCAGGCGCCAGGGTCTACAAAGGAATGATCGTGGGGGAACACACACGCCCTCAAAACCTGGAGATCAACGTCTGCAAGACCAAACAACTCACCAACATGCGTTCAGCGGGCGCAGAAGAACTGGACACGTTGCAGACGCCCGTGGACATGACCCTGGAACGGGCCCTGGGTTACATCGGCCCCGGTGAACTGCTGGAGGTAACCCCCCAATCCGTGCGGCTGCGCAAGCTGCCCAGCCGCAAGCCTGTAAAACGTTAGATCCCTCCTCCTTGCGCTCCATGGGGACCTGCCCGGATCCTGCTCTTGCCTCTCTTGCCTCGGCGCTCACCCTCTTTGCCCAGGAAGACTGGTACGCCTGCCATGATGCCCTGGAGGCCCTCTGGCAGGAGAGTCTGGAGCCACGCCGTACGCCCCTTCAAGCCCTGGTGCAGATTGCGGTGGCCATGGTCCATTGGCAGCAGGGCAACCGCCGCGGCGCCACCCTGCTCTGGGGCGAAGCCGTAGCTCGTCTGTCCCGCTGCCGTGACGAGCTGGACGGGGTGGATCTGGCCCATCTGCATGAGCAAGGCCAGGATTGGCTCCGCTTCCTCCAGTCATCCCCTGGGGACACAGCCCCGCCGCCACCGCGGTTGTCTTCCCCGGGGGGAGGATGGGGGGCGTCCCTGTTGAGGCAGACTACTAGGCGCCCAGGCGATCAAGTACGCCAGCAGTGATCAATCAATCCTGGTTATGGCCAACCTGGCTGGTGCTGCTGGCGGCCCTGGCCGTCACGCCAGTCCGGCCCGGCCCGGCCCGAGCGTCCCACAGCTTATCCACCGGTTCCCTTCCGGCCCTGGCCCAGACCACCGGCGCCGACCCTGGTGGACAGCCGCCAGCCGGCGGCCGGATCACCATCCGTTCCGACCAGCAGGAGATGAATGAAGAAAAAGGGATCCTCACAGCGGAGGGCCGGGTGCTGATCACTTACCCGGTCTACAACCTCACCGCCACGGCTGACCATGCCCGGTACTTCACCCGGGAGGGAAGGCTGATCCTCAACGGCGACGTGGAGGTGATACAAAGCGGGGGCAACAGCATTCGCGGTGAGCGACTGGTGTACATGGAGCAATCCCGGACACTTGTTGTGGAATCCAAGCCGGGGGAGCAGGTGCATAGCACCTACAACCTGTCTTCTCCCCGTCAGGAGGAGCCGGCTCCATGAGCCTGGAGTTGAAGGGCGTCAGCCTGATCCTGGGTGGCCGTCAGTTGATTCAATCCCTGGACATGCAACTGGAGCAGGGGGAGGTGGTTGGCCTGCTGGGACCCAACGGGGCAGGAAAGACCACCACCTTTAACCTGATCATTGGTCAGTTGCAGCCGGACCAGGGGGACGTTGTTCTGGACGGTTGCCCCATCACGACGCTCACCATGCCCCAGCGCGCCAGGATGGGGCTGGGCTATCTGCCCCAGGAGGCCAGCGTATTCCGCTCCCTCACGGTGGGGGAGAACCTGCTCCTCAGCCTGGAGCAATCCCGGTTGCCTGCGCCCGAGCGCCGTCAACGGCTCAATGAACTGGTTGCGGACTTCCGCCTGGAGCCCTTTCTGCAGCGGCGCGGCGCCCAACTCTCCGGCGGTGAACGGCGCCGGACTGAAGTGGCCAGGGCCCTGGCGGTGGGCGCCCACGGTCCCCGCTATCTGCTGCTGGACGAGCCCTTTGCCGGCGTGGATCCGCTGGCGGTCCATGATTTGCAGACCCTGATCCTGCGTCTGAAGCAGAAACAGGTGGGGTTGCTCATCACGGACCACAACGTGCGGGAAACCCTCTCCATCACGGATCGTGCCTATATTCTCAACCAAGGCACCGTCCTGGCGTCCGGTTCTTCCCAGGCCGTGGCCCATGATCCGTTGGTCAAGCAGTACTACCTGGGCGAAAGCTTCACCATTTGATGGGTTTCCTATCCCCTCTGGCTCGTCGACTGAGCCTCCTGGATCGCTGGCTCTATGGCGAGTTGGTGGGTCCGTTGCTGTTCGGGGTCGGCATCTTCAGCGTGCTGCTGGTAACCGTTGACGTCCTGTTTGAACTGGTGCGCAGAATTGTGGAGAACGGCTTGCCTCTTGGACCGGCGCTTCAGGTGCTCATCCTGCAACTGCCGGGCTTGATGGTCTATACCTTCCCCATGGCCATGCTGTTGGGCACACTGCTCACCTACAGCAAGCTTTCCAGTTGCAATGAACTCATTGCCCTGCGCAGCATCGGCGTTCCCACCAGACGCTACGTGGCGCCCGCCCTGGTGTTGGGGTTGTTCTTCAGCCTGGCCAGCTTCATGGTCAACGATCTGGTGGTGCCCAGAAGCAACCACGGTTCCTTTGTGGTCTTGCAAACCGCCCTGGGACGGTCTGTCCCCAAAAGCAGAGGTGAGCACATCATCTATCCTCACCACGGCAGAATCGCCACGGAAGATGGTGGTTCTCGCCGTAGCCTGGCGCAACTGTTCTACGCCGCCGAGGCCGTAGACGGTCACATGAAAGATATTATCGTGTTGGACATGAGCCGCCCCGGTATCCTTCAGGTGGTGCAGGCCCGGGAGGCCTACTTCGACCAGGAACAGAGAAGATTTTTGTTTCTCGACGGCACGACCACCTCTCTCACCAAGGAGGGTGGCACCCAGTCCCGGATCAGTTTTGAGCAGCAACTTTCCCCCATTGGGGATATCCCTTTGCGCCTAGCGGAGATACCTAGGGATCCCGACAACATGACTGTTGCCCAAATCCGTCGGTATCGGACCCTGCTTGAGGAGACAGGCAATCTGCAACAGGCACGTAAGTTTAGTGTCCGTCTTCAGGAAAAGTTTTCGATTCCCTTGAGTTGCCTTGTGTTTGCTCTTGTAGGCTCCAGCATCGGCGCCCGGTCCGTCGGCAATTCACGGAGCCGCAGCAAGGGATTCGGCATCAGCCTGATCATCATCTTTGGCTACTATCTGCTCTCGTTTCTCTTCAGTTCCTTTGGGATACATGGGACTCTTCCTCCTTATCTCTCTGCCTGGGGGCCGGTTGCCATTGGGCTCACGGCAGGCCTGATTCTTCTTCGACAATCCAGCCGTTAGGGGGAAGACCTGGTCTGCTCCCCGGCCTCCGGCCCGGAACCGGAACGGCGGGAGGCTGCTGGCTTGTGCCAGTCCTTTTTTTCCACCTGACGGCAGCGGGCAACGGCCAGGCCATCGTCCGCCACGTCTTTTGTGATGGTGGAGCCAGCCGCCACGGTGACATCCCGTCCCAACGTCACCGGGGCCACCAGCACGGCATTGGCGCCAATGCTGCTGCCCTCCCCGATGGTGGTGGGGTGTTTGCTGGTCCCGTCAAAATTGGCCGTGATGGTCCCGGCGCCTACGTTGACGCCCCGCCCCAACCGGGCATCCCCCAGGTAGCTCAGATGGCCGGCCTTGACGTCAGCGCCCAGACGGCTGTTTTTCACCTCCACGAAATTGCCCACCTTGCAGTGCTCCCCCAGCACCGCCCCCGGCCGCAGATGAGCGAACGGCCCAACAGTGCAACCCCGGGCCAGTCGGGCTTGGCGCACCACGGAAAACATCACTTCCACCTCCGCTTCCAGGTGACTGTCCTCGATCAAGGCGCCGGGACCAATGCGGCAGTCGTCCCCAATGCTGTTGCTGCCCCGGAAGTGGGTTTGGGGGGCCACCACCACGTCCCGGCCAAAGCGGGTGCCGGGGCTGAGGCTACAGCTTGCCGGATCCAGGAAGCTGACGCCTGCCGCCAGCCACTGCCGCCGTAGCCGCTGCTGCAACACCTGCTCACAGGCCGCCAGTTGGCCGCGGTCGTTGACGCCGCTGATCTCCGTCCCGTCTTCCACCGTGAGCTGGGTGGCCGAATCCAGAAGACCCACCGCATCGGTGAGGTAAAGCTCTCCCTGCTGGTTCTCCGCCTTGAGCCGGGGCAGCACCGCGGCCACCGAAGGCCAGTGGAAGCAGTACACCCCTGCGTTAACAAGCCTGTTGCGGCGCTGCTCGTCGGTGCAGTCCCGGTCTTCCACAATGGCGGTCACCCGCTGCCGGTCATCACAAAACACCCGTCCGTAGCCATGGGGATTCTCCAGCCGGGCGGTCAGGATGGTCGCGGCACTGCCGCTGCGGTGATGGTGCTGCACCAACCGGCGCAAGGTGGCGCTGCGCAGCAGGGGCGCGTCCCCATTGAGCACCAGCAGAGTGCCGGTAAAGGCCGCCAGTGGTTCCAGGAGTTGCTGGACACTGTGGCCTGTGCCCCGCTGCGGCTGCTGCAGGACAAACTCCACCTGCCGGTGATCGCCCTGCACATGTTGTTGCACCCGCTCCGCCTGGTGACCCACCACCATCAAGCACCGGTGCGGGTCCAGGGGTTCACAAGACTGCAAGACCCAGTCCACCAACGTGGCGCCCGCCAAGGGCTGAAGCACCTTTGGATGGGCGCTGCGCATGCGTGTTCCCTTCCCCGCCGCCAAAACGGCAACCGCCAACATCTGTCCCGTGTCCACTGGCGCCAGCCATGGTAGATGGCTGGCCCAGCCTCATCAAGACCGGCCGGTGATAGCAGTGTGGATATTGCGGCGCCACATCCAGGGCTTGATGCGCCGCAGGGCCGATCCCCGCAGTTTCTCGTCCCAGGTGGCGTCATCCCAACCGAGCAATTGCTCCGCATTGGCCGTGAGCACCCAGTCCGCCGGTTGACGTTCAGGGTCCACCGTGGGGGTGGCCGTCCGGTTCCAGGGGCAAACCTGTTGGCACAGATCACAACCGGCAATCCAGCCCTGCAACCCCTGGGCCACGTCAGCAGGCAGGGCAGGGTTGCGGTTTTCAATGGTGTGAAAGGCGATACAGGCCCGGCTGTCCACCACGAAGGGTTGGGGGATGGCGCCCGTGGGGCACACCTGCAAGCAGCGGCGGCAACGGCCGCAGAGGGGAGCCTGGGGACCGTCCGCCGGCAGGTCCAGGGTGGTGAGCAGGTGGCCCAGCAAGAGCCAGGAGCCATGGCGAGGATGGATCAGATTGCTGTGTTTGCCAATCCAGCCGATCCCCGCCGCCTCCGCCCAGGCCTTGTCCATCAGCGGGGAACTGTCCACACAGACCCGCCAGCGGCAATCCGGTTGCTGCTGACTTAACCAGCGCCCCAGACCCCGCAGGCGACGGTCAATGGTGCGATGATAGTCGCGCCCCCAGCCGTAGCGGGCGATGGAAAGCGCTCCGGGGCGTTGCTGCTGGTTGGTCCAATAGTTCAGCCCCACCGCCAGCAGACTGCGCACCCCCGGCAGCAGACTCTCCACCCGGCGACGGCGTGGATCGGCCATCCAGCCCAGAGAGGCCTGATACCCCGCCTGCAACCAGCGCTCCAAGGCAGCCGTGCGGGCAGGCAGCGCCGCCGGCTGATCCACCCGGGCGATGCCCGCCACCACAAACCCCGTCGCCAAGGCCTTCTCCTTGAGTTGGCTGGTGAGGCGGGAGGCATTCATGGTTGCGGGGGAGGCCAACCCGCAAGGGCTGCCTTATCCATGATGCCGCCTGGCGCCCATGGATCCATAACTAACCCGAGTTTTGGATAAGGGGGCTGCAGGGGAAGTCCCGTCGTCCGTGCTGCCTACTGTGAACACAACACTGCCCGTTGTGGGCACTGTCACCGTGCGCTGGCCCGTGGTGGCGCCGTAATCACCGCCTCCGCCAGCTTGGTCAACCCTGGTGTCACCATCGCCAGGGGCATGACCGACACCTTCAGCGGCATCATGCCACCCACGTGCCTGTGTTTACGACCACACAACTGCCGAGCGCACCGGTGGCCACGGCATTACTCAGTTGGTTGGTTGTTTTCTTCCAGGGTTCGGGGAAGGCGACGACGATAAAGTGCTCAAAGGTGCCCGCTGCGCTCGGGAGGGGAGATTTCCTCAGGAAGGGGAATCTCGATGGAACTGACCAACTGGATCGCGTCCCGTAAGCGCATGGCGTCCGCAAACCAGCCCATGGCCTGCTCCGTGTTCCCGCGCCGTTCCGCGTCACTGGCCTGTTCCTCGTGGGCCTCCGCCAGCAGGGCCAGCCAGCAGAGGCTTCGGGCCTGGGCCACGGAGAGGTCCAACTCCTCAACCTGCTGATGGATGATGCGGTCACTTTCCTGCTGAACCAGGAGTCTGAGGCGCAGAGCATGAAGCTGGGTCACGGTCTCACCCGCTAACCATTCAAGTGTAGCGCCATCAAGGGGTTTGGCAATGGATCCCGTGACCGGTGGGGACGGGGCTGGAGGGACTTGAACCCACGACCTTGGCTTTAGGAAAGCCCTGCTCTATCCAACTGAGCCACAGCCCCAACAGCCTCAGCGCGTCACAGGGACGTCACACTGAAAACCATGGCGCCAGGCTACTCCATACACTGGCGATGGAAAGGAGGCGAGGCGACCGCGGCGCGGCCGAGTGTACTCGGTGCGTGCTGAGGAAAGTCCGGGCTCCCCCATGGCCAGGCCTGCTGGGTAACGCCCAGTGCGGGTGACCGTGAGGATAGTGCCACAGAAACACACCGCCGATGGCCGCAGCCCTTGCCCAGGCATTGGCTCAGGCACAGGCAAGGGTGCAAAGGTGCGGTAAGAGCGCACCAGCAGCATCGAGAGGTGCTGGCTCGGTAAACCCCAGCCGGGAGCAAGGCCAAGGAACCAGGGCTGGCCATGTGCCTGTTCCCCACAAACATGCCGCTTGAGGCCTGTGGTAACACAGGTCCCAGAGAGATGGTCGCCCCTGGAGAGGGAACCATGCCATGGAGACCTCCCCAGGAACAGAACCCGGCTTATGTCCTCCTTTCCACCTCCTTCCCCGAGCCCCCAGCGCCAGGCCCAACTTCGGGACCTGCTGCTGCGCCTCGGCCTGGAATCCCTCTGCCACAGCAAGCCGGCGCTGGCGCTGGTGGAAGAGGCCCTGAGCCACCGTTCCGCAGGTCTGGGCTTCGACAACGAGCGGCTGGAATTTCATGGGGATGCGGCGCTCCGTCTGTTGGCGGCCAGGCTGTTGCGCCGCCACTGGCCAGAGTTGTCCGTGGGGGAGTTGTCCCGCCTGCGCAATCAACTGGCGAGCAATCGGGAACTGGCCCGGCTGGGCCAAGCCATCGGCCTCCAGCCCCTGATCCACACGGGGGTTCAAGCCCGGCGCGACCCCACTGCCGCCACCCCCATCCTGGCCCGCAGTTGTGAAGCCTTGCTGGGTGCTCTCCATGAAGCCCTGCGGCTTGACGGTGGAGACGGGTTGCGGGAACTGGACCCATGGCTGGAATCCCACTGGCTGCCCCTGGTGCGGGAGTTGCTGCGCCAGCCTCAGCGCCATGACTGGAAAACCGCACTCCAGCAGTGGAGCCAGACGGCCCATGCCTGCCTGCCCACATACCTCACCGAGGAGGTGGAGACTGTCCACGGCCACCCCCGGCGGTTCACCGCCCAGGTGCATGTTGCCGGCCAACTTCTGGGTCAGGGCCGCGGCCCGTCCCGCCGCCAGGCGGAGCAGGCGGCGGCGGCCCAGGCCTGGGGGTCCGTACACAACGGGCCGGATCAGCAAACAACCCCTCCGGACGGATGACACATCCCCCATGGGGCGCTGCCCAACCCATGACAGGCTTGTGGTTCTGCCCCAGCTTTGCCCCGCCATGGCCGACGCACCCCTCCTGCTTCTGGTGGATGGCCATTCCCTGGCGTTTCGTAGCTACTACGCCCTGGCCAAACGCAACGGGGGGCTGAGCACCAGCGGCGGCATCCCCACCAGCGTGACCCATGGTTTCCTCAAGGCGCTGCTGGAGGCTGCCCATGCGTGGCAACCCCAGGGGGTGATCATCACCTTTGACACGGGGCAGCCCACCTTCCGCCACCAACTGGACTCTGCCTACAAAGCCAACCGCGGGGCTGCGCCGGAGGAGTTCCATCAGGACGTGGAGAACCTGCAACACCTGCTCCAGGAGGCTTTGCGGCTTCCCGTTTGCACGGCGCCCGGTTTTGAAGCCGATGACGTGATCGCCGCCGTGACCCGGCACGCCGTGGATGAGGGCTGGCGGGTGCGCATTCTGAGCGGGGACCGGGATCTGTTCCAGTTGGTGGATGACCGGCAGGACGTGGCCTGCCTCTATATGGGGGGCGGAGCCTACGGGGACCGTGGCATCAGCCTGGTGGACGAGGCGGCAGTGCGGCAGAAACTGGGGGTTGCCCCCCACCAGGTGGTGGACCTGAAGGCCCTCACCGGTGACAGCAGCGACAACATTCCCGGCGTGCGGGGCATCGGCCCCAAAAGCGCCGTCACCCTGTTGGCGGACCATGGAGACCTGGACGCCATCTACAGCGCCCTGGTGACCATCAAACCCAGCCTCGCCAAAAAGCTGGCTGCCGACCAGGACAGCGCCTTCCGCTCCCGCACCCTGGCCCGCATCCGGGTGGACGTTCCCCTGACGGCGCCGCCCCGTCTCCCCCTGGCGGGACTGGATGCCACGGCCCTGGCCATCCGGTTGCGCCAACTGGAGTTGCAAAGCCTGAGCCGCCAACTGGACGCCTTCCGCCGCTGCTTCGGACGGAACACCATGGCCCGACCCCATGGCCCCCGCCATGAACATGATGAACATGAAGAGGCACAGCTTCTTCCAGCCGATGGCGGTGACCCGGTCCCCCGCGGCCCCCGCCTTGATCCCCAACTGATCACCACGGAGGCGGCGTTGGCGGCGCTGCTGGCCCGCCTGGAGGCGTGCGGAAATCCGGCGGAACCCGTGGCCCTGGATACGGAAACCACGTCCCTCAATCCCTTCCAGGCGCAGGTTGTGGGCATTGGCGTCTGTTGGGGAGAGGGCGCCGATGAGGTGGCCTATATCCCCCTGGGGCACCAGGACGCCGGCCCCCGGCTTGACCGGGATCTGGCTCTGTCCCGCCTGGAGCCCTGGCTGGCCAGCGCCGAGCATCCCAAATGCCTGCAAAACGCCAAATACGACCGCCTGGTTCTGCTGCGCCAAGGCTTGCGCCTCAACGGGGTGGTGATGGATACCCTGCTGGCGGACTACCTGCTGGATCCCGCCGGGCGTCATGGTCTTGGTGATATGGCGCAGCGTCACTTCGGCTTCCTGCCCGTCAGCTTCCGGGAATTGGTGGGCAACCACAAGACCATCGCCGCGGTGGAGACGAAGGCCGCAGCCCGGTACTGCGCCATGGACGCGCATCTGACCCGTCGCCTTGCCGCCATCCTGCGCCAGGCGCTGGCCACGGCAGGGGGCCAACTGGACCGTCTGTTCACCGACGTGGAAATGCCCCTTGAGCCGGTGCTGGCCCGGATGGAGGCCACTGGAATCTCCATCGACTGCAGCTATCTGCAGACCCTCTCCGAACAACTTGCCCAGCAGTTGGAGGAACTGGAGCAGCAGGCCCATGGGGCGGCAGGGGGCCCCTTCAACCTGGCCTCACCCAAGCAGTTGGGGCAGATTCTATTTGAGACGCTTCAACTGGATCGCCGCAAGTCCCGCAAGACCAAAACCGGCTACAGCACCGATGCCGTGGTGCTGGAACGCCTGGCGGGGGATCACCCGGTGGTGGGCATCATCCTGCAGCACCGCGCCCTCAGCAAATTGAAAGGCGCCTACGTGGATGCCCTGCCGGCCCTGGTGGAGCCCGCCACCGGGCGGGTGCATACGGATTTCAACCAGGCGGTCACCGCCACGGGGCGCCTGTCCAGCAGCAACCCCAATCTTCAGAACATTCCCGTCCGCACGGCCTTCAGCCGTCAGGTGCGCCGGGCCTTTCTTCCCCAGCCTGGCTGGCAACTGATCAGTGCGGACTATTCCCAGATCGAACTGCGGATTCTGGCCCATCTCTGTGGGGAACCCCTGCTGCTGGAGGCCTACAACCAGGGGACAGATGTCCACGGGCTCACCGCCCGGCTCCTGCTGGACAAGAACGAGGTGAGCGCCGAAGAGCGCCGCCTGGGCAAAACCATCAACTTCGGGGTGATCTACGGCATGGGTCCCCAGCGGTTTGCCCGGGCCACCGGGGTGTCCAGGGCCGAGGCCCAGGAGTTTCTGGATCGCTACCGCCGCCGTTATCCCCGGGTCTTTGCGTTTCTGGAGTTGCAGGAGCGCCTGGCCCTCAGTCAGGGGTACGTGGAAACCCTGCTGGGGCGCCGCCGGCTGTTTCATTTTGCTCCCCAGGGGTTGGGGCGGTATCGGGGTTGCGACCCCATGGCCATTGATCTGAACCAGGCTCGTCGCGGCGGCCTGGAGGCGCAGCAACTGCGCGCCGCCGCCAATGCCCCCATTCAAGGCTCCAGCGCCGACATCGTCAAACTGGCCATGGTGCGGCTCCATGGGGCGCTGGCCCCCTTGCCCGCCCGGCTTCTGCTTCAGGTCCACGACGAGCTGGTGCTGGAGACGGCGCCGGAAGCCTGTGGCCAGGTCATGGACCTGGTGCGGCACACCATGGAAACCGTTGTGGAGTTGCGGGCGCCCCTCCGGGTGGAGGCCCGTTCAGGGGCCAACTGGATGGAGGCCAAGTAGCCGACCGGTTGGCCATACAAGCCATGTAACAGGCCAACCGGCCCATGGTGGCAAGAAAGGGGTAAAGTACCTTACCTTGATGGCGACTCCATCCCCCGCCAGTGGTTCTCAGGCTCCACAACACCCTCACCGGCCGACAAGAGGTTTTTACCCCCCGTCATCCCCCTGCCGTCTCCATCTATTGCTGCGGGGTCACGGTGTATGACACCTGCCATCTTGGCCATGCCCGCAGCTATATCGGTTGGGATCTGCTGCGCCGCTATTTGCGGTGGCAGGGCTTTGCAGTGCGGTTTATTCAGAACTTTACCGACATTGACGACAAGATTATCCAACGGGCCCAAGCCGAAGGCAGCAGCGTGGAGGTTGTCACCGAGCGGAACATTGCCAGCTTCTTTGTGGAAATGGACGCCCTCAATATTCAGCGGGCTGACGACTATCCCCGGGCCACCCGCTGCCTTGATCAGATGCAGGCCATGATTGCCCGGCTGGAGGCCAAGAGGGCTGCCTATTACGTTGATGGGGACGTGTATTTTGCGGTGACGGAAGCCCAACAGTACGGCAAGCTGAGCGGGCGTGATCTCCAGCAACAACAGGAAGGGGCCAGTGGTCGGCTGGCGGAGGAGGAAACGGACCGCAAGCGCCATCCCTTCGATTTTGCCCTCTGGAAACGGTCCCGCCCCGGTGAGCCCGGTTATCCATCCCCATGGGGTGTGGGGCGGCCCGGTTGGCACATCGAGTGTTCCGCCATGATCCATCAGACGTTTGGGGACACCATTGATATGCACCTGGGTGGGGCGGACCTGATCTTTCCCCACCACGAGAACGAAATCGCCCAGTCGGAAACGGCCACGGGTCGCCCCCTGGCCAACTTCTGGCTCCACAACGGCATGGTGAACGTGGATGCGGCCAAGATGTCCAAGTCTCTGGGAAACTTCACCACCATCCAGGCTCTGCTGGATGAGGGAATCAATCCCATGGCGCTGCGTCTATTCGTGCTCCAGGCCCATTACCGCAAACCCCTGGACTTCACCCGGGAGGCCATGGCCGCCGCCGCCAGTGGCTGGGAGGGGTTGGAGATTGCCTTGCAGGTGGGTGAGATCCACGGCGTCCGCTTGGGCTGGCGTGACCCCCAACAGCGCTGCCCGGATCAGCACGAAGCCTTTGCCAATGCTCTGGATGATGACCTGAATAGCTCCGGTGCCCTGGCGGTGTTGTTTGCCCTGGCCCGCCCCCTGCGGGCCCTGGCCCATCGTCTGCAGCGGGGTGGAGATATAACGGCCCAGGACCATGGACTGGAAGGTAACTGGCGCAGTCTGGTGGAGTTGGCCGGAGTGCTGGGGCTGGAAGCCGGCTCCAACCCGGAGGCCACGCCGGCGCCCGGAGACGGAGACGAAGCCGCCATCGCTGCAGCCATTCAAGAGCGCCGCGTTGCGCGGCAGAATCGGGATTTTGCCGCGGCGGATCGCATCCGCGCCCAACTGCTGTCCGAGGGGATCACCCTCATTGACCGTCCCGACGGCGCCACCCACTGGCTGCGGGCTTGAACCGGCAGACTGTCTGGCGGCAATTCTCTACCGGTCCTGATTCTATGGCAAAATCTCTGATGTAGTCACTTGGAACGCATGCCATTCGTTGGCCACATGACGGGGAATTGCCTCCAGGTGGCGGTGCCGGCGCTCCTCCAGCGGCAGGCTGCGCCAGTGCTTGGATCTTTGGCGTCCACTTACTGTTGCCTGGCATAGCTTTTCTGTTGGAGTGGTCGCAGTGTAGGCTCGGTCGGTGTGCCTGGAAGGGATCCTTGCAAACGAGAAATGCAGATGGTTATCTCTGCCGGAGACAGGGAATAATTGTTCATGGATCGTGGACCTGCCTTTTGCGCAATGGCTGACCTTCGGCTCCTCTGGGCTAAATCACCGGCCAAGGGCCAGAGTGATGGCTACCCCTTGCTTCCCCACCTTCTGGACGTGGCCGCAGTCGCTTCCAGGCTCCAGAAGGTGATTCATTGCCCTGTGCCAATGCCCTGCTCACCGTCATGGGTGGCAGCGTTGGCGGGGTTTCACGATCTGGGCAAAGCCACGCCAGGCTTTCAGAAGAAGCTGGGCAGAGAGTCGATTCCGGGCTACCCCTTTCCTGCTGCTCCTCCTGATCGACACGATGCCAGCACCATCCCCCTTTTGGTCACCCATCTGGTCCAGCAGAGAGTTTCCAGAAGCGATGCCAAGCTTCTTGCCTCGGCAGTGGGTGCGCACCACGGCCACCTGATTAGTCCGGTTGATTGTCAAAAGGCTGGCTGCTCAGCTAATCGCTTGGATCCCGTATGGCATAAGGCCCATGAGCAGTTATTTACCCAGTTGCTGAAAGGCGTTGATGCTAATGGGATCCCAACTCTGCCGCCCAAAGGCGCTCAGCAATCGGCATTCTTGCAGTGGTTAATGGGGCTTACCACCGTGTCCGACTGGATTGGCTCCAGCGAGGTCCTGTGCCGATGGGATCGTCTTGAGCGCTGGGGAAATGATCCTGCTAAATGGTTTGCCGAGAGTCAGCAACTCGCGGTAAAAGCACTCTCCGATGTGGATCTTGCCGCTGCCCCACTGCCATCGGTTGATTCCGGTGATGACGCCATCAGATTGGCTCTGGATGGCATGAGGCCCCGTCCGTTACAACAAACCATGGCTAAGGTCATCGACCAGTTGGGGCAGGAACCCGGCTTGGTGGTCATTGAGGCGCCCATGGGAGAGGGTAAAACGGAGGCGGGCTTCAGTTGTGCATTTGGTCGCCGCGGCCTGTATGTGGCGATGCCCACACAGGCCACCAGCAACGCCCTGATGACCAGGATGGCTCAATTCCTTCACCGCGCTACTGATGGACCAGTTCCTTTGGCCCTGGCGCACGGTGGCGGCGGCCCAAATGCTGCGGACATGCGATTGCAGGAGGTGGGGCTGGGAACCGCTGACAGCGGGGTAACCGCAGGCTGGTGGTTCCGTGGCTCAAAGCGCTGCCTTCTTTGCCCGCAGGGAATCGGCACAGTGGACCAGGCGCTCATTGGCGTGCTCAATGCTCGCCATGGGTTTGTTCGTCTATTCGGACTAGCGGGCCGCACTGTGATTCTTGACGAAGTTCATGCCTATGACGCCTACACCGGTGGACTGATTGAACGGCTTGTGAACTGGCTCCAGCAATTGGGCTGTCGCGTGGTGCTGATGTCTGCGACCCTGCCACGGGCACGGCGGGACTCAATTCTGCGAGCCTGGGCAGGTAAGGATGTTCCCGTGCCGTCCGGTTGCTACCCCAGAATCAGTTGGGCCTCTCCCGGCTCCATCAAGTCTTTATCCTTCCGGGCTAACCGTCGCCAGAGCCTCTCGGTCCAGGGCATTGACCCGGATGTCGTGACCGCCTGTGCGGTTGCGATGGCCAAGTCTGGTGCTCGCGTGCTCCTTGTGGTGAACACAGTTGCCAGGGCTCAAGATCTCTATACGGCAATCACTGGAGTGGAATGCACGCTTTTCCATGCGCGATTCCCCATGGATGAGCGGACTGTCATAGAGAAGAAAGTGCTGAAGCAATTCGGCCCTGGTGGATCGGCGCAAGCAGGGCACGTTCTTGTGGCTACACAGGTGGCGGAACAGTCCCTCGACATTGACATGGACGTGCTCATCACGGATCCAGCGCCTGTTGATTTGGTGTTGCAACGTGCTGGACGGATCCACCGCCATGACCGCCAGCGCCCTGGCGGGTTCAAGGAACCTCTTGCGTTGGTGGCGGGCTTGGATCAGGAGATGCCACCCGATAAACTCACCAAACCCATTTATGACCGCTGGCTCGTGCTCAGGTCCCATGCTTGGCTGAGGAGCCATCCGCTGCTGGATCTACCCGATGATATTGACCTGGCGGTTCAGCAAGTTTATGGCGATTGGGAACCTCCTGAATCTGAGGAGTTCGGTAAGGCGCTGGCTGATACTCTGTCGACACACAAGATAGAACAAGAAAAGATGACCGAACAAGCTCGTCAAGCGGCGCTACCCAAACCATGTGATTGGAGCATGCACCAGGCAGCATCACCGATTCCCGATGACGAGGCGGAGTCCGGAGCCCTTCAATTCGGCACGCGTCTTGGTCAGCCCAGCTTGACAGTGATCCCTGTGTTTCCTGCGGATCGCGAGTCTCTGGCTGAACGTGCCTCCAAACTGGCGGGGCGTTGGCTGCGCATCAGTCACCCAGGATTGAGGGACGCGGTCCTGAAGTCTCGGGAGCCAACCGGCTGGTCCAAGTGTCCAGGCCTGGGCCATCACCATCCCCTGCTGCTGGATGCCGATGGCGTGTTTCTGGATGGCAAGTTGGAGGCGCGTTTGGATCCCGAACTGGGTCTGGTGATTGGTTAAGCTGAGGAAGGTGTCGTTTCCCTGCACACGTAGGGATGAGCCGCTGTGAGCTACCGTTGCTGCTTGCAGCAATTCCTTGCTCTCCCCACACACGTGGGGGTGGACACCTTACAAGCTGGTCCACCAAGGATCCCGTGCTGCTTTTGCCACACTACTTTTGAGTCAAATCTATTAAGCTGTGAGCTACTGTTAAGACCATCTTCACGTGAACATGACCTTTTCCCTGCTGAGACAATCCTGGCTCTCCCTGCTCAGCCATAACGGCACTCGGACCCTGGGATCCCTGCGTGATGCCCTTCTTCATCCAGCAGAGTGGCGTGGGATTGGCAGCACCAATCCCGTTGAGGCACTGGCCCTCTACCGCCTCCTTCTGGCCATCTGCCACAGGGGCATCGGCCCTGGGGATCCGGATGATCGGGCTGCTCTCCTTGATGATTGGCCCAGCCAGCAGCTTGAGGATTACCTTGACCGCTGGGCTGAGCGGTTTGATCTGTTTCACCCAAAACACCCATTTCTTCAAGTGGCAGGTTTGGAGTCCGCTGACTTGAAGCCAGTCCCCTGGATGCGTCTTGTTCCTGATCGGGCTTCCGGTTCTGATCGTCTCCTCTGGGACCATTCCCTGCACGTCGCACCTGAAGCAATCACCCCAGCCCAAGCTGCCGTAGCCCTGGTGGCCCATCTTCAATTTGTCCCAGGTGGCTTGACTAGGGCACTGCGATCTTCTGGCGAGCAAGGCTCAGCCTGTGGCCTTTTGCTGACGCTCCCCATGGGAAGCACGCTTCAGGAAACCTTGGCCTTGTCGCTTGTAGCCCAGACCCGCGATGACCACCTTGCAGACCGGGCCAGTTGGGAACAACCTGCGCCCATGATCGAGACATTCAGGACAAAGGCGTCTGCAACCAGAGTTCCTGCGGGTCCAGCGGATCGGTACACATGGCTGAGCAGGGCCTTGTTGCTCATACCTGGCACTTCCATCACACACCTCTTCTACGGGGCAGGACTGGCTCCTGGTGATTCACCCAGACCGGATCCAATGTCAGCAACAGTTACCGGAAAGAAGGGTCCATCTCCCCTAAAGCTCCACAAGGACCGCGCAATGTGGCGTGACTTTTACGCCCTTACTGGCGGCAACAACAAGGGTTCCCAGCCGCCAAGAATCCTTGAGGATGCCCTCGCGATTCGCGAGTTTCAGGGAGAAGAGGATCAAATCATGCTCCTGGCTGGCGGTCTTCTGCCTGATCAGGCCAAGATCGTCCTGTGGCGACTTGAAGAACGACACGTCTCACCCAAACTGCTTGCTGCACAAGGGGATGCTGTTGGCGTAGCTAACAAAGCACTGGAACAGGCGGAGTCCACTGGTGGCCAGCTACGGAAGGCGTTGTTTGTTCTGTGCTCAGCCTGGATGCAAAACGGTGGCGAACGTTCCCCAGCAGCAAAGGACGTCAGCGCCCTATTGCACTCCACCCAAGCCATGGCCCACTACTGGGCCGCGCTAGAGCCAGCCTTCTGGGAATTGGTGGATCAATTGGGCCAAGGCAAGGACGGCCATCAGGCGTTGGAGGACTGGCGCACCACACTGAGAGAGGTTGTACTACGCCGAGGATGGGACCAGGCCAAAAGCTCCCTTGGAGACGATGGGCGTGCTTTGGCGGCAGCAGGTCGCTCTGACAAGGTACTGGGCAAGGTTTTCAAGGTGATCGCCTCATAAATTATTTCCTTCATGCAACGTTCCCCTCCTGAGCCAAGCCCTCGCACACCCTCTTCATCTACAAACCATGGATGCCCCTAAATTCTCAGAGAGCTTCTTTGATCATCTCCAAAGATGCAGCAAGTCCGATAGTTCGGTAGTTGGCACATTGCGCCGCAGCCTGATGTTTGACCCCGGAACTGATTCCCGCGCCTTTCCACTAGTTGAACGCTTGACAAGCGGGAGGAATCACCGTGATCGCAGCACTATCTATTTTGCTGCCGGACTCTGGGCGCAAGTGGTTCGGCAGGGGCAGGGCAAGCCGCCCATGTTGTTTCCCGACGCCATGCGTCGTGTCCGCGACAAGCAAAAGTCAGACTCCATTGAGAAGCGATTTGCCACCCTGCTGGATGCCGATCCGGACGAACTCCGCTGGCGGCTGCGCTCTGCTCTCACTCTGGTTGCTTCCCAGGGCACTGCCTTGGCTTGGCCGGATCTACTGGATGACATGTTGAAGTGGCACTACTCCGACCGTCGTGTTCAGACCCAGTGGGCTCGCCATTTCTGGGGAGAGCCGGAAGCCAGTACATGACAAACCCTTACCCCCACTCAACAACCCTTTGAATTTCAAGACCATGTCTACTTTTGTCGAATTTCACGCCATTCAAAACGTGCCCCCTTCCTGTCTCAACCGTGACGACACAGGCGCTCCCAAAGACGCCATGTTTGGCGGCTGGCGCCGGTCTCGTGTTTCCTCTCAATGCCTCAAGCGGGCAGCCAGGAAAATGTTTGCCAACTCCCAGCTTCTGAACGAAGACGAGTTGGGCATTCGCACCCGCAACATCGTTAAGCTGATCTCAAAGAAGCTGGCTGAGCAAGGGGAGACTGGTGCCATCAGCGCCATTGAGACTGCCCTGAAAGCCGTGGATCTGTCCGTGAAGAGCCGCGAGGATGACACCCCACAAACCGAGTACCTGCTGTTTCTGAGCCAAACTGGTATCACTCAACTCACTGACGTTATCCAGTCCAATCTGGCTGAACTGTCAAACGAGAAACTCCAAAAGGATCCCAAGAAGCATCTCAAGGGAGATCTCAAAAAGAAGATTGCAGAGTGTATCAGCACGTCTCGTGCAGTGGACATTGCCCTGTTTGGTCGGATGCTTGCTGACCGCAAAGACTTCAACGTGGATGCTGCGGCGCAAGTGGCACACGCCATCTCCACCAACAGCATTACCCGGGAGTCTGACTTCTTCACTGCCATTGATGACTTTACCCAAGCCCAAGAGGCAGATGCGGGGATGCTTGGCACGGTGGAATTCAATAGCTCATGTCTCTATCGCTATGCTGCTGTGAATCTGGACCAACTCATCAAGAATCTTGGTCACGATCAAGAGCTGGCTTACAAGGGAGTAGAAGCTTTTCTACGGGCTGCAGCCATGGCCATTCCCAGCGGGAAGCAGAACACGTTTGCAGCCCACACGCTTCCTGAGTTTATTGGCGTTGCGGTTCACAATACGCAGCCAATTTCCCTGGCCAATGCTTTTCAAAAACCTGTCTGGCCCAGGGAACACGATAATGGTCTGGCTGCTGCCTCCGTTGTTCAGCTCCAGAAGGAAGTCAACAAATTGACCGAGGCCTACAGCTTGAACCTGGGTCTGAGGGTCATGGACCTGACCAAGGTTTGGGAAGGCGAGACCGTCGCATCGCTGAATGAGTTGATTGACCAGTCTCTCTTTGCTGCCCGGGAGAAGAATTGATGCCTTGCACCCTACTCATCCCACTGGTGGGACCTCTTCAATCATGGGGTCTGGATGCACGGTTTGACCTCAGACAAACTGCCCCTGAGCCGTCCAAAAGTGCTGTCGTCGGGTTGCTGTGCTGCTGCCTTGGGCGTGACAGGGCAGACCCCATTGATGACTTGACTAGTCTCCACTTCGGTGTGCGTGTTGACAAGGAAGGAAGGCTGCTACGGGATTTCCATACGGCTTCGGACGTCATTGGATCTTCTGACAACAAACTCCGCACCGTGGTCTCCAACCGCTGGTATCTCGCCGATGCAGCCTTCCTTGCCGGATTTGAGGGGCCGCGCCCCTTGCTGGAGCAGATCCATCAAGCCCTGATCCATCCCCACTGGATGCCGTGCCTGGGTCGCCGCAGTTGCACCCCGTCTGTGCCTTTGTTTGCTCGCGGGATTGAGGAGCGACCTTTACGCGAGGCTCTGGGGAATGCCCAGTCCGTCAGCAACAGGGCCGGTGCCACCAGGCGAATGGTGATTGAAGACCCGGACGGCAGCCAGGTAAGGCCGGATCAACCCCTGGCCCCCTTCTCTCAGCGACAATTCGGCCACCGCCGTATTTGTACCCTCTCAACTCCCCTTAGCGGAGGACAACACCCATGACTCTTCACCTTGCCAAGCTCACGCTCAATCTCCAATCCAGACAGGCCAGAAAGGATCTAGCCGATCCTTACGATATGCACCGCACCTTGAATCGCGCCTTCACTGGACCTGACGGCTTGTCTCCGTTTCTCTGGAGACTGGAGGACTCCCGCCCTGGTGAGTTGCCGGTGCTTCTGGTTCAGTCAAAAGATGCCCCCGACTGGCAACAACTCCCTGAACACTGGTCGGTGGACCAGGCCCAGCGGGTATGGGAGCCGGAGAAAGTGATCCGCCCTGGGCAGTGGGTGCGGTTTCGGGTGCTGGTCAATCCCACCATTACCACTGTTCCCAAGGGTGTAGACGTGCAAGGTTCAGCACGTGGTCACCGGAAACGTCTAGGCTTGACCAAGGCTGAGGATCAACTGGGCTGGCTTCAACGGCAAGGACAACGGCTGGGACTCCGCGATATGGATGCAACGGTGGTTCGTTCTGGCAAAGTTCGCAGCAGCAAGAAAAAAGGCCACCCCATGACCGTGGTCATTGCCTTGCTTGAAGGCCAAGCTCTGGTGGGGGATGCAGCGGCACTGGCGGGAGGAATCAGAACCGGCATTGGCCATGCCAGGATGCTGGGCCTGGGGTTAATCTCAGTGGCGCCGCTGTAGGGAGTTGATAGCCGATGAGCAGCACGAATTTACGCACCCTATCCCGCTACAGCGACAGTTTGAGTTATGCCTATCTTGAACACGCCGTTATTGAACAAGAGCAGAACTCGATTGCTGCTTTCACTTCCGATGGTCGCATCAGCTTGCCCGCAGCGAATTTAAGTTGTCTTCTACTTGGACCTGGAACCAGGATCACCCATGCCGCCATTAAAGTCCTGGCTGAATGTGGTGCTTTGGTGGCCTGGACTGGTCACGATGGACTGAGGTTCTATGCCAGTGGTCAAGGCAAAACCCGCCTTAGCCAAGGAATTGAACTCCAGGCCAAACACTGGGCTGATCCTGATCTGCGTCTTCAAGTTGTGCGCCGTATGTACCAGCTTCGCTTTTCAGAGCGCTTGCCCCGCCGGTTGACCCTGCAGCAAATACGAGGCAAGGAGGGGGTGAGGGTGCGAGACGTCTATCAAAAGTTGGCGCGGCAGTACGGTGTTGCCTGGCATGGACGTTCCTACGACCGCAAAAGCTGGCAAAGTGCAGACCCTGTGAACAAGGCCCTCTCGGCAGCCAATTCCGCCCTCTACGGCGTGATCTCGGCTGGTCTTCATGCGCTGGGCTACAGTCTGTCCCTGGGGTTCATCCATACGGGCAAGCAACTCTCGTTTGTCTATGATATTGCCGATCTCTTCAAGACAGAGACCAGTATCCCCGCCGCCTTCGAGGCCGCTGCTCAAGGTGACTTGAAAGTGGAGTCAAGGGCACGATCCATCTTTCGGGATCGGGCCTCCCATGAGCGCCTGCAAGACCGACTTGTCAAAGCGACTGCCAACCTCTTTTCAAGTGAGAAACCCAATTCTCAAGGCGACAACGTAGAAGTTTCTGAACCGGCAGATCTATGGGATCCACAGGGAAATCAAAGAGGAGGCATCCTGCATGGTTGTGATGATCCTTGAAGCTGTGCCCCCGTCCCTGCGTGGTGAACTGAGCCGCTGGCTCACGCCGGTCTGTGTTGGCGTCTACGTGGGTAAGGTCTCCACGCTTGTGCGGGACAAGCTTTGGGAGCGGGCCGTCGCCAAAGCCGGAACCGGCCGCATCATCCAAG
This sequence comes from Cyanobacteria bacterium MAG CAR3_bin_5, assembly GCA_026709085.1. Taxonomy (GTDB): domain Bacteria; phylum Cyanobacteriota; class Cyanobacteriia; order PCC-6307; family Cyanobiaceae; genus Synechococcus_B. Next base: position 25,437 of record JAPOTR010000012.1, on the reverse strand, counting down.
CCTGGAACCAGTCAGGAGAACCCGGTTATGGCCTCCGTGCCCATGGCCTTGCCAATTCCACCTTGGTTGACCTGGAAGGCCTGCCCATGATTGCGGTGCGTGACGCGGCTTGGTCGGAAGCCATGGAAAGATTCCATTTGCCCAAAGCATATGCTAAGCTCGACGATGAGGACTTAACGCCTCTGAACCTGGACAAAGCCCAGTGAACACCTAGTCTGTTCCCCGCACACGCGGGGATGGCCCGGCACGTGGTAGTACCGACGGTCCGAATTCTCAAACTGTTCCCCGCACACGCGGGGATGGCCCGCCAGGCAGGGTTAGCGCCCGTACCTGGCAGGTACTGTTCCCCGCACACGCGGGGATGGCCCGGCGCTAGAGGCATGCGGCGTGGTGTTTGACACCCTGTTCCCCGCACACGCGGGGATGGCCCGGCCCAACTTCGCCTCGTGGGCTGGGTGGTGAGCCTGTTCCCCGCACACGCGGGGATGGCCCGTCCAGCGTGAGGAGTTGCAGATCGGCCTCGGCGCTGTTCCCCGCACACGCGGGGATGGCCCGTGACGGTCCCGAGCAGCCACAATCGCGACATCACTGTTCCCCGCACACGCGGGGATGGCCCGTGCTTCCCGGAGCACGTCGGCCTGTTGCGGTCGCTGTTCCCCGCACACGCGGGGATGGCCCGGGACCCCAACCATGGCCGCGTTACTGAGCGCACCTGTTCCCCGCACACGCGGGGATGGCCCGGGCCGGGGGAAGGGGTGAGCATGAAGGGGAGGCCTGTTCCCCGCACACGCGGGGATGGCCCGGAGAGCGCTTGACGCCGCGGCACCAAAGTGTTAACTGTTCCCCGCACACGCGGGGATGGCCCGCAGATTCAGGGAGTTTCCCCCTACCGATCCTGCCTGTTCCCCGCACACGCGGGGATGGCCCGCACAAAGCAGCGCCGTAGCTTTTGCCGGATCGACTGTTCCCCGCACACGCGGGGATGGCCCGTGCTGCTGCACACCGTCCACCCCGCCCCTCACCCCTGTTCCCCGCACACGCGGGGATGGCCCGGGGGCGGCGCCTTCCATGACGTGACGGCACAGCCTGTTCCCCGCACACGCGGGGATGGCCCGTTCAGGATTGTCACCCGGCTGGGGCCATCAGCCCTGTTCCCCGCACACGCGGGGATGGCCCGAGCACTAGCACCGGGTCCTCGGACTCGAAGAACCTGTTCCCCGCACACGCGGGGATGGCCCGTCTCTGGCGTTCATGTGACCAGCATCTCTGGCTCTGTTCCCCGCACACGCGGGGATGGCCCGGCAAACTGTCTGGCGGCAATTCTCTACCGGCCCTGATTCTATGGCAAAATCTCTGGTGTAGTCACTTGGAACGCATGCCATTCGACGACCTGCTCGGCGTTATTGAGATCCTCAAAGAACGCATCAGGATACACCGCCAGTTGCTCCAGCAGAATGAAACACGCACGCGAGTGGCATTGATCGACCCCCTGTTGACCGCATTGGGATGGGACGTATCGGATCCAGGCCTGGTGACGCCGGAATACAGTGTGGGCCAAGGCAGAGTCGACTACGCTTTGAACGGGTCGAATGTCATACCCGCAGCCATCGTGGAAGCCAAACGGCTCGATCACGTCCTCAAGGACGACGAACGCATGCAGATGTTGAATTATGCAAACATGAAAGGGGTGAGGTATGCTGCTGTGACTGATGGTAACATCTGGGAACTTTACGAGGTGTTCAAGTATGCAACTTGAGAAGATCGCCGCCTGCTCAATGTGACGATTACCAGCACACCTGCTTACCAACTGGCCCTGCAACTGTTGCTGTTGTGGCGGCCGAATCTGGTTTCGGAAGTTCCTGTGGCCGCGCCGGAGCCGGTCTTGGGGTCGGAACCGTCAACCACGGAAGTGTTTCATCCACCTTCCCCTGCACCTGTAGACACCCCGTTGCCCCAGACGAATTCCGCGCCATCTTCAGCGATGCCCCATCAGCCGAAACCGCAGGACAGTTCACGCAGTTTCAAGGCGCGGTACTGCGTTGACGGGAAAATCTGGCGTGAATGTCCCAATGCCACAGCTTTGATGCTCTCTATCGTAGAGTGGTGTGGACAACAGCATAGAGATGGAGCAGATAACTATTACGAGAAACTAAGTCATGTTTGCGTTCGTGGTAATCGACCGATGCTCACCAGGGAGATAGTCACGGAAGATGCAAAGAAGTCATATTCCGGGAAAGAAATAAATGGATGGTTTATATTTAACAATATAAACAACCAAGGAAAAGAAAAGATGATTGATGAAATTTTAAGAGCCTGTATTAGGCAAAACGGTACAAGTCCCGCTCGAGGCCAGGACGTGCAGGTGGAAATGCCAGGCTGTTAAAAATCCCATGCCAGCGCCAACGCCTCACAATCCCACAGATCCAGAGCCTCCAAATAGTCAGCCAGCACCTCACCGCCAGAGAATATCATCCTCCTGATCACGGGCTCAGCGATGGATCCCCGCTTTCGCGGGGATGGCCCGGATGGACCGCCCCACCCATCCTTCGATAGGGTGGCGCCGCGTCTGGACGTGCCTTTGGCGACCCGTGTTCTTCTGCTGCGTCACGGCCTCAGCACCTACAACGTGCAGGGGCGGATCCAGGGCCGTGACGACGACTCCACCCTCACTGCCGCCGGGGAGGCCATGGCCCGCCGTACGGGGGAGGCGTTGGACGGCATTCGCCTGGATGCCGTGTTGTCTTCGCCCCTGCGCCGTGCGGCCCATACTGCGGCGCTGGTGTGCGGCGCCCGCTCCGGGGCCGCGCCGGCCGTTGTCCATGACGACGACCTGTTGGAGGTGGACCTGGAGCCATGGTCGGGATACTCCCTTCAGCAATTGATTGAGCGCTGGCCCCGGGAGGAGCGCCTCTGGCGTACCCACCCGGAGCAATTGACCCTTCAGCGGGCCGACGGCTCCAGCCATCGGCCCATCCGTGAACTCCACCGGCAGGCCCGGCGCTTCTGGGAGCGGCTGTGTCGACGGCACCGGGACCAGACGGTGCTGGTGGTGGCCCACAACGCCATCCTGCGCTGTGTGGTGTTGGCGGCCCTCGGCCTGGGGCCGGAACGGTTTGCCCGGCTCCGTCTCGGCAACTGCGCCCTCAGTGTCCTCAACGTGCAGACCGGCGGCGATGAAGCCGCCACGGTGCAGGTGGAATCCTTCAACAGCACCGTCCACCTGGAGCCTGTGGCGCCCGGTCCGCGACGGGGCGCACGCATTCTGCTGCTGCGCCATGGGGAAACCGACTGGAACCGCCAGAGCCGGTTTCAAGGGCAGATTGACGTGCCGCTGAACGCCACTGGACGCCGGCAGGCTCGACAGGCGGCCGCCTTTCTGCGCCGGAGTCCCATCCGGCGGGCCTACAGCAGCCCCATGGCCCGCCCCCGGGAAACGGCGGAGTTGGTGCTGGAGCACCATCCCGGCGTGCCCCTCGCCACCTGTGAAGGCCTGCTGGAAATTGGCCATGGGCTCTGGGAGGGGAAACTGGAGCAGGAGATCCAGGCCCGGTGGCCCCGGTTGCTGGCTACGTGGAAGACGGCCCCCCATCAGGTGGAGATGCCCGGCCCCGGCGGGGAAACCATCCAGCAGGTATCCCGACGGGCTGTGGCCGCCCTGGAGCGCATCGCCCAGGAACTGGACGAAGGGGACACCGCCCTGGTGGTGGCCCATGACGCGGTGAATAAAGCCGTCCTCTGCCATCTGCTGGGTCTCTCCCCGGCCCGTATCTGGTCCGTAAAACAGGGCAACGGGGGAGTCTCGGTGATTGACTACCCTGAAGGGGGCCATGGTCCCGCCGTTGTGTACAGCCTGAACCTGACGGGGCATCTGGGGGGGGTGCTGGACGAGACCGCCGCCGGCGCCCTCTGATGGTGACCACGGGCATTGAACCGTTGCCTGCGGCGGAACAGGTGTTGTTGCGGGACGTGTGGGTGGTGGCTGCGCCCCATCAACCACCCCGGCGCCGGGACGTGCTGCTGGACGGGCCCCGGATTGGCGACTGGTCCACCCCTGGCGGCCTCGCCGTCGGGGAGGCAACCCCGGTGGTGGCTGCGGCGGATCTCTGGTTGGGACCGTCCCTGGTGGATCCCCACAGCCACCTGGAAGAGGCCCACGGCCTGGTGGACAATCTGTCCCGTTTGGCGGAGGAGGCTTTAAGGGGCGGCTATGGCGCAGTGGCCCTGTCCCCCCAGGCCACCCCGTGGCGTGACCGGCCCCAGGAGTTGATCACGGGCCGTCACCATGGTCTGGAATTGCTGAGCTGGGGAAGCTTCAGCGCTGGCGGCGCCGGGCAGGATTTCAGTGATCACGGTGCATTGCTGGCTGCCGGCGCTGTGGGACTGGCGGAGGAGTCCTGCCACGGCCATCCCCAACTCCTGTTCCGTGGTCTGCAATGGCAGGCGGATGCCCATCGCCGCGGGGAGGGATCGCCCCTGGCTGTTGCGCCCCGGGATCCCCGCCTGCAAGCCGGTGGCATGGCCCGGGAAGGGGCCGACGCCCTGCGCCTCGGCCTGCCCACGGATCCCGTGGCCAGCGAGCTGTTGCCCCTGCAGCAACTTCTCCAGGCCGCCGGGCTTGTGGACGGCGCCACGGGACTGCGCCTGCTCAACGTTTCCACTGCCGCCGCCGTGGCCTGTCTCCAGCGCCACCCCCACCACCCCATGGCCGCCGCTGTCCACTGGTGGCATCTGGTGGAAGACACCTCCGGCCTGGGCAGGCTGTCCGACAGTTGGCGGGTTCAACCCTCCCTGGGAAGCCGTCGGGACCGTCAAGCACTGCTGGCGGCGGTGCAGCAGGGGTTGATCACCTGCATTACGGTCAATCATCGCGCCATTGACCACCACCAGCAGTTGTGGCCCGTGGAAGAGCGCCCCGCCGGTCTGGCGGGATACGCCCATGTGCTGCCCCTGCTCTGGAAGGCGCTGGTGGAGGATCTGAGCCTCCCTGTGGAAAAGCTGTGGCGGCTCCTCTGCTGGGGCCCTCGGCAATTTCTGGGGCAGCCTCCCGACACCCTCGCGCCGGGCTCCGACCGCTGGCTTCTCTTTTCCCCCAACGACCCCTGGATCCTTCCTCGTCAGGTTGCGGAACGGGGTGGGGGCAATCGTCCCTGGCCGGGGCGCACCGTTCAAGGCCGGGTGGTGGCCAGTGGCCTGGCCTCAGGGCGTTGGCTGGCCAAGCCCCGATAAGGCGCCCGGCCCGTAGGCTGGCGGCAGGGGGCCGGAGGTTTCCGGTGGCCAGAAGCGTAGCCAGGCCCGTCCGATCACCTGATCCGTGGGCAGGAATCCCCAGAAGCGCCCGTCCTGGCTGTTGGGTCGGTTGTCCCCCAGCACCAGCACATGGTCGGGGGGAACCTGGGTGGACAGGGGTTGGCAAAGGCGTTCCAGGTCGTCACAGGTGTGATCCACGTAGGGTTCGGGAAGAGGCTCCCCGTTGATCCACACCTGCCCAAGGGGGTCCACCTCCACCCGCTCGCCCGGAAGCGCCACCACCCGCTTGATGTAGGCGTCGCATTTGGGATGCTGGAAGATCCGGGCCAACCCCGGCAAGGCCGTCAGGACACACTGCCCCTGAAAAGGATCGGAGATCCCATGGCCGATGGGGGCGAAGCGGTAGGGGGAGTGGAACACCACGATCTCTCCCCGCTCCGGCATGCGGAAGCGGTAGCTGAGCTTATCCACCAGAAGGCGATCTTGCAGTTGCAAGGCGGGCAACATGGAGCCGGAGGGGATATAGCGGGCCTCCACCACCAGGGTGCGCAGGGTAATAAAACTGGCCAGAACCAGTACGGAGGGGCTGGCAAGAACACTCAGCAGAAGAGCGGCAAGCAGGGACCGGCGGGAGGAACCGGCGGCGGTGGTGTTGTGCAGATCCTGCAACACGGCAGCCCGGGTGTCTTCATCCTCCCGCTCCTGGCCAGGTTTTTCATCGTCCGGTGGGGTGGCGTCCGGGTCCTGGGCTGGCTGTGGGTTCTGCCCCGTCAAGGTCGGTCGGTCGGAGGGCTTTTCTGCGTTCACTGTTTCCGGCCGTCTGGGATTACGGAAACAGTGTAATGATCCAGGGCAACCGACTTCAGAGGCGGGTTTGTGTCCCCGATCACTGCCGCACCCTGGGGAGCAGGCCGCTGGCAAGGCAGATTGGCCGTAGAGATTTGATTCCCATGGCTGCGCTGGTTGAGAACGATGCCTGGCGGGGGCAGGATCTGGTGGTCCACAACGGCTTGATCCTGCAACCGGACGGCCGGTTGCTGCGGGGTGGCCTGGTCATCCGTGACGGTCGCATCCAGGCCGTCGGAGCAGACGTCATGGCGGATCCGGAGATGCCCTGCCTGGACGCCGGCGGGCTCCACGTGCTGCCGGGGGTGGTGGATCCCCAGGTTCACTTCCGTGATCCGGGCCTGATCCACAAGGAGGATCTGATCACCGCCAGCCGCGCCTGCCTCCGAGGCGGGGTGACCAGTTTCCTGGAGATGCCCAATACCCACCCCCCCACCATTGACGGCCCCAGCCTGAACGCCAAGCTGGAGCGGGCCGCGGACGTGAGCCGTGTGCATTACGGCTTTTTCCTGGGGGCCTGTGGCGATGGCGCCAACCTGCCCGTGCTGGAGCAGGACGACCAGGGTCCCCTGGCTCGGGCCTGTGGCATCAAGATGTTCATGGGGACCGGCCATGGGGTGCTGGAGTGCAGTGACCCGGCGGTGCAGGAGGCGGTCTTTGCCCGGGGCGGCAAACTTGTTGCCGTCCATGCGGAGGACCAGCAGCGGATCCGGCAACGGCGTGAGCAACTGCTGACCACCGATCCCCCCCCCGCAAACCTTCATTCCATCATCCAGGATCCGGAAGCGGCCCTGCTGGCCACCCGCCATGCCCTCCGGTTGAGTCGGCGTTTTCAGCGGCGGCTCCACGTGTTGCACCTGTCCACGGGTGTGGAGGCCGAGTTGTTGCGCAGGGAGAAAACGGCTCTGGTGTCCACGGAGGTGACGCCCCAGCACCTGCTGCTGAACCGCTCGGCCTATGCCCGCCTCGGCGCCCTGGCGCAAATGAATCCCCCCCTGCGGGACGAGGAGGACAACCGGGTGCTGTGGAAGGCTCTGGTGGACGGGGTGATTGACTGCATTGCCACGGACCACGCCCCCCACACCCTGGAGGAAAAGGCCCGTCCCTATCCCCGGTGCCCCTCCGGGATGCCCGGTGTGGAGACATCCCTGCCCCTGATGCTGACCCAGGCCCGGGCCGGCCGTTGCAGCCTGGCGGACGTGAGCCGTTGGATGAGCCGGAGCCCGGCGGAACTCTACGGTCTGGAGGGGAAGGGGCGCCTGGCGGTGGGTTACCACGGGGATCTCACCGTGGTGGACCTGCACACCACCCGCCCGGTGCGCAACGGGGAAATGGTGAGCAAGTGCGGCTGGTCCCCCTTTGACGGCTGGGAGTTGGCGGGTTGGCCGGTGGCCACCGTGGTGGCTGGCGTGGTAGGCTACGCCCAGGGCGTGTTCCATGAGGGCTGCCGGGGCTCGGCCCTGCGGTTTTCTTGAGAGAGCGGATGATTGACGACACGGTCAGGTATGCAACCGACAGGGCGGTTCTCTGCTGGCTGGCAACTGTCAGTGAGCATGGAACTCCGAACGTCAGTCCCAAGGAGCTGTGGCGTGTGCATGATCACGCAACAGTGCTGATTGCAGACATTGCCTCAGGGGGATCGGTGCGCAATCTGCGGATCAACCCGGCTTGCTGTGTGAGTTTTGTCGATGTCTTTCGCCAGAAGGGCTTCAAGCTGACTGGTGCTGCGCTCGTTATCGGGCGCAAAGACGATGACTTTGAACACGTATCCGCCCCGTTGCGAGCCGTCGCCGGAAACAGGTTTCCTGTGCGCAACGTGATCGCCGTGACTGTCGAACATGTTGCGCCAATCCTGGCCCCCAGCTATGCGCTGCACAATGCATCGGAAGAGGAGATGATGGCTGACGCATTCAAGGCATACTCTGTCAAGCCAATCGCAGTTGGTACTGGTACTGGATTCCCGCTGTATGGGAATGACGGGGAAAGGCGTGGCAATGGCGGCCCTCAAGGGTCTTTCTGAGCCACAACCATGGCTTCCGGCAGTCCACACTGGGGAGGCTTCCATGGTGGGCGCCCTTGTCCCCTTCTGCCGGCAGTGACGACCACCGGACGCGGCCGGATCCGCTGGCTGGCCCGTCAAGCCCGGCGGCCCTGGCCAAACCGGCTGAACCCGAGTTGCGCCCCCGCACCTTCATCGCCGCCTTGGCCACCCTGGCGGCCACAGCCTGCGCCGTGCTGGCCTTTGCCCTCTATCAGGCCGCCACTGTGGATCCCTACACCCAGGCAGTGTTGGCGTTGCCCGGCGATCCGGGGCAGGGGGGGCGGTTGTTCCGGAACAACTGCGCCGGTTGCCACGGGCTGGCGGCGCAGGGGCTGGTGGGTCCCGACCTCCATGGGGTGACGGATCGTAGAAGTGACGCCCAGTTGGTGCGGCAGGTGGTCAGCGGCAAAACACCGCCCATGCCCAGGTTCGAACTGGAACCCCAGGACATGGCCGATTTGATCAGACACCTGCGCCAGCTTCAAAGACAACCCACGCCAGCGGTGTCATGAGCGCCGCGCCGCCGCTGGTGGTGATCCTGGTGGCAACGGCAGGTCCCCTCAATCTGGGGGCGGTGGCGCGGCTTTGCGCCAACTTCGCGGTGCGGCAGTTGCGGCTGGTGGCGCCACGGTGTGATCCCCACGACCCCCAGGCCCTGCGCATGGCTGTCCATGCCCGGGACATCCTGCGCAACGCCCCCGTTTTTCCCCACCTGGACGCCGCGTTGCAGGACTGTGGCCGCGTTGCCGCCTGTTCCGCCCGCCTTGTCCCGGAACCCCTGCCCACCGCCGCGCCGGAGCAGGTGATGCCCTGGCTCCTTCAACCCCACCCCCTGCCCGCGGCCCTGGTGTGCGGTCGCGAAGACCACGGCCTGCACAATACCGAACTGCGGCGGGCAGGACGTCTGATTCGCATTCCCACCGCTGCCGCCTACAGCTCCATGAATCTCTCCCACGCCATGGCCGTGGTCCTGGCGGCTCATCGGGCGGCAAGTCGGATGGAGGAGGGGGCAGCACCGGCGCCAGCGCCCCATACACCCTGTGGCGCGACCCAACTGACGGACCTGCTGGAGGATGGCGGGGCGCTGCTGCTGGAGACGGGCTTCCTCCATCCCCATACAGCCGTGGCCCGTATGGCTAAGCTGGAAGGGATCCTGCGCCGTGCCGAACCCGGTCCGGGGGAACTGGCTCTTCTCCGTGGCATGGTGCGCCAACTGCGCTGGGCAGTGCGCCATGGGCCAAAAACCACCCCCCAGCCCCAGCCCTGACCCACAGTGTCGACACCCAGATCTTCCCCATCGCGGCATGGCGCAAGGAGACAACAGCAGAGGCGCCCGGCAGAGAGGCGCCCGGCAGCCTGGCCAGGGGCCGTGCGGCTCCTCTTCCGGCTGGTGGTGACGGGGGTGGGTGTGGCCGTCCTCACGGGAACCGTCCTGCACCGTTATCGCCCGCCCATGGCAGAGACGGTCACCGGGACGGATGGATCAACGGCGGCGGCAGCCAGCGCCGGCAACCGGAATTCTGAAGCCAGGGTGGTGGGCTGGGTCACCACCACCCTGGGGGCCGGCGCCAGACTCCAGGGCCTGGAACAGCGTTTCCAGAAGTTGGCCGCGGCCCAGCCGGATCTGTTGGCGGGGGCCTACGTGGCGATTCTGGAGGATGGCCGGCACGCCAGCTTGAACCCTGATCGCCCCATGGCCGCCGCCAGCGCCATCAAAACTCCCATCCTTCTCCTCACCCTGCTGGCCAGGAGCCAGGGGGATCTCCGCTGGGATGAAACCCTGCAACTGCAACCCCATCTGGTGGGGGGCGGTTCCGGCTGGATGGGCTTTGAACCACCCGGCAGCAGCTTTCCCCTCTATATGGTCGCCCGGGAGATGATCACCGTGAGCGACAACACCGCCACCAACCTGCTGATCGAACGGCTCGGCGGCATGGAGGCGGTGAACCGACGGTTCCCTGTCCTGCGGCTCCCGGGGACACGGGTGAACAACTGGCTGCCGGATCTGGGGGGCGCCAATACCACCACCGCCAGGGATCTGGCGCTGACGCTGGCCATGGGGGAAAACAATGAACTGCTCAGCCAGCAGGATCGGGACCGTTTCTGGACCATCCACGGCAGTTCCCGCCCCAACAGCCTGTTGCCGCTGGGTTTTCTGGAAGGCCTTGCGGGCCAGGGGGTGGGCGGCAACGTGGATCAGGCATTGATTGACCGTGGGGTGCGTATCCTCAACAAAACCGGCGATATCGGCACGGCCTATGCAGATGCCGGCATGATTGAACTGCCCGATGGCCGTCGCGCCGTGGCCGCGTTCCTCGTCGAAGGAACCGAGACGACCCCCTACAACAGTCCCCGGATGCGGCGGCTGATTCAGAATATGGCGGCCGCCACCGCCACGGTGCTGAGAGACGGGCCCCAACCGGCGGCGCTGCCCGGATCCGCCAATCCCCCCTGACCCATGGGACGGCATCCTTGGCAGTCCGTGACGGCCCATGGCCTCTGCAACGCCCTGGCGGCGTTGCTCATGGTGGCCACCCCCATGGCCATGACGGCGCCGGCCCAGGCCCAGAGCACCCAGCGGTTCCAGGCTCTGCGGCCCCTCCCCGGCCGGCTGGATCAAACCCTGGTCTTCAACGACAACAACCCGGAATCCGTTAAGGCCAGCGGCATTCTGCTTTCCACCTTTTCTCCCGTCGGTCGAGCCCATCCGGAGGCCCATCTGGATCAGCGGTTCGTGGGCAAATTCACGGTGTTCAGCCACCACGTCTATGCCCCCCCGGCCCACGGCGCCCCCACCGCCTGGCTGGCGCTGCTGGCGGGCAATGACGCAGACCGGCCCGTCACCATCACGACACAGCAGGCGGCAACGGCCCTGAGCCAGCCCGATGCCCCGTTTTTGCCCCTGCCCAGCTTCCTGGAGGAAAACCTGGCCGCCGCGGACAAAGGCCATGGGGACACCGTGACCATCGCCCCCCGGGCGCCCCTGTCCACGGTGGCGGCGGCACGGCTGGACCAGGAGCCCTTGCGCCGTGGTCTGGGGGGAGTCGGGGCCATCTATGCCGGCCCCGGCTCCCGGGTGGCGGGCACCCTGCTGCGGGGGGACAGCACCCCCGGCCTGCCCCCAAGCTGGCGCCTGCCGCCCCACAGCACCCAGGCCCTCCTGCTGTTGCCCATTCCCACCACCCATCTGGATCCCCCTGTGAACGGTCGCACCACCCAACTGCGGCTCCACAGTTCCGGCCCGGTGGCCCTGGCCATGGTGGCGGCGCTCCAGGACGAACCCCCTGATCTCTCCACCCTGGTGGGGCTGTTGGATGGTCCCCTCGGCCCCAAGGGGCACCAGCCCACACCCCCCGGCCACCAGGGCGGCATTGTCTATTCCCGGGTCAGCGGGGTGCAGCGGGGCGCCCGTTGGCAGGCTCGTTTGACGGATCCGGGCCGGAATGTCCTCTCGGTGCGCTCCGCGCCCGTGGGCTGGCCCATCAGCGCCCTGGCGGGGGGCGCCATGACCACAGACCAGGTGCAGACTGCCCCCCTGGTGGCGTTTTACCCCGGCACCGCCTGGGCGGCCCATGGCAACTACGGGGTTGAGTACCACCTCACCCTGCCCCTGCTGAACGACACCCCGGAACCGGTGACCCTGGAACTGGCCCTGGAAAGTCCCCAGGAGCGAGAGCCCCCGGCCGGTGTGGTGTCCCTGGTGACCCCCTCCCCCAATGCGCCGGTGCGGTTCCGTGGTCCGGTGGCGGTGCAGGGGCTGGATGGTCCCCCAGGGGAACGAGTGTTCCATCTGGTGCAGCGCCGTGGCCAACCGGGGCCGTTGCTGGGCGCTATCACCATGGCCCCGGATGAGGAGCGCACCGTGGTGGTGCGGCTCATCTATCCCGCCGACGCCACCCCACCCCAGGTGCTCAGCCTGCTACCCGCCCACAGCCTAGCCCCGGATCCCCAGGCCGGCGACCCGCGACATATCGACGTGGACGCCTTGATTGCGCCTCTGTTGGAGGGGTCTTGAGGGACCTTGAACCGGCCCTTTAACATGGGGCGGCGCCCTTCTTGCCCCCATGGACGGACGGCTCTGCGCACCATTGAAGGCGCAGCAGATCCAGGGACTCCATGATGTCCTCCGGTAGCCCCAGCAGGTGGATCAATACGGCCCGGTCGAGCGCTTGGCGAACGTCGTCTCTCCAGGCCTCGTTCGCCGGCAGCAGTTCCCGATTCCTGAAGGCGTCGAAAATGGTTTTGCCCCGTTCCAGTTGCACGCTTGAGAGCCGCCGTGTATCCAGTACCGGCAGGGCCGGAAGCCGTGAGATCGTCAATCTTGCCCGCCCTTGGTGCTGACGTGTGCCAATCCACCAGAAGGCCATGAGCCCCAGCGTCGTGTTGGCCCACAGGCTGAGGGGGATTTCCCAGGGCTCTTCCTGGCAGAGGAAGTTCGCCCATGCCCGACCGCCTATGGACGGCTCCGGCGTCATGCAGGCGGCAAGGGGCTGGGAGTTGATTCTGAAGTCGAGGGTGAAGTGCAGTCGTGACGACGTATTCCGCCAAGCTCCAACTGCCTGTTGTCTGCTCCCGTGCCTGACCTCGGCCATGCTGTCCGGAGCAACGACCAACCGGGTTTCCCGTTGGGCCTCGTGCCGCCACAGCGCCGGGTAGGTTGGGATCGTGCCAGGGCGAAGCGCCACAATATCAAATGGTCCGCGAGCAATCCCCGCTGTCGTGCCGTTGATATCCCGGTGCAGAAGCCCGCGCCGGCCAAGGTCGCCCAGCCTGCAGACGGGGATGGACAGGGGGTCTGCACGACGGGGAAGCCACAATTCTCCTTGCGTCAGCCCCGCCGCCGCTTCCGTTGTTTCCAGGGAACGCACACCGGCGCTTCCCATCTCGGCAAACGTGCCCCGGATATAATGGCCCAGCCGCTCTCCCATTCCCACGGAGACGGGGCCGAAACGTTCCCCGGTAGAAGGTAGCTGACGCACGGTCCAGGCAGTGGCAACGGCCTCAAGAATGGACCGGGGCCGGTGAAAAAGATTAACAAACAGGATATTCCTGTTCCCTTGTTCGTCGTTATCCTTGCGGTTGGCAATGATCAAGACTTCCGCCATACCGGTATCGGCGGAAAAGGCGCAATTCGTTGAACCTGTGGCCGCAATGCTGACGATGGCAACATCCCTGTAGTGCTCTTCAAGCATTCGCCGGGCGCCGGCCCAGGAAGCTCCTTGCAGAAAGGAAGCCGGGAGCACCAGCGCCAGCACGCCGCCGTCCCTCTTCAGCTTGGCATGGGCAATATCCATGAAATTCGATGCAAGACCGGCATTGCCGTGGCCCGCCATTCCCGGCTTGCGGATCCGTTGCAGCTTACGGGACATTGCCCTTTGCTCGTCCTCCTGTGTGGCGAAGCCGGCAAAAGACGGCACGGGAACATTGGCCACCTCGTGATTGGTCGGTCTCGTAAAAGGGGGATTCATGATGACAAGATCAAATCCCCCGTGGGGAATATCGATGCGTCCTTCCTTGCCGCTGGCGCTGCCGAGCAGCTTTTGCCGACCTGTGCCAAAGAGGGGTATGGTGGTTTCCTCGTCAATCAGATCCAGAGCTCCCAAGGCTGTAGGGCGGCCGGTATCAGTGGGTTGTTGTCCATAGGGCAGCGTAATAATCGAGGTACTGGCAAACGGCACTTCAGGATGGGCACTGGACAGCACCGAGGCTGTAAGGTGAGTCGCCGCGGGCATAATATCGGAGCCGACAAGCGTTGCCTCCATCATCGCGGCATGGAGTTCTCTATCGTCCCCGCAATTACGTCTATAACGGGAGAGAACGGCCTGATAAGTTGCATTGAGCAGTGCTCCCGTGCCGCAGGCGAAGTCGGCAATTCGCAATGCCTTCACTGCCTCCTTATCCGACCAGTCCGCGCCGAGGCGTGCAACGGCAAGCTCCGCCAGCAACGCAGCAGAACTGGGCAGTGTGTAGAAGGTGGCCAGGAATTTCCGGTCGGAAATCAGGCGTTGGAACATTCGGCCGCTGAGGTCGTGCTGGCTTGTGGCGCCAAGCATTGCCAATTCCGAACACAGTTCCGACATTCGCTCAAAGATCATGTGCGCTACTTTATCGTGGATAGGCACAAGAAGATCGGACGCGATCTTGAAAATCGGCCAGTAGTTGATCTCGCTAAGGATGCTGCGCCAGTGCCTCGACACGTTGATTTTGGGAATCCCTCCGATTACACTGCGCAGGTCGTCGAGTGTCTTGATAACGAAAGACCGATCTTCATTGCCGGTGCCGGCAATGGCCGTCTGGAAAATCAGCGCGTTCGCGATAATGGCCATGGCCATTCTTGTTGTTTGAATTCCCTCCTGTTGATGCAACGTATTTGCAATTCTCTCAAGTGGCTCAGGTATCTTGGCGCAGTACTCACGTAATAGGTAGGCAGCCTGAGAGATTTTGAGCTCCAGGATTTCAAGCCCCTTGGCAATCCGGTCTTCCGACAACGCTGCCAACTCGATGCAGGCGGCCAAGTCGTCGATTCCCCCCTGAATCCAACCGTGTTGGGGCCAACGAGCCGGATGCTTGGGGTCCCCGGAAAATACGCAGAACTCAAGCAGGGCGGCAATGATCGATTCTTCCAGGTCCTGCTGGTTCCCTGCCGCCAGACTGTTGGGTATGCGCAGGGCAATGGACTGTTCAATCGGCCGTCCACCACCTTGCAGCGTCTTGCCCAACCGGGCCCGGGCGTCGTCTTCCACCGTGGGGGACGGGCTGTATTCAGTTTCCACAACAACCGGGAGACCGCCGGGGTGACGGATCACGATGTCCGGCTTGAGCCCGGCGCCTTCCTTCAACACCCCTGTCTGCTCGATCCCGATGCAGTCATGCCAGCGTGGATGCTTCCTCCTGATAATGCCACCCAGCGCCACGTTGAAGGCCGGTTCGGAGACTTTCGGCTTCATGTCCCGTCCTCCTGCTGATCCAAGGCCGCAAAGATCACCGCTTCCAGAAACGAGTCGGCTGACCACTGTACACAATCCTTATCCATATCCATGGCGACCGCTTCCCGGCTTTCAACGCCTGGCCATATCCATGGCTTGTCCCTGGGGGCAAGACCGGGGCCGGCTAAGATGCTGAGGCGTTTTGGCATGGCTGGTCATGGCAGTTGCGGATGGGCAAAAGCACCACGGCTGGGTTGCCGTCATCGGTCTGGAAACCCATGTGCAACTGGCCACCCGGAGCAAAATCTTCTCCCCCAGTTCCACCACCTTCGGCGATGCCCCCAACAGCCACGTGGATCCGGTGGTCTTCGGGCTGCCGGGCAGTCTGCCGGTGCTCAATGCCCTGGTGCTGGAATTTGCCGTCAAGGCAGGTCTGGCCATCAACTGTCACGTTGCCGAGCACAGCAAATTCGACCGCAAACAGTACTTCTATCCCGACCTTCCCAAGAATTACCAGATCTCCCAATACGACCAACCCATTGCCACGGAAGGCTGGATCGAGATCGCGGTTGTGGAAAAAGGACAACCCACCACTGCCAAGCGCATCGGCATTGAACGGCTGCACATGGAGGAGGACGCGGGCAAACTCCTCCATGCCGGTGCGGATCAACTCTCGGGCAGCACCTATTCCCTGGTGGATTACAACCGTGCCGGTGTTCCCCTGGTGGAGATTGTCTCCAAACCGGATTTGCGCAGTGGCCGGGAGGCTGCCACCTATGCCGCGGAGTTGCGTCGCATCATGCGCTATTTGGGGGTGAGTGACGGCAACATGCAGGAGGGTTCCCTGCGGTGTGACGTGAACATCTCGGTGCGCCCCGATGAAGACGCTCCTTTTGGCACCAAAGTGGAAATCAAGAACATGAATTCCTTCTCTGCCATTCAAAAGGCTTGTGACTACGAATTCAACCGTCAGATGCAAGCCGTTGTGGCGGGAGAGGCCATTGTGCAGGAAACCCGCCTCTGGGATGAAGGGCGACAATGCACAAAATCCATGCGCAAGAAGGAGGGCAGCAGTGATTACCGTTATTTCCCCGAACCCGACCTGGGACCCATTCACGTCAGCGCGGCGCAACGGCAGGCCTGGCAAGCCGAACTGCCGGAGTTGCCCGCCGCCCGCCGTCATCGCTACGGTCAGGAGTTGGGGCTCTCGGAGTACGACACCCGGGTGCTCACCGATGAACGACCCATGGCCGACTACTTCGAGGCCGCCGTGGCCGCCGGGGGCAACCCCAAGGCCATGGCCAACTGGCTGATGGGTGATCTTTCCGCCTATCTCAACGCCCGGAAGCTCAGCGCCGACAAGCTGCCGTTCACGCCCCGCCGGTTGGTGGAGCTGGTGGGTCTGGTTGAGGCCAACGCCATCAGCGGTAAAACCGCCAAGGAACTCCTGCCCGAGTTGCTGGCCAACGGCGGTTCCCCCATGGCCCTGGTGGAGCAACGGGGGCTCGCCATGGTGAGTGATCCCGCCCAACTCGCCGCCCTGGTGAAGGAGGTGCTGGCGGCCCATCCCAAGGAGGTGGAACAGTTCCGCCAGGGGAAGACCAAGCTCAAGGGCTTCTTTGTGGGGCAACTGATGAAGAAAACCAGGGGCAAGGCGGACCCCAGGCTGGCCAACCGGATCCTGGCCCAAGCTCTCAAGGCTTGATTGCTCCACCCCGAGTTCTGGATAAGGGGTGGCGATGGCGGTAGGGGAATAGCCAAGTGGGAGAACCGGGACTTTTCCCGGTCTCCTTGTCCGGAGCTCGGGTTTTGTCACCAAATCCTTCTGGTGTGCTCCCGGCCAGTAGGGCCTGCGCTCTGGTTACCTGCTGCTGGCTGCCGATGACCTGGATGCATGCCTGGACGCCGTTGGCCCACCGTGTCATGGTGGTTGCAGCAACATCGGCACTGATGGCTCCGGGCTTTTGGCAGAAGAAACCCTGGTGGTGTCAGCCCTGGAGCATCCTGCTCGCCGGTGTTGGCGTCCTGGCTGGAAGCTGGTGGCTCACCGGACGTTGGTGGATTGTGACGGGACTGGGTTGTGCCGTTGTTGCCTGGTGGTGGCTGTTTCTGGTGCTGGCCCCCCGCTTTGACCAGCAGGAAGGAGCCGGGCTGGAGGAGGAGTGAGCGGGGGTCGCGGTATTGGTCGGGCCAGGGGGGAACGGGAGGGCCCATGGTTTGATCAGGCCATGGCATAGTCCTCGATGTTGGCCCGCAGATGACGCAGACTGGCCATACAATCCTTCTCCAGCTTGCGGACCCGGTCACGGCTCATGTTGAGCACCCGGCCAATGCCCGTGAGGCTCATGGGCTCATGCTCACCAATGCCGTAGCGCATCTTGATGACTTCGCACTGCAGGTGCGGCAGTTGGCCCAGGATGGCTTCAATGTCGCTCTTGAGACACTCACCATCCACCACTTCATTGGGGGCGGGGCCTTCATGGCAGAGCAGTTCCTGCAGGGCGGTGTCGTCTCCGTCCCCGACCCGTAAATCCAGACTCACGGGTTGACGGGCACGGCAGATGATGTCCTTCACTTCGCTGGTGAGGGTGTTCACCTTGTCTTCGCGAAGCTTGAGGGCATGGGCAAGCCGGGCCATGGTGGGTGCGTGGCCCAGTTCCCGGTTGAGGCGGACAATCACCTCGTGGACAGTCTCCCCCTGTTCTTCGGCCAGGGCAACGGCGGCGGAGAGTTCCACCACGGTGGGTGTACGCCCCAACTGCTGGCTCAGTTCCCGCTGGCTTTTCTTCAGCCGGTTGAGAACCTCGGTAATGTGAATCGGTAGACGAATGGTGCGGCTTTTCTCGGAAATGGCCCGGGTAATGCCCTGGCGAATCCACCAATAGGCGTAGGTGGAGAACTTGTAACCCCGGCTGGGGTCGAACTTTTCCACGCCGCGCACCAGACCGATGGTGCCTTCCTGAATCAGGTCCAGGAGTTCCATATTGCGCTTGGTGTATTTTTTGGCCACGGACACCACCAGGCGCAGATTGGCGGAAACCATCCGTTCCTTGGCGCGACGACCGCGGTGCAGGCGGCGCTGCAACTGGGCGGGGCTCAACTCCGCGGCCTTGGCCCATTCCTCCCAGGTGGGGGCAACGCCCGTGTCGTCCTTGAGTTGGGCCTCAATCGCCTCCAGGTGCATGAGATCCTGCACTTGGCGGCCCAGGGTGATTTCCTGTTCATGACTCAGCAGCGGGACGCGGCCAATGTCCCGGAGATAGGAGCGCACCAGATCAGCGTCAGCAGAGGATTGACTGGTGGCTTGGGAGGATGAGGACGAGGCCAAGGATGGGGTGGCGATCATGTCTTTTTCCTGTTCATGGCTGGGCAGAGGAGAACAGCCAATGTCGTTCTGCAGGGGGGAGCGCACTAGATCAGCCTTGGCGGAGGATTGTTGGCTGATGGACCGGGATAAGCAGGAGGGTGGGGTGGCTGGAACCATGGGTGACGCAGGCTGCTCCGAGCTGTGGGCGAATCCTAACCTTAAGAAGCGTAAAGAAGATCATGGATTTTCCCGTTTTCCTAAAAATTAAGTAGAATTGCCTACTCTGATTCCATGACGGCAGACCGGGACCAGGGACGTCCCCATCTCGTTCAGAACCAGCCTGTTGGCCAACCGGAGGTTGACCACGGGTTGATAACTTTTCAGGGTAGCGAGTTCCATGGTGGACCTGAAGGAAACCTGGCTTATACAGGGTACATTGCCGCCGAACGGTTTCCCTGGCCCCGGCCACCGTGTGGCGTCTCAGGTGGCGGGCAGCAGCAGCCTGGAGGCCAACTGCAGATAGACAAACACCCCGGCCACGTCCACCACTGTCGTGATGAAGGGGGCTGACATCAAGGCCGGGTCGAAGCCCAGACGACGAAATAACAGGGGCAGCAGGGAGCCCGCCGTTGCCGCCATGGTGGCAATGGCCAGAAGACTCCCCCCCACCGCCGCCGCCACCTGCTGCGGATAGTCCAGAACCCAGACCACCAGGCTGACAATGACGGACAACAGCAGGCCCAGCAGTGCTCCCGCAGCACTCTCCCGCAGCACGGATTGCCAAGCCCCGATGGCTTGAATCCGCCTTGTGCTCAGACCACGGATGACCACCGTGGAGCTTTGGGCGCCCACGTTGCCGCCGGTGCCGATCAGCAGGGGAATGAAGGCCGCAAGGGACACGTATTGAGACAACACCGCATCCTGGGCGGCAATCACCGAGGCGGTGCCCACGTTGGCCAGCAGCAACACCAGCAACCACACCAGCCGGCGGCGGGCCACTTGCAGCAGGTTGATCTGAAAATAGTCGTCTTCGTCGGTGGTCTGGATGCCGCCAGCGGCGTAGAGGTCCTCCGTGGCCTCCTGCTCGATCACGTCAATGACGTCATCCACGGTGATAATGCCCACCAGCCGGGACTCCCGGTCCACCACCGGCAGGGCCAGGAAGTCGTAGCGCTGGATCAGGCGGGCCGCTTCCTCCTGGTCCACTTCCGTGGTCAGGGACACCACCTCCCTGGTCATGGCCTCGGCCACCAGCAGATCCGGCTCGGCCGTCACCAGTTCCCGCAGAGACAGGGTGCCCGTCAGGCGACTGAACCCGTCGGTCACGTAGAGGGCGTAGACGGTTTCCGTGGCGCGGGCGCGACGGCGCACCACGTTCAAGGCTTCCGCCGCCGTCTGCTGCTGCTTGAGGGCGATGAACTCCGTCGTCATGAGACGGCCCGCCGTGCCGGGGGCATAGCCCAACAACCGGGCCGTGACCCGGCGCTCTTCCGGGCTCAACTGCTGCAGCAGGCGCCGCACCACCTTGGCCGGCAATTCATCGAAGAGACGCACCCGGTCATCCGGCGCCATCTGCTCCACCACCTCCAACACCTCGTTGGAGCGCAGGGTCTCCAGGAGGGCCTGCTGCACCAGGGGTTCCAGATCCTCGTAGACCTCGATGGCCAGATCCTTGGGCAGGAGCCGGAAACCCAGAGCCTGTTGGGCGATGGGCAGGGTGCCGATGGCCTCGGCAATATCCACGGGTTGGAGGGGCTCCAGAAGATGCTTGACCCTGTCGTAGCTGCCCTCTTCCAGCAATCCGGCCAGTTGCTGGGCAACCTGCTCGGAAACACCGGGGCCGCTGCTGTTCATGCCCCTTGAATCCACAGGCAACAACAGTTTATGGGTGCGCCTTCCCCCGGCCCGGCAACTGACCCAGCCAGGCCATGGCGAGCCCCACCGCAAGACCCAGCCACAGCCACAGCAGACCCATGACGACCCCCTGTTGTTGCAGTCTTTCCGTCACCAGCATCCAGGAGGAAAACGTGGTGAGCGATCCACAGAATCCCGCCCCCAGCAACAGCCGGATCTCCTGACGGGAGGGGCCCCGGGTCACCAGCCAGGCCAGCAGCCAACTGCCCACACCGTTGACCAGCAGGTCGGATCCCCCAGGGGGAAGGTAAGGGCTCAACTGGACAGCGGCCTGCCAGCGCAACAGGGCGCCGGGAACGGCCCCCGCCGCCGCCAGCAGGAATCCCTGCGTCGCGGCCATCGTGGGGCGCCCCGTGGTATGTCCGGTGCTCATGGGGCCAATGCCTCACCCAGGGCCAGCCCCAGGGCCAGGAGGCCGTAGCCCCCCACCACGCTGGCGCCCACCAAGCCCAGCGCCTCTTGCCGGTGGCCGGTGTTCAGCAGGAGGAGCACGTCCACCATCAAGGTGGAGAAGGTGCTGAGGCTTCCGGCAAAGCCCACCCCCAACCAGAGCCACAGCACGTGCCGGGGATGGTGGGTCAGCAAGCCCGCCAGCAAGCCCAGGGCGCCGGAAGCCGCCACGTTGACCACCATGGTGGCCCAGGGAGCACCGGCTGTACCCGGCAGTTGGCGCTGTTGATGACGACCGGCCCAGCAGGGGGACCACCGCCGCACCAGCCACCAGCGCAGACAAGCCCCCGGAGCAGCCCCCAGGGCCACCAGCAGGGCGCCGCCGAGGGGCTGGACTACTTCTTCAACCACCACGGATGGTGATCTCCACATGGAGGCGTTCCTGGCCCCCTGCTGTACCGAGGGCCACCTGCATGGGGCTGCCTGACAGGGATTCCAGCGTTTCCAGCAGGCGGCGCAGGTGCGGGGTGTCGCTGCCGCTGTCCTGCTGCAGGCGCTCCTGGAGATCCCCCAGCAGCCGCCAACCGTGATTCAACCGGCTGGCGGCCTGCTCAACCTGTCGGGCATGGCGCAGGATTTCCGCCAGGATTCCCAGGGCTTCCAACTGCTGGGCTTCCCCCATGGCCTGGTCCAGGTTGAGGGAACGGTCCCGCAGCGTGTTCAGGGCCAGGGCGGCTTCCAGAACCCTGGCCATGGTGCGGGCCGTCCGGGTGGCGGCCTTGACGGCATCAAGCTCCGGTGCGGCGGACAACTCCTGCCGCAGTTGCTCCTGGTTTTCCTTCGGCAGGCGGGCCAGTTCCTTCACGAGGGGGGCTACCACCCTGGCGGGCAGCACCTGCCCCTGGCTCTGTTGACGCACTTCGTCCGGCAAGAGTTCACTGCTGGCCGCGGTGAATTCATCGTCAAGGCGTTTCACCTGGTGACGGGTGATCCGCTCCCCTTCATTGGCTGCGGTGTTGACCAACTCCTGCACCGGCGCCGCCGCTTTGGCGGTGGCCAGAAAGGCGAGTTTGGAAAAATTGTTGACACAGGCGGGATCCAGACTCCCTTCCCCCACCAGCTCATCGGCGGAATCGGCCAGTTGAATCAGGCCGTAGGCATGGCTTTTGCTGATGTCCCGCTCCCGCAACCACTGGAGAAACGTACCGCCCCGGCTCTGGCCGTGCCGCTGGCCGCGATCCCGGATGCGGCGCAGGATCCGTCCCCGCCAGATCTCCGTCTGTAAATCGAACTGCTCGCAGACGGACCATGCCCGGTCCACCCGTTTCAGGAAATCCGCCTCACTCAGATGATCCGCATCGGGATCCGGCAAGTCCAATGCATCAAGAGCCGCTTCCAGGACACCAGGGGCTGCAGACACAGAACGACGCGGCGCAACCGGGACCCTAACTCAACCCCACTTGGATAAGGGACGCAGGGGTGAGAGCGCCTTCCCGTGCGAACCATTGGCGCCATGCGCCCATGGCCGCTCATCAGAAGAGGAGGGAGAGGGAGAGCTTGAGGGAATGCTCCGGGGGAGTCGGGGTGTTGTGTTCCTGCCTCCGGGCCTCGACGGAGAGTTGCCAGGGTGCTGCGTGTCCGTGGGGGGAGTAGGGGGCCAGGGACCAGCGGAGGGAGTAGGCGCTGCTATCCGGGGAGAGGGCCACTGCCAGGGCGGGGGTCAGGGTGAGGCGGTCGTTGGCAACGGGGAAGCCGTAGGCCAGTTCCGCATTGAACCGCTGCCCGTTGCCGGCGGGGCCATCCACCCCCTCCAGGACAGTGGGAGCAAGGAGGGCAGCCATGCCCCCTTCTGCGGCGCTGCCCATGGCATGACTCAGGGCGAGGGCGGGGCCGCGATTGGAGGGGGCGGGGTCCCAGGCGAAGGCGAGGGCGAGGCCCTGTTCCCGGAATTCCTCGTCCACGTGAGTGAGGAGGGAGCGCCCCTTCACCTCAGCGGTGATGCCCCGTTGGGGATCGTTCCAGGAGAGCCCTGCGCCCACCTCCAGACCGAAGCCGGTCTCCGCATCACCGCCGTCATGCCGGACGCCCACCTCCAGGGAGGGGAGGAGGGACGCCCCGTTGGGCAGGGGGACAGGGCGGACGGCCCGCAGGGCGACGCGGAGGCGGGAGACGCTGCCCTCGGCAGCGGCCAAGCCGTCGCTCTGCCGGGTGGTGGTCTTGAGGGAGAGCAGGTCGGTGGTGGTGGAGAGGCTGAAGCCGTCGGCGCCGCCGTCCATGAGCAGGCCGTCCAGCCCCACGGCGCCCATCACCATGGCGGCGGCGGGCTGGTACTCCCTCCCGGTCTCATGGGATTTGAGGGAGAGTTGTCCCCAGGCGGCGCCGGCCACGGCCCAGACGCCCAGCCGAGGGGTGAGGGCATAACGGCCATAGGGGAACAGGCCGGTCAGGGCGCCGCCCAGATCGCCGGCAGCGCCATCGTCCTCTACGGCATAGGCGCCGTTGGCCCGGGCGTGGGCGAGGGCGGCGCCGGCCTGCCAGCGCCCGGCGGTCCAGTCGGCGCCCACCAGGGCGGTGGTCACGTTGCCGCTCAGGGAGAGGGTGTCCTCTGCCCCACGGAAGGAGGTGACCGCCCCCTGCCCCCAGAGGGCGAAGCGGGGCGCTGTGTCTTCCCCTGCCCCTGCCTCTGCCGGTGGTGGTGGGGAGAAGGAGAAGGCGGAACCCTCCACCAGTTGGTCGGTGGTGACGGTCTCGAAGCCCAACAGCTTGGATAACGCCCCGTGGTTCTCCTCCAACGGCATAGCGGTCACCTCCTCCCCCGCCACGGTGAGGGTGAGACCCGACAAGGGCGGCGGCGCCGCAAACCGCCCTTGCACCGCATCCACCACCTGTTGAGCGACGGTGCGCCCCAGACGGGTCTGCCAGGCCCGCTTCGCCTTGTCCTCGCTGGCGAGGTCCGGCTGATCGTCATCCATCAACCTGGTCAACGCCTCGCCCTGCCGGGGATGGATGCGGTAGCCGGCCCCCTGCTGCACCGTGGCCAGCACTCTACCGTGGGGTTCCTGGATGTCGTCATCCACCGTCGCTACGGTGAAGGTGGCGGCGCCGGACGGGCCGATGGTCACGGTGCGCACTCCCCGCTCACCGGGGGCGGCGAAGTCGCCGCTATTCCTGATCTGCACCATCACCTCAATGGGTTCGGTTGGCGCAGGATCGGTCGTCACGGTGAAGGCGACCTCCGCACCCTCCATCACGGATTCCCTCCCGGCATGGATGCTCACCACCACGGCCACGGTGCGCACCGTGATGGTGAAGGTGGCATAGACGGCGGAGACCCCGTCACTGGCGCTCACCTTCACCGTCAACACGCCCACGTCCGCTGCAGTGGGTGTGCCGCTGAAGGTGCGGGTGTCGCCATCGAAGGCGAGCCAGGCGGGTAATGCGCTGTCGTCCCCTTGACTGGCGCTGAAGGTCAAGGGGTCGTTGGTGGGATCGTTGAAGACCCCAGCCGGGAACTGGTACCCGAAGACCGTGCCCACCGTGGCGCGCTGCTCACCGATGGCGGCAGCCACCACCGGCGGGGCATTGACAGGCGCAGCGCTCACCTCAGCCGATGCCACACCCTCTACGGTCCCCGCCACGGCGCGGATACGGAAGAAGTACTCCGTGCCGTTGCTCAGATTGGGAACGGTGTGGCTGACGGTGTCCTTATCGCTGCCGCCCATGTCTGTCCAATTGCCGTAACTCCCCTCTCCCGCCTTCTGCTGCGCCTGATACTTGCTGATGGTGCTGTTCTCGGGATCAGTCCACCTCAGGACCACCTGAGCGTTGCCCGCCGTGGCGCTCAGGCCGGTGGGAGCTGATGGCGCCGCCGGCTCCACCGGCGTGGTGGGTGTGGTGGGTGTGGCAGCGCTCACCGTGATGGTGAAGGTGTCCGAGACAGACCCGCCGTTGCCGTCCGTTGCCGTCACCTTCACCGTCACCGTACCCACATCCGCTGCAGTGGGCGTACCGCTGAAGGTGTGGTTGCTGGCCGTGAAGCTCAACCAAGCGGGTAAGGCGCTGTCATCCCCCTGACTGGCGCTGTAGCCGAGGGTGTCCCCATCGGCATCGTTGAACGTATTGGCCGGGAAGGCATAACTGAAGGCCGCCCCTGCCGTAGCGTCCTGATCGGGAATAGCGGTGGCCACCGTCGGGGCGGTGTTGACACCGTCGTTATCGGCAATGACGAGGGTATGGATGTTCGTACTGCCCACGGTGTAACCCGTGCCGCTGCTCAACGTCAGAATCACCGTCTCCCCGTTCTCGTCCGTGGTGTCCTCGGTGACGACCACCGGGATGTTGACGCTGCCGGTATTGGCCGCCACGGTGACCGTCCCCGATCCGGTGATGCTGAAGTCCGTGTCTTCCACGGCGGTGCCGCCCACGGTGTAGCTCACCGTGATCTCGGCCGTGGGGGCAGGGCTGATGGCCACCGCCACGTTCTGCGTGCCGCCACTCTCCGCTACGGTGCTGCTGCCCGCCGCAAAGCTCACCCTGGGCAAGGCAGTGATAGGCCCGAGGGTGTTGGTGGTGACTACGTGAGGGAAGCCGATGGCGTCGGTGTAGGAGACGATGACCCTGAAGTAGCCGTCGACAGTGAGGTGTTCTATGGAGTGGACGGGGGTGCAGGAGGATACGTCGTCAGCGCAACCCCTGGCCCTGGCCTGGGCAGCGCTCCAGCGGTCGGAGGGAGTGGCGCGGAATTGCCAGCGGTAGGAGAAGGCGCC
>JAPOTR010000061.1 GCA_026709085.1 Cyanobacteria bacterium MAG CAR3_bin_5 | reverse complement strand
CGGTGCTGTTGGGAGCGGATTGGAGCACGGGGCGGTGGCAGGCCGGGGCGGCCCTATCCCACTCCTGGGGCAGCGGCGGCTACGAGGAAGAGGGGGATAACGCCGACGGCAGCATCAGCACCACCCTGCTGGGGTTGTTCCCCTATGGCCGCTATGCCCTCACGTCCCGCTTGGACATCTGGGCCACAGGTGGCTACGGCTGGGGCAACCTCACCCTGAAGCTGCAAGGGGACGGTGAAGAAGAACTGAACACGGACACCAACCTGGTGATGGGGGCGGTGGGCCTGGATGGCGTGGTGCTGGATGGTGGTGTTGATGGCCTCTCCCTCACCACCACCACCGACCTGCTGACCCTGAAGACCACCTCGGCGGAGGTGAAGGGGTTGAAGGGCAGTGAGGCCACCATCTCCCGGCTGCGGTTGGGGCTGGAGGCAACAAGGCCGGTGTCTTTGACCAACGGCGCCGCGTTGCTCCCCTCGCTGGAGGTGGGTCTACGGCAGGACGGCGGTGATGCAGAGACCGGCTACGGGGTGGAGGTGGGCGCCGGGCTTGTCTGGAACGATCCACAACGGGGCATCAGGGGCGAGGTGCAGGGGCGCACCCTCTTGACCCACACGGAGGAGGAGTTCCGCCAGCAGGGCCTGGCCCTCTCCTTCGCCTGGGACCCGTCCCCATCCAACCGTGGCCCGTCCCTCTCCATGGATCACACCATGGGCGCTGTCGCCTCGGGGGGTATGGACGCCCTGCTCAGTCCAACCGCCATCCAGGGGTTGGGACCCGGCGGCAGGGGGCAGCAGTTCGAGGCGCAGATGGCCTACGGCTTTCCCTTCCACAACGACCGCCTCACCATGACCCCAGGGATGACACTGGCCTTCTCCCCGGAGAGCAGGAGCTACGGCCTCCTCTGGTCCCTGGCTCCCTATTCCCAACAGGGGAGGGGGCAGACCGAACCGTGGGAAATCACCCTCGAAGGGAAACGGCAGGAATACCGCTCCTCCTCCCCAACCCGCCACTCCCTCAAACTTGACTTCTCCCTCCTCTTCTGAACAACTCTGCTCATACTGACAGGGGGCGAGGGTCGGATAAGATGGCAATGGAGTGGGTTGCAATCAAGGATCTCCTCTTCCCATAACGATACTCGTCACTCAAGCACGTGTGATCAACCCATGAATAGCCCAGGAAGCACCATCGCCGCAATCGCCACGGCAGTGGCTGCTGGGGCGGGCAGTGTGGCCATTGTGCGGATTTCCGGCCCGGAAGCACAGGCTGTTGGTCGGCGTGTCTTCCGCCCGGCAGGGGATGGACGCCAGGGGTGGGAAAGTCATCGGGTGTACTACGGCCATGTGGTGGAGCCGGCCAGTGGTGAGGTTCTTGATGAAGTGTTGCTGCTCTATATGCAGGCTCCGCGAAGTTTCACGGGGGAAGACGTGGTGGAGTTCCACTGCCATGGGGGACTGATTTGTGTGCAGCGGGTGCTGGAGGAGGTGTTGAGCAACGGTGCGGAGGCCGCGGCCCCCGGGGCCTTCAGCCAGCGGGCGTTTCTTCATGGTCGCTTGGACCTGACCCGGGCCGAAGCCGTGGCCCAGGTGATCGGCGCCCGTAGTCGCCGGGCGGCGGCCTTGGCGTTGGCGGGGCTGGACGGCGGAATCTGCCGCCCTGTTGAGGAATTCCGTCAGCAGTTGCTGGAGCAGTTGGCCCAACTGGAAGCCCACCTGGATTTTGAAGAGGATCTTCCCTCTTTAAGCCCCGAACTCGTCAGGAAGAATGTACAGGTAGTGGCAGAGGGTTTGTCCCGGCTCGTGAAGGAGAGTCGCCAGGGACAATGCTTGCAACGGGGGCTGAAGGTTGCCATTGTTGGCTGTCCCAACGTGGGTAAATCCAGCCTTCTGAATTATCTCAGCAGCCGTGACCGCGCCATTGTCACCGATTTACCGGGAACCACACGAGACACCTTGGAGGCCGAGGTGAATCTACGGGATGTTCCCGTCACCCTGGTGGACACTGCCGGTATCCGCGAAGCCGGCAATCCGGTGGAGAAGCTGGGCATTGCCCGTAGCCGGCAAGTGCTGACACAGGTGGACGTGATTGTATTGTTATTTGATGTCAATCTGGGTTGGAGTGAAGCGGACCAATCACTTGCAAACGAGATTCCAGAGGACGTTCCTTGTTTGCGAGTCGGCAATAAGGTTGATCTTCTGGATCAAAGCAAAAATCAGGCCAATGGTCAACAGGAATCTTCTCTGACCATCAGCACCAGAACAGGGCAGGGGATGGAGGATTTTACCGATGCTCTCTTGAGGTGCTGTGGCCTCACTGATCTGGAACGTCTTGACACAAGCCTGAACGACCGTCAAGTCAGTGGGGCACGGAAAGCGATCAAGGCTCTAGCTCGTTTGGAGGATACAGCCAGAGCCGATTTACCTTGGGATTTCTGGACCATTGATCTGCGAGGCGCCATTCATCATCTTGGCGAGATCATTGGTAAAGAGGTGAGTGAAAGTATTCTGGATGAGATATTCAGTCAATTCTGCATTGGAAAATAAGAGAACCCCAGTTCCGGATGAGGGGAACAGGGAGTTGCGAGTCTTCCCCTCGGCTTCTCCCTGCCCGCTTTGCCATTCCCGCGCCGGGGTCGGCCTTCAGAAGAGTGTGGAGAAGGAGAGCCTGAGGGAATGCTCTGCGGGGGAGGAGGGTATTCCTGCCGCTCCCCCTCCAGGGCGACTTCCCACGGTTGGCTCTGCCCCTGCTGGGCGTAGGGCGCCACCGCCCAGAGGAGGCCGTAGGTGCTGCTATCCGGGGCGAGGGCCAGTACCAGCCCCGGCGTCAGGATGAGGCGGTCGTTGGCGGCGGGGAAGCCATAGACCAGTTGGGCTTCAAACTGCCGCCCATTGCTGCCGGGGCCAGCCATACTCTCCAGGACGACCGGCTCCAACAGGGCAGCCATGCCCCCCGAGGCACTGGCCCCCACCGCATGACTCAGCGAGAGGGAAAGTCCCCGATTGGACGGGGTGGGCTGCCATGGGAAGGAGAATGCCAGGCCCTGCTCCCTGAAGGCCTCCTCCACGTGGGCCACCAGGGTGCGGCCCCGCAGTGCGGCATTGATGCCCCGCTGGGGATCATTCCAGGTCAGCCCGGCGCCCACCTCCAGGCCACAGCCGGTTGCCGCATCACCGCACCCACAGGATGGTCGTCGCCGGGGAACGTGAATTTCTGGTACGTGGTTCCGTTAATGGTTTCGCTAGACGACACGACACTCGACGGTTGCGACACGATGCTGAAGTGGAAAAAGACTGTATTGCATGACGGCTTCCCGTTGGTGACCCGGAACGTGATCTTGCCGTCTCACCCACCCGGCAAGAAACCTTGTCCCAGGATACATTGATCCCCGCTGGCGGAGGGAAAATCTGATCACCCAGGTGGGATACCGTTATGTGGTCTGTACCCGGATTATCTGGATCGGATATATATTGTGTACTGATGTACCTAGTGCCTCTCTCTTGTACGGAGAAGTCTTTGTCCTCCACGCCCAACATCTTGGTGATCGGTATCCGAAGGACCGGACTCGCGTCGCCCGCCTTGACCAGTAGATGTTACACCGGTCTATGACATATCCCTGTTCACTCTTGGCAATGTACGTCTCCTCTCCGAATTGAGCCGCGTATGTGTAGGGCGTCATGCAGGCCGGCCAGCAGCGGCAGGAAAAACAGGGAGGCGAGAGCCCTCCGCGCCGCGAGGCAGTGCCGCAGGAGGACGAGGGGGAGTGCTGCTGGGCGGGCTGATGTGAGATTGATTTTTCTTGCGTTTCTGACGAGCAATACCACATTTAGTAGTATTATATAGCACATTTATCTTATAATACGGCAGCAGCGGGAAAGTGCCCTTGGGGAGCCTGATGGGGAGAGGGAGCTTCCAAAACCAGGCAGCACCTGATTCATCCTTCCCTACGGGGATGCCCTCTCACCATGAAAAGCCGCTTGTGCAAGGGTTTTTCAAGTGCCGGTAGCCTTCTTACAGGTGGGGGAAGGCCTTCCCTGACGCCTTTATCCGGAACCGGGGTTAAGGAGACCGGGAAGTTGCGGTTCCCTGGCGGCTGTCAGCCATTCCAGGCAGGGGAGTGGTTGTTGGGTGCGGGCCGTTTCCCAGGCCACCTTGGCGGCAGCCAGGGTGGGGCAGGGTTGTGGCCAGAATTGAACCGCCACCTGGGCCGACCGGTGGCGTTCCACACAGGCCTGGGCCGCCGTCCGGCTCATGGGGTGGTCATGGGTGACCAGCACCTGACGAGGGTGAGAGCCATGGGGGGGGCCATGATCCCGGCTGGTTTCTCCGGTCAGGTGGGTCGGCAGCAATTCCGCAGGCACCTGGGCGCGGTGGTGGCGCTCGATGCAGGCCATGGCGTCCCCCAGGCTGTCGGGATGGTCGTAGGTGACCAGCACATGGATCTCCGCCTGGCCGGCCAAGGCCACCCTGCGGTCTTGCAGGAGTCTGCGCAGCCGCTCCACCTTGAAACTGAAACCGGTGCCGCTGGCTTCCCGGTCTCCGGGGGCAAAGTGGCGGAGCAGGCGGTTGTAGCGGCCGCCGGTGGCCACCGGCACCAGGGCATGGTTCCCTTGGCACACCAGGCGCAGCACAACCCCGTCATAAAAGGTGAAGGTGGGCAGAAAGGTGGGGTCCAGTTGCAGGCGAACGCCAGCCTGGCGCGCCCGTTCCGTAATCAGTTCCACCAGGGCCCGCAGTTCCTCCACAGCAGTCGCCCTGGAAAACGCTGACAGCCTGTCCAGTACGGCGCCCGGCTCCCCCCGCACCCTCAACAACCGTCGGGCTTGCTCCCGATCCGCGGCCGAGAGGTCCAGGGCCTGAAGTTGCAGGATGTCGTAGCGGCTCAGGGCTTGGCGCAGGCCAGCCTGTTGATGGGTGGGGAAATCCGCCAAAAGGGCGGCAAACAGGGCGCTGTGGCCCAGGAGCAGGGTGGGCTGGTGATCCGGGTGGAAGGGCAACTGACGGCAGGCGTCCAACAGGACGGCCACCAGTTCCCCGTCCCCTGCCAGTCCGGGAGCGCCAATGAGCTCAATGCCGCTCTGCAGTTCCTCCTGGACCCGCTCATGGCCGCCCACGTCTTCCCGTTGGAATACACTGCCCTCATACCAGAGGCGCAGGGGTCTGGGCTGGCCGGCCAGCCGGGTGCAGGCGGCTCTGGCCACACTGGCGGTGATTTCCGGGCGTAGACCCAGGGCATCCTGGCCGGCCACCTTGAGCAGGACGTTGCCGGCAGTGGCGCCGGCAGCCTCCAGGGTGTCCAGCCGCTCAATGGTGGGAGGGGCCAACTCCTTGTAGCACCAGCGGCGGTACACCTGATGCAGTTGACCGCAAAGCCAGCGGTTGTCCTGCACGTCCTGGGGGAGCAGGTCCCTGGCTCCCCTGGCAGGCTGGCGGCTGACCTCCTCGCTGCCCTGAGGGTCGGGGCGTTCTTGCCAAAGAACCATGGGGAGTGGAGGTCTGGGGAGGATGCTAGCGCCCCATGGGCCAGCCCCCCCCCCTCACCACTTCCTGTAGGGCAGGAACTTGCCGCAGAAGACCACCTTGACCCGATCTCCCTTGGGATCCTCCACCTTGTCCACGTGGAGGGTGAAGTCTATGGCGCTCATGATGCCGTCGCCGAATTTTTCCTGAATCACGTCCTTCATCGGCAGTCCGTAAACCTGCATGATTTCGTAGAAGCGATAGATGAGGGGATCGGTTGGCACCTCGGGATCCAGACATCCCTTGGTGGGATAGCGGGTCAGAAACGCCACGGCATCCTCCCCCAGACCCAGGGCCTGACAGAGCTTGGCCGCCTCTTGCGGTGATGCGCTGGCCTGCCCGTACAGCATGGCCGCCACACACATCTCGTCCAGCCCCACGTGGGACGCCAACTGAGCAAAGGTGAGACCGGATGCGGCCTTGGCGGCGAGCAGGGTTTCGGTCATGGGAGCCATGGCGTTGAGGAAAACCATGGGGATCCTCCACTGCCCAGGCCAACGGGACCGTTGGCTTGGTTACCGTTATCCATGATGTGCTGCAACGCCTGTGCCCCTGACTCGCGTGGAACTGGAGCGCTTTACCGCGTTCACGCATCTGGATCTGGAGTTGTCGCCCGGCATCAACGTCTTGATCGGCGCCAACGGCACGGGCAAGACCCATCTGCTGAAGGTGTGCTACGCCGCCTGCGAAGCCTCTGATGGGCGCGGCAGCCCCTTCTCCGAGAAGCTGGTGCGCGTGATGGGACCGTCCGGTGGCACGCCGGGGCGCCTCGTCCAGCGCAGCGGGGGCAATTCCAGCGCCACTGTCACGGTCCACATGGGTGACAGGAAGCTGGCCGCCACATTCTCTCGTGACGGCCGCCCTGCAGACGATACTGAAAGCTGGCGGTTCTCCAAGCCAATCCGGAGCGTTTATATCCCCGCCAAGGAGATGCTGGCGAATGCACCCGGATTTTTGTCGCTTTATTCTGCACGCGAGATTCATTTCGAAGAGGTCTATAAAGACATTCTGGATCGTGCATATCTTCGAAAGCTGCGGGAACCTGGTCAGAGAAGAAAGCAGTTGCTTGAGAGCCTCGGAAACGTGATCGGTGGCAGCATCAACGTGAAGGGTGAGGAATTCTTTCTCAGCGATCACAGCGGAGACCTGGAATTCACGTTCCTGGCTGAGGGAATGTGCAAGCTGGGGCTGCTGTGGCGGCTCATCCAAAACGGAGCTGTGGGGAAGCTGGAGGAGAGTTCCGCTTTCTCTTGTGTCGATTGGGATGAGCAGTCCATCCTCTTCTGGGACGAACCGGAGACCAACATGAACCCCAGCCTCGTCGGCACGTTGATGAATTTTCTGCTTGAGCTTCAGCGCGACGGTGTTCAGGTATTCATTGCCACCCACAGCTACGTGGTACTCAAGGAGTTGGACCTGCGCACCAAAGACGATGATCAAGTGATGTTCCATAGCCTCTATCGCAAAGAGGGCAACAATAATGAAGGCGTCGTCTGTAGCACAGCGTCCGGCTTCCACGACATTAATCCGGATTTGATCGCCGATACGTTCACCGACCTGTACGACCGCCAAGTGAGGCGCAGCTTGGGAGACTTGGGATAATGTGCCGTCTCACGGAAGGGGAGTTGGAATTTGTATTCGAGGGCGCGGTGAGCGCACGGAAGTTTGACGGCCGCGATCACGGTCTGAGCCATTGCATGAAGGCTGTTGACTTCATCATCGAATTTCAGAATCAATATCTGTTTGTCGAAATCAAGGATCCGCAGAATTCTGGCGCTACGGAGGACAGGAGGCGTGAATGGAGGCGGAAGTTAGTGAGTGGCCAACTTGATCAGGATCTCAAATACAAGTATAGAGACTCGTTTCTCTACGAATGGTGTGCAGGGCGCGGTGATAAACCGATTACGTACGTTGTCCTGATTGCGCTGGACAGTCTGGATTCTGCTCTCATGGTACCAAGGCAGGATCAACTCGCCAGGATCCTGCCAACAGGCGCCCCTGAGCCATGGATCCGCCCCATGGCTCAGGGGTGTGTCGTCCTCAACATCGAATCCTGGAACAGAACATTTCAAG
The DNA here is from genome assembly GCA_026709085.1 of Cyanobacteria bacterium MAG CAR3_bin_5. Classification (GTDB taxonomy): domain Bacteria; phylum Cyanobacteriota; class Cyanobacteriia; order PCC-6307; family Cyanobiaceae; genus Synechococcus_B. The sequence continues at coordinate 42,748 of JAPOTR010000061.1, read as the reverse complement.
ACTGCTCGGTCCGACGCAGAGCGCCGGTCCGGCGGAGGAGCAACGGGTTCAGCCCTTGATGGCCTGAACAGCCGCAGCCAGCGCCTTGCCGCGACTCAACTGAGTGTGGTCAGCAGGCAGCAATTCAAACAACTTCAGTGCTTCCAACCGTTTGCGGGTGGTGCCGGCCGCCCCCACAACATAAACATGGCGCTTGGCTTCCACCGCCTCCTCCACAGCATTCTCCAGGGCCAATGCCGCAGTGACGCCTAGATGGGAGACGGCGCCAAGATCGAATACGACGGCGTCGCACTTGCCAATGACGTTGTGCTCCCGGCCAATGGCCTTGGCCACGCCGAAAATCATGTCTCCCGTAAGCTGAAAGAGGAGCACGCGGCCCCCGCCCGCATCCAGCAGGGCTTTCTCCTCCTGGGGCAGATTCAAGTCATCATCCGCTGTGCTGATGGACTTCACCACGTCACTCTGCCGCTGGGCGAGGCGGTCAATGGTGAGCATATTGGCCACGAAGACGCCTACGCCTACGGCCACAATCAGATCCCACAGCACCGTAAGGCCAATGACCACGTAGAGGATCAGAGCGCCCTTGGCGGAAATCCGGTGGGCCCGCTTGAGGAATCCCCAATCCACAATGTCGAAGCCCACCTTCAGGGCAATACCCGCCAGCACCGCCATGGGGATCGGGGCCACCAAAGCGGGAAGAGCCAGAATCGCCACCATCAGGAGCATCGCCCGGATGACGCCGGAGAGGGCTGATCGCGCCCCCGTCTGAATGTTGGCCACTGTGCCCATGGTGGCGCCAGCCCCGGCGATGCCGCCAAACAGGCCCGACACCAGGTTGCCCAGGCCCTGGCCCACCAATTCCTTGTTGGAGTTGTGCTCGGTGCGGGTCAGACTGTCCGCCACCATGGAGGTGAGCAGGGCGTCAATAGATCCCAACGCCCCCAACACTGCAGCATCCGCCAACATCAAGCCCAGTTCGTCGGCCCCGAAGACCGGAATCTGCAAACTGGGGAGACCGGCGCTGATTTCCCCGATGCGACGGATTTCCTCTCCACCGGAACCCATTGAGGGAATCAGGGTCAGGGAGAGGATGGCGCCGACCACAAGGGCCACCACTTGGGAAGGAAGAACTTTCTTCCAGCGCTGGGGCCAGAACCAGAGAATGACTACGGTGATCACGGCAAGCAGCAGCTCCAGCGGCCGGGTGCCGGCAAACAACTGGGGCAGATTCCACAAGGTTCCCACTACTCCGCCCGGGGGGCCCTTCTGCCCCAATGCCGGCCCCAACTGCAGCACGATGAGGATGAAGCCGATCCCGGACATGAAGCCTGAAATCACCGTGTAGGGCATCTGGGTGATGTAGCGCCCCAGGCGCAGGAGGCCCAGCAGGATCTGGAACACGCCAGCCATCATCACCACGGTGAAGGCCATGGCCAGCCCCTTTTCAGGGTCATCAGGGTTGCTGGCGGTGAGGTTGGCAATCACCGCGGTCATCACCACCGTCATGGGACCGGTGGGCTCCGAGATGAGGGTGGGTGTGCCCCCGAACAGGGCCGCAAACAGCCCGACCAATACGGCGCCCCACAGACCTGCTTCAGGCCCAGCACCGGAGGCGACGCCAAAGGTGAGGGCCATGGGCAGGGCAATGATGGCGGCCGTGAGGCCGCCCCACCAGTCACCTTTGAGGTTGTTGGCGTTAATGTTATTCAGAAGCTGCATCAGATTTAGGCACTATTGGCAAAGACATAAAAAAAATAACAGATGGCCTCCCCCATTGGTCTCTGATGATACGGCCGTCTGAATCGGCAACTGCTTTCCTGCGGCGCCCCCGGTGGCGAGGGGAAAGGGCGTCACGGGTGACCCGATAGGCCCTGGCTAGACTGACCGAAGACTGTCCCCGTCTCCCCCGTGCTGTCGCCCGAGATTGTTGCCGGACCCGCAGCTACAGCCTTTCCGGTCCTGGCCAAGGCTCTGCCCTGGCTCCACCTGCTACTGGGCTTGGCGCTGGCCGCCTGGAGCCTGCTGTTTCTCTTCCGCATCGTGCTCACCTGGTATCCCCAGGTGAATCTTCAGCGGGGTGGCTGGCGCCTGCTCCACGTCCCCACGGAGCCTGTTCTGGCCCCCACCCGCCGCTGGGTGGCTCCCATCGGCGGTGTGGACGTGACGCCGGTGATCTGGCTGGGTCTGGTGAGCCTGTTGCGGGAGTTGCTGGTGGGCCAGCAGGGCCTGTTGACCATGGCCGTCAGGTGAGCCTCCGGTTGAGCATGTCCTGCTCAATGAATTTGGTGTGTATGTTCCCTTGCAGAAATTCGGGCCGCTCCAGCAGTTGCAGATGGAACTCAATGGTGGTGCTCACCCCGGTTACGGCGCATTCGCTGAGGGCGCGGCGCATGCGGGCAATGGCCTGGGGGCGGTCCTGCCCCCAGACGATGATCTTGGCGATCAGGGAGTCGTAGTAGGGGGGAATGTGGTAGTCGGTGTACACGTGGCTATCCACCCGCACCCCGGGCCCTCCCGGGGGGAGCCAACCACTGATGCATCCCGGCGCCGGCCGGAATCCATGGCGTGGATCCTCCGCGTTAATGCGACACTCGATGGCATGGCCATGGAAACGCACGTTTCTCTGGCTTAAGGACAGGGATTCACCAGCGGCAATCCGCAGTTGCTGCGCCACCAGGTCAATGCCGGTGATCATCTCCGTCACGGGATGTTCCACCTGGATGCGGGTGTTCATCTCCATGAAGTAGAAATTGCCGCCGGGTTCCAGGAGGAACTCCACCGTTCCGGCCCCTTCGTACTGGATGGCCTTGGCTGCCCGCACCGCGGCCTCCCCCATCTTGCGACGCAGCCGGGGCGTCAACTGGGGACTTGGGGACTCCTCAAGGATTTTCTGATGGCGCCGTTGCAGGGAGCAATCCCGCTCACCCAGGTGGATCACCCCACCACGGCTGTCCGCCAGAATCTGGATCTCCACATGGCGGGGGCGGATGATCAGCTTCTCCATGTACAGCCCCGGATTCCCGAATGCCGCCTCCGCCTCCCCCCGGGCTGTCTTGAACATGGTCTCCAGCTCCTCCGGCCCGGACACCAGCCGCATGCCCCGCCCCCCTCCACCGGCGGTGGCCTTGATCATCAGGGGATAGCCCACGTGCTCCGCCAACTGGTAGGCATGGTTCACGTTCTCCACCAGACCACGGCTGCCGGGCACCGTAGGGACACCCGCCTCCTGCATGGTGGCCTTGGCCGTGGACTTGTCCCCCATGGTGCGAATGGCCTCCGGGGACGGGCCGATGAACTTGATGTTGTGGGCCCTGCAGATTTCCGCAAAGTGGGAGCTTTCCGCCAGAAACCCGTAGCCCGGATGAATGGCGTCCACCCCGCGGGACGTAGCGGCAGCAATGACGTTGGCCACGTTCAGGTAGCTTTTGGCGCTGGGGCCTTCCCCCACGCACACCGCCTCGTCGGCAAGCTGAACATGGAGGGCGTTGCTGTCCACAGTGCTGTGGATGGCCACCGTAGGGATACCCAGGTCATGGCAACTGCGGATGATCCGCAGCGCAATCTCACCTCGGTTGGCGATTAATACCTTGCCAAGGGCCATCCACAGAGACGCCGCCAATGGTGGATCGTATCAGTGCTTGGCTACGGCAGGCCAGCATGGGGAGCCCGTGGTGTTTAATAAAGGGGCAGGCAAGCCATGGCTGCGCAACAAAAGCGGATGTGGTGGAATTGGTAGACACGCACGTTTGAGGGGCGTGTGGCTTCGGCCTTGCGAGTTCAAATCTCGCCATCCGCATGGCTTTTCCCCAGAGCGACATCATCCTGGTGTCCAACGGACCGGGCGAACTGCTCACCTGGGTGCGCCCCCTGGCCCGCCGTCTTCAGCGTGATCTGGCGGCCGATCCCGCCTTCGCCGCCGCCCGGCTCCATCTGGTGCTGACCCCGTGCCCCCATGCCCATGGACAGGAGGCCAGGTCTGCCGCCGCCCTGGGGGTGTTCGACCAGATTGTTCCGGCGCGTTTCTTCTGGCGCCTGTTGCTGCAACCCGGGCGCTACCGGCGCTGGCAACCCCACGGGGTGGTGGTGTTTCTGGGGGGTGATCAGTTGTGGGCCGTATTGCTGGCGGCCCGGCTGGGCTATCGCCACGTCTGCTACGCCGAATGGGTGGCCCGCTGGCCCCGCTGGTGTGACCGCATTGCGGCCATGGGACCCAGGGCCTATGGACGGGTGCCGCGGCGCTGGCGCCACCGGGCCCAAATCATTGGCGACCTGATGGCGGACCTGTCCAGGGACCCGGGCGTCTCCCCTGCGGCCCGGTTCCCGGCCCCGGTGACCGTTGCCCTGCTGCCTGGCTCCAAGCCGGCCAAGCTGTGGGTGGGAATGCCCTTCATGGCGGCCACCGCCGAGCAGCTCCATCAGCATTACCCGGACTGTCGCTTTCTCCTGCCCCTGGCCCCCACGGTGAGCCCCCAGGACCTGCTCCGTTTTGCCGGGCCGCAGAATCCACTGGCCGCCACCTTTGGCGTCGGCGCCGTACGACTGGAGGCCCCTTCCCCTGCCCATGGCCACTGGTCCCTCTGTACAGCAACAGGGGTGCGGATTGCCGTGGTGGATCACCACCCCGCCCATGGGGAATTGCGGCGCTGCGCCATGGCCCTCACCACTGTGGGGGCCAACACCGCCGAACTGGGGGCCCTGGCGGTTCCCATGCTGGTGTTGCTGCCCACCCAGTATTCCCACGTGATACGGGCCTGGGATGGGCCTTGGGGCCTGCTGGGTGGCGTGCCCCTGTTGAGGCGCGTCATCACCATGGCGGCCCTGCCCGTTGTGGCGAGGCGTGGGGCCGGCCTGGCCTGGCCCAATCTCCAGGCGGGCCGCATGGTTGTGCCGGAGCGGATCGGCGCCATCACCCCAACCCAGATTGCCCAGGAGGCATTGGCGTTGCTGCGTCAACCCGCAAGGCTGGAGGCCATGGCCATGGCGTTGCGGCAGTTGAGGGGACCGGGGGGGGCCGTAGCAGCCCTCAGCGCCATGGTGACGGAGGTGTTGCGGTTGCAGTTCCACCACCGCCGCGGCAGGCCCCTGCCTCCCGTTGCCAAGGAGTCCTGAACAGGGGTTCTACAGGTCGTCCTGCCAGGGATCCCCCACTTCATCGGTGGGCTGCGAACGGGGGCGGCGGGTACCGGGATCCGGGCTGTCATCCTCGTCCCAGTAGGGATTGGCGGGTTGCTGGCGCGGGGGGGCAGGGCCGTCCTCGCTCAGGTAAAGACGCTGCCGGGACGGGGCGGCGCGACGGCTGCGCTCCGCCTCCACGTACTCCAATTCCGGCTCCACGTCGTCGTACCGGCTTTGGGTCTGATTCCCGTTGAACTCACCCCGCAACGCCTCCTGCTGGCGCTGCTCTTCCTGATCGGGTTGTCCCGGCGCCAACTGGTTCTCCACGGGAACAACGGCGCCATAGGTTTGCTGCCCCTGGCGCTCCCAGCTCTCGCCACCGATGCCCAGCTTTTCCAGCAACCCGGAACTGACCTGCTGCAGCTTCTCCTCCGCCCCCTCATAGACGATGATGCGATCAGGGCCGGAACTGACGATTTCCGCAGCGCCCAACTCCCAGGTGCTGAGCACCCCGTTGGCCAGCACCGGGACTCCGAGGGCAGCAATGAGAAGGGTGACCAGTTCACCGGTTTCCACGTCGAAGCTGAAGCCCAGCACCCGGCCCAGTTGCTCGCCGGACTCTGTAATCACCTGGCAGTTGATCACCCGGCTGTAGCGCTCCGGGCTGAAGTTCTCCGCCACCGCATCGGAGGAGTCCACCAGCACCACGTCCCCCACCTGGCGAATCTCCCGCAGGAGCATCCAGCGGGGCGCCCCCGGCAGCAGGCGCGTCAGGGCGTTGTCCCGCAGGCCCAACGCCACCACTTCCCGGCGATCCACGTCCACCACCATCTCTCCCACAAGGCCGAGGCGACGGCCGGAATCCTTGGCAATCACCTGGGCGCCCATGAATTCGGAGCGGAACCAGAGACGATTGAACGGAACAGTGGTGCTGGACGAGGAAATAGAATCCAAAGGAGTTAGTGGTGCATGACTCCATTGTTCCAGAGATCCGGAACAGGGGTGGAAGACAACTAGGCCGCCTGGGTGGGCAGGCCGATCACCTGGGTGTGGGCGCCACGGGCCTGGGTGACCCCGATGGCGCACTGTGCCGCAGCAATCATGGGGCGACGGTGACTCACCACGAGAAACTGGGCCAGTCGGGCTTGCTGGGCAATCAACCTGGCCAGGTTCTCCACGTTGACGCCATCCAGGAAGCTGTCCACCTCATCCAGAGCATAGAAAGGGGAGGGACGAAAGCGTTGCAGGGCAAACAGGAAGCTGAGGGCGGTCAGGGACTTTTCCCCCCCGGACATGGCGCCCAAACGACGCATGACCTTGCCCTTGGGATGAGCCACCAGGGTGAGACCGCCGGAGAGGGGATCCGCGTCGTCCTCCAGTTGAAGGTGACCCTCTCCATCGGAAAGCTGGGTAAAGATCTGCTGGAAATGCCCGTTGACCGCAGTAAACGCCTCCATGAAGGCTTCTTTGCGGAGACCGGCCATGGTCTCGATGCGCTGCAGCAGTCCCTCCCGCTCCTCCAGAAGCACGGCCAACCGCTCCCCGATGGCGGCAAGCCGGCCCTCCAGCTCCTCCAACTCCTCCAGCGCCAGCATGTTGACGGGCTCCAAGGCCTGCAACCCCTGCTCCAGTTCACGGACGTGCTGTTGCAACGCCTCCATGCCCGCGGCTCGCAGGGTTTCCGGGAGTGGGGGGCGGGGATCGGGCAGGGCTGCCTGCTGCTGGCGGATCCGCTCCTCCAGGGCCATCTGCTGATCCTTGAGAGCCTGCTGCCGCTCCGCCAACTGCTGCTGCTCCCACGCGCCCCGGTGGATCTTCCGGTTCAACTGCCCCACGGCGGCTTCCAGTTGATCCCGCTGCCGCCGCTGCTCCCCCAGGGCCTGTTGCAACCCCTGGAGCCTGGCCTGCAGGGCTTGGCGCTGGGTTGCCAATTGCTGCCGGTCCGCGGCCAATTCCCGCTGCCGCCGGGCCAGGGTCTCCCGTTCCCGTTCCAACTGCTCCCCTTCCCGGGTCAACAGTTGGCGTTGGTCGGCGAGGCGTTGCCCGTCCAACTGGTGCTTCCGCACGGCAGAATGCAGGGTCTCCCGTTGGGCCAGATTGGCCGTGTGCCGCGCTTCCGCCGTCTTCAGCTCCTCCTGCAGCCGGCGCCATTGCCCACTCACCACCTGGGCGTCGTCACCCTCCTCGGCAGGCGCCTCCAGCATGGCCAACTGGCTGTGCCGGGCCTTGAGTTCTTCCTCCAGGGCTTGCAGCCGCCCCTTCGCCTCGGCGATGCGGGCGGCGCCAGCGGTGATGCGCTGTTGTTGCTGGCGGAGGGCGTCAGCCAGGGTCCGGTGCTGGGGCAGTACGCTACCGTGCTCTGCGTTCACAGCCGCCAGGCGGCAACTGGTGTCTGTCAACCGTGTCTGCAGGGCGTCCAGGGCCTGACTCTGTTTTGCTTCTTCCCGCCGGGAGGCGATCAGGCGGCGCCCCAACTCCAGGAGTCGCTGTTGAAGAGGCTCCGCCTCGTCGGCCTGTTCGCTGTGGCTGAAGCCGAGGCGGTCCTGGCGGCGCTGCAGGCTGCCACCCGTCATGGCGCCGCTGCGCTCCAGCAACTCCCCCTCCAGAGTCACGCAGCGGTATTGCCCCAGGAGGCGGCGCGCCTGATTCAGGGTCTCGAACACCAGGGTCTCCCCCAGCACGTGGGCAAATACCTGCCCATAGACGGGTTCGAAGCGCACCAGGGCCACGGCGCGATCCACCAAGCCCTGGAACCGCCGGCCGACCCGGGTCATGGGAGCCGGTGTTGTCGGCGCCCGCAGTCGATTGAGGGGCAGGAAAGTGAGGCGGCCGGCCCGGTGCTGTTTGAGAAGCGCAATGGCTTGGGCGGCAATCTGGTCGTCATCCACAACCACGTGGTTGAGACGGCCGCCGGCCGCCACTTCCAGCGCCAGGCGGTGGGGCGGGTCCACCTCCCCCAGCTTGGCCACAGGACCATGGATGCCCGGCAGCCCACTCTCCAGAATCAAGCGCAGCGCGGCAGTGCCGCGGCTTTCCTGCAGTGTCTCACGGCGGCTTTCCAGCTTGGCCAGGTCCTGCTCCAGCTTCACCTGATCCCGTTCCAACCGCTGGCGGCTGCGCTGTAACAACTCCAGGGCGCTGCTGCCCTCGTTGCACCCTGTCTGGAGTGTTTCCAGCTTCTGCCGGAGTCGGGCCTTCCGGGCGGCCAGGTCATCCAGCTTGTCCTGGTTCTGCCGGTGGTCAGCTTCTGCTTGCCGCTGCTTCTCCCGCCCGTCCTTCAGTTGCTGCTCCTCCTGCTTGAGACGCTCCTGAAGCCGGAGTTGTTCGGCGCGCAAGGGCTGGATGCCGGCCCGCAATGCCGCCATGGCCTGCTGCCGCTGCTGATGGACCCGGAGCCAGCTTCCGGAACGATCCGCCAACTCCCCCAGTTGCCGGCGGTGTTGCTCCACATCCCGCTCCGTACAGGCGCAGTGGGCGGCCACAGCCTCCAGTTGAGCAGCGGGGTCGGTGGCGGCCTGCGCTTCTGCGGCGGCCTGCAACCGGCCACAGCGGCCCCGCCAGTCATGGTGACGTTGTTCGATGTCTGCCTGGTCCTGGCTCTGCAGACTGCGCTGCAACTCCCGCTCCCGCCCCTGGAGCCCGGCCAACTCCCCCTGCACCGACAGCAGTTGGTCTTCCCCAAGGGCTTTTACCTGGTCCTGGATGTCCTGCAACTGCCGGATCTTCCCGCGGCGCCCTTCGATCCACTCCTCCCGTCTCGCGCTCAGGACCTCTTGTTCCTGCTGATTCCGGACTTGACGGGCCGCCAAGTCGTCCCGCTCCTGACAGGATTTCTCCCACAACAACACCAACTCCTGGTGGCGAGATTGGCGCAACTCGTCCCGCAACTGCCGGTAACGGCGCGCCTTCTTGCAGTCCTTCTCCAACCGCAGGCGGCTGTTGCGAAGTTCCGCCTCCACGATGCGGCAACGCTCTTCATGGTCCCGCACGTTGGCCAGCTTGGCGCGGCACTGCTCAATGCGCTGGTCAAACAACGCCACCCCCGCCAGTTCGTCAATGATTTCCCGGCGCTCCCGGCCACCCATGGACACAATGCGGGTGACGTCCCCCTGCATCACCACGTTGCTGCCGGTGGGGTCAATGCGGAGACGGCGCAACTGAACCTGCAACTGGCTCAGGCTGCAGGACTCCTCCCCAATGGAATAGATGCTGCTGTAGGCGCCGCCAGGGGCGACGCGAATGCGGCGGGAGATCACCACCTGCTGCCGGCTCGGGTCGATCCATGGCCCGGCGCTCTCCATGACGCCCTCCACGACATCGGGCTCAACGTCGTCAGGAGGATGCCAGTCAGCGAGGGAAAAGGTGACGCTGACGGAGGCTTCGGCGGCCTTCCCCTGGCGCGCCATGCGGTGGTTAATCAGGTCGGGCAGCCGCTCCGCCCTCATCCCGCGGCTGGAGGCCAATCCCAGACAGAAGAGAATGCCGTCAATAATGTTGCTTTTACCCGAACCGTTGGGTCCGGTAATGACAGTGAACCCCGGATTCAGCGGAACCTCAACGCTGCCGCCAAAGGATTTGAAGCAACGAATTTTAACCTGCTGAACGTAAACCAATCCCCAAATCCACCGTCGGGCCAACCATACGGGAAACACCGGAAAACCTCAAGACGCCCCATGTCGTCGTTCCCGCTTTCGCGGGAAGGTGGTCCGGCCTTGGGGGATTTAAGCTGTCATCACCCTGCCCACGTCAATGTCGTCGACTGCAAACGACCCTGTCAACGACCCGTCTTCCACTGGCCAGCAGCCACAGGAGAGTCGTTCCCCCTCCGAAGCCGCCGCAACGGATCCCCTGGGGGAACAGTTCCAGGCCCTGTTGCCCCTGTTGCAACGGGAATGGCCCGAGATTGCCCGGGAACGCTGGGAGGCTACCCGCGGCAGCCTGGAGGAACTGGTGCAACTCATTGCCAGCCAGACCTCCCACACCCGCACCATCGTTCGCTCCCAGCTTTTGGAATTGGTGAACCACCTGGGACGGATCGGAGAGGAGCCCAGGACCTGGGAGGAGGCGCTGCATCCCCTGGAGGAACAACTGAATACCCTCGTCGATGAACTGCGGCGGGATCTGGCCCCCCGTCTGACCCGCAAGATCCGGCAACGGCCTCTGTTGAGCCTTTCCGTGGCCGTCCTTGCGGGCTTCGTCACCGGGCTTCTGCTGGGCGGTAGCCGGCGGCAGCGGTGATGGCGGCCCCATCCCCCCCACCCGGCCTGTCAAGCTCGAGCCAGGGCCGTGGTGCGCGGCATCCCTTCGAGCGCATGGCGCTGCTGCTGGCCAGCTTGCTGGACGTGCATCTGCGGATGGCCCTGCAGGAGGTGAGCCGGGAACGCCGGCGTCTCGTTGGCGGGGTGGTGTTGCTGGGGATGGCCCTGGGGCTGCTGACCACCACCTTTCTGCTGGCCAGCGGCGCCCTGCTGGTCTGGCTGGTGGGCGGCCTGGGCTGGGGTCTCCTCCCCGCCCTGCTGGCCATGGGTGTGGCGGATCTTCTTCTGGCCGGGATCGTCCTGCGGGTGGGGGTGGTGCTGCTGCGGGGGCCTTACCTGGTGAAGACCAGGGCGGGACTCGCCAAAGCTACCCGCCTGATTGTGGGGCGGTGACCATGGCGCCTGTGCTAGGGTGAGAGAGTTCACGTGTTGTGAACTAGGTGGCTCACACCGATGTTTCGGACAGCGGTTCGATTCCGCTCAGCTCCATTCCCACTCGGGGCTGCAATGGTTTCGACGGGGCGTGAGGAGGGTGACTGAAGCCTGCTCGGTCAGAGCAATTTCGTAACAGCGAACAACATCGTTCGTTTCTCCCGCCAGGCTGCCCCTGTTGCCGCCTGAGCCCAAAGGAGATGAGGTGAGGTCAGCCTTATCAGCAAAATGACCCATGGGGGCTGAGAGGCCCCTTCTCCTGAACCCCTTCTCAGCAATGGCGCGGAGCGGATACAAGGACTACTGGGGAATTCTCCAGGTGCCCCAGGGGTCTGATCAGGCCACCGTCAAGCAGGCGTTTCGCCGGCTGGCGCGGCAATACCATCCCGACGTGAAGCCCAACGACAAGGGGGCGGAAGCGCGCTTCAAGGAAATCAACGAAGCCTACGAGGTGCTCAGTGACCCGAAGAAACGGCGGCGCTATGAGCAGTTTGGCCGCTACTGGAGCGGTGATCGCCGCCAGACCGGAGGTGGCGCGGGTGTGGATATGGATTTTCAGAACTACGGCAATTTTGATGAATTCATTAACGACCTGTTGAGCCGTTTTGGGGACGGGAACGGTCCCGGCGGATTCAGCGCCAGTGGGTTCCCCCGCCGCCCCGGCGGCTCCCGCCCCCCGGACCTGGATGCGGAAACCTCCCTGGAGATTTCCTTCGCCGAGGCCTTTCACGGTTGCGAGCGCACCCTCTCGGTGCGCTCGTTTTCCAGGAATCAGGAATCCGTGCAGGTGCGCATTCCGGCAGGCATTCTTCCCGCCACCCGCCTGCGCCTCAAAGGCAAGGGCAACTTTCAGCCGGGGACAGGGCGCCGGGGCGACCTTTACCTCAAGGTTCAACTCACACCTCATCCCGTGTGGCGACTGGAGGGGGATCAATTGCGGGCTGATTTGGCCGTGGGGTTGGATGAGGCGGTGCTGGGGGGCGAGATTGCGGCGCCCACGCCCACGGGCGCCGCCACAGTGACTGTTCCAGCGGGCATTCAGCCGGGACAAAACCTGCGGCTACAGGGTCAGGGATGGCCATGCTCCGGCGGGCGGAAGGATCTGCTGTTCACGGTTGTCATCCACGTGACCCAATCCCCGTCACCCCGGCAACTGGACCTGTTGCGGCAATGGGCAGCCTGCAGAACCAACTACCCCCGGGAGGCCATGGCCCGGCAGGCCCTTCTTCCCAAGCCTCTCTAGCAAGGCCCCGGGCGGGTGACTGAGGCTCGAAGGGGATTCCGTAGGATCCCGAAAGCTGTTGCCTCCCCATGCTGGACCTGCTGCCCCGTCCCCGTCGTCTGCGGCGCACCCCTGCCCTGCGGGCCATGGTGCGCCAGACCTCTCTGCAGGCCACGGATCTGATCTATCCCCTCTTTGTGCATGAGGGGGCCAGGAACGAGCCCATTGCCTCCATGCCCGGCTGCCAGCGCTGGTGTCTTGACGCCCTGGGGGACGAAGTGGGGCGCGCCCGGGATCTGGGTATCCGCTGCGTGGTGCTGTTTCCCAAAGTGGCCGATGGCCTCAAAAGCGAGGACGGCGCCGAGTGCTTCAACGAAGGCGGCTTGATCCCCCGCGCCATCCGTCGTCTCAAGGCGGAACATCCGGACATGGTGATCATGACCGACGTGGCCCTGGATCCCTATTCCAGCGATGGTCACGACGGCATCGTCAGCCCCAACGGGGTGGTTCTCAATGACGAGACGGTGGAGATTCTCTGCCAGCAAGCCCTGGCCCAGGCGCGCTCCGGCGCGGATCTCATTGGCCCCAGCGACATGATGGACGGCCGGGTGGAAGCCATCCGCACCACCCTGGACGACCATGGCTTCATTGACGTGAGCATCATCTCCTACACCGCCAAGTACTCATCGGCCTACTACGGTCCCTTCCGGGATGCGCTGGACTCCGCCCCTCGCGCCAGTGGCGATAAACCCGTCCCCACCAACAAGAACACCTATCAGATGGACCCGGCCAACAGCAGGGAAGCCCTCAGTGAGGCGGATCTGGACGAAGACGAGGGGGCCGATATTCTCATGGTGAAACCGGGGTTGGCCTATCTGGACATTGTGGCCAAACTGCGGGAAAACAGCACACTTCCCATTGCCGCCTACAACGTGAGCGGCGAGTACGCCATGGTGAAGGCCGCGGCGGAACGAGGCTGGATCGAGGAGCGCCGGGTGGTGCTGGAAACCCTGCTTTGCTTCCGGCGCGCCGGGGCGGACCTTATTCTCACCTATCATGCGCCCGATGCCGCCTGTTGGCTACGGGAGGGCTGAAGGCAAGGGAAGGGTCAAGACAGGTTGACGGTTTCCGGGCAGCGCAGCCGATCCCGCTCCAACAGCCTCTCAAGGCGGGGCGTGACCCCCAGTTCCGCGTTTTGCCAGAGGCGGCCGAACTCGCGCCGGAAGGCGTCAGCCACCTTGGGATGGTGGATCACCAGCAACGTCTCGTCGTTTTGATGGGCCGCTGAAGGGCTCCAGTTGAAGCTGCCGGTGATCACCGTGGCGTTGTCCACCACCGCAAACTTGTGGTGGAGCTTGTCCCCCCGCGCAAGACGGGGGATGCCCACTTCCGCCAAACCCGGCGGCCATGGCTTGTTGCCCACCTCGATGCGACAACGCCGGTCGGGACGCACCACCCCCGCCAGGTCCAGCAGTTCGCTGTAGTTGCGGGTGGCAAAACCCGGATCTACCAGGAGGCGCACCTTGACGCCCCGCCGGGCCAGGGTCTCCAGGCGGTTGGCAACGCCTTGATCGCTGAAGACAAACAGGGCCATGTCCACCTGCTCCCGGGCCGTGGCCAGCACCCGTTCAATAAAGGCGAGACCGTTGTTGCCGTCCCGGCGGGAATGGGGAGCAAACAGCACCTCCAACCGGCCCTCCCCCTGGCGCAGACCCACGCTGCCGCCGCCACTCTTGCCCAGGCCGAAGCGGCCGTCCTCCAGGCCACCGGGGCCGTCCCCCCAGAGGCGGGCGAACTCCTCCTCGAACAGAGCCGCCAGGGCGGTGGAGTGAATCCTCACCACATGGTTGGCGTTGCCCCGGGACCAGGGGGCGCCTGCATCGCCGTGGACGCCGGAACTGGTGAAGTTGGCCGAACCGGTGACCACCTCCCGGCCGTCCACCACCAGGAATTTGTGATGCATCAGTCCACTGCCGGCACTGCCGTCCGCGGTGTCGTCCACCAGGGGCACGCCGCTATCCAGCAGCAGGGCCACCGCATCCCCGGCCCGGCGCTCCGCCTGGGTGACGGCGCCGTCCTGGTCCGTGTCCGCCAGATCATGGAGCCGTTGCCAGCGGTGACGGGCATGGTCGTCCAGCTCAGAGGGGTGCTGACGACTCCATAGGGTGGAGTAGCTGTTCTCCAGCACCACCCGCACCTGCACCCCGGCGCGGTGACGCTCCACCAGGGCCTGGGCGATGCGGGGCAGGGTCAACTCCTGCACCGCCAGGCTGATGCTGCGCCGCGCTCCGGCAACGGCGTCCAGCACCACCTGCTCCAGGTCGTCCCCCTGGCGCATGGTTCCCGTCAGGGGGCTGCGGTAGCGGGCTTGGCGGCGCTGGTTGAAGTACACACTGATGCCGTCGGCAGCGGCGGCGGGACCCGCTGCCTGCTGCTGCCCCACAAACCGGGAATCCGCCGCGCAGGACGCCAGCAACAGCAACAGGGGGACGGCCACAGGCCAGCGCCGGAAGACGTTGCCCCGGCCCCTCGTTGGTTGCTGCCGGGCGTGCGTCACGGCTTCAGGAGGCATGGGCATCATTCTCCCCCGCACCGGGAACGAGGCCGGGATCCCGGCCCCGTTGCAGGGCGGCCCGCACCAGCTTCAGGCGTTCCAACTGACCTTCCAGGTAGTGGTGCAGGTGGGGATCCGATTGGCGTCCCATGCCGTGGAGAATCTCCAGCCGTTCTCCGTGATCCTGGCGACACCGCCGCTCATGGGCATCCAGCAGGATTTCATCCAGGGGGTGGCCCTGAAGACAGAGGGCATGAAGTTCTGTGCCCACCGAGGCGCGGCCCTGGGCCCGGGCCAGTTGCTCCTGACTCAACATGGCGCAATGGCGCAATGGTGCAAACAGGCTCAGGATTCCCCCGTTTCCCCATTCCCCACCGCCGTCGGTCCGGATCCTACAGGGAAGAGGGGAACGATTGTCGTCCTTCCGGCTGCGGGTTCGTTGCGCAACAGGGGTAGGCCGTACACCGGCTCCAGAACGACGGTCTGCAGGATCCTGGCCGGCCCGTGGGCTGCCCGCACCCGGCTTGCAGTAGCACAACATGATGGGCCAGGGCGGCGGCAACGGTCAGGTCATGGACCACCGCCACCACCCCGGCCCCTGCAGCCGCCACCTGGTGGGCAATGCGGATCAGGGCAGCCTGGTGGGCCAGGTCCAGACAGAGAGAAATTGATCAACAATCAATACACAGATCCAAGAAAATCAAAGTTTTTCTTCTTTCCAGTTGCACAAAAGAATTTATCTTCAAGACATCACAAGAAAATCCCAAATTTTGTAGGCGATAATGAAGAGATACTAAAGAGGGTTGCAGATCTTCTCTCGCCAGGCTAGGCTTGAAAAGCCGTTTTTCTTGCCATGGAACTTCTCGCAATCTTTGCATTTCATTTCTTGTTTTTGATGATCATGCTTTTCATTTTCGCTAGCCACCCGGAGAGGCGCTAGCCATGGCTAAGTCAACAAAAACAACAACCCAAAAAACAACAACAACACAAAACCACCTAAAAACAACAAACCCTTCCCTAAAACTAATAGAAAACCCGGAAACAACCACAACAACAACACTAAACCACCCAAAATCAATGAACCAGACAATACAAAACGCCAATTTTCTACAAGGTATTCCACTAATCCACAGACGAGATAAAAACACACAAATATAAGAATCATGTGAAAAAGGTGGCTATCAAGGAACCAGATCCAGAAAAGCGAAGAAGACATGAGAGAAATTACCCATTCCACCTATCGTAGCCAGATAGCCCAAACCTATCAAGTATCATATGCTACACAGCAAGAGATCATATGCTGCCCAATTAGGTAAAAGTACTCATTTAGCTAAGGTGCCTAAGATCATTTTGCGACATTTTAAGGTATCATTTGGCACATGTAAGTGCAGTTTGGGAGGGTTCAGAAGGAAGATTCCTTTTCTTGTGGGTTTGTTGCAGCGTCCAATAAGCAAACTCCATTAAGTTTTCTCCAAAAGTAGTAGCAAAACCATTTTTTTCTATCATTGAATAGCAACACCATAAATTTTCTCTTGAAAGTGTAATCATATGAGAAATTTTTTCTCTCACAAGGCCAAGGGAGAATCAATTGTTTTTGGACTGGTAAATCAATCGAAGAATCAAACGATTCAAGTGATTGTCCAAAGAAGAAACAAGATCTAGCAATGATCTTTCTTCTGTGAAAAACCCATCTCCAAGATCTTCTATGAATTCGTAATTGTTCAAAAAATCCCACATATAATTTAGGCATATATCTTCGAACTCTTTACTAAGCAAAATGCCGTAGGGATGACATTTCGCTCTAGGATGAAGATTGAGCCAGTAAAGGTGAGAACAATCTCCAGAATCCCGATAATTATCGTAATTGTCAAGATAGCATTCATCCGCAATTTTGAGTTCAATCTTATCTGGTAAATCGGTATCGAGTGCCATTGCAGGAGAAGGCATTGCACAAAGAAGAAGACTAGTAGCCAAAGAAAAAATGCGTTTCATGGAACAAGCAGCAAGACAAGAGCAATCCACACCTTAGCACCCATGGCCATGGCGTCGTTGGCCATCAGTACAAATGTTCCTTATATCGATCAGCAAGGAGGATCTATGTTAAGAACCGCAAAGAAAGGAGACTTCAGACAGCTTAACAATTCTTTTCTTAAGAAATGCCACAGTAGTAAAACGTAATAGATCTAAAGGATTGCTCAAGATTCTGGCACCAGGTTCAAGGCCAAGTACTTGTCAAGTCCAAAGCCAGAAATGGACACGTCAAAACCCTTGGTATGACTAGGGTTTCATACTTTGCCACACTGTTGTTGCAGTGTTGCAAGATCTGGCCAGTCTGGACGGCGTTTGACTTGCCCGCGCCATTGGAGCCGACACGACGATGATCCGCCCCGGCTTCTGAGGGAAAGAATGAACAACACCCGGGGTTTCCGGGTGAGTGTTGCCACCTTGGCCTGTACAGCAGCCAGATCAGCTTGAAACCGCTCTGCAAGGATCTGGGCGGCAATCATCCCGATCAAGAATTTCCCCCCACCAGGACAATTTTGGCCACCACCTCGCCGGCCCTGTCCAGGTCAGGGGCCTGCACAACCACCACCCCGGAGCACTGGATGCAACACCGGATCCGGGCCGGCATCACGGGCGGCAATGAGCAGGTCCGGCGCCAGGGACAGAATGCCTTCCGCGGATAAACGCTTCACGTAGCCGATCCCGAGAAGCACTTTTGCCTGGGGGGCCATGGGGATGTTTGATCCACACCGACAAGCTGGTCCTGGGCGCCAAGGGCAAAAACAATTTCCGTGAGATCTCCACCAGCAACAACGATCCTCCTGGCCAAGCCCTGAGCTTGGACCGGTCCCTGCAGCAGCAGAACGGCCAACCCCCGGCCTGCGCCCCCCATGGGCATGGGCTACCCCATCGGAAACAAAGCGGCCACGATGCGCGGGGTTAAAGTTTTGACGGGCCCCATCGACGACAATCACCACCTGCTCATCTGTAAATCCACGGATATTGGGCTCCTGAGCCACGCCTCGCCCACCCTGAATCACCAGGCCGGGCATGTCGATCAGCAGGTCTTCATAGGTTGAAGGCTGAAAACGGGCCATGTCTTCCCCGTCAAGCACCGTCACCGCACTGGGGGTTTCCAGAAGATCGCGCCCATCGCGATCAGCGCCAAATACCGTGACTTCCGGCAACACAAGAACTTCGTCCAGTTCATCGGCCTGCTCCTGGCTGTAGGCTGGCCCGCCAATGGTGGATACACTTTGTCACATGGGGAACCTCGAATTCAAAATCCATACCCAACTACTCCCTCTCGTTAAAAAGTAATGCATATATTTCATATACATAACAAATCCATATGCTTTTCCCGTTGCTCTTCCTCTCCGGGCTGTGTCAGTTCCCTGGACCGGGCATTGGCTTCCCGGCTGGAGTCATGGTCTGCAGGGTGGGATTTTGATTGCTGTCGAATCCTGTGACCACAACCCACACCCCCTGGCAGCGGTTCTGGCCTTGGCCAGGCGCCGCTATGATCATGGCGCTCCTCTTCGGTATTGATCGGCATGGTTCCTCCGGCCTCCTCAGCAGAACAGACCTCTCTCCTGGATACCGACTCCCTCCCCAGGAAAAAGGTGTACGGGGTGGCTGATCTGACGCCGCTGGCGGTCTCGGAGGCGGGAACGCCTGTTGTGGCGCTGCTTGATCTGCGGGCGGGTGACGTGGTTCCACCCCATGTCACTGCCAGTGGCCTTCGGCTCCTGACGGTCTTGCAAGGCAATCTGTCATGGGGCGACGGCAAGAAAGTGGACCAGGCCGTGGAGCGCATCTACCCGGCCGGCAGTATCCTGATGTTGCCTGCAGGAGTCTATCACTGGGCCGCGGCGCGATCAGAGGACGTGCGCATTCAGCTTGTCCTCCTTGACGAGGCAGCCACCGTCACCAAGGCCACCCCGGGTCGGGAACTCCGCCCTTGAGGGGGGTGTCCATCTTGAGCAACCCGCACCAGCCTTATGATTCAACCCTTGGATTCGTAAGCTCGAACATGCTTCGAGCCTTCCGGTACCGCTCTACCCAACGCCTGAGCAGGAGAACCTGTTGAGGCATGCCCTGGTCGGGCGGCTTGTCTACAACAAGGCTCTGGATGGTCGAAGCAGGGCATGGTCTCAGAAAGGGAAATCAATCGCCTGCGATGCTCAAACGAGACCGATAAGATGCTCACGGGCTGGAAGAAGGAGGAAGCCCACCGGGACGTGAACGCAGGAAGGAATATCCTGGCCGCCGGGCTGGCGGTTGAGCCTGTGGAGCGACCGCAAGACCAAACTCTCGAACGAGAAGGGGGCAGGTGCAATGAAGCAGGAACTTTTCAGAAGCGATTCTGGGAATCCCCGCTGGTTACGGCCGGGAGGAGGTCAAACTGCCAACACGTTGCCCAAGCAAATGCTCAATTCATTGGTGTGATCTCTTACCATTCAAGGTTCTTGCCGAGGATCTCCGGCATCGGCTGCATCCTACAATCTTCGGGCGCTCACTGGGCAATCCCATGAACTCCACATCCAGGCCTGACCAGCAACACTGGTATCTCAAGTTTGTCATCAACCCACTGCTACCGACTCTTGGCTCCGTTGCTGCCCCTCCTCGTCAATTTCTCTCCCATTCCCCATTGTCTTCCGGTGGACAGTACGGATATGTGAGGCTTGTTTTCAATCCGCTGCTGGGGTTGCTCAAGGCCATGGGGGTCTTGTTGATTCAGTTGCTGAGATTCATTGGCCATGCCCTCAAGTCCGTCGGACAAATACTGATCTTTCTGAAAAAGCTTGTTGTTGATCCTCTGTTCCGTTCTCCACGTTTTATCATAACTTTTACCACTCAACTGCTGATATTCAAGCCGAATCATATAACACCTGGTCGCTATGCTCTGGAAACTGTTGGCAAATGGCCGTCCCGGTTCATGAAGTTTTTCCCGGCCGTCTTTCAGTTTTTTGTGCGCTGGGGTGAAGAGCGGCCCCGCTTTCTCAACCGGATCACCCTGCTTGCTCCAGTGAGCGCCAGCCTCTCCCTGCTTTCCCTGGCAATCCTGAAAGCATCGTTCCTGGGCTCGTTCCTGGAACTGCACTTCCCCGAGAACCTCAGCATAGAGGTGGTTAAACTACCTGTCTTCTGATCAGGGCTGAATATGAGAAAACATGAAAAAGCCCCAGCCTTGACTGGGGCTTTTGTTGTGCTGACCTCTTTGGAAGACAGCACAATCACAACCCAACCAAGGTTAGCTGATTTTGGCCGTATCCATTCCGTTGAAGGCATCCTCAACGGACTTGAAGTTGAAGCCAAGGGAGCGCAGGGCGTGCCAGAGATGGCCTTGCAGGAAGAAGAAAGCCAGATAGAAGTGGGTATTGGCCAGCCATGCCCTGGCGCTATGGACACCCAGTCCCATGTCCACCGTGTCGACAAAGTAGGGCGAGAAGGCAAACTTCAGGGCCAGAGGGCTGCCATAGAACACTTCCGGATAGACGGTTGTGTTCATGGCGCACCAGTAGCTGGCCACAAACCCCATCAGAGCAACACCGCCAAGGGAGTAGGACAACATTGCTTCGCCGTTGTAGGGCTGAACCTTACGGAAGAAGCCGTAGGGGGGAACGATGATGTGCCAGATACCGCCAAAGATCAGGATGAAGGACAGGACCGCATGGCCACCGATCACGTCTTCCAGACTGCTGATGTTGATGAAGTTGGTCTGATAGCCCCAGACCATGGCCAGGTCAATGTTAGGTTGTACAGTGCGCACAACTTGCTGGGCAGGGTCATAGATGCCCACACGCTTGGCCAACTCTACAAAGGCAATGGCCCCCAGCCCCAGGAAAATGAGATGATGGCCAAGGATGAGGCCGAGATCCTTGGGGCTCTCCCAGGAGAAATGAAACTTGCGGGCCTGACCCTCGGCCTCCCTGAGATCTTCAGGAGCGCGGAATTGGTGCCAGATGCCTGCCGCTGCCAGCACTGCAGAGGAAACCAGATGCAGAGCGGCAACAGCATAATAGGGTTGGGTGTTGGCAATGACGCCGCCCTCGCCAATGCCAAAGCCAAGACTGGCCAGATGAGGCAATAGAATCAGGCCCTGCCCACCCATGGGAAGGGAGGGGTCGTATTTGGCCAACTCGAAGAACGTGAATGATCCGGCCCAGAACATGATCAGGCCGGCATGAGCTGTATGGGCAGCAATGAAGGTTCCGGAGCGCTTGGCTACTCCGGAGTTCCCTGCCCACCAGTCATAGGTGACATTAGGATTGCCGTAGGACTGCATCGCAGCAGATCAATGACTACAGGGCTCAAGGTATGGGACCTTTTGCCGGGGTTCGTTAGAAATCGAACCTTCCCATGGTTGGTTCTGATACTCAACCGTGTTCCATGGAGAGGGCCATGGAGGGTCAGCAAGCGCCTTGGGGTTTCCCAGTGTTCCCCTGAGGATCCCAAGAAGGTGGTCCAAAGAAAAAGGCCACTCCAAGGAGTAGCCCGGTGAACGTCTCGCCATAATCCTCCCTTGCGGATTCGCTCCAGCCCGTCATCATTTTGATGATTGGATGGACGTAATGTCACACTTCAAAGTTATGACATGCCGGTACACTGCCGGTAACGCTCCCAGAAAAGTTTCATCTGCCCACGGCTGCCGATGCTGACCCTCACGCTGCCCTCCAGGAGAGGTTTACCGGTCATGGGGCGCACCAGCACGCCGTGTTGTCGGAGGACCCCCACAAGACGGTCCGGGTCCTGATCCGGCCAGAGCAGCAGATAGTTGCCGCCGTCACAGTGGTGGCGTAATCCCGCCGCCGCCAGCCGGGGGAGGAGCCAGTCCCGGGCAGCAGCCACTTCCCGCACGTAGGCGGCCACGTGATCAGGGTCCGCCAGGGCGGCAAAGGCGGCGGTGACGGCAAAGCCGTTGACGTCGTAAGGGCCTGTCACCCGCTCCAGTCGCTCCACAATCCCTGGACTGCCTACCGCAAAACCCAGCCGCAATGCCGCCAACCCGGCGGTTTTGGAGAGGGAGCGCAACACCAG
The DNA here is from genome assembly GCA_026709085.1 of Cyanobacteria bacterium MAG CAR3_bin_5. Classification (GTDB taxonomy): domain Bacteria; phylum Cyanobacteriota; class Cyanobacteriia; order PCC-6307; family Cyanobiaceae; genus Synechococcus_B. The sequence continues at coordinate 21,123 of JAPOTR010000061.1, read as the reverse complement.
CAGATTGGGGGTCTGCAATGCCGTCGGCAATACGCTATCCCCCGTAAAGGCCTCATAGAGTTCATCCACCACCACCAGGGTGTGGGGATGGTCCGCCGCCATGGCCCGAATCCAGCCGGGGTCCAGCCGGGTGCCTGTGGGGTTGTTGGGGTTGCAGACCATCAACAGCCGCGGCCGGGACTGCAGGGCCTGGGCAACCACCTGCCGGGGGTAGTGAAAATCGGGCAGCCCATGGGGAACGGCCCGGATGATCATGCCTTGCTGGCGAGCACAGGGGGCGTAGTAGCCAAACGTGGGGGTGGCCATGAGCAACGTGTCACCCACGGCGCCAAAGGCTTGAAACACCGCATGAATGGCCCCGTCCGCACCGTTGAACAGGCCCACCTGCTCCTTGTCCACGCCCAACGACTGGGCATAGCGGCGCTTGAGCCCGTCGTATTCCGGGTACATGCCGTAGTGCTCCGGCGCCATGGCCCGAACGGCCTCCACCACCCTGGGACTGGGACCCATGGTGTTTTCGTTGAAGTCCAGCCGCAGCAGACCACGACGGCCTTCCAGGGGGGCGCTGTAGGTGTGGAGCGCCTCCACCAGGGGGGAACCTTTCAGCAGGGGCATGGCGTCACCTTCTCTGGGGCCGTATTCTCCCCTGTGGCCATGTCCGCCAGCAGGGCCTCCAGTTGGCGCCAGATCACGCCGCTGACGCCGGCCAAACGATGATCGGCATCCACCTCCAGCAGTCGCACCCATGGGCGGGAGGCCGCAAAGCGACGGCTGGCGGCCACATCGATCACGTTATCCTGCCCGCCATGGACGATGCGGGTGGGCAGCGGGCGGACCAGGGTGTGGGTCCCGGAAAAGCGGGCCGTGTCTTGAAGGCCCGGGTCTGCTCCAGCATGCGCGTGACGGTGAGACGGCGGAAGCCGCCGGTATTCAAGTCAGGGCATTGCAGGGTCAGGCCGGCCGCCTGGGCCCGGCCGGCCAGAAAGCGGGCCTTGGCGGAACGGGGCGACGACGCCAGGCCGTGGAGATCAATCAGCCGGGGATCGGGGCTGGTCATGGCGGCGCTCACATGCGGTCCAGGGTCCTGATGCCCAGGAGCCCGAGGCCCAGGCCCATGGTCTGCCCACTGAGACGACACAGGGCCAGGCGGGTGGGGCGGGAGCGGGGTGGGGCCTTGAGCACGGGCAACTGGTCGTAGAAGCGGTTGAAGGTCTGGCTGAGACCGAACAGATAGGCGCAGAGGCGGTTGGGCAGCAGGTCCTGCTCCACCTCCAGAATCACCTCGTCAAAGTTCAGCAACTTCCGCGCCAGGCTCAGTTCCTGGGGAGCCTGCAGCCACAGATCAGCCGGCTGCTCCTCCCCACCACCGAGCAATCCCCCCTGACGGGCAATGCCCTGGATGCGCACGTAGGCATAGAGCAAATAGGGGGCCGTATCGCCCTGGAGAGAGAGCATCCGGTCAAAGCTGAACTGGTAGTTGGTGGTGCGGTTCTGACTCAGGTCGGCATATTTCACGGCGGCGATGCCCACGGTTTCCGCCACCTGCTCCACAAAACCTTCCTCGGCCTGCCGTTGTTCCTGGGCCATCCGCTCCACCAGATCACGGCGGGCCCGCGCCACCGCTTCATCCAGCAGGTCCCGCAGGCGAACGGTGGCGCCGGAGCGGGTTTTGAGCTTCTTGCCGTCCGTTCCCTGCACCAGGCCGAAGGGCACGTGCTGGAGTTGACAACCGGTCGGCGCCCACCCGGCCCGCTGCGCCACCTGAAACACTGCCGCAAAGTGGTTGGCCTGGCCCGCGTCGGTGACGTACGCCACCCGGTCCGCCCCCTCGCCGCCCCCGTCGGGGCCGGCCAGTCGCTGGCGGATGGCGGCCAGGTCGGTGGTGGCGTAGTTGTAGCCCCCGTCGCGCTTCTGCACAATGAGGGGCAGGGGCTGGCCGTCCTTGCCCCTCACCCCCTCCAGGAACACGCAGCGGGCGCCGTCGTCCACCACCAGCAGCCCCGCCTGCTCCAGATCCGCCACCACCGTGGGGAGCAACCGGTTGTAAAAGGATTCGCCCCGCTCCACAAGCTGCACGTCCAGGCGGTCATAGACGGCCTGGAAGGCCCGGCGGGATTGCCGGCAGAGCAGGCCCCAGGCCCGCAAGGATTCCGGCTCCCCCGCCTGAAGTTTCACCACCTCGCCACGGCTTTGCTCCCGGAAGCCCTCGTCCTCGTCAAAGCGGGCCTTGGCCTGGCGATAGAAGGCCACCAGGTCCCCCAGGTCCACGTGCTCCTCACCGGACAGGGAACGGGGCGCCACGTGTTTGAGGTGGGCAATCAACATGCCGAACTGGGTGCCCCAGTCCCCCAGGTGGTTGAGTCGCAGCACCCGGTGGCCACGGAAGGACAGCAACCGGGCAATGCAGTCGCCGATGATGGTGGAGCGCAAATGCCCCACATGCATTTCCTTGGCGATGTTGGGGCTGGAAAAATCCACCACCACCCGTTGGCGCGGCTGCGCCATGGGCACCCCCAACCGGGGCTGATCCAGCCGCGCCTGCACCTCCGCCGCCAACACCTCCGGCCGAACGGTGAAGTTGATAAACCCCGGTCCCGCCACCTGGGGGGGATGGCACAGGTCGTCCACCTGCAGGTGATCCACCACAGCCTGGGCAATCTGCCGCGGCGGGCGGCCCAGCACCTTGGCCAACCCCATGGCGCCGTTGGCCTGGAAATCGCCAAACTCCGGCCTGGTGGCCGGCGCCAAGGGAAAAGCCACCGGGCCGTCCGGCGGGGGCGCGACCTGGGCCATGGCCTCCGTCAGCCGGTGTTGCAGGGCGTTCCGCAGCTTGAGCATGGTCCGCCAGCCAGTATAGATGGAACCCCTATCTTGGCCCAGCGCCCCGTACCCGTGGCTCGGGAGCGGCTTCCAGATCCCGGAGTTGACGGTACAACTCCACAATCTCCTCCGACAGGGTCGAGGGGCTGACGATGCGCAGCTCCACAATCTGATCCCCGCAATCCTCGTCGGTGCGAATGCCGCAACCTCGTAATCGCAGCAACTGGCCACTGGAGGAGCGGGGGGGGATCTCCAGTTCCACGAGACCGTGGATGCTGGGCACCGTGGCATAAGCCCCCAGCACCGCGTCGGCAGGGGAGACATGGAGACGGTAGTACACCTGTAGACCGTCTACCCGCAAACCGTCCCGGGTGTACACCCGGAGTCGCAGCAGGTGGTCCCCCCCGTCCGGGGCAACGCCGGTCAGACGGAGACGCCAGCCATCCCCCACCCCCGGGGGTGTGTTCACCTCCACGTGGGCGCCATCGGGCAGGGTCAGCACCTGCCGGGATCCCCGCCGGGCCTGTTGAGGGGTGAGGGCCAAGTCCGTCTCCCGGCTACGGGTCGGCCGGGGAGGGGTCGCTGGCGGCTCTTGCTCCGGCGTTGAGTCCGGTTCTGGTTCTGGCGGTGGCTTTGGGGGTCGGGATGACGGGGGTGGGGGCGGCGCCTGGGCCGGTTCGGGCCGGCCGGCCGGGGGGGGCGGCTCACTGGAGCGCTCTCCGGGCCGGCGCCGCCCGAACAGGTGGGCCAGGTAATCTTCAAAGGAGGGGAAGCCTTGCAACTCCTCCCCGCCGTCCTCATCAACGCTTTGCCGCCAAGCTCGCTGGCGGGAAGGATCGCTGAGCATCCCGTAGGCGGCATTGATGCACTTGAACCGTTCCTCCGCGGTGGGATCGCCGGGGTTCAGGTCCGGGTGCCAGCGCCTGGCCTGCCGCCGAAAGGCGCGCTTGAGTTCGGCGGCGGAGGCCCCGGGCTGCAGCCCCAGCACGGCCCAGGCATCAGGCTCGTTTCCGAGGGGGTCGGGGGCGGCCATTGCCTCTAGGTATCCTCCCAGGGATCCGCTTCCAACCGGGGCGTCGGCCGGCGGCGGGGGCTGGGGGGCGCCGGTTCCGGCGGCAGCGGATCCGTGCGCCGGCCGGGACGGGATCGGGGTGGAGGAGAATCCCAGTCCCCGTTCTCAGGAACCCACTCATCCTCCATGGATTCAGCCGGGAGGTGGCGTTCATAGGGCGCCGGGGCGCCCTGCCGCTCCCGGTAGTAGGGGGCCGGCGGGTTGCCGCGCCTGCCAGGAGGGGGATCGCCGGAACGGGGCCGCTCCGGTCCGTCCCAACCGTCTCCCCGCAAGCCGTCCCGTGTTCCCGCGGGCCAGTCATCCCATTCTTCATCCTCCGCAAAGAACTCGTCCCGCAGGGAGCCGATGGTGCGGCGGATCCCCCGCAGCGGCCCCCGCTCCTCGCGGCGGCTCTCCCGGCTGAGACAGCGATTCAACACCCGCAGAGCATCGTCGAGGACGGCGGCCGCCTCGTCCAGTTCCCGGGGCGGCGCTTCCGGGTCCTGGAGCAGGTCTTGCAGGTCACGGCTGGCCCCGTCCACCACCTGTTTCTGTCGTTCCATGGCATAGGGACCCAATTCCAGCGCCACGTCCCGCAGCCGCCGCTCCGCTTGGGCCAGCAGGGTCTCGGCCTGGTTCCGCCGTTCCACGGCGGCCCGCTGGCGCCGGTCGTCCGCCACACGATTTTCCGCATCCTTGAGGATGCGTTGAATCTCCTGCTCGCTCAGGGTGGAACTGTTCTGAATGGAGACGGTCTGCTTGCGCCCCGTGGAGCGATCCATGGCCGAGACTTGAAGGATGCCGTTGGCGTCCACGTCAAAGGCCACCTGCACCTGGGGCACACCCCGGGGAGCCGGTGGAATCCCTGAAAGCCGGAAACGTCCCAGGGACTTGTTGTCACAGGCCATCTGCCGCTCCCCCTGCAACACGTTGATTTCCACGGAAGACTGGTTGGCTTCCGAGGTGCTGAAGGTGTCGGACTTGCGGACAGGGATGGGGGTGTTGCGGGGAATCAGTGGTTTCATCACGCCGCCCATGGTTTCCAGGCCAACGGAGAGGGGGGTGACGTCGTTGAGCAGGAAGTCCCGCAACTCCCCCCGCAGGATGCCCGCCTGAATCGCGGCCCCCAGGGCCACCGCCTCGTCCGGGTTATGGCCTTGATTGGGCTCCCGGGGCACGATGGTGCGCACCAGTTGTTGCACCATGGGCATCCGGGTGGAGCCCCCCACCAGGATCACGTCGTCAATGTCCTCCGCCGTGATCCGCGCATCCCGCAGGCAACGGCGCACCGGCCTCAACAGCCGATCCACCAGGTCCGGGCAGAGGTCCTCGAAAGTGCGCCGGGACAGCTCGCATTCAAGGTGCAACGGCCCGTCCGCGCCGGTGGCAATGAAGGGGAGGGAGACGGTGGTCAGGCGCACCCCCGACAACTCCTGCTTGGCCTTCTCGGCGGCATCCAGCAACCGTTGCAGGGCCTGGCGATCCCGGCGCAGGTCCACGTCGTGGTCCGCCTGGAACCGATCCGCCAGCCAGTCCACGATGCGCTGGTCGAAGTCGTTGCCCCCCAGTTGGGTGTCGCCACTGGTGGCCTTCACGTCAAAGACCCCGTTGCGAATGCGCAGCAGGGACACGTCAAACGTGCCGCCCCCCAGGTCGAATACCAGCACACAGCGGGCCGATTTGCGGTCGAAGCCGCAGGCCAGGGCCGCGGCGGTGGGTTCGTTGAGGATGCGCAGCACCTCCAGGCCCGCCAGACGACCGGCATCACGGGTGGCCTGGCGTTGGGAGTCGTTGAAATAGGCGGGCACGGTGATCACCCCTGCTTCAACGGGCTCCCCCAGGTGGGTGGCGGCATCATCGACAAGCTTGCGGAGGATGGAGGCCACCAGCTCTTCCGGGGCGTACTCCCGCTCCGTGGCCGGAGAGACAATGCGGATCTTGCCCTGGTCGTTGCGGCGAATCGTGTAGGGGACGCCCCTGGAGCCCTCGTCCAGCTCATCGTAGTGGCGGCCGATGAAGCGTTTCAGGTTGGCGAAGGTGTTGCCGGGATTCAGCACCAGTTGCCGCCGGGCCTGAAGACCCACCAGCAGTTCCCCCGCCTTGCTGAACCCCACCATGGACGGGGTGGTGCGCAGGCCCTCGGCATTGGCGATCACCTGGGGCCGTCCCCCCTCCAGGGCAGCCACAACGGAGTTGGTGGTCCCGAGATCGATTCCAACGGCTCGACCCATCGACCGGATGACGTGATAATTCACCGTACCTGCACCACCCATGGAACGGCGAGATCAACGGTCGATTTCAGGGGCCGATTGCTGAACAGAAGCCATGCTGTTCAACGAACCACAGGGGAGCCATAGTGACTTCTTAAGAGCACCTCGAAATCAGGCAAAGCCCTCCGGAGGGGGCTGCCGTCTCACCATGAGAAAGTCAGTTGCAGAGGGATTTCTCGTAGGCCAGGAGGCTTTCCCATGGGGAGGACGGCAATTTTTCGAGGCGCCCTATAGTCTCTTTCCGTCTGCCGGTGTGGGCTGATGAAAGTTGGCATCAACGGCTTTGGCCGCATCGGGCGGCTGGTGTTCCGTGCCCTCTGGGGGCGGGACGGCATGGAGGTGGCGCATCTCAACGAACCCGCTGGCCCTGCAGCCGCCATGGGGCATTTGCTGGAATTCGACTCGGTCCATGGTCGCTGGCGGGAAGCCGTCTCCACAGAAGGGGAAGCCCTGCGCGTTAACGGGCAACGAATCACCTGCTCCCACAGCAGGGACTTCACGACGGTGGACTGGCGGAGCGCCGGGGTGGAGATGGTGTTGGAGTGCAGCGGCCGCTTCAAGACGGTGGCCGCGCTGACCCCCTACCTCCAACAGTGCGGGGTGGAGCGGGTGATTGTGGCCTGTCCCGTGAAGGGGGAGGAGGCGCTCAACGTGGTCTACGGGGTCAACCACCAGCAGATTGATCCCACACGGCACCGGCTGCTGACGGCCGCCTCCTGCACCACCAACTGCCTGGCCCCCATGGTGAAGGTGGTCCATGAAACCTTCGGCATTGTCCATGGCTCCATGACCACCATCCATAACCTCACCAACACCCAGACGCCGGTGGACGGCTATCGGGGAGACCTGCGCCGTTGCCGCGCCGCGGGGGAATCCCTGATTCCCACCACCACCGGCTCCGCCAAGGCCATCGCCATGATCTTCCCCGAGTTGCAGGGCAAGCTCAACGGCCATGCCGTGCGGGTGGCGTTGCTCAATGCCTCCCTGACCGATGCGGTGTTCGAGTTGGCTCGCCCCACCAGCGCCGGGGCGGTGAACGACGCCTTCCGCCAAGCGGCGGCGGGATCGTTGCAGGGAATCCTGGGCTACGAGGAGCGGCCCCTGGTGTCGGTGGATTACCGCCATGACAACCGCTCCTGCGTCATCGACGGCCCCTCCACCCTGGTAGTGGACGGCACCCACCTGAAGGTCTACGGCTGGTACGACAACGAGTGGGGCTACTCCTGCCGCATGGCGGATCTGACCTGTGCCGTCGGCCGCTTGACAGGGCACTGAGCCGGAACCAAACCATGAGTCAATCCCTGCGGGCGCCGGGGCATCCGTTGCGTCAATACATGGTGGTGACCGCCGCCTATTGGGCCTTCACCCTCAGTGACGGGGCCCTGCGCATGTTGGTGATCTTCCACTTCCATGGGCTGGGCTACAGCACCCTGGACATTGCCCTGCTGTTCATTTTCTACGAATTCTTCGGGGTGCTCACCAACCTGGCGGGGGGCTGGATCGGCGCCCGCTACGGCTTGCGGCTCACCCTCTGGAGCGGTCTGCTGCTGCAGGTGGCGGCGTTGCTGATGCTGGCGCCGGTGGCGGAGAACTGGCCCAAGCTGTTGTCGGTGATCTACGTGATGGCGGCCCAGGCCCTCAGCGGCATCGCCAAGGATCTCAGCAAGATGAGCGCCAAGAGCGCCATCAAAACCGTGGCGCCGGTGGAAGCGGGGCAGGAGCAACAGGGGGAGCGCACCCTCTTCCGCTGGGTGGCCATTCTGACGGGCTCCAAGAACGCCCTCAAGGGGGTGGGCTTTTTCCTGGGGGGCGCCACCCTCTTCTGGCTGGGATTTGCCGGGTCGGTAAGCGCCATGGCGGTGGGCTTGGCGCTGGCCTGGCTGCTGACCCTGTCCCTGCCGGCGGCCATGGGCAAGATGAAGCAGAAACCGGCCTTCGCGGCCATGTTCTCCAAATCCCGCGGCATCAACGTGCTGTCGTTGGCCCGCTTTTTCCTTTTCGGCGCCAGGGACGTGTGGTTCGTGGTGGCCCTGCCGGTGTTCCTGGAGATGACCATGGACTGGAATTTCTGGCAGGTGGGGGGCTTCATGGGGCTGTGGGTGGTGGGCTACGGCCTGGTGCAGGCCATGGCGCCCGGCTTGCGGCGCCTCTGGGGGCAACAGGAAGCTCCCGGCCCCCGCGCTGTGCAGTTCTGGGCGGCGGTACTCATGGTGATTCCCGCCCTGATGGCGGTGGCCCTCTGGCGCAGCACCGTGCCGGGAACCACGGTTCAGGGCGGCGCCACGGTGATCCTGGGGCTGGCGGTCTTCGGCCTGGTGTTTGCCATGAATTCCTCCATCCACTCCTACATGGTGCTGGCCTACACGAAAACGGAGGACGTGAGCCTCAACGTGGGTTTCTATTACATGGCCAATGCCGGTGGCCGTCTCCTGGGCACCGTGCTCTCCGGTCTGGTGTTCCAACTGGCCGGTGGGGGCGCCGGGGGCATGGTGGCCTGCCTGTGGGGTTCGGCCCTGCTGGTGGGACTCTCCTGGGTTGCCAGTGTCTGGCTGCCCCGGCCCCGGCCATCCTTAGCCTAAAGACGGCTGGCGGTCACCGGCGCCTGCTTCTGCTCCAGGCCCGGCAATTTGACTTGACAATTCCAGAATAACTTGACAATTCCAGAATAACTTGACAATTCCAGAATAACTTGCTACTATCCATTGTGAGAAGGATTTCAGTTTCCGCTTCTCAGAACTTTTCCATGATTGCTCTCACAAAGACACTCAAGGCTGCAAGTGCAGGGGTGTTTATGGCTGTGACTGCTTTCTCCGGGGTTTCTCTGGCACAGACCCGTCTTGACGGCGCCGGCGCCACGTTCCCCGCCCCCATCTACGAGCGCTGGTTCAAGGATCTGGCTGCTGACGGCGGTCCCCAGGTCAACTACCAAGCCACGGGTTCCGGCACCGGCGTCAAGCTGTTCACCAACAACGACGTGGACTTCGGCGCCTCGGACTCCGCCATGGACGATGCAAAAGTGGCCAGGGTACGCCGTGGCGCGGTGCAAATCCCCATGACCGGCGGCGCCATTGCGGTGGCCTACAACAAGCCCGGTTGTGACCTCAAGCTCAGTCAGAGCCAGGTGGTGGGGGTCTTCATGGGCGCCATCACCAACTGGTCCGCTCTGGGTTGTGCTCCTGGCGGCATCACCGTGGCCCATCGCTCCGACGGCTCCGGCACCACCGCAGGCTTCACCAAGTCCCTCTCGGCTTTTTCCTCTGCATGGAAAGAGAAGGTGGGCGACGGCAAAGCCGTTGAGTGGCCCGTTGGCGTAGGCGGTAAGGGTAACTCCGGCGTGGCTGGCCTGATTCAGAACAAGGTGGGCGCCATCGGCTACGTGAACTATGGCTATGTGCAGCGCTCCGGCCTGCAGACGGCTGCCCTTCAGAACAAGGACGGCAACTACGTGAAGCCCAGCGCCGAGACGGCCGCCGAGGGTCTGTCCAAGATCGTTCTGGACGACCGGTTGCGGGGGACGGACGCCAACCCTGCCGGCGAGAACTCCTTCCCCATTGTGTCCCTCACCTGGGTTCTGGCGTATCAGACCGGCAACGGCGCCAAGCTGGACGCCCTGAAGCAGACCTTCAACTACATGCTGTCAGAGGAGGCCCAGGGCATTAGCGATTCCCTCGGCTACGTGCCTCTGCCCGACAGCGTGGTGACCAGGTCCAAGGCCGCTGTTGCCGCCTTGCAGCCCTGAGACACTATCATGGGCAAGGCTGGGGCAAACGGCTAACGGCTCCAGCCTTGCTGCCTCAGGCATGGCTTCTGGATCAAAATCTCCGGTACGACATCGTTATGGCGCCCATGTTCACCCACAAGAAGCCTCCCTGGACAGAAAAGCTGGTTGACCGCGCCTTTATTCATATGACCTCCGTCCTCGCCTCTGTGGTGAGCCTGACGGTGTTGGGAATCTTTTTCACGGTGGGGTTCCAGGCGGTATTTCAAGGGGACGTTTCCAGCCTTCTGCCCTGGCATCAGGATTCCATCTGGCAGGGCATCGCCGCCTGGAACGATGAAGAGACGTTCGGGGTGCGCTGGGGGGCCGTTCCCCACTTCGGCCTGGGCTTTCTGGCCAACAGCAGTTGGAATCCCGTCCGCAACGATTACGGGGCGCTCACACCCATTTACGGCACCCTGATGACGTCGGCCCTGGCGTTGCTGCTGGCGGTGCCCCTGGGGGTGGGAACCGCCGTTTTTCTGACGGAAGATTTCCTGCCGCAAAAGCTGAGGGCCGTCATCGGCTTCATAGTGGAGCTCCTGGCCGCCATCCCCTCCGTGGTGCTGGGGCTTTGGGCCGTGGCCATGCTCAACCGCTTCCTGGCGGTGTTCACGCCGCTGTATGCCCATCTTGGCTGGCTCCCCTTTTTCAGTACCGAACCTGGTGGACCCAATCTGGCCATGGCCTCCCTGATCCTGGTGGTGATGCTGCTGCCCATCATCACGGCGGTCTCCCGCGACTCCCTCAACCAGGTGCCCATGGAGTTGCGTCAAGGGGCCTACGCCGTGGGGGCCACCCGCTGGACCAGCATCTTCCAGGTGCTTATCCCCGCTGCCATTTCCGGCATCGTGGGGGGCGCCATGCTGGCCCTGGGACGGGCCCTCGGGGAAACCATGGCGGTGACCATGATCATTGGCAACTCCACCAACCTGAGCACCAGTTGGTTTTCCCCCAGCAGCACCATTGCCTCACTGCTGGCCAACCAGTTCGGCGAGGCGGACGATATTCAGGTGTCCGCCCTCTACTACGCCGCCCTGGTGCTGATGATCCTCACCTTCCTGGTCAACGTCTGTGCCCAGGTGATCGTCAAACGGCTTGCCCTGAAATATGACTAGCAATATGACCAACGCCATGGCCTCAATCCGCCATCCCCCCACTGCCTCGGGGTTGAACTACAACCCCTGTGCCCCGCGCAACCTCTGGAACCGGGCCATGAATCTGCTGGTGGCCCTGTTTGCCCTCATGGCGGTGCTGCCTCTGGTGGTGGTCATCGGGTACGTGCTCTACAAGGGCGGTGGAGCCATCACGCCGGCCGTCTTCACGGAGTTGCCGCCGGCGCCGGGGTTGTCCGAGCCCATGGGCATGGGCAACGCCATCATCGGCACCGCCATGGTGACCGGCGGGGCAGCCCTGGTGGCCGTCCCTGTTGGCGTGGGGGGCGGCATCTATCTGGCGGAGGTGGCCAGGAAGGGTTCGTTTGCCCAGTCCATTCGTTTTGGCGTCAACGTGCTGGCTGGCGTCCCTTCCATCATCTGCGGCCTGTTTATCTATGCCCTGGTGGTGAACACCCGGGTGCTCTGGGGCGAGTCCTTCTCGGCCATGGCGGGGTCTCTGGCGCTGGCGGTGCTGATGTTGCCCACCATCGTCAAGACCACCGACGAGGGACTCAAGCTGGTGCCCCAGGAGTTGCGCATGGGATCTCTGGGCATCGGCGCCTCCCGGTTTGTCACCATTACCCGGGTGGTGGCGCCGGCGGCCGTCTCCCCCATTGCCACAGGGGTGGTGCTGGCCATTGCCCGGGCCGCCGGGGAAACCGCCCCCTTGATCTTTACGGCGCTGTTTTCCCCCTTCTGGCCTGACTGGTCCTCAGGGGGGGGCCTGCTGGCCCCCACGGCAACCATGTCCGTCCAGATCTACAACTTCGGCATCATGCCCTTTGAGCCCCAGGTGCAACTGGCCTGGGCGGCCTCGTTCATCCTTGTGGTGATGATTCTGGCGGCCAACCTGTTGGCCCGCTGGCTGGCGCGCTTCTCTGCCTCCTGATTCACCTGCCCTCCCCCACCGCACCATGACGCCCTCCATTGCCGATGCCATCATCAGTTGTGACAACGTCACCGTCAACTATGGCGCGTTCGCGGCCGTCAGGAATGTTTTTCTGGACATTCCCAGGCACAAGGTGACTGCCTTCATCGGGCCGTCCGGTTGTGGGAAGTCTACGGTGCTGCGGTGTTTTAACCGCATGAACGACCTGATCGAGTCCTTCAGCATGAAGGGCAAGGTGTTGTTTAACGGTAAAGACCTGTACGACCCTCGCGTAGATCCGGTGGAGGTGAGGCGGCGGATCGGCATGGTGTTTCAGAAGCCCAATCCCTTCCCCAAAACCATCTACGAAAACATTGCCTTCGGGGCGCGGATCCATGGATTCAGAGGGGATATGGACGAGCTGGTGGAAACATCCCTGCGCCGGGCTGCCGTGTGGGACGAGTGCAAGGACAAACTCCAGGAAAGCGGCCTTTCCCTTTCAGGGGGGCAACAGCAACGTCTCTGCATTGCCCGGGCCATTGCCGTGGAGCCGGAGGTGATTCTGATGGACGAGCCCTGTTCCGCCCTGGATCCCATCTCCACCCTCAAGGTGGAAGAAACTCTCCATGCCTTGAAGAAGAACTTCACCATCGTGATTGTGACCCACAATATGCAGCAGGCGGTGCGGGTTTCCGATATGACCGCCTTTTACAACGCCGTTGATGCGGAAGGAAGTGACGGCATGATGGGCTACCTGGCAGAATACAATGAGACCAAGGAGATTTTCAACAATCCCAAATCCGAGGACACCAAAGAATACGTCACCGGTCGCTTCGGGTGAGAGGATGACGGGAAATTAATTTGTGCATCACAATCGCGACTAACCCATGCCGATACGATAGAGGGTGAGCACGTCCGCCATGGCCCGAATGCGGTTGATGGTTTGTGTCAACTGGTGGGCGCTGTGGAGTTCGATGCTCAGGTCAATGCGGGCCGGCTTACCGCGGCTGGTGCGCACGCGAGCGTCCAGCACGTTGATGTTGGCGTCGGAAAGACGGGTAAGAATATCCTTGAGCACGCCAACACGGTCCATCACGTTAATTCTCAGGCGAACAGGATAGGTGTTCTCTTCAGAATGCCTGGGATTCCACTGCACCGGCAGACGGCGCTCCACGGGAATGCGTTCCACGTTGTCACAATCCTGTCGGTGAATTGTGAGGCCGTGGTTGCCCAGAGAAACAGCGCCGACGATGGGTTCCCTGGGCAGAGGCGTACAACAACCGGCCAGGCGAAAATCCAGCCCATCCACGCCAAGAATCGGATTTCCCCGCAACTGATCCGCCGTAGCGCTGAGATCACGACTGGATGGAGCGGAGGTGGTGGGGACAGGTTGGGGTTTGGGCCGGGATAGATGATTGGTCTGGAGACGAATCTCCTCCCGGATGCGGTTGGCAACCTGGTGAATAGTGAGTGCGCCAAAGCCAACGGCGGCCAACAGGTCGTTGACCGTGTAAAGGTTGCAACGCTCAGCCACTTTCTGCATTGCCGGGGACTTGAGCAACTCCTCCAGGCCATGGCGGCCCAATTCATGCTCCAGCATATCCCGACCACGGTTGATATTCTGATCACGATGACTGGTCTTATACCATTGACGGATACGGTTGCGGGCCGTTGGTGTGGCCACAAAGTTGAGCCAGTCCAGGCTGGGGCGGGCATTGCGTTCCGTAATGATTCCCACAATATCGCCGTTCTTCAAGGGGGTCGATAAAGCCACGAGGCGGTCGTTGATGCGGGCGCCATGGCAGTGATGCCCTACTTCCGAATGTATACGATAGGCAAAGTCCACAGGTGTGGAACCACGCCGTAAGCCCAGAACATCTCCTTGGGGGGTAAAGACAAACACCTCATCGTCAAACAAATCATCCTTGATGGAAGCCAGGTAGTCTTGACCATCGCCGTCGGACGTCTCCCGTTGCCAGTTGAGAAGCTGGCGCAGCCAGTTGAACCGCTCTTCCGCCTGGCCGTTGCCGTTGGCGGGGGATCCCCCCTCCTTGTACTTCCAGTGGGCAGCAATTCCATATTCCGCAACCTGATGCATCTGCCGGGTACGAATCTGCACCTCAAGGGGGCGTTGATTGGCAATCACAGCGGTATGTAAGGATTGGTAGCCATTGGGTTTAGGCAAGCCGATATAATCCTTGAAGCGCCCGGGAATGGGACGGAACGTATCGTGAACCACGGCAAGTGCTCGATAGCAGCCCTCCACCTTATCTGTTAAAACTCGCAGTGCAGCCACATCGTAGATCTCATGGAAGGCTTTATTTTGTCGTTTCATTTTACTCCAGATACCATAAAGATGCTTCGGACGGCCATTCACGTCCACCTGGTGAAGACCAGCCTCGGACAGTCGTTGACGCAGCAACTCCACAGTGGCGTTGAGCCGTTCTTCCCGCTCACTCCGCTTGCTGGCCAACTGTTGAGAGATATGACGGAACTCCTGTGGATGGAGCACTTTAAAAGCCAGATCTTCCAGCTCCCATTTCAGCTTGCCAATGCCCAGACGATTGGCCAACGGTGCGTAGATTTCCAAGGTTTCGATAGAAATTCTTCTTTGTTTTGCCGGCGCCAGCGCTGTTAATGTGCGCATGTTATGAAGACGGTCAGCCAGTTTGACCAGCACCACACGAATATCACTGGCCATGGCGAGAAACATACGCCGCAGGTTTTCGGCCTGTTCCTCCGTGCGGTTGATAAACTGAATGCCCCCCAGTTTTGTGACGCCATTGACCAGCGCCCGCACCTCCCGGCCAAATCTGGCTTCAATGTCGGCTGTGGTCACCCCACAATCCTCCACCACGTCATGGAGGAATCCTGCGGCAATCACACCGGGACTCACCCCGATCTCCCGCAACAGGTCGGCAACGGCAAGAGGATGGCTGATGTAGGGCTCGCCGCTGGCGCGCTGCTGCCCCTGGTGCTGTTGCCAGGCAAAATCAAAGGCGGCGGCAATCAGGGCAACCCCCTCCACGGGATCCTGAGGACGGCGTTGCTCCGTCGGCGGCGCCTCTTGCAGACACTCCACCAGCCAGGCGGGCAGCGGAACACCGTAATGCTGTCGCAGCCGCTCCCCATCCCTCGGCACAGCCTCTCCTCTCCCGGGGGAATCGCAACCGCTGAGAACGGAGGGGCTGGAGGTTTTCAGCACATTCGGTGGAGACCGGGCCTCCAGGTTAAGCCCAATCACACGCCGGTGCTGAGATCCCCATGGCCAGGCCGTGATCCGGGCCGGCAAGATGGTGTGGCAGAAGGGTGCAGGAGCATGCCTTGATGCAATTCATTGACCTGGTGCAGATCGAGGTGCAGGGGGGACATGGCGGGGACGGCATCGTGGCCTTCCGCCGGGAGAAATTCGTGCCGGCGGGTGGGCCGGCCGGTGGCGATGGGGGCCGGGGTGGAGACGTGGTTCTGGAGGCCGCCACCAACCTGCAAACCTTGCTGGATTTCAAGTACAAGCGCCGCTTTGCGGCTGGGGACGGACGGCGGGGCGGTCCCAAAAATTGCACCGGAGCCAGCGCCCCGTCCCTGGTGGTCCCCGTGCCCTGCGGTACGGAGGTGCATGACCTGGTGGACAGCACCTGGCTGGGGGACCTGACGGCGCCGGGGCAGCAACTCCGTGTCGCCGAGGGGGGGAAGGGGGGCTTTGGCAATACCCGTTACCTGAGCAACCGCAACCGGGCCCCGGAGCAATGCACCAGCGGCCGTCCCGGCCAGCAGCGGCAGTTGCGGTTGGAACTCAAACTCCTGGCGGAGGTGGGGTTGGTGGGTTGTCCCAACGCCGGCAAGAGCACCTTGATCCGCGCCCTATCAGCGGCGCGCCCCAAGGTGGCGGACTACCCTTTCACCACGTTGACGCCCAACCTGGGGGTGGTGCGACGCCCGACGGGAGACGGCACGGTATTTGCCGATATTCCCGGTCTGATCCAGGGGGCCGCCATGGGGGCCGGCCTGGGGCATGATTTCCTGCGCCATATCCAGCGCACCCGTTTGCTGGTGCATCTGGTGGATGCCACAGCAGAGGATCCCTGCAGGGACGGAGCCGTACTGCTGCGGGAACTGGCCGCCTACGACCCCACCCTGCTGGATCGTCCGCGCCTGCTGGCCCTCAACAAGAGTGATGCGATAGATGCCGGCACGGTCGAGGACCTGGCCAGCCGGCTCACCCAACACCTGCAACAGCCCTGCCATTGCATCTCCGCCGTCACGGGTCAGGGCCTGGAGGGACTGAAGCAGGACATCTGGGACCGCCTGGCCATCTACCCTTGACATCAGCCCGGCGATGGCGGGTTCCGAAGCTGCAGGGCAGCGGCCCAGGGACGAAACAGGGGGAAGAGGGACGGGGCGGCAACAGCCAGCAGGGGATAGCTCACCGTTGCCAGTTGAGCGCCGGGTGTGGCGGGGAAGGGGTGGTCCGCCAGCGGTTCAACGGGACAGCCCAATTCCTCCAGCACCAGCCAGGCGGCGCTCAGATCCCAGATTTTGGGAGAGGCCTCCAGCGCCCCCAGGCTTTGCCCCAGGGCCACGCCGGCCATGTTGGTGCTGGCCACGCCAAACATGCGCAGCTTGCAGGGGAACCGATGCTCCGCCCGGCGCTGCAGGACCACCATGCTGCGGGTGCAAAGACTGGCGCAGGCATTGGGGGTAACCACGTCCGTTGGCGGCTGCAGGCGGCGGCCGTTGCACTGGACCCCGTCTCCCCGCACGGCAATGATCCGCTGGCGCAGCGGGGGGATCTCCAGCCACCCCATCATGGGGCGCCCCCGATGGAGCAAGGCCAGGGAGATGGTCCAGTGGGGGATGCCGTAGGTGAAGTTGGTGGTTCCGTCCAGGGGATCCAGGATCCAGGCCCATTCCTGCCGGGGCACCCGTGTGTTGCCCTCTTCACTCAGCACCCCCGTGCCAGGGAAACGCTCCTGCAACCACTGGCCGATGGTGTGATCGCTCCAGCGGTCGCAGGTTGTGATCAGGGAGCCGTCGGCTTTTCTCTCGGCCCCGATCCGGCCAAAGTCCTCCATCTGCCGTGCGGCCACCTGGTCCAGAAGCGGACCCAGGCGCTCTTGCCAGGCGGCGATGGTTCTCTCCATGGGAAAGTTCAGTCCAACTCCAGAGCCAGCACTCTGGCCAGCGTATCGGCAGTGTCCCCGCGAAATTGATGGACACGCACAGCCCCCAGGGACCAGGTGGCCGCCGCCATGACGAGGACTTCAATGAACAACACGAAGCCGTAGGCGGGGAAGGCCGGTGGCAGCCAGCCGGCCCCCAGTCCTTCGGGGATGAAGGCATGGCCAAGGTCCAGCAGGCCCCCGCCCATGAGTTTGCCCAGAGCCCGGGACAGAGCCTGGGCCAGGGCCCAGGCCCCCACAAACGTGCCGGCCGCCTCCGGCAGCGTCAAATCCAGCATGAGGGAGAGGGTGGCGTTGGTGGCAATGCCCACGGCAAAACCGAACAACACCATCACCACCTGCAACACCATCACCTGGCCGGTACACCCCGCCAGAAACAACAACGCCAGGGAGAGGGTGATCAGTTGACAGCCCAGACGGGAAGCAGCCATCTTCCCCAACCTGGGGGTAACCAGAAACCCCGCCAGCAGCAGGCCCAGCAGCGTGCCGGTTCCCCAGAGAGCGTTCAGGATGGTGCTTTGGGAAATGGGCAGACCAAAAACCTCCGCCCCGTAGCTTTCCAGGATGGGATCCTGGAGAAATACCCCCAGGGCAAACAGCACCAGAAAACCGAAGAACACGAAGGTCTGGCGGCTGGACGTGAGCAGTGCCCAGGTGCGGGGCAGGGTCATCTCCTCTTCAGGATTCCGGCTCCCGCTCCGGCAACCGCCCCGGGGCTCCATCCCCCAGCAGGCCACGAGGGTCAACGCCAGCACCACAACGGCCAACTGGATCATGAAGCGTTGCAACACAGGTTGCAGCACCGCCGGATCCGTTACCCCGTCCAGGCTCCGGAGGGTGAGGGCAATGCAAACGGCCCCGATGATGATGCCCACGGTCAACATGCACCAGATGATGCCCACGGTCCGGGGGCGCTCCTGCTCGGTGGTGCGGTCAATTACCAGAGCCAGATAGGGGGTTGTGGCCATGCCCACCGCCAGGCCGAACAGGGCGAACAGGCCGCAGAGGGCAGTGGCGCCGCCCCAGAAGGCGCGGCTGTTGTCCGTTGCAATGGCGTCCCCCACAAAGAAGATCAGCGGAATGGAGAGCACCGCGATGAGGCAATAGAGGGCGGAACCTCCCACCACGTAGGGAACGCGATAGCGCCCTTGCAAGGGCCTGGCATCGGAGATCTGACCAAACAGCACCCGGCTGGGGGCCACCAGTTGCTCGAAGGCCAGGGCGCCCCCCACCAGCAGACCGGGGAATGCCAGTTCCGTGAGCATGATGCGGTTCAACAGGCCCGCAAAGACCACTGCCATGGCGCCCAGGCAGCCCTGGAACAGACCAAGCCGAAGCACCTGCAACAGGGGCAGGCCCGATGGACTTGCCGGGGAATTGTGAGAAGGCGCCACGGTTCCGGGACCTGGGGGACGGGGTGAAGGGGTGTTCTGGGGGGAGGCTAGGGCTGGGGGGACAGACCTGTATAACGGTGCAGTTGCGCCAGACTCAGGTTGTAGTCCAGGAGGGCCTGGGCGTGATCAACGGCGGCCCGGGTCAGAGCGTTCTGCTGGTCAATCAGATCCTGCTGGGTGTCAACGCCAGCCTCGTAGCGGGCGGTGGTGAGATTCAGCGCCTCTTGCCGGGTGGTCACTTGTCGGGCGCGCAACGCCAGGGTCTCCGCCTGGGCCTGAAGGGTGTAGAACGCCTGCTCCACCTGCTGCTGAAAGACGTTGCGGGTATCCGCCAGGAGATGTTCCTGCCGCTGCGCCTCCAGTTGCCAGTGGCGAGCGCTGGCCCGGGCGGCGCCTCCGTCGCTGAGGGGCGCCGCAAAGCGTACCCCCAGGGAGGTGGAGACCCGTCCCCGGAACTGGCTTTCCATCGGCGAGTCGCCGGAAAGAAGGTTGCCGGACGCCTGATTCCAGGATCCCGTCACAAAGAAGGAGATGGTGGGCTGGAGCGCCGCCAACGCCTCCTCGGCCCGGGCTTCCCGCTCCTGAATTGCGGAAACAAACTGTTGCAACTCTTCGCGGCTTGCAAAGGCGGCAGCCACGCTCTCCCCCAGGGTTGCGGTCCAGCGGCCTTGCCCCGTGTTGGCATCCCGGGCCGTGGGAACCACGCCCTGGGGCAGATTCAGGGTCCTGGCCAACTGGCGGCGGGCAATGCTCCGCCGGGCCTGAGCATTGGCAAGCAGGACTTCGTCGTCGGTCAATCGGGCCTGGGCCTGAAGCATGTCCAGGCGGGACGCCACTCCGGCTTCATGGCGAGCACGGCTGATTTTCAAGGTGGCCTGAGCGGTCTCCACCGCCGCCAAACGCAACTCCACCGCCGCATCCGCCCGCTGGAGTTCGTAGTAGGACGCCGCCACCTGCAGCTTCACGTCACGCTGCAGGAACTGGCGCTCCATCCTCACCTGCTCCAACTCGTGGCGCTCCACCGCAAGCAGGGCCAGCCGTTGAGGATCGCGCAACAACAAAGTGGCCTCCACAGCGACGTTTGTTTCCAGTTCGCCACGGGGATAGGAGCCTTCCGGGTTGTATTGGTACTCCAGGTCCAGAGCCGGCAACCCTGCGGACGAACTCATGGTGACTTGCGGCTTCAAGACACTCAGGAGAGCCTCCAACCGGGCCTCCCGGGCCTCCACCTCAAGGACCGCCGCCTGCAGGGCAGGGTGATTGACCCGGCCCAGTTGCTGAGCCTCTTGCAGGGACAGGGGCCGCAGCCGTTGATCCGCCGTCTCGTCCGGCCGCCGTGTGCCGGATGCGGGGGACGGCGCCGCCAGATCCGCCAGAGAGGCGGGCAAGGGTCCGTTGCCGTTGGATGCCGACCCTGGCTCCGCCGCTGCAACCGCCAGCGGTACTGGGCCGGCCAGGAAGGCGCCCGCGAGCAAGTGGGACACCCATTGACGAGACCGCTTCAACAACTGCCGCACGACGGACAATGGCGTCAAGCCTAGGCTCGGAACCTATCAAGTGGGGAGAGACTTTGAGGTGGGATCGCCGGGGCTCCAGGCAGGAGCCCATGGGGAAGGGGCAATTTCTGGATATGCTAAAGTTGTTGCCGCCCAGGCGGGAATTCAGGACCATGACATGGAGCAGGTTCGGGATTGATTTTTCTGACAACAATCGCCTCCGGCCCGGCGGGACGTGGGCGGCTATGGCCCTGTCCCTGGCGGCTCTCCTTCTCCTCTCTCCCAGCGCTCGCTCCGAGACTCGGAACATCTGTGAACGCCATGATGCATTTGTGAGTGAGAGTCTAAGCATACGTCACTTAGTCTTGCGTAATCATAAGAACAGACATAGATATCCTGGTTACTGGGGTAATATAATCCCTTCTAGTAAGGTTTGCAATCTTAGTAATAAAGGAATTACTTCATTGGTTGCGAGTGATTTCAATGGACTCTCCGATCTCGGCGTTCTCCTTCTGGATGACAACGCTCTCACCAGTCTGCCACAAGGTGTGTTCAATAAACTTCCTAATCTATTCTATCTTGATCTGCGTGATAATGATTTAACCAGCTTGCCGTCAAATATGTTCAATGGACTCTACAATCTCGGGTATCTCGATCTGAGTAGCAATAAATTAACCACCTTGCCGTCAGGTGTGTTCAATGGGCTCTACAGGGTCAAATATCTCAATCTGAGCTATAATAGTTTAACCACCTTGCCAGAAGGCATACTCGGCCGAGGACGGTCAGGAGGTCTTTTTACTCTCCATCTGCAAAACAATCAATTAACCAGTTTGCCGGAAAATATGTTCCATGGCAGGATACATGGACAGAGGCATGTTCCATTGTTCACTTTCGAGCTGCAAAACAATCAATTAACCAGTTTGCCGGAAAATATATTCGATAGTTTATGGATAATGATAAAAACAGGTCATGGGTTGGGTAGCGGAATCAATCTTTCTAACAATCCACTACAATGTCTGCCAAAGAAAATAATTACAAATTACCAACATGCATTAAAGGCAACTGTCCCGATTACCGCATGTAATACGGTAAACCTTGCCGGTGGTTCTGCTGTGACGGAGGGAGGGGAC
>JAPOTR010000007.1 GCA_026709085.1 Cyanobacteria bacterium MAG CAR3_bin_5 | reverse complement strand
ACCATGACCCACCCCCAGGACACAGGTCGGGCGCTCCTGCGCTCCTGCGCTCCTGGGCTCCTGGGCTCCTGGGCTCCTGGGCTCCTGCGATTATAGCACCAATCGGCCGGTTCCCCCTTGTCAAGGCCACAGGGTCGCTTTTCTCTTTGGCACAGCCCAACGGCCCCACGTCACGAGCGCCGCCGGTGGTTCCTTTCCCGCGGCCGGGTGGATGTTCGCTTCTCAACCGGGTCATTGCCTTGCTCCAGCAGCTTTTACGCAGACGGGGCCGCCGCTTTCAGCAGCAGCCCCACAGCAGCCAGCTTCCCCCTGCGGGGGAGGGGCAGTAGTACCTTTGTTCCAGGAAAGACCGCATGGGAGGAAGCAGAAGGAAGACGAGTAGATTCATTATCCTTCATAACCGGCCCGTCTGCAACTTGCTCCGGGGTGAGGGGCAGCGGACAGGGGAGTCTCCTATCCGGTAACTCGGGTTATTGCAGACTGCACCGGGCAATCCGGGCCATGGCGGTCTCCACCCGGTCACGACTGTTAAAGGCGGAAAGCCGCAGGTAGCCCTCCCCGGCGGCGCCAAAGCCAACCCCGGGGGTGCCCACCACCCGGGCCTCCTGCAGAAGCCGGTCAAAGAACTGCCAGGAACCCATCGATTCCGGCGTTCTGACCCACACGTAGGGGGCGTGTTGACCGCCGTACACCGCCAGACCCAGATCCTGGAGTTGTTGCCGGATGATGGCGGCGTTCTCCATGTAGAAACTGGTCAACCGGGCCACCTGAGCTTGGCCGGCGGAGGAATAGACAGCCTCGGCGCCCCGTTGCGCCACATAACCCACGCCGTTGAACTTGGTGCTCTGACGCCGGTTCCAGAGTTGCCAGAGGGACGCCTCGTCCCCGTCGCCGGTGCGGCCGGTCAGGCTGCGGGGCACCACGGTGAAGGCACAGCGGGTTCCCGTGAAACCGGCATTCTTGGAGAAGGAGCGAAACTCGATGGCACAGTCCCGGGCCCCCTCGATTTCAAAAATGGAGTGGGGCAGGTCCGGATCCTGGATAAAGGCTTCGTAGGCCGCATCAAAGAGAATCAGGGCTTCATGGCTGCGGGCGTAATCCACCCAACGCTGCAACTCGGCCCGGGTGGCCACCGCGCCGGTGGGATTGTTGGGGAAGCACAGATAGATCAGATCCGCGGGAGTGGCCGGCAACGGGGCGCGGAAGTGGTTGTCCGCAGTGAGGGGCAGGTACTGCAAGCCGCCGTAGCGCCCCTGATCGTCCGCGGGACCCGTATGGCCGGCCATCACGTTGGAGTCCACGTAGACGGGATAGACCGGATCGGTCACGGCAATGCGGTTGTCGTCCCCGAGGATGTCCAGAATGTTGCTGGTGTCGCACTTCGAGCCGTCGGAGATGAAAATCTCGTCCGCTTCAACAGCGCAACCCCGCTGTTGGTAGTCATGGCGGGCAATGGTCTGCCGTAGCCAGTGGTAGCCCTGCTCGGGACCGTAGCCATGGAACCCCGTTCCGGTGCCCATGGCCTCCACGGCGGCGGCCATGGCCTGGCAACAGGCGGCGGGCAGAGGCTCCGTCACGTCCCCGATGCCCAGGCGAACGAGGTCGGCGTCAGGGTGCTGGGCGCTGAAGGCCTTGATGCGGCGCTGAATCTCCGGGAAGAGGTATCCCGCCTGCAACATTTGGTAGTGGCTGTTGACGCGCACCATGGCGGCACTTGGCGCAGAGGCCCCATCCTATGGACAGGGGTGTGCGTCACCCTGTGCCGTCCGCTCCTTCCCCGTCCATGCCCTCAGCCACAGCGACCGCCCCCGTCCCTTTCCATCAACTGGTGGATCGGGGCATCAGCAAGCCGGGTCGCTATCTGGGTCGGGAGCGGGGCGCCCTGCATCAGCCCTGGGACCAGGCGTCATTGCGCTGGTGTCTCACCTACCCGGAGCTTTACGAAGTGGGCGCCAGCAACCTGGGGCACGTCATTCTCTACGGCATCCTCAATCGCCTGCCGGGGCAGCTCTGTGATCGGGCTTACCTGCCCGGGGCGGATCTTGCCGCCCGGCTGCGGCGTCAGCAGGTTCCCCTGTTTGCGGTGGAAAGCCGCCGGCCCCTGCAGGCGTTCGACATTCTCGGCTTCAGCCTCAGCTACGAGCTGGGAGCCACCAACATCCTGGAAATGCTGGACCTGAGCGGCCTGCCCCTATGGGCCCGGCAGCGCCCGGACGTGCCCTTCGGGCATCCCGAGGCCCAACCCCTCGTCTTTGCTGGTGGTCAGACCGCCACTTCCAATCCCGAACCCTATGGCGCTTTTTTCGACTTCATCGCCCTGGGGGACGGGGAGGAGTTGCTGCCGGAGATTGGCCTGGTGGTCCGGGAGGGTAAGGCCACAGGTCTAAGCCGCTCCGCGGTGTTACGGGATCTTGCCCAGGTGCCGGGGGTGTACGTGCCCAGCCTGTACCAGCGCAACAGTGACGGGCGGGTGGCGCCCCGATCACCGGACGCTCCAGCCCGGGTGGTGCGGCGGGTGGCGGATCCCATTCCCCACTACGCCACGGGATTGGCGCCCCAGGTGGAAACCGTCCATGATCGGCTGGTGGTGGAAATCCGCCGAGGGTGTACCCGGGGCTGCCGCTTCTGTCAACCCGGCATGTTGACCCGCCCCGCCCGGGACGTGGCGCCGGACGAGGTGGTGGACGCTGTGGAAACAGGCATGAAGACAACCGGCTATAGCGATTTCTCCCTTCTCTCCCTCAGTTGTTCCGACTATCTGGCGCTCCCGGCCGTTGGCGTGGAACTGCGCAATCGGCTCCAGGGGCAGCCGGTCAGCCTCAGCCTGCCCAGTCAACGGGTGGATCGCTTTGATGAAACCATTGCCGGGATCATCGGCGGCGCCCGGCGCACAGGGGTCACCTTCGCCCCGGAGGCGGGCACCCAGCGGCTGCGGGACATCATCAACAAGGGGCTCACGGATCAGGACCTGCTCCGTGGTGTCCGCACCGCCTACGAGCAGGGTTGGCGAACGGTCAAGCTCTACTTCATGATCGGTTTGCCCGGCGAAACGGATGCTGACGTGCTGGGCATCGCGGAGACGGTGCGTTGGCTGAAACGGGAGTGCCATGGCCATGGCCCCCTCGGCTTCCATCTCACCATCAGCAACTTCACCCCCAAGCCTCACACACCGTTCCAGTGGCATCAGGTCTCCAGTGACGACCTGCGCCGCAAACAGGCGTTGCTGCGTCAGGCGCTGCGGGGCATTCCCCGCCTCAAGGTGAATGAAACGGATGTGCGGATTTCCGCCATGGAGGACTTTGTGGGCCGCGGGGATCGCCGTCTGGCCCAGGTCATCGTTGGCGCATGGCGCAACGGGGCGGGGATGGATGCCTGGTGGGAAAGTGTGGAGCGGGCCTACGAGGCCTGGAATCGAGCCATCGGCGCAGCAGGGTTGAGTTGGAGAGACCAGCAGCAGGAGCAGGAGGGCAGGGATCCAACAACCCTCCCCCTGCCCTGGGATCACGTGGACACAGGCGTGGATCGCCAGTGGCTGCGGGAGGATCTGCAACGGGCCATGGCGGCCGTGGCGGCGCCGGATTGTTCCTTTGCCGCCTGCAGTAGTTGCGGGGTGTGTGGGCCAGGGTTTGGCTACAATCGGATTGTGGCGCCGCCGCCGATTCCGGCGGCATCCGCCCAGGCGCGGCCCGTGAGTCGCCGGGTCCAGCGGCTGCGGCTGCGCTTCACCAAGGAAGGGGATGCGGCCCTGCTCAGCCATCTGGACCTGCTGCGCCTGTTGGACAGGGCCCTGCGCTCCGCAGCCTTGCCCGTCAGCTTCAGCGCCGGGTTCCATCCGCTACCGCGGCTGCAGGTGGGCCATGCCCTGCCCCTGGGAGTTGAGGGTGGCGGTGAATTGCTGGATCTGGAGTTGGCTGAAGTCGTCTCGCCGTTGACACTCGTCAACACTCTTCAGCCCCGGCTTCCCACGGGTATCCGGCTGCTGACGGCCCAAGAGGTTCCCCTCGGGCAAAAGAGCCTGGCCCAACTCCTGGAGGGGGCCCACTGGGTCATGGGTTTCCGCCCGGAATCAGGGGCCGTCCTGCCCAGAACGGCCTGGCAGACCGCCTGCCGGGCGGTGCTGGCTGCCCCCGATCTGCCCTGGAAGGACACGGATAAAAAAGGACGACCCCGGCAACGGGATCTACGCCCGCTGCTCAAGGATCTGACCCTCCAGGATCAAAGCGGCGCCGCTGCGCGGTTGGCTGTCGATGTGGTCATTGACGCCAACGGACGCAGCCTGAAACCCGAACAGTTGGAGACGATTCTGGCGGGCTGTCTCGGCCAGGAACTGGCCATCACCACCCTGCGCCGCGATTGGCTATACCTGCGTCCCGAGGCAACCCGGCCCCGGCAGGCAGGAGTGACCTGCCCGTGATAGGCTATCCTCGTGACCGGGACCACAAGACTTTACCCCATGCCGGGGCCGGGTGGCCCCTTGACCTCGGCATGTTTCTTGCGACTCCTGCCAACAGCAGCGACGGGTGGTTCATTCCATGTTCCATGCCCCGGTCTGCCGAGAAGCTTCGATGACAGGTAAATAAGACTCTTCAACCACCACCGTCTCCGGTAAAACTTTCAGACTTTCTTCCATGACCAAGCAAATTCTTATTGCTGAAAAGCTGCGCATTGCTGCCATTCTCAACAACGAACGTGTTGACCAACTGATTGTTGCCCAAGGCCAACATCAGATCGGTGACATCTATCTTGGGATGGTGGAAAACGTCCACCCAGGAATTGATGCCGCCTTTGTAAAAATCGGCGAAAGTGAAAGAAACGGCTTCATTCACGTCACCGATCTGGGCCCTCTGCGACTGCGGCAAACTGCCGGATCCATTACGGACCTCCTTGAGCCACGCCAGAAAGCTCTGGTGCAAGTCATGAAAGAGCCCACAGGCAACAAGGGACCTCGGCTCACGGGCAACATTACCCTTCCCGGTCGCTTTCTGATGCTCCAGCCCAATGGACGGGGGGTCAACGTTTCCCGCCGTATTCACGAAGACGAGGAGCGTGATCGCCTGCGGGCCCTGGCGGTCCTGATCAAACCTGCCGGAACCGGTCTGCTGGTGCGCACAAAAGCCGAAGGGGTGGGGGAGGACCAGATTATTGACGATCTGGAAGCGCTCTGCCGCCAATGGGAGACCATTCAGGCCACTGCGGAAACATCCCAGCCGCCAGCACTCCTGAATCGGGATGATGATTTCGTTCACCGCACCCTGCGGGATCACTGCGGACCGGATCTGAATAAAATCGTAGTGGACGGTCCCCAATCGGCGGAGCGGGTCAAAGCCTTCCTCGGCGTAGAAAAGAACACCACTGCGGTGGACTCCTTTGCCAGCGCAGAGGAACTGATGGAGGCCTTCCGCATCAATGGGGTAATTCGTCAGGCCCTCTTGCCCCGGGTGGATCTGCCTTCCGGCGGTTACGTGGTCATCGAGCCCACGGAAGCACTGACGGTGATCGACGTGAACTCCGGCTCCTTCACACGTTCCGCTACGTCCCGGGAAACAGTGTTGTGGACCAACTGTGAAGCCGCCACCGAGATTGCCCGACAACTCCAGTTGCGCAACATTGGCGGCATGGTCATCGTTGACTTCATTGACATGGAGTCACGCCGGGATCAATTGTTGCTGCTGGAACACTTCATGAAGGCCATGGCGCCCGACAAGGCCAGGCCTCAGATTGCCCAACTTACGGAACTGGGTCTGGTGGAGTTGACCCGCAAGCGCCAGGGGCAGAACATCTACGAACTCTTTGGTCACCAGCGGCCCGGTTACGCCGGGCAGGGCCATGGGGCCGTGGCGCCGGGCAAAGCCCCCATGCAGCCGCTGGCAACGGAGAGCGGGCAATCCTCCATGACCCCCGCTGCCGCTGCCCCAGGGGAGGCCGGTTCGGATGGGGGGCGTGCTGCCGGCGGCGGCAGGCGACGACGCCGTGGCGGTGGCCGCAACGGCGCCCAATCGGCCACCGAGGTGCCCGCCGTCCCAAGTGCGGTCACAGACGAGCCGGCAACCGTTCCCTCTCCCGAGGCGGAGTCCGCTACCCCGGCTGGAGAGCCGGAGCCCGTCACCGTACCCATGAGTCGGGATCAGGAGACAGTCTTTAGCTGGGGTGGCTTCAATCCGGCCCTCATGGCCCCCACTCCACCCAAGGATCTGAACAACGTGGCGGTTCGCGTGGTGGATTCCGGCGAGGATACGCCGACCCCATCGGCTGAAGAAACCACGGCGCAAGTAACCGGTAACGGGTCCCCCAACCGCCGGCGTCGCCAGTCCGACAGCATTGAGACGGACAAGCCTCCCGTGGCGCCGGCGGTTGCCGCGGACCGACAACCGGGCGAGCAGCAGAGCCAGTCCCAGGCGCAGGAGGAGAGCACCGCACCTGTGCGTCAACGCAGGAGTCACACACGCTCAAGACAACAGAATCCGTTGCCTGTGGCGGCCGATCAAGGTTCTTCCACCACGCCTTCCCCTGGGACCAGCGCCCCTGCCCCGGTGGAGACACCCATGGCCAGCCGGGAGAAATCCGGGCCAGCAGCGTCCGGGCAGACCACCGGCGCTCTCGCCGCGGACGCGCCGTCTGCCCCTGGAACAAGCTCCGAGGAGGAACAGGACGATGGGCGACGACGGCGACGACGGCGCTCTGCCGCCTGAGGATCGGACCCGGGTGGGAGAAGACCCACGCCATGGGGCTGCTGCCGGAGTGGCCCTGGCGTCTCTTGCCGGGGTGGACGAGGTGGGACGGGGCTGCTTGTTTGGTCCTGTTTTTGCGGCGGCCTGCTGCCTGGATGCAGCGGCGCTGCCCATCCTTGCCGCTGCCGGTGTTCAAGACAGTAAAGCCCTGACAGCAAGGCGCCGCCAAAGACTCCTGCCCGTCATTCGCCGCCTGGCCTTGGATCTGGGCCTGGGGCAAGCCTCGGTCCGGGAAATTCATCAGCGGGGGATACGGGCGGCAACGGAGTTGGCCATGGTGCGGGCCCTGCAGCGGCTGGCCAGGACGCCACAGTTGGTGTTGGTGGACGGCAACCTCAGGTTGCGGCCCTGGCCCAACCCTCAGCAGACAGTGGTGCGCGGGGACCAACGTTGCCTGACCATTGCCTGTGCCAGCATCGTGGCCAAGGAGGCCAGGGACGGCTTGCTCCTCAGGCTGGATCGGCGTTTCCCCGGCTATGGCCTGGCCAGCCATAAGGGTTATGGAACGCCGCGGCATCGGGCGGCAATCGTGCGCCTGGGTCCCACGCCCCTGCACCGCCTCAGCTTTCTGGGGAAGATTCCGGGAACGGCGGAGACGGCGGGCGCCACCCCGGAGCAAGTTGCAGAGGGGCCGGTGACGAAGTATGATGACCTTGCTCCTCTGCTCCGCCCCATGCAGCCTGTCCAGAACAAAGATACTACTGCACCCCCCCCCCCCGCAGGGGAGTTGCCTGTGGTGGCGCTGCTGCTGAAGGCAGTGGCCCTGTCTGTGTGAACGCTGCTTGGAGCAAGGGAATGACTTGGCTGGGAAGATTGAGAAGTGAGCATCCCCGCAGTGGTGGGGACGGCGGCAAGGGAACCGCTGGCGGTGGCTTTGGCGTGGGGCGATTGGGATATGCCGGAAGGAAAAGTGACCCTGGCGGCTTGACAAGGGGGAGACGCTGCCACACGGCGCGGCTGCCGTTATTAGAATTCAGAAGATCAGAAGATCAGAAGATCAGAAGATCAGAAGATCAGAAGATCAGAAG
>JAPOTR010000044.1 GCA_026709085.1 Cyanobacteria bacterium MAG CAR3_bin_5 | reverse complement strand
AGACTGACTCATTACAAGCCTGTCTATGACTGGATTCCGGCACCTGGATGGCTTTCTTTTGCCAGGGTTGTTTTCCTGACCTCGGGCCATCAACGAGTCGCACAATAGAGAACCATGAGCCCCCCGACAGAAAACCACCGCTATTGCTGATAGACCAACCCGTTGCACCGGTCTCATCGTCAGAGTTTGTTAAACTTACCCTAGCGGTACTAGTAGCGTCAACCCGAAGCCAGTAGGTTGTGTTCGCAGCCAGCACCGTATTGACGGGCGCGGTGAACGTGTTGACGGCGTTGGCAGTGATGGTGGCCGGAGCGGTGAGCGTGGCAATCACCGTGCCGGTAGGGTCTGTGCCGTCTGCCCGGATTGTGACCACAGGGGCGGCGCTTGTGATGTATATATCAACTGACGAAATTGTGTAACCTGTGGAATTAGCACCTGTTGTGAACCGCGTGCTGAAGGGATTGTTGGTGTTGGTGGATGCTGTTTCTCCAGTATTGCTAACCAGCGTCGTGGTTTGGGCCTGTGCTCCCGGAGCGAAGCCGATCAGCAGGGGCAGAGCCAAGGGCGCGGCGGCAAGGAACGGATGGGGCGCAAGGCTCAGCAGCGCCGAAGCGAGGGCTGTCCCCAACCCCCGCCCCAAACCATGGGCGGCGGAATGAGGGGCGCAAGGCCGTAGCGCTCCCTTTGGGGGAGGCGCTACCATGACCCTACCCCCAGGACATAGGTTGGGCGCTCCTGCGCTCCTGCGCTCCTGCGCTTATAGCACCAATCGGCCGGTTCTCCCTTGTCAAGTCCCCAGGGTCACTTTCTCCTTTGGCGCTCTTCCCCAGCCCCAGGCCAAAGCCCGTCAGCGGTACCCTTCCCGTCGCCCCCATGAGCGGATGTTCACCTCTCGACACAGTCATTGCCTCACCGGGTTCACGCTGCCCACAGGCGCGGCCCCGGTCCCCCGCAGCCTTGCCACCACAGACAACGCCCCTGCGGAGGGAGGATGCAGTAGTACCTTTGTTCTGTCAAGGTGATCAGGGGCAACGAGGCGAAGCAGAGGATCAGGGCCATTATCCCCC
Source organism: Cyanobacteria bacterium MAG CAR3_bin_5 (assembly GCA_026709085.1). Taxonomy (GTDB): domain Bacteria; phylum Cyanobacteriota; class Cyanobacteriia; order PCC-6307; family Cyanobiaceae; genus Synechococcus_B. The sequence continues at coordinate 51,662 of JAPOTR010000044.1, read as the reverse complement.
ATCCCCCGCCCGTTTGCAACTTGCTCCGGGTTGAGGGGTGGTGAGCACCGGATTCCCCCTCACCTTACCCGGAACCGGGGTTAGACTGGGGACGTCAACACACCGCACACCTGCGTGTTTCGGGTGAGTCCAGGCTTCCGGTCGAGGGCTCCGACGCGGGTGGAGGTCCAACCCGAAACCCACTCAAAACCCATGGCCATTGCCACACTGACGGAAATGATGGAGTCCGGCGCCCATTTCGGGCACCAGACCCGTCGCTGGAACCCCAAGATGGCGCCCTACATCTACTGCGCCCGCAACGGGGTCCACATCATTGACCTGGTCAAGACAGCCGTCTGTCTCAACCACGCTTACAAGTGGATCCGCTCCGCGGCCAAGTCCGGCAAGAGGTTTCTGTTTGTCGGCACCAAGAAGCAGGCGGCGGAAGTGATTGCCCAGGAGGCCAGGCGCTGTGGCGCCGCCTACGTGAACCAGCGCTGGCTGGGGGGCATGCTCACCAACTGGACCACCATGCGGGGCCGCATCGACCACCTCAAGGACCTGGAGCGGATGGAATCTTCCGGAGCCATTGCCATGCGTCCCAAAAAAGAGGCGGCGGTATTGCGTCGTGAACTGGACCGCTTGCAGAAATATCTGGGGGGCCTCAAAACCATGCGCCGGCTCCCGGACGTGGTGATCCTGGTGGACCAGAAGCGGGAAGCCAATGCCGTTCTGGAATGCCGGAAGCTGGACATTCAACTGGTCTCCATGCTGGATACCAACTGCAATCCCGATCTCTGCGACGTGCCCATCCCCTGCAACGACGACGCGGTGCGCTCCGTGCAGTTGGTGCTCAGCCGTCTTGCCGACGCCATCAACGAGGGCCGCTACGGCGCCCGGGAGTAGGCCGCCCGACTCCACCGGCCACACAAAGACGCCTTCCCCCGGCCTGGCCCTAAGCTGGCTCCTGATTATCGCCCCCCACTGTCTCCATGGCTGCCGTCTCCGCCCAGACCGTCAAGCAACTGCGCGAAAAAACCGGCGCGGGAATGATGGATTGCAAAAAAGCCCTCACCGCCAGCGGGGGGGACCTGACCAAGGCCGGCGAATGGCTACGGCAGAAAGGCATCGCCTCGGCGGAGAAGAAGGTGGGCCGCACCGCCGCCGAGGGTCTGGTGAGCAGCTACATCCATACCGGTGGTCGGGTTGGCGTGCTGGTGGAGATCAACTGCGAGACCGATTTTGTCGCCCGGGGGGAGGAGTTCCAACTCCTGGCCCGGGACGTGGCCATGCAGATTGCCGCCTGCCCCCAGGTGGAGTTTGTCAGCACGGACCACATTCCCGATGCCGTCAAGGAGCGGGAAAAGGCCATTGAGGCGGGACGGGACGATCTGGCCAGGAAACCCCCGGCCATTCGGGAAAAGATCGTGGCGGGACGCATCGGCAAACGTCTCAAGGAGTTGACCTTGCTGGATCAGCCTTTCATCAAGGACACCTCTCTGAGCGTGGCGGATCGTGTCAAGCAGACCTCCGGCAAGCTGGGGGAGAAGATCGTTGTGCGGCGCTTTGCCCGTTTCGTCCTGGGGCAGGGGATCGAGGTGGCGGCCACGGACTTCGCGGCCGAGGTGGCGGCCATGACCACCAGCGGTTGAGCGCAGCGGCTTTGCAGGATTTGAATCCCCACCAAGACGCCAGCCAGGCACTGCAGCAACTGGAGGCAGAAACCGATCACCTGGCGGCGCCCCTGCTCCGCCAGTTGGAGGACTACCTCAGCCTGCTGCGCCAGCAGGCGCCCCGGCAAATGCTGCAAGCCGTCTTCGACCTGGTCTCCCAGGATTGTCCCGAGCGCTACAGCAGCCTTGGCCATGGGGTCCGCCAAACTCTCCAGCGGCGCCTCAAGGCCCTGACCGAAGCGTCCTGCTGTGTGCTGACCGTGGAGCACCTGTTGGTGCTGGCGCGGAGACTTCAAGCGGAGCATCAGCGGATCAAGCAGGAGCGGCGCCGCAAGATGATTGCGGCCCTGGAGCACCTCAATGGTGGTGGGCAGGATGAACTTTCAGGGGAGGGTCTGATCCTGGCCGTTCGGGAGCCGGCCCCGGAAGACGCCACCTTGCCCCTGGCGCCACCGAGGGATCCCCAGGATCTGGAGGATTGGTGCCTGTGGCTCAACCGGGCCATGGTTCACCACCTGCGCACCCTGTCCCACCAGCTCAATGTCGAGTTGCTGAACCAGCGTCTGATCCAGGCGGTGCTCCCGGTCAGGCTGCTGGATGCGGTGCTGGCTGGCGACGTGGAGGCCATGCAGGCGCCGGCCAACCTGCTCAAAATATCCGTGCCCATGGGGAACGAAGAGAATGCCCCCCAGGTGGTCACCTGTGTGCTGCTGCTCCGTCTGCAGGACATGGAATTTGCCCACTTGCCGCTGCGGCGGAGCCGTCAGCGTTTGCAACAGCACCGGAAGAACCTGCACAACCTTGTTGCCCAGAGCCGCCACTGGCGGAGACGACTGGTGACGGAGCAGGCCATGGCGGACTGGAACAACGATCTCCAGCAGATTCAACCCCCACGGCCTTGACGCCACCCACCCACGCCCAGCTCCGTGATCTGTGGGCCTGGGTTGGGCAGTTGCAGCGCATCCTGCAGTGGGAAGTGGACCATGGTTTTGTCAACAGCCGGGGCCGCAGTGGCCACTTTGGGGAGGTGCTGGCGCGGGGTCTTGCTGAAGCCCCCCTGGCTGCGTTGCGGGACGATCCCACCTGCGGGGAACTCCGGGTCGGGTTTTCCGTCTACTCAACCTGGTCGCTCCAGGAGCGCCGCCAATGGGTGGTGCGCACCCGCAAATGGCTTCACCAGCAGCACCTCCATCTCCGGGCCCAGACTCAGGGCAAGACCCAGGCCGTTGCCCCGGCCCCGGAGCGGCCTTCACCAGGACCGCAAACCCCATCCCTTGCCCAGGTAAAAGGCATCGGCCCCAAAGTGGCGGGCCGGTTGATGGCTGTGGGGATCCGGACGGTGGAAGACCTGCTGCGCCACTACCCCAGGGATTACATCGACTACTCCCGGCTGCTGCGCATTCGCGACCTGCGCCCTGGGGAAACCGTGACGGTGGTGGGCGCCGTGGGCCGCAGTCACGCCTTCGTCAGCAGCCGCAACCACAACCTGGCCGTTCTGGAACTCCAACTGCAGGATTCCACGGGTCGCTTGCGGGTGACCCGGTTCTATATGGGCCGCCGCTTTGCCAGCCCCAAGTGGCTGCAGCAGCAGCGGGGGAAGTTTCCCCCGGGGGCCACCGTAGCCGCCTCCGGTCTGGTGAAGAGGGGACCCTATGGCCTGAGCTTGCAGGATCCCCTGTTGGAGGTGCTGGACCCGGGTCCTGTGACCACAAGCCCGGGCCGGCGGATTCTGCCGGTGTATCCCCCCGTGGAAGGGGTGAGCGGGGAAAAACTGCGCCGGGCGGTGCAGGCTGTGCTCCCCATGGCCTGTCAGCAGCAGGACCACCTGACGGAACCATGGCGTCAGCGCTTTGAGGTGATGCCCCTGGCTGAAGCCTTCACCGCCATTCATCAGCCCGCAAGCGAGGCGGCGCGGCAGGCAGGCCGCCACCGGCTGGTGTTTGATGAATTTCTGGAACTCCAGTTGGGGTTGCTGGGGCGCCGGCAGCGACAACGCCAAGCCCAAGCCAGGGCCGATCTCACCGTGGCAGGCGCCAGCGACCTGGCGGCAGCCTTCCTTGCCCTGTTGCCGTTCCGGCTCACCGGGGCCCAAGAGCAGGTGCTCCGGCAGGTTCGCAAGGATTTGCAGGGGGCCACCCCCATGGGTCGGCTGGTGCAGGGGGACGTGGGCAGCGGCAAGACGGTTGTGGCGGTCATTGCCTTGCTGGAGGTGATTGCGGCAGGAGGACAGGGGGCCTTGATGGCCCCGACCGAGGTGTTGGCGGCACAGCACTATCGGAGGCTCTGCGACTGGATGGCGCAACTGCATGTCCCCGTAGACCTGTTGACGGGATCCACCCCCGAGCGGCAGCGGCAAAGGGTGCTGCGGGATCTGGCAACCGGCGCCGTCAAGCTGGTGGTGGGAACCCATGCCCTGCTGGAGGAGCCGGTGACCTTCTTCCGGCTGGGTCTGGTGGTGATTGACGAACAGCATCGCTTCGGGGTGCATCAGCGCAGCCGCCTGCTCAACAAGGGGGACGCGCCCCACCTGCTCACCATGACCGCCACCCCCATCCCCCGCACCCTGGCCCTCTCCATCCATGGCGATCTGGAGGTGAGCCAGATTGATGAATTGCCCCCGGGGCGTCAGCCGGTGACCACCACCCTCCTGGCGCCCGGTGAGCGGGAGCAGGCCTATGGGGCCATTCGCACGGTGGCCTCCCGGGGTCAGCGGGCCTACGTCATCCTGCCCCTGGTGGACGAGTCCGACAAGCTCAAGCTGCGCTCGGCAGTGCAGGAGCACCAACGCCTGGCCGGAACCGTGTTCCCCAACCTGAACGTGGCGCTTCTCCATGGCCGCTTGTCCCCCGGCGCCAAGCAGGAGGTGCTGGAAGCCTTCGTCCGTGGCAAGGCCCAGGTGTTGGTGAGCACCACCGTGGTGGAGGTGGGGGTGGACGTGCCCGATGCCACGGTGATGGTCATTGAACATGCGGAGCGTTTTGGCCTGGCCCAGTTGCACCAGCTTCGTGGCCGCATCGGACGGGGGCCGGCCCCAAGCCGCTGTTTCCTCGTCAGCGACTCCCGACAGGCGGTTGCCCGCCAGCGGCTGGAGGTGTTGACCCGATCCCGGGACGGCTTTGAAATTGCCGAGATGGATTTGCGTTTCCGGGGGCCGGGGCAGGTGTTGGGGACCCGTCAATCGGGCCTGCCGGATCTGGCGCTGGCCAGCCTCACCAGCGATGGCAGCGTGCTGGAGAAGGCCCGGGACGCCGCCAGGCTTTTGCTGCAGGAAGACCCTCAACTGCACACACTGCCCCGGCTCAGGGCCAGACTGGCTGACCACGACATACGGCTGGCGTCTGCCGCCCGCCTCAACTGATGCCGGATGCTGCGGAACGACCATGGCGCGCCCTGCCCATCAAGGACTGTGGCGAGCCGCTGGCGCCCCTGCCCGGGGATCTGCCCCGGGTGAACCCCCATCCCTATGCCTGCCTGGGGGCTCCCTATCCGGTGGGGCGTGGCCCATGGCGACTGCGTTCAGCGGTGGTGCGGCGCCTGCTTCAAGCCCGCTCCATCCTCCAGACCGCACATCCCGGTTGGAACCTGCAAATTTTTGATGCGTGGCGGCCCATTGCCGTGCAGGCCTTCATGGTGGACCACAGCCTGCAAACGGAACTGGACCGTGCTTCCCCGTCACAACGGGCGGATCCTGCCTGGCGGCGTCATGTGGAGCAGCAGGTGCGGCATCTCTGGGCCGTTCCCAGCAACGATCCCCGCACGCCCCCACCCCACAGCACAGGCGCTGCGGTGGACCTGACCCTGGTGGATCAGGCCGGGCAGCCTGTGCCCATGGGTTCAGCCATTGACGCCTTGGGACCCGAATCCCACCCGGACCATTTCGCGGCGGATTCCCGGCAAGCCGCAGCCCACCACAACCGGCTGCAACTGCGGCAGGCCATGGGGGCTGCCGGCTTTGTCATGCACCCCTGGGAATGGTGGCACTTCAGTCATGGAGACCAGCTTTGGGCCTGGCGGACGGGCCAGGCCGAGGCACGGTATGGTGCAGTCGCTGATGGTGGCTAGAGCCATGCGCATAACATCCGTCTTTCCCCTGATCCTGACCGTCATGGTGGGGAGTCTGGGGGGTTGGGCCGCGGCCAGGCCCACCGTTGCCGTTCCCGACTTCAAGAACGAGGCGGCCGATGTTCCCTGGTGGAACGCAAGCGTAAGCACACAGCTTGCCGATGCCTTGGCCAACGAACTGGCGGCCAGTGGTGGCTTGCAGGTTGTGGAGCGGCAGAACGTCCAGGCTGTTCTCTCGGAGCAGGAGATGGCCGAACTGGGCATTACCGGCTCCACGGAAGGGACCGTTGGAGGTGGTGGTGACCGGATGACCAGGGCCCAATACCTGGTCCTGGGTCGGGTGAGTGGCTATGAGGCTGGTGTGGAGACCAGGGAGAACGAGAACAGCACGAGTTTTCTGGGATTCGGCAACCGGGAAGGCGTGGCGGAGGCCAAGGCCTACGTGGCCATTGATCTCAGAATTGTGGATAGCGCCACGGGAAATATTCTCGGGTTCACGACAGTTGAGGGAACAGCAACGAACACTGCCCAGGTGAGCCGGCAGGAAGGCTCACTGGAGCCGTTGGCAACGGTCATTGGCGGTACGGTAGGGAGTGAACGGGGGGCCGGCGCTCTCTTTCTTGGGGTTGCCAAAACCTTCAACTACAGCAAAGACTCCAGCGAGAGCAAGACGGTGCCGGCGGCCAAAGCCGTCCGGGCAGCCTTGGTTGCGGGATCAGACTATGTGGATTGCCTGCTTGTGCAACAGGGCCAATGCCTTGACGAGTACGCAGCCAGGGATGCTGCGCGCCGAAGAAGTACGCAAGAGATCCTGAACTTCGATTAACCCGAGTTCCGGACAAGAGGCGGCCCCTCGCAGAGACAGGAACGTATCATGGTGGACAAGGCAACAATGACAATAAGGTGGGAACAGGAGACGGGCGGGATGCGGTATTGTCCCGTCCTGTTGGCCCGGGGAGGATATTTGAAACCCGTCCCCCGGACCGCTACCTGGTCCATGGCGGGGAAGCGCTCTTCAAATCCCGTGGGCATCCCGGCGCCGCCGCGGTGGTCAGCGCCCCCCTGGGGGGAGCCTGCAGTGGTGATCCTGCCGCTGTCTGATTCTCCGCCCTCATCAGGAATTGATTCGAGAGGATTACCTGGCCTGGGCCACCTGCTCCGCCAGCTTGCCCACCGGCGCCAACAACACACCGGCCTCATGCTCCGCAAATTGGCCAGGCTTGCTCAACGTCAGCACCACCCCCAATGACCGACCAGAAAATCACCCAACAGCAGATCAACCAAACCGCCTGGGCCGCCTGCGACACCTTCCGGGGCGCCGTTGATGCGGGGCAATATAAGGATTACATCCTGGTGATGTTGTTCCTGAAAACCATCTCCGACCTCTGGAACGACCACCAGGCCACCTATCGCCGGAAGTATGGCGACGACGAGACGCGCATCCGCCGCCGCCTGGAGCGGGAGCGGTTCATCCTGCCCGCCCATGCCAGCTTCGACGACCTCTACGCCCGGCGCAACGCCCCCAACATCGGCGAATTGATCAACATGGCCCTTGAGGCCATCGAAGACGCAAACCGCGCCAAGCTGGAGGGGGTCTTCCGCAACATCGACTTCAACTCCGAGGCCAATCTCGGCCGCCCCAAAGACCGCAACCGCCGCCTCAAGCACCTGCTGGAGGATTTCGCCAAGCCCGCCCTGGATCTGCGCCCCTCCCGGGTGACGGAGGACATCATCGGCGAGTGCTACATCTACCTGATTTCCCGCTTTGCCTCCGATGCCGGCAAGAAAGCCGGGGAGTTCTATACGCCCACCGCCGTCTCCCGCCTGCTGGCCAGGCTGGCGGCCCCCAAGCCCGGGGACACCATCTGCGATCCGGCCTGTGGTTCGGGCTCGTTGCTGATCCAGGCCTCCCAGGCGGTGGGCTCCCCCGATTTCGCCCTCTACGGCCAGGAGGTGAACGGCGCCACCTGGGCCCTGGCTCGCATGAACATGTTCCTCCATGCCCGGGACGCGGCCCGCATCGAGTGGTGCGACACCATCAACAGCCCCGGGCTGGTGCAGGGGGATCACCTGATGCGGTTCGACGTGGTGGTGGCCAATCCCCCCTTCTCCCTGGAAAAATGGGGCGCAGACCATGCGGGCGCGGATCCGCACCGGCGCTTCTGGCGCGGCATTCCCCCCAAGTCCAAGGGAGACTATGCCTTCATTACCCACATGGTGGAAATCGCCAAGCGCCAATCGGGTCGTGTGGCGGTGATCGTGCCCCATGGGGTGTTGTTTCGGGGTGGTGCGGAGGGGCGCATCCGCCAGCGACTCGTTGAGGAAAACCTGCTGGACGCCGTAGTGGGGCTGCCCGCCAACCTGTTCACCACCACCGGCATCCCCGTGGCCGTTCTCGTCTTTGATCGCGCTCGCGAACCGGGCGGCGCCCATGCAACCCGGCGGGACGTGTTGTTCATCGACGCCAGCAAGGATTTCACCCCCGGCAAAAACCGGAACACCATGGACGAAACCCACATCAACAAGGTGCTGGCCACCTACGGGGCGCGGACCGCCGTGGACCGCTACGCCCACCCGGCCAGCCCGCAAGAGATCATCGACAACGGCTACAATCTCAACATCCCCCGCTACGTGGACAACTTCGAGCCGGAGGAAGAGATTGACCTGGCCGCCGTGCAACGGGACATCCTGCACATTGAAGCCGAACTGGCAGACGTGCGGGCCAAGATGGCGGGCTATCTGAAGGAGCTGGGCATCCATGGCTGAAGGCGAAATCATCCTCTACAACACCGAGGACGGCGCCGCCACCATCAGTCTGCGGGCGGTGGACGGCGCCGTGTGGATGAGCCAGCTTGAAATGGCGACCCTGTTTGACACCTCCAAGCAGAACATCAGCCTGCACATCAACAACATTCTCTCCGAAAAAGAACTGGTGGCGAATTCAGTTGTCAAGGAATCCTTGACAACTGCCGCGGACGGCAAACTCTATCGGACCAAAGTCTACAATCTGGACGCGATTCTGGCGGTGGGCTACCGGGTCCGCTCCCCCAGGGGCGTCCAGTTTCGCCGCTGGGCCACCACGGTGCTGCGGGAGTACCTGGTGAAAGGCTTCGCCATGGATGATGCCCACCTGAAACAAGCGGAGCGGTGGGATTATTTCGATGAGTGGTTGGCGCGGATTCGAGACATCCGCGCTTCGGAAAAACGCTTCTACCAGAAAGTGCGGGACCTCTACGCCACCGCCGTTGACTACGACAAAACCTCACCCCAGGCCCAGGAGTTTTTGGACCACAAGGACCCTGCTCCCCCCACCATGGGGCTGACCAGTTGGAAAGTCGACCTTGTGCGCAAAGAAGACGTGGGCGCCGCCAAGAACTACCTCAAAGCCGAGGAGGTGGAGGAACTCAATCGTACCGTGGTGATGTATCTGGACTATGCCGAGGACCAGGCCCAACGCCGCCGTCCCGTCACCATGGCGGAGTGGGGTGATAAGCTGGACGCCTTCCTCTCCTTCAACGACCGGGACGTGCTCACCCATGCCGGCCATCTGCAAATGACCGTAGCCCAGCAACTGGCCGCCGAGCGCTTCCAAGCGTTTGACGCCAACCGCCGGGCCGCTGAAGCGCTGGCGGCGGACGAGGCGGATGTTGCCGAGTTGGAAGCGATGGAGAAAGCCGCTAAAAGGCGGCAAGGGGGGCGGGGATGATGGATACTGGGTGGGTTCACACTACGATAGGGAAAATCGTACCGCAGAAGGGGCTACAGACTGGTCCTTTTGGAAGTCAACTGAAAGCGGATGAATACACTGAAGACTTTGGTGGCGTGCCAGTGGTCATGCCTCAAGATATATTGGCCGGGAAAATTATTACTGATAGGATTGCACGTACGACAGCAGAAAAAGCTCGTCAACTTTCAAAGCATCTCTTGAAAGAAGGCGACATACTTTTTCCTCGGCGTGGAGACCTTTCAAGAATTGGTCTAGTGTCGAAATTTGAGGATGGCTGGCTTTGTGGAACTGGGTGCTTAAGGGCAAGAATTGGCAAAAATGGAGATCCAAGGTTCTTGTCATTCTATCTCACTCAGAAGTGTGTTCTGGAATGGCTTGAGGCAAACGCAGTTGGTCAAACTATGCTCAATCTAAATACAGAAATTATCTCTAATTTGCCGATATATCTACCGACTCTCCCCGAACAGCGCAAGATTGCCGAGATCTTGGGGGCGTGGGATCGAGCCATTGAGTTGACTTCGGCGTTGCTGGCCGCTGCCCGTACTCGGAAACGTGGGCTCATGCAGATTCTTCTCACTGGGAAATGTCGCTTTCCGGAGTTTGCAGGAGAGGCGTGGCGGGAGGTAAGGTTGGGGGAGGTGGCCAGACTCTCAAAGGAGAGATTGAACCCCAAACAAGAACACAACGACCGCTGCTGCATTGAACTGGAACACATTGAACCTGGCACTGGACGCCTTTTGGGCTCCACACAGAGCAGTCAGCAGGCCAGCATCAAAGCTGTCTTCAATCCAGGCGACGTGCTCTTTGGAAAATTGAGACCATATCTCAGAAAATTTATCGCGCCAGACTTTGAAGGAGTTTGCTCCACGGAAATCTGGGTGCTCCAACCCAAGACGCAGGAAATTGCGTCGCGTTTCCTTCACTTTTTGATTCAATCCGATGGATTTATGGCAGCGGCAGAAAAGTCTTCAGGTTCCAGAATGCCCAGGGCCGATTGGAAAATTGTTTCAGACTATTGCTTTTTGCTCCCTAGCCTCAATGAACAGGATCGAATTGCCTTTATGCTTAGCCTCTGCGCTCAGGAGGTCAATGCTCTGACCAGTAAAATGGAATGGCTGCACACCGAGAAGAAAGCTCTCATGCAGAAGCTGCTGACGGGGGAGTGGAGGGTGAAAGTCGATGCTTAGCTCTTTTGCCAAGGTGATCTTGACGGCAACAGCCATCGCGCCGGCCGGGCTTACCTATGCTTGTGCTGCTTGTATGGCGGGCAAGACAGGTCTGGCTATTGGCCTGCTATGCGGATCGTTCATTTGTACGATAGTATGCCTCTTCCTCCTAGGCTACGCTCGAAATCGCTTGGAGCAGATGCAATTTACCGCAACCAAGGTTGAAGCTGCTGATCATGAGAATATGGCAATATTATTGTTGTACTTATCACCTTTATTCACTGCGAATTTCAACGCATTAAATTGGCCTGTATTGATTCTGACGCTGCTGATTTTTGCTCTTGTAATCGGAACAAGATATGGCTACCACTTCAATCCGCTACTGGGTTTGCAGGGGTGGCATTTCTACAAAGTCGCAACTCCTGAGGGGGTTACCTATGTCCTCATCACCAAGAAGCGTCTCCGCGACGCCCGTGGTAAGCTGGTGGTCGGCCTGCTTACGGAGTACATTGTCCTTGACTTGGAGTAACTCATGCCCATGTCTATGCCCAGGAATTTCTTTGCTTTATGTAGGGATGCTGATCAGAACAGCATTCGAAGAATTCCTCTTGATGCTGGCACTCAAAGGAAGCTAGAAGTCCTGTTTGATAAACAGGAGAAACAGTTCCTTGATGGTCGAGATGAGGAAATTCCATTTGCCGGAGACTAGAAGCCTGATGACGATCAGTTGCTGACAATCATTGATGAAGAACTTGCTCAACCTTTAGTCAAGACTTTGCACGAAAATATGACAGTATTTGACGAATTGAACATTAGGAACTCTAATAAAACTGAAATAAAAGCAATCTTTACTCGTTCATCTGTACAGGAAAATCGTATTCTCATTCAGCAATTTCTATCATCACAATACCTTGGACGAGGAAAGCTGGATCTGATCTTGTGTAATAATAGGTTTACTCAGCTCTCTCAGTCTGGGTTTACACTGGCCTCTAAACTAGTTGCCGTTCTCGATGGCAGCACGTTCAAGTTCCAGAGCTTTCGCAACCTCCGAACAATCTTCAAAGTGCAACATCATTTTCAAGAGGCTACTGACCAGGAAATTAATGAGTTTGCGTGTCATCCCTCATTGCACATAGAGGATCGTGGCGAATTCCAAAATCTTATAACTGAGCGTACACGTAAATTGATTAAAAGTATTATGGAATCTCATGTTTTGCAAAAATATAAAACTGAGGAAATCATCCAGAAAGCACAGAGCATTGGCCTTGAACTTGAAAGTAAAGAAGACAGAATTGTCATTCCAAATAGTAAATCAGCAATCAAGACTGTCTTCAGCTTCTTGGAAGATTCAGTCTTTAAGGGATCGTTCTCAGAGGAAACCTATGAGACGAACTCTAAGCGTGCTTTGAAGAGAGAGTAAAAATATGCATCTCGAAAAGTGCGTAACTTTTCCTGAGTCGAAGTGAACTGTTACCATGAGAGGCATCACAAAAATAAGAAAATTTTTCTCCATAGGATATTCTCTCACCACGAGAAAGTTAGTTGTGAGGGAATTTTACATGGGTCAGCGGGCTTTGGACCTGGACGTGGCCTATTTTGAGGTACAGAAGCGTTAAGATTAAATTGATATGCGCGAGACTGAGCTAAGAAGTCAGGTTTGGCCTGCTTCCTCAATTTTAGCACTATCTTATATAAGTCTCCTTATCTGACTAATTGTTCAGAAAATTGATTTCGTCTATTCCAATGCATAGAAATAATATCATAACTCTTGAAAGCTTGATCTACGCTAGGCGAGATTTCTTTCTCTTGATTATTTAAAATAGCATAGGCTTTTGACTCTGGTGGACGTACATCTCGGGTGTCTAGCCAAGAGAAGACAAATGACTCAGCCTTGGCTTTTGTAGGATGATTGATTACTCGAAGTAATCTTTCAGGTTCACTTTCTGACGAAGGGATTCCAAAATCGAATACATGATCATATCCAGATTGACCGGAAAATTTTATATTTGAAATAGATCGAACACCAATTTGCTTAAGCCATGCAGTGACATCTTCTAAGAAAATACTTTTTATGTAAGATTCTGTGCAATAAAAGAGATCATTAACCGATAAAATAGCTTGGATTAGATTGTGCTTTTGCAATGAAAAGTTATGTTTAGTTGCATTTATCACTAATGCTCCTTTATTATTTCTCACTCCAAAACCAGCTAATATGGTCTTTAAGATCTCTTGCCTCTTTAAAGTATCTAAAGAGCAACCAGCCATAGCCAAGTCATCAATTGTATAATTATCATCTGTAAGTAAATATCCTCCATTCTCACGGCGAGCATAAATTTGAATAAGATCATTATGTCGATCTATAAAAGGAGTTGTAATTTCAATATAATTATTATTGATTTCTCGAAGAGCAGTTTTCTCTTTCAACCAAGCTTGATACTGGTCAATGAGGAGGGAAATTTCTTCTATCATGTAAATAACCCTCTGCGAAAGTTGGAAGTGTTTTGAACTGAGCAGTACTGCAAGAAATCCTGCAATGTCTGCCAGTGATCATTCAAGTCGGAAAAAACGCCATCAGGTAACTCATAGGCCCATTTGTCAGCGTACCCTTCACGGTAAACATGTAGATGGGAGCAGCCAATTTCAGAGCCATCAGGGTTCCGGTGTGGTGACCCATTATAATCTAGGCGAAGCAAGATAACAATCTGCTGGGTGCGCAGTTGGCTTGTGCCTTTGCGGAGATCAATACGGCCCCGGCGAATGTCGAGGTCAAAACTCTCCTTCTTATCTAGAGAGACAAGCGGAACACCAATTTTGCCGCCCATGTCGGGAAGGTCAATGGGATCATCGTTTTTGGGACGCTTCTTGAGCTTAATGAGCGCGTCAGCCTCTGACTGGGTGAGAATCATTAGGCTACCTCCCCCGATCCTTTCTTGACCTTGAGCAAGTGAGTTCTTCTGAACATAGGCTTGATCAGATTAGAAAGTTTAATTCTAGGATTAGGGACTCAGGTTCTTGTGTTTTGTAATAAAATTGTAACATCATGAAACAAAAGAAAGACGATCTGAAAAGCCGAAACCCCGACAGATTCAAAGCCGATAGGCAGTGAACTCCCTGGCATTCTATGGGGAGTAACCGTAAATTGGGGCCATCCCAGCCCATGGCCAGAAAAAGGGACTGCCACCGCACAACGCCAAAGCTAAGAGGAGTGGTTGAACCTACTCCATCCCCCTTAGCTTTACTCCAAAGTTGCGAGCCTTGCTTTGCCTGTAAGAAGATATTCACTCTCGCATTCAGGTCGTTTCGGCAGCGCTTCCACGGTGTCGGAATTGACGAGTTTTTTCATGGTTTCCGAGACCTCTTCAATGTCAAGATCCCAGATACCTGACAACGTGGTCCGGGTTTGGATTGAGCCTGAATCTGCCATAGCCCACTGCAGGATACGCCTCCAGCTTGTCGGGCCTAGCTCCTCTTTCAATTCCTCCCGGTTCTGTTTCCTGAGTACCAACAGGAGATCATCAAGACTGGCGGGCAAGGCCACATCCTCCGCCATGTCCAGTAGAAGAGTTTGCATTCCATCCTCCAGGCTTTTGAACATCCCCCGTAGATCCCCACGAAAGATGTCGTACAGCTTTTCCACAACAGAATCTTCAACAGGTTCCCGAAACGACTGGTTGGCATCAATTTGAAGTGCTTGATAGCGATTGTTCAGCAGCTTGTATACGTTTGATAGGGTTAATTCTTTCAAGATCATCGGATTACTGAATACTGACCTGATTTGGGGGTGGCGGTTCACGACAGTGCGCACCGCATCCGTGGCGCCCACGACAATTACGTGCAGGCCATCCAGCATCACCGCCGAGTCTCGAATATCCCGCAGCACGTCCGCTGCATCCTGTGTATTCGTCTCGCTAAGATCTTCCAGGTTATTCAGGTGCAGCAGTACACCTTTGGCTCCTTTCTGTAGAGCGTAATTCAGCAGGTTACGGAGTACCCGGGGACCATCCAGAATCAACGCACTGGGGGGCGTGGAAACCGCCTCTGACCCGCCGCCGCCAACCCCGAACCCCGCCACTGACACGTTCATGGTTCCGCTCCGCAATCTAACGCTACACACCAGTTGCTGGGCTTCCTCCACTGCTGGATCGTTGTCCCCATCGGGGTTGCAGGCCACAACGGCGTCGTAGACACCAGTAAGCAACTGTCCCAGCAGCACACCGCTACTTTCCGTTGTAATGGAAATGAAGTCATCCGCTGTCCAGTAGCCCGCTGCTCTGGCCCTGTCTTTAACCACCTGAACCAGTGTGGTTTTGCCGAGGCCGGGGCGACCGGCAACAGCCTGTCTGGAACCAAGATTGCTGCCGATGGTGGCAAGCAGCCGCCGCAACTCGCGCTGCCGCCCCACGAACAGGCTCAGTGGTTTTGTGTTTGAGTCCTTCTGGAGCGCAGTCTGGAAGTAGGGAGAGGATTTCAAATGAAAGATCTCCCAAATGTTTGGCAAAGACATGATTCAGTGGCGGCGTTTGGCGATCCTGGTTCCTGGGGACCCTGGCAAAAGCCAAGCCTCCATTCCCCACAAAAGCACCAGTCCCAGCGCTTCAAGCTCTGGTCACCCTTGAACTTTACGCCACCTCTACCGGCTTGGGACTCACCCGAGAGGCTCAGCGTCCTCACTGAGGATGGCCAGGTAGGCATCATAGGCAAACAGCCGGTTCCTGCGTCCTCCGGTGGTCTCGCGGGCGATGCCCAGCGTCACCAAGTGATCCATGGCCTTGGCAGCCGTGGGGAAGCTGACGCCTGTCTGTTCCTTCAAGGCGCCAATGCTGGTCAGTGGCCGTTGGCACAGGACTTGGAAGACTTGGCGGACACTGAGACCCGAGCGGCCCAGGTCGGCTTGGGCAAGGCGGGCCTCGTCACTCTTGAAGAGTTCCTGCAGACGGCACACCATGGCAACAGCAGCGGTGGCGGTCTGTTGAACGCCTTCCAGAAAGAAAGCAAGCCAGGCCTCCCAATCCCCCTCCTGGCGCACCCGATCCAGCAATGCGTAGTATTGGCTGCGGTGTTGCTTGAAAAACAGGCTGAGATAGAGCAACGGCTGCTGCAGCACTCGGGAATCCACCAGCATCAGCACAATCAACACCCGGCCAAGGCGACCGTTGCCGTCCAGAAACGGGTGGATGGTCTCGAATTGGACATGGGCCAAAGCAGCTTTGACCAAGGCTGGCAGGTCGTCCTGGGCATGGATGAACCGCTCAAGATCGGTGATGCAGTCCGCTACCTGCTCTGGCGGTGGGGGAACAAAACGGGCGTTTCCGGGGCGCGTCCCGTCAATCCAGTTCTGACTGCGGCGGAACTCTCCTGGCGCTTTCTCCGAACCCCGACCACGGGCCAGCAGCACCCCATGCACCTCCCGCAGGAGCCGAGACGACAAGGGGAAGCCACTGTTCAGACGACGCAGCCCATACTCCAGCGCCGCCACAGCACTGGACACCTCAACCACGTCAGCCAACGGCGCGCCAGGGGCCTCGTCCAGCTCAAACACCAGAAGGTCCGACAGGGAAGACTGGGTTCCCTCGATCTGTGACGACAGCAGGGCTTCCCGTCGCACGTAGGCATAGAGGAAAAGGCTGAGCTCCGGGACCAGCACGGAGCCCCCGTCCAGCCGCCCACAGGCAAGGAGCGCCGCATCGTGCAATGCCCGCAGCGAAGGGCTCCAGGCCAGTGGTGGGACAGGTGGCAGAGGATCGGGCACAAAGGCTTGAACCATCTCCCCTGCCGTGGTTGTGGTGACTACATGGCCGGTGGCGCCTCTACGCATGGGACTACATGGGGACTGCTGGAAAAGAACTTTGAATAAGCGAGGAGCCTATTAAAGGATAGGAGTATATCCTTTAATAACCACCAGGGCGTCTCAGATGGGATGGGTCCAAACCCGTCCGCCGGCTGAACAAGCACAAGGGGCTCCAGCAACGCCAGAACCCCCTTTGCCGATCAGGACAACCCCAATCCATGCCCGCGTAGGGTAGCAGGTGCGCCTCTTGACCACGGTCAATCAGGCTCGTGAGCACCCCATGACCTTTAACCCCACCGAAAAACACCAGTCCCAGATCCCGGCCCTTCAACTGCTGGCGGCCATGGGCTTCAAGCCGCTGTCCCAGGCTGAGGCGCTGCGGTTGCGGGGTGGACGGCGGCGGAACGTGGTGCTGGACGACGTCCTGGCGCAGCAACTCATGGGCATGAACAGCTTCACCCATCGCGGCCAGGTCTATGGCTTTGATCTGGAAGATGCTCACGAGGCCATGGGCCGTCTCAAGCCCACCCCGGACCGCTTGAAGGGGTTGCAGGGCGTCAACCAGGACATTTACGACACCCTTGTTCTGGGAACAACCATTGCCAAAACCATTGACGGCGACACCAGGAGCTACACACTGCGCTTCATTGACTGGGAGAATCCCGCCAACAACCTGTTCCACGTCACGGCGGAGTTTGCAGTGGAGGGGATGAATTCCGGCCAGGTGCGCCGTTGCGACGTAGTGGGATTCGTGAACGGCGTTCCGGTGCTGGTCGTGGAAAGCAAACGGCCTTCCGAGCCTCTGGAGAAGGCGGACAGTCAACTGATTGGTTATCAATGTGCAGACAAGATTCCCCAGCTTTTCCACTTCGCCCAGCTTCTCGTGACCATGAACCGAAGGGAGGCCCGCTATGCCACGGTGGGGGCATCACGGAAGTTCTGGCACCCATGGCGGGACAACGAAGATACCGACGCGGCCATTACACCCCTGATTCACCGTGGCTTCTCGGCGGAGGAAAAGGAGGCTGTCTTTTCCGGTGACCTGGCCTCTGCCCGTCCTGATTTTGACGCCATGGCCGCGGCGGGGGATCGTGCCGTCACCCCACAGGACCGCACCCTCTACGGTCTTTGCCGGCCCGAGCGCCTTCTCGACTTGATTCGGCGGTTCACGGTGTTTGATGGCGGGATACGGAAGGTGGCGCGTCATCAACAGGTGTTCGCCGTTCGCCGGGCCATGGACACTATCAGGCAACAGGACATGAACGGTGGGGGGCGGCAGGGTGGCGTCATCTGGCATACCCAGGGCTCCGGCAAGTCCCTCACCATGGTCATGCTGGGGCGTTCCCTGGCGTTGGAGCCCGGCATCGAGAATCCGCGCATGATCATCGTCACGGATCGGGACGATCTGGACAAACAAATCAAGGCCACGTTCAAGTCCTGCGATCTGGAGCCCGTCCGGGCCACCAGCGGCGCACACCTGCTGAAATTGATCCGTGACAAAACCCCTCTGATCACCACCATCATCAACAAATTCGACACGGCCTTGAGGAAAAGCCACGTGATTGATGATGACCGGAATATCTTTGTGTTGGTGGACGAGAGCCACCGGAGCCAGACAGGGCGCTACGGTGGCCACAGCCGGATGGCCGGCAAGATGCGCCGCATGTTGCCCAATGCCTGTTACCTGGGTTTCACCGGCACCCCGCTGTTGAAGAAGGAGAGAAGCACCCTCTCCAGCTTTGGCCGCCTGATTCACCACTACACCATCAACGAAGCAGTTGCCGATCAAGCCGTTGTGCCCCTCCTGTATGAGGGCAGGCTTGTCCAGCAGCAAGTGACCGGCGAAGGAATTGATCGCTGGTTCGACAAGATCAACGTTGGCTTGATGGACAACCAGAAAGCTGATCTAAAGCGCAAGTTCTCCGGCATGGATGCCCTGGCAAAGACGGATCAAGCGATCCGCGCCAAGGCCTTCGACATCTCGGAGCATTACCGCCAGCACTGGCAGTGTACTGGATTCAAGGCCCAGTTGGCGGCGCCCTCAAAGGCCGCTGCCGTGCGTTTCAAGGAGGTGCTTGACGAGATTGGTCACGTGTCCAGCGCCATCGTCATTTCACCGCCAAACGACCGCGAGGGCAATGAGGAGGTGGATCAGGATTCCAGGGATCTTGTTCGTGATTTCTGGTCGAAGATAATGAAGCAATACAAACATGAAGAGGAATACAATCGCCAGCTTATTGCAGCTTTTCAGGGATCAGGCGATCCTGAAATCCTCATTGTTGTTTCCAAGCTGTTGACAGGTTTTGATGCGCCGCGGAATACGGTGCTCTACATCTGTAAATCCCTGAAGGAACACAATCTTTTACAGGCCATCGCCCGTGTGAACCGTCTCCATGAAGAGGACAACGCAAAACAGGATAAACAGTTTGGTTTCATTCTTGATTATGAAGGTCTTCTGGGTGAATTGGATTGCGCCTTGACAACCTACAGCGCTTTTGCAAATTACGACCCGGCGGACCTCCAGGGAACCGTCCATGACGTTCGAGAGGAAATCCGCAAGTTGCCCCAGTTGCGTGAACAGCTTTGGGATCTGTTCAAGGCAGTGGGCAACAAGAAGGATATGGAACAGTTGGAACAGCATTTGGGGGATGATGCCGTCCGTGAAGAATTCTACGAACGGCTGCGGGTCTTCAGCCGGTGTCTGCACATTTGTTTGTCTTCAGACAAAATTCTGGATATCTTCAACGAGAAACAAGCTGATGCAATGAAAGACGACTGGCGGCATTTCTCGCACCTGAAACGCTCCGTGCAACGCCGCTATCAGGACACCGTCAACATGCACCAGTTTGAGCCCAAGATCCAGCAGCTCCTGGACGACCACGTGGCGGCCATGCCAGCCGAGACCGTCGTTGATCCGGTGAACATCAACGACCCGGATGCGCTGAAGGCAGTGGTGGTGGAAACCGGCGTTTCCCAGGCTTCACGAGCAGACCGCATTGCCAGCGCCACCCGCCGGGCAATCACGGAAAAGATGGACCAGGATCCCGCCCTGTACCGGCGGTTCTCCCAGCTTCTTGAAGAGACCATCCGCGCCTACCGGGACCGGCGCCTTTCCGAGCGGGACTACTTGAGCAAGGTGGTGGACCTGGCCGGCAAGCTTGCCGGCCAGGATCGCGGCGAGGGTGTGCCCCAGGCGCTCCAGGGCAACGACCATGCACAAGCCTTCTTCGGCATCCTCAAGGAGCGCCTCTGTGGGAACCATGGAATCCAGGTGAATCATGGGGAGGTTGCCGCCATGGCCTTGGACGTCATGGAGATCATCCAGGCCCGTCTGATGGTGGGCATCTGGTCCAACGAAGAGGCGCAGAATGCCCTGCGCAACGCCATGGATGACTTCTTTTTTGACGTGGTGCGCGACCGGAAGGGCATTGCCGTGCCCGAGGACGTTCTTGACCAGCTTCAGCGCGACATCATGGACGTGGCCCGTGCCCGGTTTGTCCGATGACCAGGGACCATGGCCACCTGCAATACGGGGAGCAGGTCATCCCGTACCACGTGGTTCGCCGGCCCCGCAAGACCATGGAGATCGCTGTGGAGCCGGATACATCGGTCGTGATCGCCGCCCCCATGGAGGTCAGCATGGAGGCTGTTGCGGCCAAGCTCCGTCAGCGGGCAGCGTGGGTGGTCAAGCAACGGCGTTATTTTTCCCAATTCCTGCCGCGAACACCCCAGCGGCGCTTTGTGGCCGGGGAGACACACCACTACCTGGGGCGGTCCTACAGACTAAAAATTGTCCCCCACCGTCAGGACGGCGTGAAGTTGCTGCGGGGGTTCATTGTTGTGCAGACCCGGCAACCCCGCCGACCCGGCATTGCCAAGGATCTGGTGGAAGCATGGTACGGCGGTTGCGCCCGGGTCAAGTTCGCTCAGCGCATGGCGGCTTGCCGTCAGCGCTTCCCGGAGCCCGATGCCTTCCGCCCCCATGGTCTCATCATCCGCCAGAGCCGGCGGCGGTGGGGATCCATGTCTCCCGGGGGCAGGCTGTTCCTCAACCGTCACTTGATCGAGGCGCCAGTGGTGGCCATTGACTACGTGATCACCCACGAACTGTGCCACATGGCTGAGCCCCACCACGGTGCTGCCTTCTTCAAGGTGCTGGAGCGCGTGATGCCCGACTGGGAGCAGCGCAAGCAGCGACTCGAACAGTTCATGGCGTAACCGGCAATTCTCACCGACAGCGTCAAGTCTCACTCCCGCACCCGGTCCATCCGGTCCATGGCCTGATCACAGAGGCGGGCCAGGCGAAGGTTTGACAGACCGGCCAAGCTGGCCACAATGGCCAGCCCCCCTGCCCCCACCCCCTCCTTCACGTAACCCGCCTCGTAATCCCGCAGTGCCGGATGGGTGCAGGGGGAGAAGTTCAGACCGCTGGCCATGGCCAGGGGGGCCTGGGGGAGTCCCAGTTGCCCATGTATCCGCTCCAGCAGCAGGGCCAGATTGCTGCCCGGCTCCCGGGCCACCCAACGGGTGGTGCCCAGAGCGGTGGAGCGCAACAGGGGGGCAACGGGTTGGCCACAGTCGCGAGCCAGGACCATGGCCAGGGCCAGCACGGCCGCCATCTGACTGCCCCCCGCCAGCAGGACCGGCGCCATCCCGCCACAGCCCAGGATCACACCGGCCACCAGAGGTTGCATGGGATCACCCACAGCCGCCGCCAACTCCAGGGCTGTGCCGGGATGGCCGGAGCGTTGCAGCCCCTGGGCGATGAGTTGCCGGCGCAGCTTGTGAGGGGGTTGCCGCAGGCTGCCGCTCACCAACCCGTCCTCGTCCACCCCCAGTCCCCGCAGGACGGCAGCGGCGGTGCTGGCGCCCCCGGCCACACATTCCCCCACCACCAACAAGGCGCCCGCTTGGCGACGCACCCAATCCCGCCCGCAATCCCGACCCCAGCGCAGCAGATCCCGCACCTGTTGCAGGGGCAAGGCCCGGCCCGTGCTGAGGCAAGCGGCGGGTTGGCATCCCGGCGCCTGTTCATGGTCCACGGCCGGGGCCACGTCCAGGCCGGCATTCACCATCCGTCTGGCCAGCCGCAACTGCTCCAGCACCACCCAGCTAATCAGGGCCGGGGAGACACCGGCCGGCAATGGGGGCAGGGCATGGGGCCGTGGGGCCGTGGGGCCCAGCGCCACCAACTCCCCATCCGCTGCGGCCGTGAGACGCCGGCTCTCCGGTGTGCTGCCCGCGGCGGAAATCCCCGGCGCCGCAGCAGTGGCCGTGGCCGCCAACACCAGCAGAAACGCCCCCTGCCCCAGCCCCTGCCTGGCCTGATCACGCCAACTGGCGGCCAGGGCGGCATCCCCGCTCACCAGCAAGGGTTCTTCACCTCCTCCCCATCCCGAGGGCCGGGGACTCCTTCCTGGATTTGACACGGGCCTCGTCGTTTTCAGGGGGGTTGCTGCTTCATGGGTGGTTCAGGGCAGGCTAGCCCCCCGCTCATCCTCCGGTGACGGGGGGCAGAAAGGCCAACTCATCACCGGGTTGTAGTGGTTGCTCCGGTGTGACGAAATCCTGATTGACGGCCCAACGGAGACCAGGGCAGGAAATGCCCAGTTGTTGTTGGAGTTGGGCCACGGTGGCGGCGGGCCGGGGCAACTCCACCAGCCGGTCCCCCCAGCCGTGCTCCTCCCGCAACCGGCCAAACAACAGAACCCGCACGGTGGTCTTGGTCATGGTTGAGGGGGTGTGCAACACGCTCTTGATCCTGGGGCATGTCTTCTTACCTTTGTGTTGAGGACCGTGCTTGTCTGCTTCCCGGCGCAACGCTTACACCGTCATTTGCTGAAGTAGAAAGGGAACAGTGTTGAGGACCGGAGGATAGTGAAGGAATGAAGCGCAATCCTTTGTCACCTGCGCCGCCGTTCCTGCAACTCCTGCACAAATCTGGCTTCCTCCGGCAGGAGCGCGATGGCCTTCTGGTAGGCATCCGCCACGTCCCGGGCCGGCGCCCCCAGCCAATGGAGGGTGCGGGCCAATTCCCGCCAGGCCCAGGCATGACGGGTGGGTGGAGCGCTCAACTGGAGCACCCGCTCCAGCAGGGTCCGGGCCTCCCTGAGGAACCGTCGCCGGGAATCCTCCCGCCTCGCCCGCCGGGATTTCCCGGACAACTGGAGCTTGGTCTGGGCAAACTCCAGCAGGGCGCGGGGGTCGGCGTTGATGGCATCGCCTGCCCGCTGGAAATGCTGGTGAGCAGCGAGGGGATCCCGGAGGCGGCGGGCCAGAATCGCGGCGTCGATGGCGTCCTGGCCAAACAGCAGGGACGAGTTCTTCCAAAGCAACTGTCGCGCCTTTTCCGGCTTTCCCGCATCCATCAGCACGTTGGCGAGGACGTTCCTGAGATGGGGAAGTACGCCCTGTGGCCCCTCCGCCGCAAAGGTGTCCAGCACGGCTTCGGACTGCTGCACTTCGCCTCGTTTTCCGTATTCCCGGATCAACTCCGCCGCCAACACCCCGGCGGCCGGGTTCACGGCCCAGGCGGATTCCAGACGGTGGAGCGCCTCCTTCGAGGCTCCCAAGACCCGCAGGTGGGCCGCATCCCGCAGGGCGGAGAGCGCTTCGTATTCCGGGTGGGCAGGCAGCGTGGCCTGGAAAAACGTCCGCTGTTCGTCGAACTGGAAACGGGGCGCCGGCGATCCGTTGGCCGCCATGGCCTGGAACACCTTGGGCAGACCGGTGTGGCGGCCTTCCGCAAGCCCCAACTCCTTGAGGAACTCCCCAATGCGGCGATTCCGGGCGGGCACGGGCGGCGTTGAGGCGTTGAGGGCCAAGTGGCTGGCCTCAATGCCCGGAACGGGTCCCGGATAGCTGATGACCTCGATCCGCCCCGGATAGAGATAAACCTTGGTGGGCTCGGGCTGATCGGCGGCGTAGCTGCGGTGGTACACCGCGTTGACCAGTGTCTCACGGAGAGCCGGTAACGGGTAGCTGACCCATCCCCGCACCTGACTCCGGTCCTGCTGCTTCTGCAGATGGGCGGTGGACAGGTTCTCCAGGTAGCCGAGGCAGTCACGAACTTGATCCGCCAAGGCGCCGCTGAAGGTGCGTTCCTCCTGCACGTCTCCGGCGCGATCCGCGGTGAACTGCACCACCTCGATTTTGGCGCCCCGGAACCACCGCAGTGGATCATGGGAGAAAAAGAGCAGGCCCACGTTCCGCGGTGCTTGGTGACCGTTCACCGGCGCTGTAAGCCTCATGTGTTGATAGACGACACCGGTGTCCGGCTCGTTGAGGAGTCCACTGCCCACGTCGTGCAGGAACTCCCGCACCTTGGCCTCCCGTAGATCTTCAATTGTGGCGTCCATGGCCCTGCGATCATCCCAGGGCACACGGGCCGCCTGCTCCATAAGAGATGAGAGGAGATTCCCGCGCTGGTCGGCATCCACCGTCTCCGTCCCGAGGCGAACCCAGTAGCGGGGGGAACCGTCCCGAGCAGGCGCCCGATGAGGCCTCGTCTCACTGCCCGGCGCCCACACCACCAGCAGCCGTCGGTCCGCCACCGTCTCGGGAGACAGGAGGGGCTGATAGGGCGGATCCAGGCGGTTGCATTGACCGCGAATCCACTTCTGGGCCGCCTCCACCGCCTGATCGGTCAGACCGGGTGGAGGAAAGATAGCGCGCCCACCCTGCTCCGCCACCCCAATCACCACGTAGCCGCCGTTCAGGTTCTGAAGGTCGTTGGCAAAAGCGCAGATGGTCCGCAGCACCTGAAAACCCGTAGTCTTGGGATCCCAACCGGCCTTGAACTCAACCCGCTGGGACTCCACGCCGCGACAGGCCAGGAGATCCTCAAGATTGACGGGGAGAATTGAGGGCATGGGGGTGGCCGCCAGACAGACAAGATAAGCAGCAGCACCCCCACCCCCGCCCATGGCCAGCGTTGAGTTTCGTCACTGTCGCAAGGCCTATCCGCCACGGGCCGGGGCGACGGCAACGGAGGTGCTCAAGGGGATCGACCTCGCCGTTGCCGATGGGGAGTTTCTGGTGCTGGTGGGTCCCTCCGGCTGTGGCAAGACCACTCTCCTGCGGCTGCTGGCCGGGTTGGAGTCCCTCAGCGGCGGGGACGTTCTGGTAGGGGGGCGTTCGGTGCAGTATCTTTCCCCGGCCCGGCGGAACGTGGCCATGGTGTTTCAAAGCTATGCCCTCTACCCCCATCTCTCGGTGGCCCAAAACCTGGCCTTTGGCCTGCGACGCAGCCGGCCCCGCCGTGGTCTGCGGCGCATTCAGGACGGGCTGGCCCACTGCACCGCCCCATGGCCGCGGCCGCTGCGGGTCCACTCCCGGCGGGAAGCAGGGATCCAGCGACGCATCCAGGAGGTGGCCGCCCTGCTGGATCTGGGGCAGTTGCTGCAACGCCGGCCCCGGGAGCTATCCGGTGGACAGAAACAGCGGGTGGCGCTGGGGCGGGCCATTGCCCGGGAACCGGCCGTGTTTTTGATGGACGAACCTCTGAGCAACCTGGATGCCAAGCTGCGGGGAGAAACACGGCTGGCCATTGCCCGGCTCCAGAAGACCCTGGGCGCCACCACCCTCTACGTCACCCATGACCAAGTGGAGGCCATGACCATGGGGCATCGGATCGCTGTGCTCCACCACGGTGAATTGCAACAGGTGGGCACACCCCGCCACCTCTACAACCAGCCCGTCAACCTGTTTGTTGCCCAGTTTATCGGTCATCCCCCCATGAACCTGCTTCCCGCTACACCAACGCCCACCGGCCTGGTGCTGGACGGGCAGGCGCTGCCCCTCTCGGAGCGGCTACGGGCCACTGTGGCACAGCGCAATTATCCTGTGGCCACTGCCGGCATTCGGGCCGAGGCGCTCCGTGTGGGGGCGCCTCGGCATCAGGAAGATGCACCCGGTAGCCTGGCAGCCACGGTTGTGGCCATTGAAGCCCTGGGCCATGAACAACTGCTGGGCTGCCGCCTCGCCCCGGGGCAACAGTTGGCGCAGGTGCGGACTTCTGCGAATCTGCCGGTGCGGTTGGGGGACCACCTCACCCTCACCCCCGATCCGGATGCCTGGCGCCTCTTTGACCATCAGGGCAAAGCTTTGACAGCGTGTCAATGACACGGCCACACCACGGTGCAGCCCATGCCTCCATCTCCCGGCTCCGCATCGTGGAAGCGCTCCACCTGGTTCGTGCTCTTCAGCCACTCCCATAGGCCCCGCTTGAGCCGCCCCGTGCCGATGCCGTGAATCACCCAGATGGGACCGTTGCAGCGGCTGAGCTGATCCGCCACAGCCGACTCCGCCTCATGGAGCCGTAATCCACGCAGGTCAATGGTGTTGGCGGCGCAGCGCGCCTCCGGGCCGGGGGCCAGGGGCTGGCGGTGGGTCACCTGCACGGAGGGGGCAGGGCGGGGCTCGTCACCGTTCAGGGACTCCACGTCGTCCACGTGGGTCTGGAGTCGCATGGGGCCACAGCGCAACTCCAGCATCCGACCGTCTTTCACGTCCAGCACCTCCGCCACCTTGCCCAGGCGCCGCACCCGCACCCGCATGCCCACATGGGGCGCCCACCCCTGCCGATCCGGCAATGGGCCAGGTAGATCCGCTCCAGTGTTGTTCTGCCCGTGCCGGGCTTGCTTGAGGGCCTTCAGACGTTGGCCGGCCCGGCGGGCCTGCTCGCCGTCCGGCGGCCCTTGGCGCAGGGTGTGAATGATGCGGGCCACCTCCTGCCGGGCGGCATGGATGGAGTCCTCCAACTGCTGCTGCCGCTGCTGCTGCCGCCGGGCGATTTCATTCTGCTGCCGCTGCCAATGGCTGAGCACCTGGGCATGGAGTTGCTCCGTACGGGCCAGCAAGGCGGCGGCGGCGGCGGCGGCCTCGTCCTGCTGTTGCCGTTGCTGCTCCAGACCACTGATGATGGAACTCACCTCACCCGCCTGCTGGGGCTTGAGCAAGGCCCGGGCCTGGCTGAGCACCGCCGGATGCAAGCCCAACCGCTGGGCGATGGCCAGGGCGTTGCTGCGGCCGGGTATGCCCCATTGCAGATGATAGGTGGGGGCCATGGTGGCCTCGTCAAAGGCGACGGAGGCGTTTTCAAAGCGGTCGTCCTCATACTTGAGCGCCTTGAGGGCGCTGCAATGGGTGGTGGCCATGGTGAGACGGACCCGATCCGCCATGTGGCGCAACAGGGCGATGGCCAGGGCTGACCCTTCGCCCGGATCCGTGCCGGCCCCCAGCTCGTCCAGCAGGACCACCCCGTTGACGGTGGCCGTGGGGGAGGCCTCGACGGCCTCAAGGATCCGCGCCAGCCGCTTGACGTGGCCACTGAAGGTGGAGAGGTTCTGCTGGAGGGATTGCTCGTCACCGATGTCAGCCAGCACCAGCGCAGCCCATGGCAGCCGGGCCGGGCCGGCACAGAGCACCGGCATTCCTGCCCGGGCCATGAGGAGGGCCAGGCCCAGGCTTTTGAGCACAACGGTCTTGCCACCCGTATTGGGTCCGGTGATGGCCACCACCCGTTGATGGGGGCGTACCTGCACATCGACCGGCACCACGTCGGCCCCACCGGCCTGCTGTTGCCCCACCAGCAGAGGATGACGCAACTGCCGCAGCAGGATGGGCCCCTGGGCCGCCCCGGTGGCATCGGTCTTCGGGCCGGTCTCCAGGAAGTCCGGTTGAATGCCCCCCATGGCGGCGCCATAGCGCCCCCGGGCCAGAGCCGTATCAAGCCGCAGCAGGGCTGCACAGATGTCCAGAAGCGGTTGAGCGTCATCGGCCACCAGTTGAGTCAACTGCCGCAGCACCTGCTCCTCCTCTTGCCGCTCCTGGGCCTCCAGATCACGGATGCGATTGCCCAGGGGCACCAACACCTGGGGCTCCACAAACAAGGTGTTGCCGGAGGTGGAGCTGTCGTGGACCAGGCCGGGCAACTGGTCCAGGGCGCCGGCCTTGAGGGCCACCACGGCCCGCCCATGGCGGGAGGAGATGATGGTGTCCTGCAGCACCGCCTGATGACGCCGCAGCAGCACGTGGAGTTGTTGACGCAACGCCAGGCGCAGTTCACCCAGTTGGCGGCGCACTGCCGCCAGGGCGCCGCTGGCCCGATCCGCCACGTGACCACCCTCCTCCAGGCAATGGTTCAGCCGTCGCTCCAGTTGCTGCAGGCTTTGCAGCCGGGCCAAGCAGGCGGTGGTCACCGGCTGACGCTGGGGATCGTTGATCTGGCGCCGCAGTTTCCGCATAGCGGCCATGGTGGCGGCCACCCCCAGCAGGGCCTCCCCCGTGGCAATGCCCCCCTTGCAGCACCGCCCCACCAGGGGACCGAGGTCCACCACACCCCGGAAATCCAGCCCCCCCTCCAACTGCTGATCCAGCTCCAGCAGTTCCCGGGTTTCCTGGTGAAGCTGCTGGCTCCGGGATAGATCACCGGGCAGGGACACCCGCAGCAGAGCTTGGCGACCCATGGTGGTGGAGGCAAAGCCGGCCAGGTGTTGGCACAGTTCCGGCCACCCCAGCAGTTCCAGGGCCTCCTCCTGAATCGCCGGCAGGGAGTCGTGCGCCACCCCGCCACGCTACACCCGTACCGGGTCCGCGGCGCCCACGGCAGCCGTCACGTTGGCAGGAATGCCCCCCTGGGGTTCATAGAGCATTTCCAGCCAGTTGCCCTCCGGATCCCGCAAGTAGAAGGAGGCCGTGCCGTCCCGGTGATCATGCACCGCACCAACGGCCACCCCGGCGGCCTTGAGCTGGGCATGGGCGGCATGGACGGCGTCACGATCCCGGAAATGAAACGCAAAGTGCGGTCCTGCGGCCCGGTAGCCGGGTCCCAGGAGGGCCAGACCCTCCCGCCCCGGTCTGGTTTCCAGGTAGCACCAATCCTTGGCGTCCCACACCAGTTCCATGCCAAGGGTGCAATAAAAGCGCTTGGCTCGTTCCATATCCTGGACACGGATGGCCACGTGACCCAGTCGTTCAACAACAGCCATGGATGTTCCGGGAGGGACTGCCATTCTGTCCCCTTTCCGGGACGCCTCAGCCCTTGATGACCACCGAACCGGCCATCTCCTTGAAGGGACCCATGCCGGTGCCGGGGCGACGACGGCCGGAGGGAACGGTGAGTCCCAGGGAGAGTTGATCCGGGGCAAAGTTTGCCGTCACCGGCTCCGGAACGTTCTCAGGGGCAGGGGGCAGGGGCTCGAACGCGGGCTCGCCGGGCTCTGCCGCTGCATTGTCTTTTGTCCGGGCCGCCTGTTGGGGATCGGGGGATGCCCTGGACTCGAATTCCGCGAAGGCCTTTTTCCCGGACCCACGGCCCCGGGTCCAGACCGCCACCACACCAACCAGGAGTGCAGCAACGCCTAACCCCCCGAAAATAAGGGGCAGGGGAAGAGCATCAAGCATCGTTTCATTTGGACTGGCTGCATTATCTGACCAAACCTCAGGCAAAACCGTCAGTTTGCAGTGGAGTGCAACAGAGGCCGCACCAAAGGAGGGCGTGAGCAGTGGGCCAGGGGAGAGGCCGCCTGTTCATAGGCATGGGCCACCTGGAGGAGTCTGGCTTCCTCCAGCACGTTACCGATCAATTGGAGTCCCACAGGCAAACCGTGTTCATCCAGTCCGCACGGCAGGCTGATGGCCGGCAGACCCGCCAGGTTGATGGGGATGGTCATCAGGTCGGCCAGGTACATGGCCAGGGGATCGTCGGTCCTCTCGCCAGCGGCAAAGGCGGTGCAGGGGGAGGTGGGCGTCAGCAGCAGATCGAACCGGGCAAAGGCCCGGTCAAAATCCTGGCGGATCAGGGTGCGCACCTGCTGCGCCTTGTGGTAGTAGGCATCCACGTAGCCTGCCGAGAGGGCATAGGTGCCAATCAGGATGCGCCGCTGCACCTCCGGGCCGAACCCCTGGGCCCGGGTCCGGGCGGTCATGTCTCCGCAGCTTTGGGCGCTTTCCACCCGCAGGCCGTATTTGACCCCGTCGTAACGGGCCAGATTGGCGGAGGCTTCCGAGGGGGCGATGATGTAATAAGTGGCGATGCCGTCCTTGAACCGGGGACAACTCACCTCCTCCACAGGGCATCCCAGGGCCTCCAACTGGGCTGCCGCAGCCTGTATGGACTGCACCACGTCCGGTGCGACGCCGGCGCCAAAGCATTCCCGAATCATCCCCACCCGACACCCCTTGACGGGGTTCCGAAGGCTGGCCCGGTAGTCGGGGACAGGGGCCTGCAGACTGGTGGCATCCCGGGGATCATGGCCGGCAACCACCTGCAGAATCTCCGCCGCATCCGCCACGGAACTGCTTAAGGGCCCCACCTGATCCAGGGAGCTGGCAAAGGCCACCAGCCCCCAGCGGCTCACACGGCCATAGGTGGGTTTCAGGCCCACCACGCCGCAAAAGGAAGCGGGCTGACGGATGGAGCCCCCCGTATCCGAGCCCAGGGCCACGGCACAGGCGCCAGCCGCCACTGCCGCCGCGCTTCCCCCTGAACTGCCGCCGGGTACACAGCTTGGTTGCCATGGATTGGAGGTGGCGCCAAAGGCGGAGGTTTCCGTGGAGCTGCCCATGGCGAACTCGTCCATGTTGGTCTTCCCCACCAGCACGGCCCCCTGTCGCCAGAGCCGCTCCGTTGCCGTGGCTTCATAGGGGGGAACAAAGTGCTCCAACATGCGGCTGGAGCAGGTGGTGGCAATGCCCTTGCTGCAGAGGTTGTCCTTCACGGCAACGGGAATGCCGGCCAGTGGACCGAGGGGATCGCCAGCCGCACGGGCGGCATCCACCCGGTCGGCATCCGCCAAGGCCCGCTCCGCCGTGACCGTGGTGAAGGCATGGAGGGCGGGCTCCACTGCAGCAAGCCGCCGCAGGGTGGCCTCGGTTAGCTCCCGGGCGGAGCATTCACCGTTCAGGAGTTGCTGGCGCAGGGCGGCAATGGCCATGGGCAGGGGCAGGGAGACACAGGGGACGCTATCAGCGCCATGGCCCGATGGGCCTGGTATCGGCCGTCAGTCATGGGCGGCATAGGTGAGCGGTTCCGAGCGGCGACGGCGCAACCGCTCCGCCGTAAGGTCTTGAGCCCCTTCCAGTTCCAGGTCGCGCAGGAAGAGGAGAAGATAGCGCTCCAACTGCCTTCTCCTCACAAAAGGGCCAACCCAGTAAACGAGTTGTGGATCCTCGCTGCGCACCCTGGCCCACCATGCCAGGCCCAGGGCATTGGCCACGTAGGCAACGGTCCACGTGAACATGACCTGTTCAGCAGAACTGATGGCCATTGTGGCGTCTTTTTGCCGCTGGCGTCGCTGGCGTCAAAGGGAAACGTGGGCAGCAAGGTGGCGATCCGTGTCCGCAGCGCTGCTGGCCCAGGTCAACTCCGGAGACGTCGGGGCTGGAGCCGGGGTCCCCGGGGCCGAAGCCGGCGCCGCCGCAGGCGTTGTCTCATCAGGCGTTGTCTCATCAGGTGGCGGCTCGTCGGGCATTGTCTCGTCAGGCGTTGTCTCGTCGGGTGATGGCTCGTCCACAGGTGGTGACGCGGCTTCCTCAAGAGCGCTGTCATGACCACTGTCATGGCCACTGTCATGGTCGTCGGCAGTGGGGCTCTCCGCCTGTTGTTGTGGCGGGGGGGCCGACCCTGGGTCAGGGGCTGTTTCCGGTTCCGGTTCGCTGGCTTCGCTTGTGGGGGGCTGGCGTTCCGGGGCCGGTGGTGTGGGCATGGAGCCCTGAAGCTCACCCAACCAGCGCTGGCGTGCAATCTCGTAAAGCACCACCCCACAGGCCACGGCAGCGTTGAGGTGGGGGGTCCGACCCCGCAGGGGAATTCTGACAATCTGATGGCAATACTGGCGGGTGAGGTGAGACAACCCGGTCCCCTCGGAACCCACCACCACCACAAGGGGTTCTCCCGCCGGAATCTCGACGACGCACTGCCCCCCTTCGCCGGCCAGGCCCACAATGGTGTAGCCCGCGTCCTTCAACTGTTCCAGGGAGCGGTTGAGGTTCACCACCCGGGCCACGGGCAGATGCTCCAGGGCGCCGGCCGCCACCTTGGCCACGCTGCCGGTGAGGCCGGCGTTGCGCCGCTGGGGCGCCACCAGGCCATGGCCGCCGAAGGCTTCCGCACTGCGGGCAATGGCCCCCAGGTTGTGGGGATCGGTGATGCCGTCCACCGCCACCAGCAGGGGGGATTCCCGGCTCTGCTCACAGCGCCCCAGCAGGTCTTTGAGGGTCACGCTGCTGGCGGCGGCGGTTTGCAGCACGATGCCCTGGTGAACCGCGCCGCCACAGAGTTGCGCCAAGCGGGCCCAACTCACCTCCTCAACCACCACACCCGAAGCCTTGGCCTCCCGCAGCACCTCCATGAAGCGGGTGCTGAACCGCAACTCCCCCGTACACCAGACCCGGTGAACAGGGCGCTCACTGTGGAGGACAGCCTCGGCGGCGTGGCGCCCCCACACCAGATCCCCGGGTGGCGGCGTGGTTTCCATCAAGGGGAAGGACTCGCCGCCAGGGGTGACGTCAGGGGCGGAACCGGGACGTTCTCGCTCCTGCTCCCTCCATCCCCCACGGTTGGGGCGCCGCGGGCCGCCCGGCTTCTGCTCCCAGCGGGGACGGTGTTCCCAGCGGGGACGACCACCGCGATGGCCAACCATGCCGTCCTCACTACCCCGCCGCCGTGGCCGTTCCCGGGACCAGTTCTCTTTCTCGAATCTTTTCTCCGGATATCTCTCCGGATATTTCTCCGGGCACCACTTGCCGTGCCCGCTCGGACGCTGGTCCGACTCCCGCCGGGGGCGCCGGTCGCCAGGCCCTTGACGGGGAAAATCAGGGCGGCCCTTGGGACGGCCCTTGGAGCGTCCTGGGGAACCACGAAACGGGGCAGGTGGCGTCATGAATCAGTACTCGGGAGAAGCATGGTCAATCCTCCGGGATTGTTGGCGACGCCTCTCCATGAACCGGGTGAAGCGGGCGAAGTGGTGGTCCGCGTCATGGGGACCGGGGCTGGCCTCAGGGTGATACTGAATCCCGAAGATGGGCCGCCCCTGTAATTCCAGGCCAGCCAGTGTACAGTCATTCAGGTTGAGCCTGTGGACCTGCACCCCGTCGGGCAAGGTGTCGGGGTCAACGGCAAAGCCGTGGTTCTGGCTGGTGATCTCCACCCGTCCCGCCGCCCCGCAGGGATGATTGAGACCGCGGTGACCATAGGCGAGCTTGAAGGTTTCGGCCCCAAGGGCCAGAGCAATGATCTGGCAGCCCAGGCAAATCCCGAAAACAGGCCGCTCCTGCTGCAACAGACGGCGGGTGAGGGCAATGCCGCCATGGACCGCGGCCGGGTCGCCAGGGCCGTTGGACAGGAAAATCCCTTCCGGGCCATGGGCCATCACCTGGTGGTAGTCCGCGGTGGCGGGCAGCACGGTCACGGAGCAGCCATGGCTGGCGAGGCGCTGCAGAATGCCCCGCTTGATGCCGAAGTCAACGGCAACCACCTTGTAGTTGGCCCCATGGCCGGGCTGAAGACGGGGGTCCAGCACCCCATCGGCGGCCTGCTGCCACTGATACGCCACAGGGGTGCTGACGGTGGTGGCCAGATCCAGACCTTCCATGGTGGGGGCAGCGCGCACGGCTTGCAGCAGCGCTCCTGCAGAGGCGCCGTCCCAGCTTACGGCCCCGTTCATGGGGCCCTGCTCCCGTAGGCGACGCACCAGCGCCCGGGTGTCCAGGCCGCGAATTCCCACCATGCCGTGGCGCCGCAGCCAATCCGCCAGGGTATGGCGCTGGCGCCAGTTGCTGGCCACGGGGGCCACTTCACGGCAGATCACCCCCCGGGCGGCGGGCCGCTCCGATTCATGGTCCTGATCGTTGATGCCCGTATTGCCCAGTTCGGGATAGGTGAAGGTGATGAGCTGTCCCTTGTAGCTGGGATCCGTGATCACCTCCTGATAGCCGGTCATGCCGGTGTTGAACACCAC
Organism: Cyanobacteria bacterium MAG CAR3_bin_5; assembly: GCA_026709085.1. Classification (GTDB taxonomy): domain Bacteria; phylum Cyanobacteriota; class Cyanobacteriia; order PCC-6307; family Cyanobiaceae; genus Synechococcus_B. Next base: position 18,306 of record JAPOTR010000044.1, on the reverse strand, counting down.
CTCGCCCAGGGCGGTGGTCCGCGCCCCGAAGCCCCAGCCCTCCATCACCCAGCCATCCGCCAGCACCAGCAGGGCGTCCCGTTGATGGTTCATGGGTGATACAGCGTCATGGTCATGGGGTGGCCAACGCCTGAACCAGTGCTTGCAAAGTCTGCCAGGGCGCGCCACTGGCCAGTACGCCAAGGGCCTGGGTCACACCGTCCTCCAGGCTGGCGCAGCGCTCAGCCGCCAGCAGGGCCAGGCCGGTGTTGAGGGCCACCACCTGCTGCTGGGCCAGGCTGCCCCGGCCTTGCAGCACATAACGCAGTAGGTGGGCGCTATGGGCAAGATCCCCCCCCGCCAGGGCGGTGAGGGGCGCAGGCTCCAACCCCAGTCGGAGAGGATCTACAGTCTCCTCCACAATGTCGTGGGACCCTGACTCCGTTCTCGCCACATGGACCAGAGCGCTGGGGCCGCTCAGGTCCGCCTCGTCCAACCCCCCATGACCATGGACCACAACGGCGCGGCGCACCCCCAGTTGGGCCAGGGCCGTGGCCATGGGGTTCAACAGGCTGACATCCGCCACACCCAGCACCTGATAGGCAGGCTTGAGGGGATTCACCAACGGCCCCAGGAGGTTAAACACGGTGCGCACCCCCAGGCTGCGCCGCAACGGGGCCAGCCCCGCCAGGGCGGGATGCCAGCCCGGGGCAAAGAGAAAACAGAGACCCACCCGGTCCAGGGCCTTGAGGCTGATCTCCGGCGGGGCCTTGAGATTGACCCCCAGGGCTTCCAGCACGTCGGCGGAGCCCACCTTGCCGGAAGCGCTCCTGTTGCCGTGTTTGGCAACGGGAACCCCACAGGCCGCGGCAGTCACCGCCACCGCTGTGGAAATGTTGAACGTGCCGGCGCCGTCCCCCCCGGTGCCGCAGGTATCCAGCACCTCGCCCTGCAATGATGGGGGCAGGGGCAAATCCGGCGACACCGCCGCCGCCTGCAACACCTGGGCCATGGCTGCCAACTCCGTTCCCTGAAGCCCCTTGCAGCGCAGGGCCGCCAGAAACGCCCCCGTCTGCACCGGGGTCAACTCCTCCCCCAGCCAGGCCCCCATCAGGGCCTGGGCCTGCTGCGGCTCCAGGGGCAGCCCCACCAGCAACTGCTCCAGCAGACTGGGCCAGGACAAGGGCTGGAGCGTCTCGTCGTTCACCGGGATGGGGCCATGCTTCCCCATTGTGCAGGCTCCTGCCGTTCTTGTCAGGCAGAGGGGGATGGGTAGGCCGTGCCGGGCAGCGCTGGAACCAATCGTCTAGCGTTGGCGGTCCTGTGCTCTGCCCTCTCTGGCCGCCTCCGCTCCACGCCAGCCCGTCCCCTACCTGGACCACAACGCCACCACCCCCTGTGATCCCCAGGTGGTGGCGGCCATGGCGCCCTACTGGAGTCAGCAGTTTGCCAACCCCTCCCAGCGGGGGCATCGGCCGGGGTTGGCGGCTGCAGTGGCGGTGGATCAGGCCCGGCAGACGGTGGCGGATGCCCTTGGCGTGACCCCGTCCCAGGTGATTTTCACCAGCGGCGCCACCGAAGCCAACAACCTGGCCATCAAGGGGCTATGCGAGCAGCGCCTCGGCCAGGGACGCCATCTGGTCACCGTGGCCACGGAACACGCAGCGGTGCTGGAGCCCTGCCGCTATCTGGAACGATTGGGATTCACCCTGACGGTGCTGCCGGTGCGGCCCGATGGGCGCCTGGAGTTGGCCACCCTGGCCGAGGCGCTGCGACCGGATACCGTGCTGGTGAGCGTGATGGCCGCCAACAACGAAATCGGCGTGCTGCAGGACGTGGCCGCCATTGCCCCCCTCTGCCGCCAGCGGGGCATTGCCTACCACTGTGACGCCGCCCAGGCCTGTGGCCACGTGCCCCTGGATCCAACGGGTTGGGGTGTGGATCTACTGTCCCTGAGTGGCCACAAGTTTTACGGCCCCAAGGGTGTTGGCGCTCTGGTGGTGCGCCCCGGGCTGGCGTTGGCGCCCCAGCTCCACGGTGGCGGCCAGGAGGGAGGCTACCGCAGTGGCAGCCTGAGCCCTCCCCTCATTGTGGGGCTGGCCAAGGCCCTGACCCTGGCCCTGGAAGACCGGCAAGAGCGGGGGCATCGTCTCCGGGTTCTGCGGGAAAGGCTCTGGCAAGGGCTCAACGGGCTGAAGCTGCCGATAGGGGTGGAATTGCTGCGCAACGGCTGCCCCACCCACAGCCTGCCCCACACCTTGAACGTGACCGTGGGTGGTGTGGACGGGGGACGCCTCCATGGCCGGTTGCGCCGCCGCGTTGCCCTCAGCAGCGGCTCCTCCTGCAGCAGCGCCAGCGGCAAGCCGTCCCACGTGTTGCGCGCCCTGGGCCGGAGTCCGGCGGAAGCCGCGGCCTCCCTGCGGTTTGGCCTGGGCCGTGGCGCCACCGCTGCAGACGTTGACCATGCCCTGGCGGCAGTGCAGGAGGCCTTGCCCTTGGCTAGAGTGCCGTAGAAACCTTTGTGACCAACAAATATCTGGCGCCAATAATGAAGTCTTCCCTCGAGCAGAGCGCTTGCCGTCCCCAGCCCAGCCAGTGGGCATAGACAGCTTTAATTCGGCGGCAAGCATTCCCTACGGTCTAACCATTAAGCATCTCTGCGGGACGATGAACGAATTCATTGATTTCATCGGTTTTATGAACCAACAACTCCATGATCGCAGCATCCCGCGGTTAGAGACAATGCTGATGCCTGCAACCTTCTCCTCAATTGTTGGGGAGTTCATGGCCTCTACGATTCCAAAGCACTGCCCGACAATTGCCAAGAATGCTTATCACAATGGCCATCCAGACCTGGCGCCCAAGGGAATATTTCCCGGCGACATGGTGCAATATACACAGGAAGGAATAGAAGTCAAGGGCTCACGCTATCCTTGAGGTTGGCAGGGGCACAATCCAGAGAGTGTATGGCTCATGGTGTTCTACTTTGCGTCAAACCGTCCCAATGACAAGGAGAAAGGAATCCAGCCATTCCCGTTCCACTACTTGGGGGTGTTTGGCGCTCGGCTTGAGAAGGCGGATTGGACATTTTCAGGTCGCTCACCCACCAGCCGCCGCACCATCACAGCCAGCATCAACCCCGGTGGCTACGACAAGATGGTGAGCAACTGGCTCTACAGAAGTCCCGGCCTCAAGCTCTAGCTGCGCCTGCCCGTTGTGGCCCGATAGTGTGTCTGTTGCCCCATGGGTTGCCAGTGCATGGAGTTGGGGAACCGCCTTGCCGGCCAAGGTGTAGTAGTCACTGTGTCGTTCTATGCCAATGGAGCGGTAGCCCACTGCCTCCGCTGCCGCGATGGTGGATCCGGAGCCCATGAAGGGATCCACGACAATACCCTCACCCAAGGGCAAGGCTGACCACACCAGTTGACGCATCAGTGACTGAGGCTTGAGGCTGGGGTGGTTGGCAACGTGGCGCTCACGTCGGGGTGTGCGCTCGCTGGGGATCACGTCAAGGAACGGCTTGCCGTCCATCCTGCGCCGTAGTCCCCCGGTCCCATGGACTTGTAAGCACTCCCGCAGGGGCATCCCCTTGGGAAGGGGCTTGCGGAAGAGGCCCCAAGGTTCGTAGCCGCCCCGGGGAAGCGAGCACACGTCCGGGAAATCCTGCTCCCCCAGCTTGGGCCGGTCGCCGCCGCGCAGGGTCTGGACAAGGCGGATGATCTGGGTGCGGAATTCCAGCCCGCCATCCATCAGGGAGGAGAACACCAATTGGGACATGAAGGCGTTGCAGGCAACAAATACATGGGCGCCGGGCTTGAGTTTGGGCAGCAGGGTGGTTGTCCATTCATGGAAGAACTGCCGTACCGTCTGGCGTTCCCCGGCATCCAGTGCCGTAAAGCGGGGCAGCGGCGCTCTCTTGTTGCCGTCAAAGGAGGGTGGGACGCGCCAGATGCCCGTCCGGCCCCACTGCCGTTGCTCAAGCTCACGCGCTGTGTATTCCCGGATGCCGTAGGGCGGGTCGGTGACGACGGCGTCAATGGAGTTGTCCGGCATCCGCCTCAACCAATGGAAGCAGTCGGCATGCACCATGAGAGAGCGGCCATAGGTGCGATGCGGGAAATCAAACCCGGAGAACGGGGGTGTTGCGGGATCCATGCCCATAGCTGTTGTCTCCCTGTTGGCAAGCCACCCTAGGCACTATGAAACTTATGTATTATAATTATGGCTGGCCAGGCGTGTTGTCCAATCGACGCCGTGAACTGAATGTGACGAGGCTGACTCAGGCGCCGCTGCCTGCCGGGGTATCATCTGGCCTGGCGAGGAGGGCAAAGTGACGATGATCAACGCTGTTGCTGCACCCCTGTTTCCACAGGATCGTCCCCAGCCGCTACACCATGTCAGAGCGATGGCGTCTGATGCGCAATTCCCCGCAATCGAGCAATCCATTCTGATCTGCGGTGATGCTACCCGGGCAATGGGTCTGCTTCCATCGGCAAGCGTGCAGACTGTTTTGACGTCACCGCCCTATTGGTCACTTCGAGACTATCGCGTTAAAGATCAGATTGGTTGCGACGACAGCCTGCATACCTACATCAACAGCATCGTCACCATGTTCGCAGCTTTGCGCCGTGTACTCCGGGACGACGGAACGGTATGGCTGAATATCGGAGATGCTTTTACCTCCGGGAACAGGCGCTATCGCGCCCCTGATCGCAAGAATCGCGCCCGCGCCATGGGTGTGCGGCCAGCGACGCCGGACGGCCTCAAAGCCAAAGATCTGATCGGGCTGCCTTGGCGTCTTGCATTCGCACTCCAGCATGACGGATGGTGGCTCCGCAGCGAAGTCATCTGGCACAAGACAAATGCCCACCCCGAGTCGGTGCGGGACAGGCCCACCAAGGCCCACGAAACCATCTTTCTGCTCTCCAAGAGCCAGGACTATCATTACGATGTCCACGCCGTCCACGGGCCAGGTGGCAGGCGTCTGCGCAGCGTCTGGGCCATTCCCACCGAGCCGGTCAAGCGGAGTGGGGATCATGCAGACGACCACCCGGCCATGATGCCCATGGGCCTTGCCGTCCGCTGTCTGTCCATTACCGGAAGGGCCAACGGCATCGTGCTGGATCCCTATGCCGGAGCCGGGACAACCCTGTTAGCGGCAGAGCAACTTGGACAACGCTGGGTCGGCGTGGAGATCAAGCCGTCTTTTGTGGACTTGATTGAGCAGCGCCTCCCACGATGACATTGGAAGAAGTCAAGTCCAGGCTGGACAGTCTGTCATCTGTCAAGGTGTCATTTGTCGCCAAGGTCATTGAGGCCCTGGCGAACCCACCCGCATTGAATGTCCGTTCTGCTGGAACCTGGCTGACCGACAATCCCGAGTGGACGGAGTATTTCGGGCTGGCCTTGTCGGTTCACCACGGAGCCACCACAGAGCCGTTGCGGCTGACCTCGTTCGAGACCGTTTTCAGGAACGCATGGGAGCATGTGGGCTGGAACGTGCTGCCGCCGGAATCACAGACACAGCGATTTATTGACATGACGGTAAGACCGCGTCCCGGCATGAGGATGCACCTTTCATTGAAATCCACCGTGGTCAAGAATCTGTCAAAAACGTCGCTTCACATCTCCAAACTGACAGAAGCGTCCTGGATCCAGGACATTCGTAAGGCATCTCAAAGGCGTTTCGAGACGATCAAGCTGTTCCGGGCATATCGTCAGGCTGTCTCGCATATCATCATGCTCCGCACCTTCCGGGATACATATGAAGCGCCACCATATCTGTATCAACTTGTTGAAGTGCCGGTCAGCATCTTCGATTCCATCGAAGATGCTCCCGTAGAAGCGTTTGCGCCGGACGGGCCACGCATACCATGTAGAGTTGACGGGAAGCAGGTTGCGACAGTGGCGCTGGACCGCTCCGATGCCAAAATCACGGTAAGTAGTATCAGGTTGTCGGCATGTATCGTTCATGCCGAGTGGCGAAAACAACAGGAAATCCAGTAATCCAATAACCAACGAGACAAAACTGGAGCGCAAGCAGGGCAGGCTACAGCAGGCCCTGGACAGGCGCCTCACCTATTATGCCGCTTTGATTGGAGCCTGACCATGGCGGCAAACTTTGCCCCGTCCACCATCTGGACGGGGGACAACCTGCCCGTCTTGCGGGGCATGAACTCTGCCTGTGTGGACCTCATCTACCTGGATCCGCCCTTCAATTCCAACCGCACCTATAAAGCCCCCATCGGCAGCAAGGCCGCCGGGGCCAGCTTCAAGGATGCCTGGACCCTGGACGACGTGGACGTGTGCGAGCACGGGGAACTGGCAGACCGTAACTCTGCCGCCTATGCCGTTATCGAGGCTGCACGGTTGGCCCATGGGAAGGGAATGCAGTCCTATCTCGTCTTCATGGCCGTACGACTGTTGGAGATGCACCGCGTACTCAAGCCTACAGGCTCCATCTACCTGCACTGCGACCCTACCGCCTCCCATTATCTCAAGCTCTTGATGGATGGTATCTTTGGCAAAGGCCAGTTCCGTAATGAAATTATCTGGTCCTATCGCACTGGTGGCGTCTCCAAGAATTACTTTGCCCACAAACACGATGTATTATTTTATTACTCTGGGGGATTACTGTTTAATATGCAGACCGAGAAAGCCTATACAAAAAGCAAAAGCAGAAAGCCGGGATTGGTGAATTACGGAGCCGGCAAGGCCATATTTCATGAAGATGATCAGGGCGTCTACAATTTGGTTTCCATGCGAGATGTTTGGGAGATACCCTATCTCAATTCACAAGCAAAAGAACGCCTTGGCTATCCAACCCAGAAGCCCCTTGCCCTGTTGGATCGAATAATCAAAGCCAGCTCAAATCCTGGTGACCTGGTGCTGGATCCTTTCTGCGGCTGCGCCACGGCCCTGGTGGCGGCGGACAGGTTGAGGCGGCAATGGGCAGGCATTGACCTTTCACCACTGGCCGTCAAACTGGTCAAGGAGCGGATCGTGGTAGATCCAGCGGCCAACCCGCTGTGGGCCGGCCCGGTGGGCCTGGATGCCCCACCACGGCGCACTGACCTTGGAGACCTGCCCAACTACCGCACCCATCGCCATCGCCTCTACGGTGAACAGGAAGGCGTCTGTCCAGGCTGCAATACCCACTTCCCCTTCAGAGTGATGGACGTGGACCACATCCTGCCCCGCAGCAAGGGAGGGACGGATCATCCAGACAACCTGCAACTGCTATGTGCAGGCTGCAACCGCAGCAAGGGGGGCAAGACCATGGCTGAATGGCGGGCCGCTCAGCGGTCAACTTAGGTATGTAATTCCCTTTCCGTAACTCGGGTTGGGTAGTGCCGTTGTCCAGACCGGTGATGGTGTGGGAGGTGGTCTCGTCACCACTTGTTGTTCATGTCCATCCAGTCGTCCTAAGGGTCTGAGCCCTCCCTCCGCTGCACCTGGTAGTAACTGATGGCGCTATTGTCCGGATCAGTCCAGTGGAGGATCACCTGAGCATTGCCCGACTGGGCAGCAATGATCTCCATCCAACCGCCGTAACTGCCACTGCCGGCCTTCTGCCGGTACTGATAGCCGGTGAGGGCGCTGTCACTGGGATCATCCCAGTTCAGGATTCTCTCCTGAGACCCGGGTGCAGTAGCGGTGAGGCCGGTGGGTTGGGCGGGTGTGGTCTGAGTCTGAGCCTGGGTGGTCTGTGCGGCCACCAGCGCCGACAAGGATAGGCTGAGCACCACAGGGGCAAAGGCTGCTGGAAGCGGCGCAAGGGAAAGGCACAGAGGGGCCAGGACGGGACCCGGACTACGCCACTTGCCGTTCCAGCGCCGCCACCAGGCCCTCCAGCCCCAACCGGTAGCTCAGCCCCCCGAAACCACAAACCACGCCAACGGCCCGGTCAGCCAGCAAGGAGCGATGCCGGAAGGACTCCCGCCCATGGACGTTGCTCAGGTGAACCTCCACGAAGGGAAGCGCCGTGGCCAGCAAGGCGTCCCTCAGGGCAATGGAGGTGTGGGTGTAGGCGCCGGCATTGATCAGGATGCCGTCGGTCTGTTGAGCGGCCGCCGCGTGAATGGTGTCCACCAGCCTCCCCTCATGGTTGCTCTGGGCGCAACTGAGACTGATGCCCCGCTGCCTGGCCCAGGCCGCCAGTTGAGCGTCAATCTCTGCCAGGGAGGTGTGCCCATAGATGCCGGGCTCGCGGGCGCCCAGCAGATTCAGGTTGGGTCCATGGAGAACCAGGATTTTCACGTCCCCGGAAACGCTGGATCCACTGTAACCGCCCCACCCCCACCTGATATGCTCTTGTCGGTGGCGCGGGTCGGTGCCCGAGTGGTTAATGGGGGCGGACTGTAAATCCGCTGGCTCTGCCTACGTTGGTTCAAATCCAACCCGGCCCATCTGCCCTTGTAGCTCAGCGGTAGAGCACTCCCTTGGTAAGGGAGAGGTCACGAGTTCAAGTCTCGTCAAGGGCTTTTCTGCTTTCTCCATCCTCCCGTGTTCCTCCGCCGCTGGAGACACACGCCATCCGCCAACCGCTCCCCCCGGAAACGGCGTTTCAAGCAGGCTCGGGTCTGGCAGGTTCCTCTCAGCGCTTTGACTGTCCTGGTGTTTGCCGGCGCCGCGGCCTACCGCCTGGCGGAGCCCAGCTATGGCTGGTCCGATGCCTTCTGGATGACCATCATCACCCTCACCACGGTGGGCTACGGGGAGGTCCACCCCTTGAGCGGTGGGGGGCGCCTGGTCACGGTTCTGCTGCTGCTGGGGGGCGTCTTCACCGTTCAGTTGGTGATCCAACGCTTTCTCCAACTGAGCAACACCGGCTATTTCCAGCGCCTTCGCCTTCGCCGTGAGCAAGCCATGCTTGATGCAATCTGCGACCACGTAATCATTTGCGGCTACGGCCGCATGGGCCGGGAAGTGGCGTCCTGCATGGCCAGGGAGGACGTGCCCCTGCTGGTGATCGATCAACAGCCCCAGCGCACGGCTCTGGCCATTGAGCACGGTTTCTATGGCGTCACCGGTGACGCCAGCCTCGACGAGGTGCTCCGCAAGGCTGGCGTGGAGCGGGCTCGCAGTCTTGTGGCCGTGCTGGGCACGGATGCGGACAACGTTTACGTGGTGCTCAGCGCCAAAGCGTTGGCGCCCAGGATGCAGATCATTGCCCGGGCCGAGAGCCAGGAGGCCGCCAGCAAGTTGCGCCGCGCCGGGGCCAACGACGTGGTATCCCCGTTTGTTGCGGGTGGTCGTGTCCTGGCCTCAAAAGCCCTGTACCCGGCAGCCGTGAGCTTCATGGAGGTGCTTGCAGGCACCAGATATCAGATTGAGCGCATCCAGCTCACCACGAGCCGGGAGGAATTCAGCAGGCTGCCCGGGCGGAGCTTGGCGGAGATTCAGTTGGGAGCCCGTAGCGGAGTTTTGGTGCTGGCCATTGGCTCCGCCCAGGGCGTACAGGTCAATCCAGGGGGGCAGGCTGTTCTCCAGCCCGGTGACCAACTGATCCTGCTGGGTTCAGCCCGGCAGCGGCGCGCCGCCGAAGCGCTCCTGGGCTTGGTGGCGGCCCGGGTGGACGTGTTGGAAGATCCCATGGATCTCCAGGAGTAGGGAAAGCCCCTCATTAGCGCCCTGCCCCCCTGGCCTTGCGGGCCGCCTGACGGGCACTGGCTTTTGCGGCGGCCTTGGTCCGCTTGGCGGCAGCTTTTTCCCGAGCAGCCTGGGCGCGAACCTGGGCTGCAGCCGCTTCCCGCTCCTCCGCCTTTTTCTGGCAGTAGTAGGCGTAATCGCCTTGATAAGACACCAGCTCCCCGTCCCGCAGTTCCACGATGCGGTTGGCGGTCCGACGAATGAAGTAGCGGTCGTGGGAGATGATCAGCGCCGCCCCTTCATAGGCCTGAAGGGCCTCCTCCAGCATGGTCTTGGCGGGAATATCCAGGTGGTTGGTGGGCTCGTCCAGCAGCAGCAGATTGCAAGGGGTCAACAACAATTTGGCCAGGGCCAGGCGCGCCTTTTCTCCGCCGCTGAGTTGGGCCACCAGTTTGAACACCTGATCCTCCGTGAACCCGAAACTCCCCAGCATGGCGCGCATTCGGGTTTGGCTCCAATCCGGCGCCATGGGGGTGACGGTCTCCAGCACTGTGACGTGAGGCTCCAGCGCCTCGGCCTGGTTCTGGGCAAAGTAGCCGGGGATCACCCGATGGGCCCCCAACCGGGCTGTTCCCTCCGTGGGCTGCTCCGTGCCCATGAGCAACTGCAGCAGGGTGGATTTGCCAGCACCATTGGGACCCACAAGGGCAATGCGCTGCCCCCGCTCCACGTGGAGATGAGCGCCAAGAAAGAGGATCCGGTCCCCATAGGCGTGGGTGAGATCCTCCATGGACGCCACCTGCTGGCCGGAGCGGGGCGCCGGAGGAAAGCGGAACCGGGGGCCACCCAACTGACTGGCGGCCGCTTCCAGGCGCTCCACCCTGGCCATGGCCCGCTCCCGACTCCGGGCCTGGCTGCTGCGGGTGGCGCTGGCCCGGAATCGCTCCACAAAAACCTGTTGAGCCGCCAACTCCTTCTGCTGCCGCTCAAACGCCGCCTGTTGAGCTTGGCGCTCCAGTTGCTTCTGGGTCACGAAATCGCTGTAGTTACCCAGATAGGTGCGGGCCGTGCCCCGCTCGATCTCAACGATGCGGTTGCAGAGGCGATCCAGGAATTGCCGGTCATGGCTGACCACCACCATGGGCAACTCCAAACCCAGCAGATACCCCTCCAGCCAGGCAATGGTGTCCAGGTCCAGGTGGTTGGTGGGCTCGTCCAACAGCAGCAGATCCGGCTCCTGCAGCAGGATGCGGGCCAAGCCGATGCGCATCTGCCAGCCCCCGGAGAAGTGGTTCACCGGCCGCTCCAGGTCCGTGACCGCAAACCCCATGGTGGGCAGGATCCGCTCAATCCGGCTCTCCAGGCTGTAGCCGTCCAGGGCTTCAAAGCGCTGCTGCAGTGCCCCAAATTCCTGGATCAACTCATCCAGGGCGGACCCCGTGGCGGTGGCCATGGCCTGCTCCACCGCCACCAGGCGCTCAAGCACCCCACTGGCCTCCTGAAACGCCTGGAACAACTCCTGGCGGACACTGCGCCGGGGATCCAGGTCCAGCTCCTGCTGCAAGTAGGCAATCGCCAGCCCGCCGGGGCGAACCACCTGCCCGGTGGTGGGCTCCTCCAGACCGGCGATCATGCGCAACTGGGTGGATTTGCCAGCGCCGTTCACGCCCACCAGGCCAAGGCGCTCGCCAGATTTCACCTCCCAATGCACATCTTTGAGCACCTCACCGGTGCTGTACATCTTCGAGATGCCCTCGAGACGTAACACGGACAATTCCACGATCCAATTCCGCGAATCCTAGCAAAAGGACCTAACCTGCCGGCAGGCTCCCTTAGCTCAGTTGGATAGAGCATCTGCCTTCTAAGCAGCCGGTCGTTGGTTCGAATCCAACAGGGAGCGTACCGAAAACTCATCCGCAGCGGGCAAGCCTGGCTGGATCGATTGTCCAGCTCCCGGCCATTCCCGCTTTTGGGGACATGGCCAGGGAGGAGCTGGCGCATGTCGGATTTAGCGGCTTGTCAAGGACTTAGTGGAACTGAATTTTGCTGTTAAATGCGGATGGGTAATATTTTTAGACCGGTTTTATTGATTTTAAAAGTTGCTAGACGTGCATTGCCTGTAAGCACATAACTGATCCGACTCCACCGGCCAAGCCGCCCACGGGGTCCACTGCCACGGCGGGTGGCAGGACCGGTGGCCAGTGCAGCCAACTACGGGTCCAATGCGTGGACAACCATCAGCGCCACCACCGTCAGCCACCCCGTCACCGGCCTTGTCAACGGCGGGACCACCGACGCCTTCCAGGTGTGGGCAGTGGCATGGCCGGCAAGTCCGTGGTGATGATTGTGCTCATGGGGTGACTGGTGGCGTTGAGAGACGGCGTGGCCGGGGGGCGCTCCTCTCCCCCCACTGTTGCCGCCGCTGGTGCTGGCGGTAGAAGCGCATCACAGCCCGCGCCAACCGTAGAGGGTCATGGCGCAGGTTCTTGGGGGCTGAATCCTCGTTGAGGGAATCGACGCGAGAATGAATCATGGCCAAGTGAGGCCGCAGGCCGTTTGCCCTGAGTTTGTCCACGGGACAGTGTACCGGCGCGGATCCCGCAGACCGATAGTGTTCCACGAGGCGGCGATCCAGTCGGCCACTGTGGGCCAGCACATCGGAGAATAACCGGGGGGGCGCGCTTTGGCGATGCAAGTGGCGGCCGATCACCGCCATGTGGTCCCACACGTCCAACCCATCGGTTTCACCGGGCTGGGTCATGATGTTGCAGATGTAGAGTTTGGCGGCTGGAGAGCGGCTGATTTCCTTGACAAGCTGGGGCACCAGCAAATTGGGCAACAGCGATGTGTACAAGCTGCCAGGACCCAGCACAATTAAATCCGCCTGGCGGATGGCCTCCAGGGCGCTGGGGAGTGCCGGCGGATCCACCGGGTGGCAGCCTACCCGGTGGATCCGGCCCCCCGCTTCACCGATTCTGGATTCCCCCTCAATGAGACGCCCATCCTCCAGTTCGGCCCAGAGTTGAACATCAACGTTGGTGGCGGGCACCACCTGCCCTTGAATGTTCAGCACCCGGCTGCTGGCGGTAATGGCGGACTCCAGATCGCCAGTAATGGTGGCCAGGGCCGAGAGGAACAGATTGCCCAGGCTGTGGCCTTCCAAGCCTTGACCGGAGGTAAAGCGGTAGCGGAACAACTGGGTGAGGAGCTGTTCTTCCCTGGCCAGGGCAGTGAGGCAGTTGCGAATATCCCCAGGGGGCTGAATGCCCAGATCACGGCGCAGGCGTCCGCTGCTGCCCCCGTCGTCGGTCACGGTGACAATGGCGGTGATGCTGCTGCTATAGCGTTTCAAGCCACTGAGCAGGGTGGCCAGGCCGGTGCCGCCGCCAATGGCCACGATGCTGGGTCCCTGCTTGAGGCGCCGCTGCGCCAGCAGGGCGTCCACCAGGGGACGGTCCTGTTCGGAGGCCAGTGCCCGCTTGATGGATCCGAAGGTGCGACTCTGGCCCAGCAGGATGAGGGCCAGACCGCTGAACACCACCAGGGGACCGGTCAACCGGTAGGGAAACACCTGGGTGATGCTGGCCAGGGTCCGCTCAATGGCCGCCAGGATCCAGTACACGGGCTTCAGGTTGGCCCAGATGGCGCTGCCCAGCAGCAACAGCAGCAGCCCCAAGGCGCTGGTGAGCACCCAGCGCTTGACCAGCAAACCCGGCGACAGCCACTGGAGCGCCTTGCAGGATCCGGCCAGACCCCAGGGCCGTCGTCTCCGGTGTCCCCGTTGCCGTCCAACCCGGGGGGGACCGTTCCTTTTTCCCTCCCGGCGCGTGGAATCTGACGCTTGCTGTTGCGTGCTCTGCGCCAAGATCACCGCCATCAGGTGTAACAATTTTAGGAATACTCTTGGGGATGTTGAGCCGATGTCCAGACCCGGTGGCCCGGCAGCGGAGCCATTGGCCATTGAGTTGCGCGGCATTGACCTGCATTTTGGCGCCAAATCCGTGCTCAGCAACCTGGACCTGGACGTGGGTGTGGGACAGAAGGTTGCTGTTGTGGGGCCGTCCGGGGTGGGGAAGTCCACCATCCTGCGGCTGCTTGCCGGGCTGTTGCTGCCCAGCAGCGGCCGGCTCAGCCTCTATGGCCAACACCAGATCTATTTGCGGGAGGATCAGGACAATCCCATGGACGTGCGCATGGTGTTTCAGTCCCCGGCGCTGTTGGCCTCCCTCAGCGTTGGGGAAAACGTGGGATTTTTGTTGCAGCGCAACCGCCGGCTCTCTCCGGCGGACATCCGCGCCCGGGTTTCCAGGGTGCTGGAGGAGGTGGGCTTACGGGGCATTGAAGACTTGATGCCGGGCCAACTCTCGGGAGGGATGCAGAAGCGGGTCAGCTTTGCCCGAGCCATCGTTGAAGATCCCGTGATCGACGCCGGTCACCATCCCCCCCTTCTCCTGTTTGACGAGCCCACAGCGGGTCTTGACCCCGTGGCCTGCACCCGGATTGAGGATATGATTGTCAAAGCCACGGAGTTTGTGGGGGGCACGGCAGTGGTGGTCAGCCATGTGATGAGCACAATTCGCCGTTCCGCCGACCACGTGGTCATGCTCTATGGAGGGTGTGCCCAGTGGCGCGGCTCTGTCCAGGAGTTTGAAGCGACAGATAACCCCTATGTCCGGCAATTCCGTAGCGCTAGCCTGCAGGGGCCCATGCAACCCGAGTTGACCTGAGCGCTATGCGTCGTAGTTTTCGTGAGGCCGCTGTAGGTCTGAGCATCCTTGCCGCACTGGCCGTTGCCGGAGGTCTCTGGTTGCGTCTCAGGGGGCATCAGTTTGCCAACGCGGCCTGGACTGTTGCCGTGCATCTTGATGATGCGGCAGGTCTGGTGTCCCGCTCCACTGTCTACTACCGGGGCGTGGACGTGGGCATGATTCGGGCCGTGACGCCGGAACCCGGCTTCGTGGCTGTCCAGGTGGAAATCAGTGATCCGGCGTTGGCGATCCCTCAGCCCGTCACGGCCCAGGTGGGGAGTGGCAGCGTCCTGGGGGGAACAGCCCAGTTGGTGCTTACGGGTTCCTCCAATCCGTTGCCCGCGCCGGCCAGCCCCACGGCGGAAGACTGTCCATCTGCTCAACAACTCTGCGCCGGCGACGTGCTGCAGGGAACACGGTCTCCCACCCTGGGTGACGTTACGGCCAGCGCCGCAGCACTTCTGGATCGGGCTGTCGTCCTTGATCTCCTCGGCACGCTGGATCAGGCGGCAGAAGGCTTGATCAAGGCCGGCAACAGCTTCACGACTGCTGCCGACAACACCGGCATTCTGATGGAATCCCTTCAGGATTTGGCGCAACGGCTCAGTCCCGGTGTCGATCAGATCAACGCCGCTGCGGTCAACCTGAATACCATGACCCGCCACCTGGCCAACGCCGCGGCGGAACTGGACCGCCCCGAGACCGTCGCCCAGTTCCGGCAGACCATGGCCAACGTGGAGAATGCCACGGACCAATTGAATGCCAAGGCAGGCGTCATTCTCGCCAACGTGGAAAGTTTTACGGCCAATCTGGATCGCATTGGCAGTGATATTGTAGGAATCACCAGTGATCCTGCAGTGGCCAATGGCCTCAGAAGCCTGACGGTTGGCCTCGGTCTGTTGTTTGAAGATCTCTACCCTGAAAAGCTTGGTGATCCCGAGGTCGTAGAAGAGAGCCCACAGCCATAAGGAAGGAGCCGTGAGATGAGGGCAGAGGCGTCCAGCGTGGCTGGTTGATCAGTGCGCCGGTGGGTTGCGGCCCATGCCTTGCCAGCAGAAACCCGCTGCCGTGAGGGCTGCGCCATCCAGACAGTTGCGGCCGTCCACCACCAGCCGCCGGCCCATCACCTGGCCCAGTTGCTCCCAGTCCAGGAGCTTGAACTCCGGCCACTCGGTGATGGCCACCAGGGCATCGCACCCCTGGGCCATGGCCATGGCGCTGGAGCAGCGCTGAATCGACGCCAGGGCCTGGGGCCAAAGGTCCTGCCGGCTCCAGTAGGGGTCAAACCCCTTCACTCTGGCTCCCAGGCGGATCAGTTCGGCGGCAACATCCAGGGCGGGAGCCTCCCGCAGGTCGTCGGTGCCGGGCTTGAAGGTGAGCCCCAACAGGCCGATGGTGCGCCCCCGCAGCCCCGGTAGCGCCCGCTGCAGCTTGCGCACCACCAGGCGGCGCTGATCCTGGTTGACCGCAGTCACCGCCTCCAGGAGACGGGGCTGAATGCCCTGGCTGACGGCGGTATGCAAAAGCGCCCCCAGATCCTTGGGCAGGCAGCTCCCTCCCCAGCCGATGCCGGCATCCAGAAAGGCGCGGCCAATGCGCTTATCCAGGCCGATGCCGTCCGCCACCAGGGTGATGTCCGCCCCCAGGTCATCACAGAGCAGGGCCAGTTCATTGATGAAGGACACCTTGGTGGCCAGGAAGGCATTGGCGGCATACTTGATCATCTCCGCCGAGGCCAGATCCGTCTTGATCAGGGGGATGGGGCCAGGGCGGCTGATGTCGCAGCCCCGGCAGCGGCGCTTGACCAACGGGGCGTAAAGTTGCTCCATGGTGAGCAGGGCCGCTGGATCGTCACTCCCCAGCACAACGCGATCCGGGTTGTAGCTGTCCCACAGGGCCTGCCCCTCCCGCAAGAACTCCGGATTGCTCACCACCGTGACCGGTGGCGGGGCGCCCCCTGAGGCGGCCGCGGCCCGGGTCACCAAGTCCTGCACCCGGGCGCCGGTGCCGATGGGCACGGTGGACTTGTTCACAACCAACCGTGGTTGGCGATCACCCGCCAGGGCGGCGCCAACGGCTGTGGCCACGCTGGCCACAGCTTTGGTGTCGCTGGCGCCGGAGGGCAGTGGGGGGGTGCCGACAGCGATGAAAATCACCCCACTGCCGGCCACTGCCGCCGCCAGGTCCCCATGGAAGCGCAGGCGGCCGGTGCCCATGGCCAGGGTGAGGTCCTCCTGCAGGCCGGGCTCGTAGATGGGACTCCGCCCCTCCTGCAAGCAGGTCAATTTCTCAGGGTCGTTATCCACTCCCACCACCCTGTGGCCCATGTGGGTCAGGCAGACCGCCGAGACCAAGCCCACGTAGCCGGTGCCAATCACTGCAACACGCACGGTCCGCCGTCTTCGAGACCTGGGCAAAGGTACAGCACCAAACAGCACCGCAGATAGCGTCTACCCATGGCCCAACTGTTGAACAAGACCGTCGCCAATCCCGGCCCCCTTGCCGGAGGAGGAGTGAAGCTTCCGAACCTGTTGACAGTGGCAGGGGACTGGATTAGCATTGACCAGTGGCAGTCCTGCCAACCCCATGCCCTCAAGCAACTCGCCAACCGGTTCGGAAGCGCAGCCGTTGCTCAAGGCTCTCCAGCGGGCGGGATTTAACGGTTTCCTGTGTGCTCCGAAGGGCGCCTGCGCGTCAGGCTGGAGGGGTCTGCTTGCCCGTTGATCTCTGGTCTTGCCGATGGAGTGACACCCGGATAGACGCAGTCCATCTCTCGTCCAGTACGATGGTGGCGTAGCCGAGAATTCACCATGGCCGTCGCACCTTCCGGTCTCACCAGAACCGACTTTGTGCTGCAGCCGGTGCGCAGCGCCGCCCAGGCATTGCTCGTTGAACAGACATGGCAGACCGTGTCGACTGAACGGTTTGATCAGCTTCAGCAACTGCTGGATGCTCCTCCCAATCCCGGTGAGCGGCTCCAACGGACGATGAACGCCCCCAGGCCCTGGCAGGCCTGACGATGCTCCAAGCGCCGCAGCCCCTGGCCGATCATCACAGCACGGCCGGCTTCGACTGCGGTGAAGTCAGCCTCAATCACTGGCTCCAACAGCGCGCACTGGCCAACCAGCGCAGCGGCGCGACGCGCACCTTTGTGGTCTGCACGACAGATGGGGGCATCAAGGCCTACGTGGCCCTGGCCTCTGGGGGCGTAGCTGTTGCCGCTAGCCCAGGTCGGTTTCGGCGCAACATGCCTGATCCCATCCCGGTCGTTGTGCTGGCCCGCTTGGCAGTCTGCCGAAGTGTTCAGGGTCAGGGTATTGCTCGCGCCCTGTTGGCCAATGCGTTCGAGCGGGTGCTGCAGGCCAGTGAACAGATCGGTGTGCGCGGCATCGTTGTGCATGCCGCCTCTGCAGCAGCCAGAGACTTCTATCTCCACATGGGCTTTGACCCCTCACCCATCGATCCCGACACCTTGCTATTGCGGCTCTCGGACGTGGCCACAGCCTTGCAGCCCTGACGCTCCTTTGGTTCAGAAAAAGCGCTCCCCCGCCCAGGATCACGGCTGGCTGGACCAGTAGCCCCAGCCATTCCATCAATCCGGGGGATGGGGTAGCTATCGGGTGGGCTGGCGGATGGCGGCAGCCTGCCGCAACATCCTCTCTGCCGGGCTGGCGGAGAGATTAAACGCCTGTGGAGCCGAGAGGTTGACGGACTTGTCCGCGGCTGGCCGTGAAGCAGGAACCCGCCTGAATCAAGGGCCATTGATTCCACCAGTGGATTCCACGGGGAAGAAGGACTTGCGCCAATCCCGGCCCCTGGCGGAGGAGGAGTGAAGCTTTGGAACCTGTTGACAGTGGTAGTGGGCTGGATTAGCATTTCAGCCAGTCCTGCTGACAACCCCATGCCCTCAAAGCACTCAGCAACCAACAAGGCACACCAGCACACCAGCACACCAGCACACCAGCACACCAGCACACCAGCACACCAG
>JAPOTR010000037.1 GCA_026709085.1 Cyanobacteria bacterium MAG CAR3_bin_5 | reverse complement strand
CTGACCTTCTGACCTTCTGACCTTCTGACCTTCTGACCTTCTGACCTTCTGAATTCTAATATAATAACGGCAGCCGCGCCGTGTGGCAGCCTTCTCCCCCTTGTCAAGCCGCCAGGGTCACTTTTCCTTCCGGCATATCTCAATCGCCCCACGCCAAAGGCACCGCCAGCGGTTCCCTTGCCGCCGTCCCCGCCACTGCGGGGATGCTCACTTCTCAATCTTCCCAGCCAAGTCATTCCCTTGCTCCAGCAGCGTTCACACAGACGCGGCAACTGCTTTCAGCAGCAGCGCCACAACAGGCAACTCCCCCTGCGGGGGGGGGGGTGCAGTAGTATCTTTGTTCTGGACAAGCTGCATGGAGCGGAGCAGAGGAGCAAGGTAATCATACTTCGTCACCGGCCCCTCTGCAACTTGCTCCGGGGTGAGGGGAGCCGAAGGAAACACGTCAAGGGTCCGGCTGCATGGGGTAACGGCGCGGTACGGGCCGTTCCGGGCCTTTACCATGGAAGGCCCGCCGTCAAGCAGTTGGATGCCCTCAGAGACGATCTGAAGGCCAACGAGGCGCGCCAGCGGGAAGAAATGCGGGAAATGCGGGCCGACATGAAAGCGCTGGGCGAGAAGATGGATCGCCTGGTGGAGAGCCTGATGACCGTCAGAAAGTAGGGGCTACCATGGGTAAGCCCGCCGTCTTCCCCTGATGCCTTCATGGTTGTTCCCCGCAGCGCTCACCGGCGGGATCTCCCTGTTGACCGGCGCCCTGACGGTGATCCGGCCTGAAATCAAAACCACCAAGTGAGAGGGCGTAAATAGTATCTTTGTTCCAGGAAGGGCTTCATGGGGCGAAGGGGCAGATGGTGCGAGGGGCCAGGGGGCCGCCGTGAAAAGTTTAACATTCCAGCCATCCCCAACCGGGGTCTCACCCTTGCCAATCGTGCGCGCCCTCTACCCCGGCAGCTTCGACCCCGTTACCCTCGGCCACCTGGATCTGATGCAGCGGGCCAGCCGCCTCTTTGACGAGGTGATTGTGGCCGTGTTGCGCAATCCCGGCAAGACCCCGGCGTTTTCCCTGCAACAGCGGAAACGGCAGTTGGGGTTGGCCACCGCGGATCTGGCCAACGTCTCCGTGGAAAGCTTCGACGGCTTGACGGCCAATTTTGCCCGTCGGCAAGGTTGCGCCGTCATTTTGCGGGGCTTGCGGGCCCTGAGCGACTTTGAATTCGAACTGCAACTGGCCCACACCAACTCCTCCCTGTGCAGCACGGTGGAGACCCTGTTTCTGGCCACGGCGGCCCGCCACAGCTTCCTGAGCAGTTCCGTGGTCAAGGAAGTGGCCCGCTTTGGCGGTGACGTGTCTCATATGGTCCCTGCAGGAGTGGCGGAAGACCTGGACAGGCACTTTAATTCGGATTAGCTGATTCCCTTTCCCTGCGCCATGGACCCGTCTCCCGTGTCACCCCCCAGCAAAGAACCCGGCGTCACTCTGGATCAACTGGATCAACTGGAGGAAATCATCCTGCAGGGCCTGCGCCTTCCCCTCACCGGGATGCTGCTGGTGGACGAGGAGGAAACCGTTGAAGCCCTGAGTCGGGTTCGCGAGAGTTTCCCCCCGTCGTTCCAGCGAGCCCAAACCCTGATCGAGCAGCGGCAGGACTACCTGAAACAGGCCCGTAGCCAGGGGGCATCCCTCGTTCAGGAGGCCAGAGAACGGGGGGAGCAGTTGATCCGGCAATCCGTCCACGAGGGTGAACGCCGGGCCCAGCAGGTGATGGCGGAGGCGGCGGCCCAAAGGGACATGCTGCTGGAGAAGGCCCGGCAGGCCGTTGCCCGGCAGGAGCAGGCGCTGCAGAAGAACCTTTCCCAGGCCGAGCAGCAGTTCGCGGCCCGCCGCAGTCAACTGGAGCAGGAGTACGTCACCCGCAAGGAGCAGCAGAACCAGAGCCTGGAACAGCAGCGCTTGAAGGCGCTGCAGGAGTTGGAGCGCCTCAATCAGGAGAAGATCAAATTGAAGGAACTGGCCCAGCGTGAAGCCGAGGAAATTCAGCAGGAGATGCAGGCGTTACGCCAGAAGACCTATGCCCATTGCGAAGAGTTGAAGCGCCAGGCTGCGGCCGCCCGGCAGGGGGCTGATCGCTATGCCCGCCAAATGCTGGATGATCTCAACGGTAAGCTGCGGGAGCTTCAGCAGGTGGTGGCGGCCCAGCGCCAAGAGTTCCAGGGCAACCATGCCCAGGGTCGACCAACGGCGCCGCCGCGGCAGCAGGCGGTTCCCCAGGGAACCGGCGCCGCCAACCAGATCAGAACACGCGGGGACAGGAAGAGTGCTTGAGCACCGCCTCCAGAAGGTGCGCCATGCGGGAGCGGGGCTCCGCCGAACCGTTGGCCAGCAGACTGAAAAATCGATGGCCATGGGGAGTGTCCATCCGGCCGGAGAGGGTCTTCACGCCGCGAATGGTGCCCGTTTTCCCCACAAACTTCCCCGTCAGCGCCGGCGAACTGGAAAACCGCTCCAGGGTGCCCGTACGGTTGGCCACGGCCATGGTCTTGTACCAGTTGGTCCCGCTGGCGTGGTGTTGCATGGTGAGCAGGAGGCTGACATAGAGGCGGCTGGTGCTGCGGTTGGAGCGGCTCAGACCGC
The DNA here is from genome assembly GCA_026709085.1 of Cyanobacteria bacterium MAG CAR3_bin_5. Lineage (GTDB taxonomy): Bacteria > Cyanobacteriota > Cyanobacteriia > PCC-6307 > Cyanobiaceae > Synechococcus_B. The sequence continues at coordinate 52,151 of JAPOTR010000037.1, read as the reverse complement.
TGCCGTCGGCAATGGTGACCCCATCCACCGGCAGGTTCTTGTCCTTGAGCCATTGCAGAGTGATCTCGCTGGCGTGAGACAGGTTCCATGACCCGCTGCCCACTCTGAGCAGCACCTCGGCGGTGTTGTTGTGGCTCTCCGTGTTGGCTCGGGTCGCCAGGGATTGCAGCGGCCGGGACAACTCCTCGTGGATCAACTGACTGCCCTGGGGGTTGGGGGAATCCGCAGGCACCTCCGCCCAGGAAAAGCCAACTCCCTGCCGGTTGAGAACCCGGCTCCAGATGCCCGCCAGCCGCTTGGGAGGGTCGTAGACGGCGTAATCGCCGCTGCTGTTGGCGCTCACCGGGAGTCGGGTCACCGGGGCGCCGTAATCCCAGTTGCGATCCGCCGTGTGCCAATCGGCAGGCCACCAGTTGCCGGGACCCAGCTCTTCAAATTCCATGCTGACGGCGCCCGTATGAACACCGTGTCCGGAAAGGGCAGTGGCCATGCGGGTCACCTGTTGGGGGCCGAAGTCGGGATCCCCCTCCCCTTCCAGTCGGAGGGTGCCGTTGGGCAGGCGCCAGAGAGAGGTTTTGAGGCGATGGTCCACCCCCAGGCGGTCCACCGCCTGGGCGGTGCTGATGAGCTTCTGGTTGGAGGCGGGGATACGGGGCGCCCGGCCGTTCACGTCCGCCAGCAGCCGCCCGCCGGAATCGGCAACCGTCACACTCCAGGCGGCCTTCTCGCTGCCCAGGATGGCCAGCACGTCCCTCTGCAGCGGGGCGCAACTCACGCGGGACTCCAGGCGGACGAGGGCGGTCAGGGGCGGCAGCCGGGGCGGGGGCGCCAGGCGCTGCTCAACCCGGTGAATATCAACGGGTCGGGATCCTGGAGAGGATGGCGGCAGAGAAGGGATTTGCGCCACGCCTTCGGTAGCGCCGCGGGATTCCACTATGGCGGCTTCGCCGTCGGCCACCTGATCCAGCAGATCCAGCAGACGGCCCTGGCCGTAACTTGCAGGGGTTGATAGGAGGGGCAGCAGCAACCCCAGCAGCACCACACCCTTGCGGCGGTTTCCCATCAGCCGCTCCCCTTGGCCAACCCGCTGACCACCCCTTTGAGGCGGTACAACCTGCCCTCAACTTCAATGGGAACGCCGATTTTCAGGTTGGTGTCCCCCAGGGCAAACCCGGTTCCGGTTTCCTGCCCCTGAGCCTGGAGGAACAACTGGGCATCGAAGGTGGCGAACTCCTTCTGGTTGGGATCCGGAATGGTGCTGCCGTCCGCCAGCACCGTGAGGCGTTGTCGCAGTCGCCCATCCAGAACTTGAAGGGTTCCGGAGGGCTGGTTGCGCACCACAAGTCGTGTTTCCCCCTCCTCCTTGATGCTGGCCAGGAGGCCGGCCGGATCGGCTACGGGGACGTGTTTGATGTCCACAATCACCGCAATGGGTTCAAGCTGACCGCCGGCGGCGGCCAGGCCGCTCGCCAGCTTGGGGCTCCAGAGCAGGCCGGCCGCGGCCAGGGCCATGGCCACAACGGCCCCCAGATCTACCGGATGGAGACGCAACCCAGATTTCATGGGGCGACGGAAGGCGTGCTGTCCTGGATCGTATCGATGCCCCGGGACCTTCGCCAGGGCCGCCCGGCGATAACCCGACCGAAATATTGTTAAGATATTCCCCCGTGTCGGCCAATCGACAGAGTCAAGCTGGCTTTAGGGTCGAGCTTTTGGACTTTCTCGCTTTTCCTGATTGACGCTTTGATAAAATTATCTTTATGGTGTTTCGATCATACCGTTTTGTGGCTCACCAACTTTGTAGGTTGAAGAATTGTAGGTTAAAGAACCAGTGTAGCGTCCTGGAAATAGCTTTCCTGGCGACAATCATCTAACGTCTTTGTAAATCCATCTCCAGGACGCTACACTGGTCCGGCAGGCACTGCACATCCGGCACCCCATGACCAGCGCCACCAACCCCCTGCTCCTTGGCCAGGGCCTTCCCCCCTATGGGCAATTCACCCCCGAGGTCATCGGGACGGGAATGCCGGAACTCCTGGGGCAGTTGGAGGCTGCGCTGACCCGCCATGAGGCCGGCCTCGCCACCCTGGAGGCTCCCACCTGGGGGCAGGTGATGGACCCCTTGCGCCACGTCGAGGAGCGGCTGCGCTGGGGCTGGGGTGTGGTGAACCACCTGATGGGGGTTTGCAACAGCGCCGCCCTGCGCCACGTATACAGCCAACAGCAACCTGCCGTGGTGCGGTTTTACCACCGTCTGGGCCAAAGCCGGACCCTCTACAAGGCCCTGCAGCAGTTGCAACAGCGGCATCGGGATGGAGATCTGCCGTTGGACGGAGCGCAGCAACGCATCCTGACGGCGGAGCTACGGGCCATGGAGTTGCAGGGGGTGGGGCTGGAACCGGAGCAGCGCCAGGCATTCAATGCCGCCAGCACCCGCCTGGCGGAGTTGTCCACCTGCTACAGCAACCACGTCCTGGATGCCACCGGGGCCTGGAGCCTTCTGCTCAAGGAGCCGCAGCAGGTGGACGGCCTCCCCGGCAGCCTGCGGGAACTCATGGCCGCTGCCGCCCGGGAGGCGGGCCATGGCGAGGCCACCGCCGCGGCCGGGCCATGGCAGTTGGGGTTGGACCTGCCCCGTTACGGCCCCTTTCTGCGCTATTGCCGCCACCCGCACCTGCGGGAGCAGGCCTACCGCGCCTACGTGGGCCGGGCATCAACCGGGGACACGGACAATCATCCCCTCCTCCGCGAGATCCTCACCCTGCGCCGCCAGCAGGCCCGACGGCTGGGCTACGCCACCTGGGCCCAGGTGTCCCTGGTGAGCAAGATGGCCGGATCCGTGGAAGAGATTGAGCGGTTGGTGGAGGACTTGCGCCGCCCCAGCCAGCCGGCAGCGGCCATGGAGCTGGAGCAGTTGCGCCGGTTGGCCAGGGAGATGGGCGCTCCTGAAGGGGATGCTCTGAAGCCGTGGGACGTGCCCTACTGGAGTGAACGGTTGCGCCGCCGCCGCTTTGATCTGGACAGCGAAGCCCTGCGCCCCTGGTTCCCCCTTGAGCAAGTGCTGGCGGGCCTGTTCGGCCTCTGTGAACGGCTGTTTGCCATTCGCATCCTGGCGGCTGACGGGGAGGCTCCCACATGGCACAGGGACGTGCGTTTCTTCCGGGTTGTGGATCCGGAGCAGAACGTCCCCATCGCCGCCTTCTATCTGGATCCCTATGCACGACCCGGGCAGAAACGCGGTGGAGCCTGGATGGATGAATGCCTGGTGCGGCAACGGAACGAACGGGGCGGGATGGTTTGCCCCGTGGCGTATCTGATCTGCAATCAAACGCCGCCGGTCAACGGCGCCCCCAGCCTGATGACCTTCATGGACGTGCGCACTCTGTTCCATGAATTCGGCCATGGCCTGCAGCATATGCTCACCACCATTGACCGGCCCCAGGCGGCCGGCCTCAATCTGGTGGAGGATGACGCCATCGAGCTGGCCAGCCAGTTCATGGAGAACTGGTGCTACGACCGGCCCACCATCATGGCCATGGCCCGCCACTGGCAAACCGGAGCCCCCCTGCCGGAAGCCGAGTTTCAAAAAATCAGCGCCGCCCGCACCTTCATGGCGGGCACGGCCATGTTGCGGCAATTGAGCTTTGCCCAGGGTGATATAACGCTCCATGCCCACTGGCAGCCGGACGGTGAGGAATCACCGGAAGCAACATGGCGCCGCATCGCCACCGCCCTGGCCGCCCTGCCCCCCATTACCGAAGATGCCGCCATCTGCAGCTTTGAACATCTTTTTGCGGGGGGATACGCTGCCGGGTATTACTCCTATAAATGGTCCGAGGTGCTGAGTGCGGATGCCTTTGCCGCCTTTGAGGAGGTGGGTTTGGAGAACGAAGCGGCCATCCGCGCCCTGGGCAGGCGTTACCGGGATACGGTGCTGAGCCTGGGGGGCAGCCAGCACGCCGGGGCAGTGTTCCGCGCCTTCCGCAGACGGGAACCATCGACGGAAGCTCTGCTGCGCCACTCGGGGTTGGCGGGTGAGGCGGAAAGAGAAGAAAAAGACGGTGCTTTGGCCTATGGTTAAACAGAATTACCACTCTCCTCCATGAGTTCTCGCCCCGTCTCCAATAGACCCAATTACCAAAGACCCACAAGGGAACAAAAACAAATCCCAAGCGAAGAAGGTGACCGCCAATGGAGCCATGTTCTGAGATCTTATCTCAACAAGATAATGGTTGCGATTGTTAAATCTTTCCTGGAAATAATTGTAGAAATAATTAAATCACTGCCTAAAATTGTTAGATCTGCTCTAATAAATCCAATAAAGACAATACAAGTCTTGTTATTACTGTTCTTGATTTTTATACTAAGACAGATAATCAACTGGTCTCATTCTATTTTTCGACCCATCCATGCTCTTCGAGATATAGTTACGGACATTGGCCACGGCATAGCCCACGGCGTTTCCGCTGTTGGTCACGGGTTGGGTGATGGAGCGCGGGCTTTGGGGCATGGTGCGGTGGGTGTCGGTCACGGCCTAGCCCACGGCGTTTCCGCTATTGGTCATGAGTTGGGTGGTGGAGCGCGGGCGCTGGGACATGGCGCAGTTGGTATTGGCCACGGCATAGCCCACGGCGTTTCCGCTGTTGATCACGGGTTGGGTGGAGGAGCGCGGGCTTTGGGACATGGTGCGGCGGGTATTGGCCACGGCCTAGCCCATGGCGTTTCCGCCGTTGGTCATGGATTGGGTGGAGGAGCGCGGGCTTTGGGGCATGGTGCGGCGGGTGTTGGTCATGGACTGGTCCACGGTGTTGCTTCTATCGTTCATGGCCTGGGTGGCGGCATCTTCCAGGGTCTGGCTCCATAACCAGAAGAGGGGCAGCTTCCGGGGCGGACCTCCGGCAGGCTGCCCCCAATGCTTGCTTCCGTTCCCCTTCCGGCTGCCTTTCTGTCAGACTACCTCCATCTCGCTTGGCCCGATGTTCACCCAGGTTCGCTCCACCATTCGCCGGGTTACACCTGCTGAAATCGATGGGCGCCGCTTGCTGAAGGTGGTCTACGTAGTGCTGGAGCCCCAGTACCAGAGCGCCCTCACCAGCGCAGTCACCACCCTGAATCAGGAGCCCGGCCAGTTGGCCGTGGCGTTGAGTGGCTACCTGATTGAAGAATTGCGGGATCCGGAGAATTACGACGCCTTTTGCGCGGACGTGGCGGCGGCGGACGTGTTTATTGCCTCTCTGATCTTTATTGAAGATCTGGCCGGCAAGGTGGTGGCGGCGGTGGAGCCTCACCGGCAGCGGCTCAAGGCGGCGGTGGTATTTCCCTCCATGCCGGAGGTGATGCGGCTCAACAAGCTGGGCAGCTTCTCCATGGCCCAGCTTGGCCAGGGCAAGAGCGCCATTGCCGGCTTCATGAAGCGGCGCAAGGCGGCGGGCGGCGCCAGCTTTCAAGACGACATGCTCAAGCTGCTGAACGTCTTGCCCACGGTGCTGAAGTACCTGCCTGTGGACAAGGCCCAGGATGCCCGGGCGTTCATGCTCAGCTTCCAGTACTGGCTTGGGGGATCACCGGACAACCTGCGCAATTTCCTGGTGATGCTGGCCAACCGCTACGTGTATCCCCAGGCTGACCAGCCCCTGATGAAGGCTGCAGACCCTGTTCTCTACCCGGACCAGGGCATCTGGCATCCCCTCGCCCCCCGGATGTTCGAGGATCTGGATGATTACATGGCCTGGACAACGGCGCGGGCGGATGGCTCGGGTCGCCAGGGAGACGGCCCCTGCATCGGTCTGGTGTTGCAGCGCAGCCACCTGGTCACGGGGGATGATGCCCACTATGTGGCGTTGGTGCAGGAACTGGAGTTCCGCGGCGCCCGGGTCATTCCTGTTTTCTGTGGCGGGCTGGACTTTTCCAAGCCGGTGCGCAACTATTTCTTCTCCTCAACCGACCCCGGCCAGCCCCTGGTTGATGCGGTGGTAAGCCTGACGGGGTTTGCCCTGGTGGGTGGCCCGGCCCGCCAGGACCATCCCCGGGCCATTGAAACCCTGCAGGCCTTGAACCGGCCCTACATGGTGACGTTACCGCTGGTGTTCCAGACCACCCAGGAGTGGGAAGCCAGTGACCTGGGGCTGCACCCGGTGCAGGTGGCCTTGCAGATTGCCATTCCCGAACTGGACGGGGCCATTGAACCCCTTGTGCTCTCGGGCCGTGACGCCGCCACCGGCAAGGCTCACACCTTGCAGGATCGGGTGGACGCCATTGCGGAGCGGGCCATTCGCTGGGCCAATCTGCGCCGCAAGCCGCGCCGGGCCAAGAAGCTGGCCATCACCGTGTTCAGCTTCCCGCCGGACAAGGGCAACGTGGGCACGGCCGCCTATTTGAACGTGTTCGACTCCATCCACAGGGTGATGGTGGAGTTGCAGGCCAGGGGCTACCACCTGGAGGATCTGCCCCCCACCCCCAAGGCCCTGATGGATGCGGTCCTGCGGGATGCGGAGGCCATGGAGGGGGCGCCGGAGCTGGCTGTGGCCTACCGCATGGGCTGTGAGGAGTACTACCGTCTCACCCCCTATGCCGAGCGGCTGGAGGAGAACTGGGGCAAGGCCCCCGGCGCCCTCAACAGCGACGGACGGAATCTTCTGGTCTACGGCCGGCAGTTCGGCCATGTGTTTGTGGGGGTTCAACCCACCTTTGGCTACGAAGGGGACCCCATGCGCCTGCTCTACTCCCGCAGCGCCAGTCCCCACCACGGTTTTGCCGCCTATTACACCTATCTGCAGCACATCTGGGGGGCCGATGCGGTGTTGCACTTCGGCACCCACGGCTCCCTGGAGTTCATGCCCGGCAAGCAGATGGGCATGAGCGACACCTGTTATCCGGACAGTCTCATCGGCTGCATCCCCAACCTGTACTACTACGCCGCCAACAACCCCTCCGAGGCCACCATCGCCAAGCGCCGCGGCTATGCAGCCACCATCAGCTACCTGACCCCCCCTGCGGAGAATGCCGGTCTTTACAAAGGGCTGAAGGAGTTGAGCGAGTTGGTGAGTTCCTATCAGCAGTTGCGGGAGGGGAGCCGGGGGGTGCAGATCGTCCACGCGATTGTGGAAATCGCCCGGCGCTGCAACCTGGATCAGGACGTGGCCCTGCCGGACGACGTGGACGCTCTGGATCTTCAGGCCCGGGACGGGGTGGTTGGCGCGGTTTACCGGCAACTCATGGAGATTGAGAGCCGTCTGCTGCCCTGTGGTCTCCACACCATCGGCAAGCCCCCCACGGCTGAGGAGGCGGTGGCCACCCTGGTGAACATTGCCGCCCTGGACCGGGAGGAGGAGGGACTCCTGGGTCTGCCCAGTCTCCTGGCTGCCCATCTGGACCGGTCCATCGAGGATATTTATGCGGGCAACAACGCCGGTGTGTTGGCGGACGTGGAATTGGCGCGGCGGATTAACGACGCCGGTCGCGACGCCGTTGCCGCCATGGTGGCAGTGGTTACCAGACGGGACGGGCGAGTGGATTTAACGACCCAGCGCAGTTGGTGGCGTCGTCTGGTGGGGGGACTGGAGCAGTTGCCCAACCGACTCCGGGATGGCCAGGGCCTGAGCCCATGGCTGCGCACCTTGATCAACCGGGGCTTTACCACGGTGGATCAGGAGGCCCTCGACAAGCTGTTTGTCTACCTCCAGGGCAGCTTGAGGCAGATTTGCGCCGATCAGGAACTGGATAGTCTGCTGCGCTGCCTGGATGGGGAATACGTTCTCCCGGGCCCTGGCGGTGACCCCATCCGCAACCCCGGCGTCCTGCCCAGCGGCAAGAACATGCATGCCCTGGATCCCCAGGCGATTCCCACCCGGGCCGCAGTGGCCGCGGCCAAGCGGGTGGTGGATCAGTTGTTGCAACGGCAGCGGCAGGAGAACCATGGCGCCTGGCCGGAAACCATTGCCTGCGTACTGTGGGGCACGGACAACATCAAAACCTATGGTGAGTCCCTGGCCCAGATTCTGTGGTTTCTGGGTGTTCAGCCCAAGGCGGACACCATCGGTCGTGTGAACAAGCTGGAGCTTATTCCCCTGAAGGAGTTGGGCCGTCCCCGCATTGACGTGGTGGTGAATTGCTCCGGCGTCTTCCGGGATCTGTTTATCAACCAGATGGCCCTGCTGGACCAGGCGGTGAAGATGGCCGCGGAGGCGGAAGAGCCCGAGGAGATGAACTTTGTCCGCAAACATGCCTTGGCCCAGGCGGCGGAGCAGGGCACCGATTTACGTCGCGCCGCCACCCGGGTGTTCAGCAATGCCAGCGGCAGCTATTCCTCCAACGTGAATCTGGCGGTGGAAAACAGCACGTGGGACGAGGAAAGCGAACTGCAAGACATGTACCTCAGACGCAAAAGCTTCGCCTTTAACGGGGAAAATCCCGGTCAACTCTCCATGGAGCGGGAACTGTTCGAGTCCACGCTCAAAACCGCTGACGTGTCGTTCCAGAACCTGGACTCTGCGGAAATTTCCCTCACCGACGTGAGTCATTATTTCGATTCGGACCCCACCAACCTGATTCGCAGGTTACGGGACGACGGCAAAACCCCCAGCAGCTTCATTGCCGACACCACAACGGCCAATGCCCAGGTGCGCAGCCTGGGGGAAACCATCCGCCTGGACTCCCGCACCAAGTTGCTGAATCCCCGTTGGTATGAGGGCATGTTGGCCTCCGGCTACGAGGGGGTGCGGGAGTTGGCCAAGCGCCTCAACTACACCCTGGGGTGGAGCGCCACCAGCGCCCAGGTGGATAATTTCATTTACGAGGAGGCCAATGCCACCTTTATCCAGGATGAGGCCATGCGGCAACGGCTGTTGTCGTTAAACCCCCACAGCTTTCGCCGGATGGTGGGCACCTTGCTGGAGGTGCATGGGCGGGGTTACTGGGACACCAGCGCCGAGAACGTGGAGCGGTTGCAACAGCTTTATCAGGACGTTGAGGACCGCATTGAAGGGGTGAGCGAAGGGTAGGTCGGGAAACCGCCACCCTCCAGCCACAGGTGTCTTAACAATCTGTTACAGTTGAGTCTGTTGCTGCTGAACCCATGAGCCAAGCCGACCTGACCATGTCTTCCCCCATCATCCGGGGCGCCACTGTTACCACGGAAGACGGCGGCCGTCTCAACGCCTTTGCTCGTGAGCCCCGCATGTTGGTGGTGGATGCCGATCAGGGTTGGGGCTTCCATGCCCGCGCAGAAAAGCTCAACGGCCGCATGGCCATGATGGGCTTTATTGCCCTGGTGGCCACCGAACTGGCCTTTGGCGGTGAAGCTTTTACCCACGCCCTGCTGGGAATCGGCTGAATCCCCCTCAGGAAATCGGCTGAATCGTTTCCAGGATGGCGATTGCAGCCGAGAGCTTGCCCAGGTCCTCCGCCCAGCCGCTCACCGCTTCCCCATTGCTCTCGGCAATGGCCTGCTTTACCGCACCCATGTGGAGATCGTGTAAAGCCATCAGCCAGAGCAGTGCCCTTGCCTGGGCTTGCATGGGGTTGAACCCCTGGCCAAACTCCTTCCTCAGGGCTTGGTCTTCCCTTTCCAGAACAGCCCCAAAGGCTTTGGCCGCCGGAACGGCGGCGCTGCTGTCTTGACCGGATCCCTGTCCGTCCCTTCCATCTGCCTGGGGCCGGGAAGATTGTCGCGGCATGGATTCCGGTTCTTCTGAGCAGTGAAAAGCTTAGGGCCTGGACCCGTTGCCAGCAAGTTCCCATTCCCCTTTTGAGGCTTTCCTTTCAAAGGTTCTCAAGGCTTGTCAAAGCACAACAAAGGCAGGTTTTACTGAACCAACCCGAGTTCCGGATAAGGAGTGGCGATGGCGGTAGGGGGATGGTCAGGCGCTCCCCCGGCCCCCTCAGAAGAGGGAGGAGAAGCGTAGATTGAGGGAATGGAGTGTGGGGTAGGAGTGTTCCTCTCGCTCTCCTTCCAGAGAGACTGCCCACGGTTGGATGTGACCCTGCTGGGGGGAGTAAGGCGCCAGGGACCAGAGGAGGATGGTGGTGTTGGTAGTGGGGGAGAGCGCCAGTGCCACTGCTGGCGTCATGGTGAGTTGGTCATTGGCGGTGGGGAAGCCATAGGCCGGTTGGGCTTCAAAGCGGCGCCCATTGCTGCTGCAGTTCCTTAAGGCATGTCTGAGTGAGCCCCTTGGGTGTGGCGTGTCAGGGGGGATGGTTGGAGTTTTGTGGGGATGGAGATGGTGGAGAGGAGGTTTGCGGAGCTTGAACAGGAGAGTAAGAAGGACAAGACGGGGCCAGAGCTGTTCTGGAAGGATGCGGGTCTGATACCGTGGGAGAAGCTGGTGGAGCGATCAAGCCGTAGGGTCCGCAAGCCGGCAAGGGGCGAGCCGTACCCGTTGGGGTCGAGCTGCGGGTGCATTGCGTCCACCTGTCCTACACCCTCAGCGATGGAGGATGGTGTATGCAGTGCAGAGTGTGGGGTGCTTACCGGTACCGTCGCGACAGAGTGGCAGCGAGACCACCATGGTCCACGTCCGTCAGGTGCCGGAGTGTCACGGCCCGGGCACAGTGTTGTTGAGCCCATCAAGGGGCGCCTGACAGAGCAAGGACTGACGCTGCAGCGAGGGGGGATCGGATGCCGGCATCATTGGGGCGCCGTGCTTAACGAAGAACCGCAGCGGCGGATGTGATCCCGAGATGGGGCAGCCCAGGAAGGGAAGCGGGAAGCAGTGGCGCTGCGGCATGAAGCGCCACCGTGGCGTGGTGAGCAACCGGCTTGGCGCATAGCCTGGCGCTGCCGCTACCGCCGTGCATGACCTGAGGTTTGGGGGGCAAGACTCCATGGAGAAGCAGCAGTGCATGGCCGGGGAGATGCGGGTATCGGGGAATGAAGAGCGCCCATCTCGTCAGGATCGTCAGGTGGCCAATGTTCCACGTTGCCCTGCGAGCAGGCCGGCGTGGAACGTGGCCGGAGACTCGTTGGAGCTTCTCATGGCGCCGTGCGAGTCCAGTGTGAGTCCATGTTGGCACACGTCTGTTCCCTGTGCAGCAGATGTTTGCCTACCGGAAGACCGGCTACCGCGCCCCGGCGAAGAACGAGATCGGCTGGCTGTTCCGGGATGCGCCAATCTGCTGCGTTCACAGTCCTGCAGGGTGTGAGTGCTATGGGATCGGTGTGTCCCATGACGTGCATCAAGCAGAGGTTTTCCAGTGTTTCCCTACGGACTACGGATTGTTAGGTTTGTTTAATAATTCCAAAGCCATCTTAATATTATTAAGAATCCGTTCGTAAAATTCAACATCGTAAAATTCAACATTTTTACTATCTAATGAGTAATTTTTCATAGCCAAGCTACAGATTTCACATGTCTTATTCAATAGCTCTATAAAATCTTCTTTAGAAGAATTTTCAATATCAGAGACTTGTTCAATTGAACTTTTGCAATCTTTCATAACAAGTTCTAGAGTACTTTTTGAGCAATCAATAGTCTTTTCTTTGAGATCCAGATTTTCATCTAGATTTATTTTATATGAAAGAGTAATAATTTCCTTCATCCTTGAAATTCTTTCTACACTTGATTCAAGACTTAATTTAATAAGTTGCTTTTTACGCAATTCAGTAATAGGATATCCTTCAAGCTTTTCCTTATTCAATATATCTAAACATAAATTAACTTTTTCAATAGTTGATATACAAAGTTTAATGGAACAACTAGAACTTGTAATAATTTTATCATTTTCTTGATCAGCCTCTGTCAAAAATTTTCTAAAATCTTTCTTATCAGATATTGCCTCCAAAGATTCATCATCTAAATCTTCATCTTCTTCATCTTCTGGAGCTTCAAATAAATCAAAATCATATAATCCACGCGAATATAATGACTCAAGCGTTAGTGGATCTTCATCATCTAGATACATTTGCTGAAATTCCTGAATGGAGATACCTATCTCTGACAGTGAATCTTGTACAAATTCAATAGTACTTTTAATTAATGAAAGAGTTTTGATAATTTTTCTAAGATCTGAAGTTGCAGAAGAAGTGGCGGGAGAACGGTCCATTCTGAAGTTGCGTGAGAAGAGCCCTAAAAATAGCAATGCTAATGACATTATCAGTTGTTTTGGAAAAATGCTGTTTTATTTTGTTACGTGAGGCGATGAAGGGCCGCCATGACAGGCATGAAGATTCCAAGTGCCGCACCCCGGCCTTCACCTTCATGCCTGTCATGGGAGAGCAGGGCCTCCCATAAACACAACCTCAACACCCCACCACCCCCTGCCCTTGCAACTCCCCCACCCTCTGCCGCGCCCAGCCATCCACCTGCAGCACCAGGTCCAGATCCGGCGCCCCGCGCCAATCCTGACGGTGTTGGTCACAGGTCCGTTCGATGAGGCGGGGAATGTCCAGAAAATGGATGCGCTCCTCCAGAAATAAAGCCACGGCCTGCTCGTTGGCGGCGTTCAGGACCGCGGGCATGGTGCCCCCTTGCCGACCGGCGGCATAGGCCAGATCCATGCAGGGGTATTTCCAGGCATCCGGCCCCTCGAAACTGAGTTGACCGATGGCCGCCAGGTCCAGACGGCGCCAGGGCGTGGGCAACCGTTGGGGCCAACTCAGGGCATAGAGGAGGGGAAGGCGCATATCCGGCCATCCCAACTGGGCCAGGACGGAACTGTCCGCCAATTCCACCAGGGAATGGACGATGCTCTGGGGGTGGATCACGATCTCGATATCGTCAAACCCCACACCAAACAGGTAATGGGCCTCGATCACCTCCAGACCCTTGTTCATCAAGGTGGCGGAGTCCACCGTGATTTTGCGGCCCATGGACCAGTTGGGATGCTGGACGGCATCGGCAACGGTCACCTTCTGCAACGCCGCCGCCTCCCAACTGCGAAAGGCCCCTCCGGATGCCGTCAACAGAATCCGCCGCAGCCCTGGTGGCGGCGCCCCGGTGGACAGTTGGGCGTTCCGGGGTTGGGGGGCGCCCTGGAGGCATTGGAAGATGGCGGAGTGTTCGGAATCCGCCGGCAGGAGACGGCTGCCGCTGCGCTCCAGGGCGGGGAGCACCACCGGCCCCGCCGCAATGAGGGTTTCCTTGTTGGCCAGGGCCAGATCCTTGCCGGCTTCAATGGCCGCCATGGTGGGCAGCAGCCCTGCACAACCCACAATTCCTGTTACCACAAGCTGGGCGGTGGGCCAGGCCGCCACTACCGCCACCCCCTCGGCCCCCGCCAGCAACTCCGGTTGCGGTTGCAGATCAGCGAGCCGTTGCCGCAGACTGGGCAGGAGTTCCTTGGCCGCCAGGGCCACCGCCTGGGGGCGGTGCCGGCGCACCTGCTGCTCCAACAGGTCCAGGTTGCGGCCGGCACTCAGGGCCACCACTTGGAATTGTTCCGGGAACTCCGCCGCAATCTGCAAGGTCTGGGTGCCAATGGACCCGGTTGAGCCCAGAACACTCACTGACTTGGTGGACATGAACCAGGCTCAGCACCCCCCCAGTCTCCCACCTCGCAGCGCCAGTGACGGCAATGGAGGTCAACGCCGGCGCCATGGCAAGTCGCAAGTCAAGGCAGCGCTCCCCATCGCCATTGAATCTGCAAGAGAATCGTTCCTCCTGCCCACTGAACCGTGCCCCGAGCCTTCACCCTGGCCCTGAGCCTGATCCTGGCCCTGTCCACCTGGGTCGCCCCGGCCCATGGGGCCAATAACCCCGAGTTGCTGCCTGACGAGGCCACCCCGGTCATCGACCTGGCCCGTATGTTCACCCCCATTCAGCGACAAGCCCTGGTGGAGGAACTGGATACGGTGGAAGCCCGGAGTGGGTGGAAGCTGCGGGTGCTCACCCAATACGACCGCACCCCCGGTTTGGCGGTGAAGGATTTCTGGGGCGTGGATGAACGCAGCCTGGTGCTCATCGCCGATTCCCGTGGCGGCAACCTGCTCAACTTCAGCGTGGGGGACGACATGTTTGCCTTGCTGCCCCGCAACTACTGGGTGGAACTCCAGACCCGTTTCGGGAATCAGTACTACGTGCGTGACCATGGGGAGGACGGCGCCATCCGGGATGCCCTGGCGGCGGTGGAAACCTGTCTGGCGCGGGGCGGTTGCCGGGTGGTGCCGGGGCTGCCCCAGGAGCAGTGGGTGCTCACCTTGATCCTGTCCATGGTGGGGGGCGTGGTGGCCGGCTTCGCGGCCCATCCCCGCCCCAACAGCACAAGCCCCGTGGCCTGGACCTGGGTGTTGCTGTTGGCGCCTCTGTGGGGGGTGATGTTCATCATCTTCGGGCTGGGACCCGTCTTGAGCCGCACCACGGATTGGCTCCCCGTCACCCGCAACATTCTGGGGTTCACGGGGGCCGCCATCGGGGCCTATCTCACCCATCTGCTACGGGAACGACAGACGCCGACACAGGAGGGGTGATGTTGACCGGCCTCCTATTGGTCTGGCGTCCAGAGTTGCTGGCGGCGGGTGATCAGCGCCACTGCCGATAAGGCCAGCAGAACCCCAACCCACTGGGTCGGCTCCAGGTGCTCAGCCTGCGCCAGCCAGCCGCAGGTCAGGGCAAACACCGGCGTCAGGAAGGTGAGCGCCGTAAATCCTGTCAGTTCCCGCCGCGTCACGAACCAGAAGAACAACCCGTAGCCCAGGGCCGTACCACCACCGCTGGCATAGGCCATGAGCCACCAGTCCCGGGGAAGCAACGTCTGGAGCGCAGAGCCCTGCCATGCACTGATTCCCACCAGGGGCAACCCGCCCAGCAACAGATGCCAGGCCGTTACGCTGAGCACATGGGATTGGCGGGCGGCAAACCGACAGAGCACGGCGCCACAGGCCATGGACATGGCGGAACCCAGCAGCAGGGCCATTCCCCCGTTCCAGGACAAATCATCCAACGCCGGCCCTTGCAGCCACAGGTTCTGCAACAACGGCTCCGGCAGCCCCAGACAGGCCACGCCCCCCAGCCCCATTAACAGCCCCAGCCAGCCAACGGGGTTGATGGCTTCACCAAACACCTGGCGCGCCAACAGGGCCACCAACAGCGGTTGGGTGTCGATCAACACGGAACTGAGCCCTGCGCCTGTGGTCTGCAAGCCGGCACTGAGCAAACCCTGGCCAAAGCTCACATCCACAAGGGAGAACAAGGCCAGCCAGCCCCAGTCCCCACGGGCCACCGCCAGAGGGACGCCCGCAATCGGCAGCAGCAACACCATGGCGAGGGCAGCGGGCAGGATGCGCAAACAGGCCACGGTCCAGGGATCCGCATGGCCGAGCACCAGCTTCATGGCCACCATGGAACTGCCCCACAGCACAAAGGGCAGCACCATCAGGATCCAGCGTTGGGGCATCAGGGGGTGGAGTGGAGAAAACCCCCTGCGCACCAGCAACAGGGGAGCGTGTTCTCGTCTGAGCCTAGGTTCAGAACTCAATCACGACTTCTAAGCCGGACCCCCGATTCGGGGTAAGGGAAACAGGAAAGGCATGTTTTCTCCGCCTTCATCATTTCTGCTTCCGCGGGAACAGTGGGGAGAGGATATTGGATGGCTTGTTGCCTTCTTCTTTTTGACGACTTCAGGTCTCTTGTCGGAGCTCTTGATGAGCTTGTCAAAGTTGTCGGTTATCGTAGAGGACGCTTGAAGCAATAGTAGTGGAATGTCACTCCATTGGTTTCGTTGTCCTGGTTGACCACGTGAGAGACCATTTCCCACCCATCTGCACCGAGGACGGCAAACATCTCGGGCAAGGTTGGCGCTTCCTTCATATCTAGCCATCCACGGACTCTTTGCCCGTCAATATCCAGGAGATTGATTTCCTGGGTGATGCCTCAGCCTTTGTAGTCGAGCCTGATGTGCTTGTACTCCCAGGTTTGCATTGCGTGAATCTTGGTGGCAGGCTGTCGCCGCGGACAAAATTAGATGAATGTAGTTTACACCATGGGGATGCCAGCGGCTGAGGATTTCAGGTTTTGACGGGGAGCATGGAGAGCACACTGCTTCCCTCACCGCCCTCATCATCTCGGCTCGGTGGGGCCAGAGTTTCAACTATCGGGAACCGTCGCAGAAGCCGAAGTCATCGGGTAAAACAGGATCTTGAGGTCCAGCCACCCATCCCCTGCCTTGTCCTCCCGTGGCAGCCCTATGGGAAGATCCTGAGCGCTCCTGCTCCACGGCCCCATGCGCACCCACTACTGCGGCGAGTTGCGATCCACCCACGGCCACCAGCAGGTGACCCTCTGTGGCTGGGTGGACCGTTGCCGTGACCATGGTGGCGTGATCTTCATCGACCTGCGGGACCGCACAGGGACGGTGCAGGTGACAGTGGACCCCGAAGGCAACACAGAGGTGTTTCGCCAAGCGGAGCAGGTGCGCAACGAGACGGTGCTGCGCATCAGCGGGCGTGTGCGGTTGCGACCTGAAGAGTCCGTGAATGTCAGGCTGGCCACCGGGGCGGTGGAGGTGGCAGCCACCGGGTTGACGGTGCTCAACGGCATCAAGGGCGCCCTGCCCTTTGCGGTGTCCGTCCACGATGAGGAGCCGGTGCGGGAAGAGGTGCGGCTGCGACACCGCTACCTGGACCTGCGGCGTCAGCGGATGCAACGCAACCTGGCCCTGCGCCATAAGGTGATGCAGACCGCCCGCCGCTTCCTGGACGAGCAGGGCTTTCTGGAGGTGGAGACCCCCATGTTGACCCGCTCCACACCGGAGGGGGCACGGGACTACCTGGTGCCGTCCCGGCTCTGTGGCGGGGAGTGGTTTGCCCTGCCCCAATCCCCGCAACTGTTTAAGCAACTGCTGATGGTGGGCGGTCTGGAGCGCTACTACCAACTGGCCCGTTGTTTTCGGGACGAGGACCTGCGGGCGGATCGCCAGCCGGAATTCACCCAGCTTGACCTGGAGATGAGCTTCCTGAGCCAGGAGCAGATCCTCACCCTTAACGAGCACTTGGTGGCCTGCCTCTGGAAAGCGGCGCTGGGGGTGGAGTTGCCCGTCCCCTTCCCCCGCCTGAGATGGAAGGACGCCATGGCCCGCTACGGCACGGATTGCCCGGACACCCGCTACGGGCTGGAGTTGACGGACGTGAGCGATCTGGTGGCAAACCTGAACTTCAAGGTGTTCAGCCAGGCAGTGGCCAGGGGCGGGGTGGTGAAGTGCCTGGCGGTGCCTCAGGGCAACGACCGGCTCAGCAACGTGCGCATCAAGCCCGGTGGCGACGTATTTGCCGAGGCCACCGCTGCCGGCGCCGCTGGCCTGGCCTATATCCGGGTGCGAGAGCAGGGGGTATTGGACACCATCGGCGCCATCAAGGACAGTCTCGGCCCCGAGCAGGCCCAGGCGCTGCTGGCGCGCTGCGGCGCAGAGCCGGGCACCCTGCTGTTGTTTGGCGCCGGGGAGGCGGCCACGGTGAATAAGGCGCTGGATCGGGTGCGGCAATTCATGGCCCAAGAGTTGCAGCTCATCCCCCCTGACACCTGGAATTTTGTCTGGGTGGTGGACTTTCCCCTGTTGTCCTGGAACAAGGAGGAGCAGCGGCTGGAGGCCCTCCATCACCCCTTCTGCGCCCCCCACCCTGCCGACGTGCATAATCTGCCCCAGGCCCGCGCCCAGGCCTACGACCTGGTGTTGAACGGTCTGGAGGTGGCCGGTGGTTCCCTGCGCATCCACAACGCCACCCTGCAGCAACAGGTGTTGGAGACCATGGGCTTCTCTGCAGAGGAGGCCCGGCGCCAATTCGGCTTCCTCATGGATGCCATGGAGATGGGCGCCCCGCCCCACGGGGGCATTGCCTATGGGGTGGATCGCCTGGTGATGCTGCTGGCGGGGGAGGAGTCCATCCGGGACACCATCGCCTTCCCCAAGACCCAGCAGGCCCGCTGCCCACTGACCGCAGCACCGGCCCCGGTGGATGCCCGTCAGCTCAAGGAGTTGCACGTGGCCTCCACCTGGGTGGATCCCCAGCAGCCCTGACGGTCGCCGCAATCACTTCGGGCTACACTGCCGTATCCAGGCCGGGGCCATGAGCAAGTTCGTTTTTGTGACGGGGGGCGTGGTGTCCAGCCTGGGCAAGGGCATCGTGGCCGCCAGCCTGGGGTGTCTGCTCAAGTCCCGGGGCTACAGCGTCTCCATTCTGAAGCTGGACCCCTATCTCAACGTGGATCCGGGCACCATGAGTCCGTTCCAGCACGGGGAGGTGTTCGTCACCGAGGACGGCGCCGAGACGGATCTGGACCTGGGCCACTACGAGCGCTTTACGGATACCCCCATGTCCCGGCTCAACAGCGTCACCACCGGCTCCATCTATCAAGCGGTGATCAACCGGGAACGGCGGGGCGACTACAACGGCGCCACCGTCCAGGTGATTCCCCACATCACCGCCGAGATCCGCGCCCGCATCAACCGGGTGGCGGCCCACACCCAGGCGGACGTGGTGATCACGGAAATCGGCGGCACGGTGGGGGACATCGAATCCCTCCCTTTCCTGGAGGCCATCCGGGAGTTCCGCAAGGACAAGGGGCGCCACGACATTGCCTGTGTCCACGTGACTCTGGTACCCTTCCTGGCCGCCTCCGGGGAGATCAAAACCAAACCCACCCAGCACTCCGTCAAGGAGTTGCGCTCCATCGGCATCCAGCCCGACGTGCTGGTGTGTCGCTGCGATCACCCCATCACCCCTGCCTTGAAAGGCAAGCTGTCCGGGTTTTGCGGCGTGCCGGTGGATGCGGTGATCTCCGCCCAGGATGCCGACACCATCTACGGGGTTCCCCTGGCCCTGGAGGAGGAGGGTCTCACCCGGGAGGCCATGGATACGTTGCGCCTGGAGGAGCGCCCCAGCAACCTGGCAAGCTGGGAGGCCATGGTGCATCAACTGCGTCATCCGGGGGATCCCGTCCGGGTGGCGCTGGTGGGCAAATACGTTTCCCTCAACGACGCCTATCTCTCCATCGTGGAGGCCCTGCAACACGCCTGTCTGGCCCAGGGCGGCAAGCTGGAGTTGCACTTTGTCTGCGCCGAGCAGATTGAGCAGGACGGCGCCGCAGCCCGGCTTGAGGGCATGGCGGCGGTGCTCACCCCTGGGGGCTTTGGCAACCGGGGCATCGAGGGGAAGGTGGCGGCCATCCGCTGGGCCCGGGAAGAGGGCATCCCCTTTCTGGGGCTCTGCCTGGGGATGCAGTGCGCAGTGATCGAATGGGCCCGCAACATTGCCGGATTGGTGGGCGCCACCAGCGCCGAACTGGAGCCCGCCGCCACCCATCCGGTGATTCACCTGCTGCCGGAACAGGAGGACGTGGTGGATCGGGGCGGCACCATGCGATTGGGGGCCTATCCCTGCCGCCTCATGCCCAATACCATGGTCCACAAACTCTATGGGGAGGACGTGATTTATGAGCGCCACCGCCATCGCTACGAGTTCAACAACGCCTATCGTAATCTATTTCTGGAGAGTGGTTATCGGGTGAGTGGTTGCTCTCCGGATGGGCGACTGGTGGAGTTGATTGAATATATCAATCATCCCTTCTTCATGGCTTGTCAGTATCACCCGGAGTTTCGTTCGCGGCCGGGGCGGGCCCATCCCCTCTTTCTGGGGCTGATCCGCGCTGCCCAGGGCCTGCCCATCGTGGAGGAAGCCGCTGCCGCTGCTGCCCCGCCAGGACCATGAGCACCGGCGGTCTGCTGCGGCTGGTGGAGCAGTTCCACTCCATTCAGGGGGAAGGGGTCCACATGGGCCGCAGTGCGGTCTTCCTGCGGCTGGCCGGCTGCAGTGTGGCCTGCCCCTGGTGTGACACCAAGGCGTCCTGGCCCGCCCATGGTCATCCTCTGGTGCCGGTGGAACGGCTGGTGGAGACGGTGCGCCAAGCCCGCCCCGCCCTGGTGGTGATTACCGGCGGCGAACCCCTGCAGCAGAACCTCACCCCGCTCTGCCGGGCCCTGGCGCCCCTGGCCGTTCCCCGCCACCTGGAAACCAGCGGCGTGGCCCCCCTCAGCGGCGCCTTCGAGTGGATCACCCTCTCCCCCAAGCGCCACCGCCCTCCTCAACCGGCGCTACTGGAGTGCTGCCATGAACTCAAGGTGGTGATCCACGAACCTGCCGACCTGGACTTTGCCATGGCCATGGCCGCCGCCTGCCAAACCCTGGACCGCTCCGGCAGCCCAGGTCCTCAACTCTGCGTTCAACCCGGCGCCGGCAGTGCTGCCGGCGCCCGCCTGGCCATCCACCACGTGAAACACCATCCCCAATGGCGCCTCAGCCTGCAAAGCCACAAGTGGCTGGGTCTGCGGTGAGGGGGTGGATTACTGGAGGCAGAAGAAGGGCAATTGCTCCACTGGCTGGAGCGTGCCAAAGCTCATATCAGGGCCAAGGTGGAATATCCATTCCGTGTGATTAAACAGCAGTTTGGTTTCCAGAAGCTGCTGTTGCCCCATGGCAGGTCTCTGTGAGTTGGCAGAACAGCCATAGCCTTGGGGCCTATGTGTGAGAGTGGTTGCCCCTGGCGGCGCTGAATCGAGCAATGCGGGCGGTTTGGTAGGTTGCCATACCCTACCCTCTTCCTTCCGGCTCATGGGGCTCACCGCTCTTTTTTCCCTGGCACTGCTGGCTTCTGGCTCCTTGTTGTTGGTGGCCCATGGCGCTGCTGTTGTGCGTCCAGATTGTGCAGACTGGAACACCCTCAAGTTCTTTGAGCAAGCACCAGCAAGGGATGGCAAACTCCCTGTGAAGGTCACACCTATGATTCCTCACGGGCGTGCCAGGGTCTTCAGTTTATAAAATCTGATGGTTAAATTCGATTTCTTTCTTCTTCTTTCTCATAGAACTTCTGACGATGCAATTTTAAGAAGCGTTCACGTTTACGGTTGATATGAATATGAATATTTCTATTACAGTTCATTATGATTCGGGCTTCATTGCAAAGATATTCAGAAAATACAGGCTTACCTTGATTATCAAAAGTCACTAGTGCTCTATCAAAAGCAGCATCCCAAAGGGAAGAAAGAAGAATACAGTTACTTGGATCAAGTCTTTCATTATCATCACAATCTTCCCATGGCTTAATATGAGATACACGGAGAAGATCTCTATCCTTAATTTTAGTAAAAGGACAACATCCATTCCATTCATTCTCTGAATTAAGGAGATAGTTACGAAGTATATTTTGACCTATACGTTGTTTTACTAATTGCTCAATTTCAGTTTTTTTACCAGGATTGTTGATTTCAGTCTCATATTGCCTCTTAAGTGTATTAACTAGATTTTCCCAATTATCATTATCTATTTCCTGCCTAACATTTATATTACCATCTGCTAAAGTGTAAAGTGTAGACCCACTAATCCTCTTGAATTTATCGGGATGACGGTTAAGCTCATAACGGACAGTATTTAAAGGAGTTTGGCCCTGAGTGCGATACAAATCCCTTGACAGAATTTCATCGGTAATTGTTCTACAATCAAGAGGCTGTTCTGAATCGCGCAATACTATTTCAATAGCTTTAGCCCAAGTGGGTGCCACAGCCATAGGAAAGCAGATCACAGGTCTTTCTATCATATCACTTATTTCAGAACGTGTGGTCTCTGCCCCGTGGTGGCGCCGGATTGCGGGATCAATAGCTGGAGTGCCCCTGCTGAAGGTCATCACCACTGTGGATCCGATTGATTTGGAGGGGAAGCGGTTGGCTCAACGGCTCTCTGCAAGGCTGCTTTAAGGCCAACACAGCCATAAGGAAACATTCCCCTGGCACAAACAGCAGGTGCAAAGCGAAGCAGATAGACGTCAAGCCGGCAACCGCTTCTGCAGGGAGCTCACCTTGAGGAACTCCGTGTTGATCCCGGAGGCCCGTTCCAGGGAGATTTTGCCGGTGCGCACGATTTGCAGAATCCCGAACGGCTCCAACACCTGCTCCAGGGCCAGGAGTTTGCCGGGATCCCCCACCACCTCCAGGGTGAGGGCGTCCTCCGCCACGTCCACCACCTTGGTGCGGAAGATCTGCACCAGTTCCAGAATCCTGGAGCGACTCTCCCGGTCGGCCGCCACCTTGAGGAGCATCAGTTCCCGCTCCACCGAGGGAATATGGCTCAGGTTCCGCACCTTGAGCACGTTCACCAGTTTGAGAAGCTGCTTGGTCATTTGCTCAATCACCTGGTCGTCCCCGGCCACCACCATGGTGAGGCGGGAGATGCCCGGTTCCTCCGCATGGCCGACGGCCAGGCTCTCGATGTTGAAGCCGCGACGGGCAAAGAGCCCCGCAATGCGGCTCAGCACACCGGCTTCATCCTCCACCAGCACGGAAAGGGTCTGCTTCATCAAGGGACTTATGCAGTGATGAGATTAGGGTGTTATGGAGAAAATGTCTCCCGCAGCCAGGCCAGAACCATCCCATTGAAACCCTTGGGATCTTCGTCGTGGGGGCAGTGGCCGCAACCCTCCAGAACCTGTAGCGGCCAGTCCGGGCGCAGTTGGGCCACCGCTTTGGCCATGGCCTGGGGCGCCAGCCGATCCTCCCGCCCCCAAAGAGCCAGCACGGGGCAGGTGATCCGCCTTAGAAGTTCAGGGGCGGTTGCCTGTGGCGGGCGAGCGGCCATGCCCATGGTCATGCCCGCCAGACTGCCGGCGGCGCCAGAACGGCGGCAGGGGCGGGCAAACAGGTGCAGGATGGCTTGATCCAGGCGGTGACGCTGTATATAGGCCACCCCCAACCCCCGACCCAGCAGCCATGGCCGGGAGAACAACCAGAGGATCAGCCGCCACGGCGCCAGCCACCGCTGCAGGCTCAGTAAGAGTTGCCGCCAAGGGCGACACAACGGACGACGGCGGCGAGGCCGGGGCTTCAACAAGGCCGGATCCTGCAACGGCGCCAGCACCAGGGCCTTCACCAGTTCAGGGCGGGCCGCCGCCGCGGTCAGCCCCACCAGGGCCCCCAGGGAGTGGCCCACAATCACTACGGGCTCCCGGATGCGCTGCTCGATCAGGTGCAACACCTGCTGGGCCCAGGTGCGGTTGTCCTGCACCAGAAAGGGTTGGCCCGAGGCGCCGAACCCCAGCAGATCCAGGCCGTAGACCCGCCAGCCGGCGGCGGCAAAGGCGGGAGCGTTGGCGCGCCAATGGCCGGCGGCGGCGGCAAAGCCATGGATCAGCACCAGCGGCGGATCGCCGGCATGGCCCAACCGGCGCACCTGCAACGGCTGGCCTTGCCAGTACAACACACTGACCTGCCCCCAGTCGGTGGTCTCACCCGCAACAGCCATGGCGTTCGGAAGGGATGTGCAGAAGGGCGGGCAGGCCTGTGAACCTAGCAAGCTCCTGTTGGTGGAGGGGGCCGTGCTGCGGTGTCTCAACACCGGGCAGGTGAGCCTTGCCAAGGCTCCGCAAGGGGGAATCCCGCCGTGATGGGCTCTCGGAAGAATTGGCCAGGGTCAGGGAATTGCTGTTCAAGCTGCTGGCGCCCATGCACAACGTGACCGCCATGGATAACTGCGCCCGGGAAGAAGCCGCCTACTGGCCGGGCATGGCCATGCACCTGCTGCTCTCCGCCAATTGAATGGCGCCATGGGGTAACCATGGACCACGGGCCATCCGTTCACCCGGACCGTCAAGATAGGCTGCACGTGTACCCCCACCACCACTGAATCCATGCCAACACTACCCCCCGGCCTGACGGAATGGTTACCATCCGGTTTCATCACTGCCTTCTTGGGTCTTCTCTGGTATGAACTCAAGGCCAGCAAGGCCAGGATCAATAAGCGGATTGACGAATTGCGGGAAGATATGAAGGAGATCCGGCAAGACGTGAAAGTACTGCTGCTGCAACAGGCCGCCAAGCAACCCATCACCCCGGAGCGGTGAATTTCCCTTGAATCATGCAG
The DNA here is from genome assembly GCA_026709085.1 of Cyanobacteria bacterium MAG CAR3_bin_5. Taxonomy (GTDB): domain Bacteria; phylum Cyanobacteriota; class Cyanobacteriia; order PCC-6307; family Cyanobiaceae; genus Synechococcus_B. Next base: position 28,321 of record JAPOTR010000037.1, on the reverse strand, counting down.
TTACCAAGCAAGCCCTCCCCCACCACAACAGCGGCCGTCACCAGGCCGGCGGCACCCTGGCGCTGTTGACTTCTTCTATGCTACTGGCAGCGGATGTTACCCGCTGCATCTCCGAAGGCGCTGACCCTAATGTAAGGGCAGGGGCGGAGCCTGGAGGGAGGACCCGCACACGCAGCGGTGGGGGCGAAGGAGACCACCCCGGCAGTGGTGAAGGCCCTACTGGATGCTGGAGCTGACCCCAATGCAAGAAAAGATGGGTTCCCCATCCCAGGCGCGTTGATGAAGGTGTTTCTGGATGCCGGCATGGTGATAGAAACGGAGGAGGATGGAGAGTCCCCACTGCACACGGAGGCGCGGTGGGCGACGAACCCATCGGTAGTAAAGGTGTTGCTGGCTGGTGGCGCTGATCCCAACGCAAGGGACAAGGATGGGAAGACCCCCTTACACCGGGCGGCGGCGGTTGGGGAAAATTCCCCAGTGGTGAAGGTATTGCTGGATGCCGGGGCCGACCTCAGGGCAAAGACCAAGGAAGGCAGGATTCCTGTGGAACTCATACCTGACGACTCCCCCTAAGGGGCACTGGTGTTTATTGGCGGCTGTTGCTCAATGGCTACGGCTGGCCCGGTAGCTTGGGCTGGCTCTCGCTTTGATAATGGGCTGTGATCACTGCGGAGGCATCACTCTGTTGCGGCGCCATACCTGTGGCGCCTGCCGTCAGGCAGACTGGCGGGTTCATATCCATCTCTTCCCCATGGCTGGTGAAATTTTCGGCACGGCGGCCCTGTTCTGGCTTCTCATCCCTGTGGGACTGCTGGGCGGCTTGGTTGTGCTCAAGTTCCAGGGGGACAACTTCGAGAATTAGACCAGGGGAGAGGCCACAGAGGCAGGGGATACCGTTTTACCCTTGACCCTCTACCCGCCCAGTTGTCTGCCCAGCGTTCATGAAGGTTCTGATTGTCGGCGCCACCGGAACCCTGGGCCGTCAGGTGGTGCGCAGGTGTCTTGATCAGGGGCATGATGTGCGCTGTCTGGTGCGGACTCCCCGCAAGGCGGGATTCCTGCAGGGGTGGGGTGGGGAGTTGGTTCAGGGGGATCTGCTGCAGATTGACAGCCTGGATCACGCCCTGGCGGGCTGTGAAGCGGTGATTGACGCCGCCACGGCCCGGGTGGATTCCGAGCAGAGCGTCTACACCGTGGACTGGGACGGCAAGCTGAACCTGTTCCGCTCCATGGAGGCCGCCGGAATTCAGCGGTTGGTGTTTCATTCCATTCTCAAGGCGGGGGAGCACCGCTCCGTGCCCCTGATGGACATTAAATACTGCACGGAGGATCTACTGCGCCACTCCGATTTCCAGGCCACCGTTCTTCAGGTGTCCGGTTTCATGCAGGGACTCATCAGCCAGTTCGCCATCCCCGTTCTGGACAGTCAGAACGTCTGGGTCAGTGGCAGCGGCAGCAGCATTGCCTACATGAACAGCCAGGACGTGGCCCGCTTTGCCGTAGCCGCCCTGGAGCGCCCCGACACCATTGGCGCCAGCCTCCCCACCGTGGGACCCAAGGCCTGGACCAGCGCCGAGGTGATCCGGCTTTGTGAAGCCCTCACCCGGAAGGAGGCGCGGGTGCTCAAGGTGTCACCGTTCATTATCAAGGCCTTGCGGGCTGTGGTCTCCCTGTTCGAGGCGGGGCTCAACGTGGACGACCGCCTGGCTTTTGCGGAGGTGAGTGGTAGCGGCGCCTGCCTGGATGCCCCCATGGAGGAGAGCTACCATGCCTTTGGCCTGGATCCGGCCGACGCCACCACCCTGGACACCTACCTGAAAGAGTATTACGACACCATTATTCGGCGGCTACGGCAGATGCAGGCGGATCTCAGCAAGGAAGAGCGCAAGCGGCTCCCCTTCTAAACCTGCTGAACTCGTCTTCTGAACTTGCTTGAGGCGGTGGCCGGCCATGGTCAGCCCACGGTCAACTATCGGAGAATTGGTGCATGCGCTTGATGTCCTCCTGACTGCCCATGACCACAAGCACGTCGTTGGGGCTGAGGATCATGGAGGCGGGGGGATTGACCCGCAGATCCCCCTGGCTGCCGGCGGCCAGCACACTCACCCCGTAATCCTTGCGCAGGTTGATGTCCCGCAGGGACCGTTGGACAAACTCCTTGGGCACCTGCACCTCTTCGATGCTGTTTCTGCTGTCCAGTTGCAGGCGATCCAGCAGGCTGGGGCGCACAAGTTGTTCCCCCAACTGCCGCCCCTGCTCCCGGGAGGGGAAGGTCACCCGATCAGCGCCAACCGCTTTTAACATGCGTTCATGGAGATAATTGCTGGCGCGGGAACAGACCGTCTTGACGGTGGAGGACGTGCCGTATTTGGCGATGTAGGTGGTGGTGAGGCTGGCTTCCAGCGGCTCCCCCAGCGCCACCACAAAGGTGTCCACGTCCAGGGCGCCCGTCTCCTTGAGTTCCTCTTCCTCCGTGGCGTCCACGCTCAGGGTGACGGCGCTCTTGAAGTCTTCATCCTGCCGCAGCAGCCTTTCCACCAGGCGAGGGTCCTTATCGATGGCAATCACGCTCTTCCGGGACGCGATCAATTCCTTGCACACCGCCAACCCGAACCGTCCCAAGCCAACCACGGCAAAGGTTTGCCGGGGGCCTGTCTTGCGCTTCCACCAGGAGCCTGTGCCGTCCCGGGCGTTATCCCGGCCGGGGGCGCCGGGCCGTGTCTCCGGGGATGGGCTTGGCAAAGACATGGGCCGGGCTCCGCTCAAACAGTGAGTTGTTCACGGGGATAGCGCACAAGGGTGGTCTTGGGAAACGGCTGCACCAAGGCGGAAAACAGCAGGAGGAGCCCGAGACGCCCAACGAACATCCCCACCATCAGCACCAACTGCCCCCAGAAGTTGAGTTTCCCGAGAATACCCACGTCAAAACCCACGGTAGCAAAGGCGGAGATACAGGTGAACAGGCTTTCCAGGAAGGTGAAATCCTGGTGTGAACCAACAGCGATCATCAACACCATGGCGCTGATGAACAGCAGGGAACTCACCACCAGCGCCGTGGCCTGAACCACCAGTCTGGTGTCGATGGTGCGGGAGAGAAGCACCACGTCTTCCCGGCGTCGCAGGGTGGAGGCGGTGGCGGCCAGGAGAATGGCCATGGTGGAGGTTTTCAAGCCGCCCCCGGTGCCGCCGGGGCTGGCGCCGATGAACATCAGCAGCATGAGCAGCACCAGGCTGGCCCCTGATACATGGTCCAGACCAAGGGGAATGGTCTGGAACCCGGCCGTGCGGGCCGAGACCGACTGGAACAGGGCGCTCCAGACGCGCTCGGCGGCGGAGAGGCTCTGGAAAGAGAGGGGATCGCTGTTAAGGCTTTCATAGAGCAGCAGACCCAACCATCCCACCAGGATCAGCAACAGGGAGGACAGGAGCACCACCTTGGCCTGCAGGTCCAGCCGGCGCCACCGCAGCGGGAACCAGTTCCTGCGATCCCGGAGTTCGGCATGGACCCGGTAGCCCAGCCCGCCGCTGACGATCAAGACCATGATCACCAGTTGGGCCGGGAGATTGGCGGTAATGCTCTTCAGGCTGTCACTCCAGAGGGAGAAGCCGGCATTGTTGTAGGCGCTGGCTGCATGGAACAGACAGAACCAGAGCCGGCGCGGCAGGGAAGCCTCGCTGGCGGCAAAGCCCAGCAGGAACAGCAGCACGGCGCCGGCGGTCACCAGTCCCAGCGCCACCCGGGCGATATGCCGGAAGGTTCGACCCACGCCGCCCACGCCGAACTGATCCAGGATGCGCTCGCCACTGTCCACCCGGCGTTTGAGGCGGGCTCCCTGGTGGACAAAACCCTGCAGGTAGATGGAGATGGCCATCAGGCCCAGGCCGCCGATGAAAATCAGCACCATCAGGATCAACTGACCAAAACCCGTCAGGTCGTGACCGGGATCAATGATGGACAGGCCGGTAACGGTAACGGCGGACGTGGCCGTGAAAAGGGCCTGCCAGTAGGACATGGGCTGGCCATGGGCCCAGGGCATCCAGAGGAACAGGCTGCCCACCAGAATCACCAGCCCGCCACAGAGGGCCGTGAACTGGGGCACCGTCAGGCGTGACAGCCTGTCCCTTTGCTGACCGACCCAGGGAGAAAACCAGTTGAAAGAACGCCGGACAACCAAGGCTGACCCCTCCTCATGCCGCCGGGACGGCGGTCCGCTGGCGGGCTAAGGCCAAGGGGCAGAACCTGCTGGCGCCCATGGGTTGGCGCCTACTTGTTGGGCTGGGGCGTCATGCGCAGATAGGGCTTGATCTCCGTCACCCCCTTGCTGAACTTCACCTTGGCGTCCTCCGTGGAGATGGACGGCACCACCACACAGTCTTCCCCGTCCTTCCAATTCACCGGCGTGGCCACGGAATGGTTGTCCGTAAGCTGGAGGGAGTCGATCACCCGGAGAATCTCGTCGAAGTTGCGGCCTGTGGAGGCGGGGTAGGTGATCTGCAGGCGCAGCTTCTTGTCGGGATCGATGATGAAGACGGAGCGCACCGTCAGGCTGTTGGAGGCGCTGGGGTGGATCATCCCGTAGAGATTGCTCACCGTCTTGTCCTCATCGGCGAGGATGGGATAATCCACAGCGGTGCTCTGGGTCTCGTTGATGTCGCTGATCCAGCCCGTGTGGCTTGTGGCCGAATCCACGCTCAGGGCAATGGTCTTGACGTTGCGCTTGTCCCACTCGGCCCGCAGCTTGGCCACCTCGCCCAACTCCGTGGTGCAGACAGGGGTGTAGTCCGCAGGATGGGAGAACAGCACCACCCAGCTTTCACCGGCAAAGTCGTAGAGATTGACGGGACCCAACTGGGAACTCTGGGTAAAATCGGGAACGGTGTCACCAAGCTGGAGAACCATGGCGGAAACGCAAATCACTCGGTAGTCCCTTTTACACTCTGCCCCCGGTCCATGGCAAGGTGCGGGTCAGGTTTTCCAGAATTTCTTTCTGTTCACCCTAAGAAGGCTCAGCCCTGGATCAGCCCTGAAGAGGGTTGCCTATGGACCAGCCAGCTTCCCAGGTTGGGGGAACGGCAATTTTTCGAGGTGTCCAGAAGCCCTTGAAGGGCCAGCAATGATCGGTCAGTGCGAGCACTGTGGCGCTTACAGACTGTAGCAAAAGTTCACAGTTGTTTATTGGCAGGGGCGTTTGCATCCATACTGTATGTGCGTTTTTCCCAGCCCGAATGGCTTTTCGGTTTCCGTCCCTATCTCTTCTGATCCTGGCGCTGTCTTCTATCTTGTTAGTTTCTTGTGGCAGCGATGACCAGAAGCTGCCTAAGGATGTAGGCCTCCAAATAGGTGAGTTGGTTGGTATCAGTGATTGGGATTTTGAAGAAAGCAGCTTCGGAGACAGTTGTTCTTTTGGTGGAAGTTTTACTTATAATATTACAGCCAAACAACCCGTAACTGGGGTAGTTAGTGGCGAGATTTTATACAATGCCTTAAATAGCAGTACATCAGGCATTACAGGTTTCGTGATTGATGGGAAAGGTCTATTGAACAGTTACGTTTCAGACTATTCTGAGAATGCCTGCAATTACAGTTCTTCTTCTCAGATCAAAATTGAATCAGTCTGGTATCTTTCGTTTAAGCCAGCAGCGATTACTATCCCTGCAAGTGATCCGTAGTTAGCATGGTCAATTATCGACCAATTACGTATGGGCGCCACGAAAAATTTCACTCCACCACCCGACAAGCCTGCTTGGCTATGCCAAGCCTCTCCACCACTGGCTATGGATTCGCTGGTCGCACAAGCCTGGACTACATTTGACCATGTAGCTCTTCTGCCTTGCTGTGTAACCCCGGCGGCGCCGATTCTGTTTTTCGGCAATCTTCCAGCTTATCGTGCATCGTCCCTGCGGGTGGTGACGGTGGCTTTGAATCCCTCGCATCACGAATTTCCGACTGAGGAGCCATTCCAGCGCTTTCCGCTTCTCAAGAACAACCACGGACGCGAGCCGGAGCGCTATCTTGGGGCCATATCGGCTTATTTCCGCGAGGATCCTTACCGTGAATGGTTCCAGTCATTTGAGCCACTGCTCGATGGGCTGGGAGCAAGCTACTATGACGGGAAGAACGCATCCACAGCGCTTCATACGGAAATCTGTTCCCCCGTGGCAACGGATCCGACATGGAGCAAACTGGACAAAACTTATCATAAGGCTCTTGAGAAGAATGGCGGCCCACTTTTCCACAGACTGCTTGAGGCACTCTGTCCCCAGATCGTAGTTCTATCGGTGGCGAAGGATCACCTCAAGCGCATCAAGTTTACACCAGGAACCGACTGGAAAACCATCCATGCCTTCCAGGATAAAAAAGACGGCAGTCCACGTCGTGACGGGCCATACGAGATTCGCGCACGGTGGTACGACGTGAGCCAACAGCAGTCTCTGTTCGTTTTTGGTCCAGCAAGAACAAAGCCCCTCGCAGACCTGACAAATTGTCGGAAGAAGGAGGCAGGTGGATTCATTCTGAAGGAGTATCGCCGCAACAGCAGGACCGCTGCCTGCTGAGTGGCGGTCAGCGCTTCTTCTCCAGACCCAGGTAGAGCAGGAACCACGCCAAGGCCAGGATCCCTGCGCCAGCAGCCGTGACAATCCCGAGGGGATGATCCCGGTAGAGCAGTCCCCCGAAGGCCACCAGCAATGCACTGCTCACCATGCGGGAGCCGTCACGACGGTTGTCGCTGAACAGTTGCCGCAGGAACGGGAGCATGGATCTCGGTGGCGAGGTCATGGAGTCGCTAGCGTAAGGCCTGGGCCCTCACGGCCCGGGATGTTTGGGTCTGACCCCGGATCATGGCCAGCGCCATGGCGCCGGCCCAGCGCAGTTGCTCCCCGTGGTAGGGATCCTGCAGGCGTTGCAGAGGGTCCTGCTGGTTCCTGAGGGTCAACTCCCCCATGGCCACCGCCGCGGCAATACGGGATTTTCGGTATTGGGGGGCTGTTTGGGCCAGGCCCTGCTCGAGCCAGGCGCTCCACTCCCGGTGGCCCCCCAGACCCACCAGCCGCATCAGCATGTAATGGCCGCCGTAGTCGCTGTGGTGGCGCCGGTGCAGGTGTTCCAGAATTACGGACTGGTTGGCCCTGGACTGCTCAAGGATGCCCGCGGCGGCGGCATATTGACAATTCTCGTCCCGTTGCAGCAACAACCGGATCCACCCGGCGGGGGTATTGTCCGTGGGTTCGGGGTGGCCGATGAGCCACAACCGGCGGGGGTCGTCATGGCAGAGTTCATCCAGGAGGGCCGCCACGGGAGCCGGGGGCTGGCCGCTGGCCAGGGCCCGGCGGGCCAGGGAAAAGGCCGTCAACGCCCGCAGGGGCATGGAGACCGGTGTGCGCACCACCGCTGCCAAGTGCTCCGGTTGTCCCGCCAGGCCCAGATCAATGACCGCGGTGCGCCGCTGGCCCGGCTCCGGATCCTGAAGACGTCTCAGCACGGGCTCCAGCAGCGCACCAAGCCCCCCCTGGCGCACCAGGCAGGCTCGGGCCGCCCCGTCCAGCAGGCGATCCGGGTGGTTGATGCAGCGTTCCACCGCGTCCCTGGCGCCATGGAGTTCCAGGCGAGTGAGGCACTGAATCACGGCCCGCTGTTGGGCGCCGGGACCATGGAGCGCCCCCAGCAAAACCTCTGTGAGCCGGTCCGGGTCCATGGTCTGTCCGGCGTCCCGGAGCCGGGAGAGGCTGTTGGCGGCACTGACCACTGCCCCTGCATCGCTGCTGCCCAGGGCCTCCAGCACCCGGGCCAGACTGCGGGGATCAGGGCGACGACCCAGGGCCTCCAGGGCCTTGCGGCGGGTTAGGCGTTCATTGATGCCGTGGCCCCGCCATGCCGCCGCCGCCAGCAGAGCGTTGAGGGATTCCGGGCTGCTGGCGGCCCCCAGACGGGTGGCGGCCACGTACTGCAGGCCGGGATTGGGCAGGGTGGCGGCATGGCTGTGGAGCACCCGAATGGCCTCCTGCTCATCCAGCCAGCCGAACAGGCTGTCGAAGCGCTCAGCCATGGGGGGCGCCGTGGGTGTTCATGCTCTCCAGGCTCTCGCGGGTGGTGCAGCGGGCCAGGCGATTCCAGCAATCCAGTTCCTGATAGGGCCGGGACAGCAGTTCGTCCCGCCAGCCCTCCAAGCCCAGGGCGCCGGTGAACACAGCCCCCGCGATGCTCCCCACCTCCGTGAAATCCGCCCCCCGCAGATCGGCGGCCCGGAAATCACAGCCCTCAAGCTGAGCATAGGCAAAGCGGCTGCCGGTGAGCAGGGCGCCACAGAAGCGGCCCCGGCGCAGGTCCCCGTTGGCGAAGCCCATGTCCTGCATCAGGGCGCCGCGGCAGTCGGCCCCGCTCAGATAGACCCCCAGCATGAAAGCCCCCCGCAGATCCATGCCCCGCAGATCGGCGGTGTTCAGAAACGCGCCCCCCAGCTTTGCCCCCGGACCCACGGCGCCGGAGCGGGCATAGGCAAAGCCCGGTGGCCAGCGGGTCAAAGCGTCGTAGCGGGCCAAGCCGAGATCGGCTCCTTCCAGATTTGCCTCCCCCAGGTCTGCGCCCCGTAGGTCGGCGCGGCAGAGCTTGACCTCCCGCAGATCCACCGCCCCAAGCTGGCGGCCTTGCCAGTCGGCCCCCCGTAAATCTCCCATGGCGCTGCCCTGGGGTGGAGCATCCGGGCTGGTGGCGGGCCGCGGCTGGTGATCCATGGACACAATGCTGATCAGCTTTCCCAGCTTGTGACAGCGACAGGGCACCATGGATGGGTCTGCCATGGGTTGTTGCCTTTTTCTCCACCCCGCTCGATGGCGGACTTCCTGCGCCTCAGTGCCGGCACCTGGTTATCGGTGCGCAGTGTCCATCATTTCGACTTCTCCCCGGACCAATCCGGTGAGTCCAACCTGATCATCACCCTGCTGGAGAAGGAGGACGAGGCGGTGCAGCGGGTTTGCTCCCAACAACAGGTTCCCTGCAGCGCCGCCGCCATGGGAGCCCGCTTCCAGTGGCAGGGCAACCATCGCCAGGGGCCGGCCGACGAGCGCTACGGGGCCGTGCTGGTGGACCTGCCAGGACCGGGCCGGGGCTGTGGCCGTCTGGTGCGGGACGTGGGCTACGTGGAGGCCACGCCGGTGATCAGTCCCTACCGCTTTGACGAGGACGGCCTGCTCACCATTCACACCCTCTACGACCGCAACGTGGGCAGCGAGCGCTGCTGGTTTCTCAATGAAGACGTGCGGGTGCGGGTGGGCACGGTCCAACTCATGGACGGCCCCAACCTGGTGAGCTACGCCACGGAAACCCGTTGCACTCCGCTGGAGGATCTGGAGAAGCTGCGCCGTGAGGCCCAGGCCCGTTGTGAATCAAGCTGAAGCTGAAGAAGAGGGTGGAATTGGGTTGACAAGTCGGTGCTTCGGGCCCAAAATTGTTTTTACCAGAAATGGTGGTTTTCCCCTTGTGCTCCTCTCAAGCAATCACCGCTGCCGCCAGCTTCGAGAAAAGCCCCATGTCCCCAGGGAAGCTGATAGGCGTGAGTGTGGCGGGAAGACGCCAGCACGCCAGCACGCCAGCACGCCAGCCTAACTAACTTCTCAAGCCTTCAGTACAGTTTCGAGGAATTTCTTAATACTTCTCGTTCAATCCCTCATTGGCGCAAACGTCAGCTTTTCGACAAGTTCCCATATCCCGCTTCTTCTCCCGGGCTACTGACTGACGTCCCTGCTGTCGTTGTTTCTTCTTGCCTCCTTATCGAGGCAGCGCCCAGGTCAACCGCGAGTCCGCTGCAGAGTCCAGCGGTGAACAATGGCGGGCTGGGAAGTTCCGGGACAGATCCGGCCCGGGCAACCTTCGTTCCCGTTCAGGGAAACGCCTTGTCCATGATCCGCGGGTCCCCCACGGGGTGAGGGCCTGCTTGCCTCTCTTCCTCTCCTTTCTCTTTTCCCGTCCCCACCCTCTTCACTTCCCATGAACCGTTCCCTCGCTCAACTTCTGGCTGCACCCACGGTGGCAGGCATGCTCTTTCTGACGCCCGCAGGGATTGCTCAGGTTAGTCCTGCCAAGCCCATCACTTGGGACCCCAGTAGCCTTATTGGCGGCGTGGGTGGCGGCGTGGGTGGCGTTATCCTTATGTATTTTGTCTTGCTAAAAGAAACAAAAGCAAAAGTAGAAAATATAGAAAAAGATATAGCAAAATTAAATCAAGAGGGAATTGGCAACTTGAAAGCAGATCTCAAGGATGAGATTGGATCCTTGAAGAGCACAACGCAAGAAGTAAAAAGTGATCTTGAAGACCAAGTCAAAGATGTCAATAGCACCATCAGGGAAATTAAGCAATTTGTTCCGGAGATCAACAAAGTTTATGAGCAATTTGATTCAAAAATTGCTACCAATCTTAATCTTTTAAGTACAACAGTAAAGAGAGAATTGACTGAGATAGACAGCAAATTCTCTGATAAAATTTCAAATTTGAAAGAGAATATTAAGAATAGACTGGATACAAATCAAGAAAAACTTGAAAATCAGATTACAAGACTAAGAACTAGTACGCAGAAGCTGTCAAATGATCAAATACCAGAATTAAAGAAAATCGTTAGCAGTATAAAAAACAACGTTCAGGATATAGAAACTGATATCAATTCTCTCAAGGGCAGGCTCGACACCCTCGACACCTGATTAAAACCCTTTCCTATGGGATGCCTGCCACCAAGCGTCTTGTATGGTTCAGCAGGCTTTTCCATGGGAAGAGGTAGAAAATCTTTCTTTCCTACGCCACACATTTCACCATGAAACTCTCCCTCAAGCCCCAGCTCCTTTCCACACCAAAGCTGACAATTCTCTCTGCTATCTCTCTTGCCGTGGGATTCGTTTTGGGGGTACCTGAGCCAGCATTTGCCTGGTTCAAAATCTGCAATAAGAATGCAGAAAGCATATCCGTAGCCTATGGATATCGTAGATCATTTTCAACTGGGGGGGGGTCGGGTAGTCATAGTGGTCTTTCGGTCATAACGGAACCGGCCTGGGTTTCAGTAGGTTGGCATAATATTGATCCAGGAGAATGTTCAACGGTTCACCCACATAGATTAACTAATCGATATTTCTATGTTTATGTCTCGGGCAATAGTTATAAAGGTAAAAAGGGTTCATTGTGTGTTGATCCAATCAATAGATTTCGTATTGAGCAGAAAGACGATGATCCTTTTGAATGTCATAAAGAAGCAAGCGGAAGAGGAGAATGGAGACAATTTAGCCAAGTAGATGTTGGGGATCATGATAATCACACCCTAAACATCACACCCTAAACTTAAACTAAACTTACAGGGCCGTAAGCTTAGGGGATGAACTGGGAGAATTTCTGGAAAACTCTGAACCTGGGAAGGGTGTTTTATGACACTGCCATCTTAGTGTCTCTATCCTGAAATCATCTATTATCTTTACCTCTCCTCGTTTATCATTCCCTACCCTTCCCAACCACCAATGCTGAATCTCCCCAAAAGAATCAGGCCAGCACCAGTAGTCCTCCCCCTGGCTACAGTCCTTGCCTTCATCCTCCCCCTAACCACCGCCTGCAGCGGCAGGGGAGCCCAAACCTCTCCCCCAGCCCAGTCCACAGAAACACCCCAGCAAGAGCCGGTGGAGCAGGGAACCGGCGATGGCGATGGCGTGGATCCAGCCCAGCCGTTGCTTGCGGTAGAGAGTTCGCCACCGGCGCCGTCCAAGTTGCACCGGGCCGCAGCGGCGGGGGACGTGGAGCAGGTGAAGCAACTCCTGGAGCAGGGCTATGAAATCCACCAGCAACACGCCCGTGGCTTCAATGCGTTACACGAGGCGGTCCGCAGGGGCCATACAGAGGTGGTTCAGGTGTTCATGGAAGCGGGCGCCGATCCCGACGCCCCGACGGCCCAGGGTGAGACCCCCCTCCATCTTGCCGCGGCAACCGGTTCGGTGGAGATGTGCAACCTTCTCCTTGGGGCGGGGGCTGATCCCGCCCTTGCGGATCAGGACGGCGCCACCGCCCTGGCTGTGGCCGTCCGGGAAGGTCATGGGGAGGTGGTCAGGCTGTTGGTGGATAACAATCCACACGTTTTTTTGTCGGATCGCGCTTCCCGCACTTTATTCCATGATGCGGCATTCCATGGCCACACCGCAATCCTGGCCTTCCTCATTGAAGCGGCAACGGCAGGACGGGCCTATGGCGGCCTTTACGGATTCTCAATCAATAGTGGAAGCCACCTTCACGCCGCCGCCGCCAACGGCCATACGGAGGCTGCCCGGCTCCTGCTCCGGGCCGGCGCCTCCCTCACGGCGGAAAACGACCAACGCCAAACTCCCCTTGCCCTGGCCACGGAACAGGGACATGACGACCTGGCGCAGCTCCTGAAACACTCCATTCAATTGTCCGAGGCCGTTGAAAACGGTGACGGGGAACAGGTGCGGCGCCTGCTGGCCAGAGGCGCCCACGTGGATGCCAGAGGCGCCATCGTGGATGCTCGACGGGATTACGGCCCGACGCCTCTCCACCTTGCCGCCTGGGCGGGACAGACGGATGCGGCCCAACTGCTCATCGATGCCGGCGCCAACATCAATGCCGTACATCCGAACCTCTATTATCGCACCCCGCTGATGCTGGCTGCCATCGCAGGACACGCCGATATGGTGCAATTGCTCATTGAAGCCGGAGCGGAACTGGATGCACGGGAGGAAGGGGCCAGGACTGCGCTGCTGCTGGCCATCGCCGCCCTGGAAAACGATGCAGTGACCCTGGAGCCGGCCCGGCTGCTGCTCCAGGCCGGGGCCGATCCCAATATCAGTAGTCGCTTTGGCACACCCCTCTCCAATGCAATCAGATACGGCGCAACAGAACTTGTTGACCTCCTGATCCAGGCCGGGGTCCATGTCAACGCAGCAGACCTCTTTGGCTCGACGCCGTTGCATGAAGCAGCCAGCCCCTATGGCTATGGCGATCACGAGGCCGCGGTCCGTATCGCTGAGGCCCTCATCCAGGCCGGGGCCAACGTCAATCCGCCCCCCAGCACCCCGTCCACCTTCCTCACGGGCGGCACGCCGTTGAGCCTGGCGGCGGGTACAGATAACCTGGCCATGGTCCGGCTGTTGATCGAGCATGGCGCAGATGTTCAGGCCAGGGGAAGATTGGATGCGCCACTGCACGTTGCGGCCCGCTCCGGTAACGCGGATATAGCCCAAGCCCTGATCGAGGCAGGGGCGGACCTACACGCCAGAAACGTTAATTACGAAGGGGATGCCGATAACTCCCCCTTGCATCTGGCCATCCATGCCGGCCACGGGGATCTGGCCAGGCTGCTCATCGAAGCGGGAGCCGATGTTCAGGCCGGAAACCATGCGGGCAATCCTCCTGTACAGGTGGCGGCCTTTGCCGGCCTGCCGGAGGTGATCAAGCTGCTCGTTGCGGCCGGCTCGCCCGTCAATCTTCAGGATCATGTAGGCGACACGCCGTTACACGACGCAGCATTGCAGGGCCGGGGGGCAGCGGCCCGGGTTCTCCTTGAAGCTGGTGCCGATGTCAACACCAACAACAACGCAGGCAAAACACCCCTGGACCTTGCCCGGCAACAGGGCCACGGGAACGTGGCCGCAGTGCTCGAAGCAGCCGGCGGTTCCTAGCCCACGTCCCGTACCGGGGCTGTGGCCGCCTGGTGCGGGACGTGGGCTACGTGGAGGCCACGCCGGTGATCAGTCCCTACCGCTTTGACGAGGACGGCCTGCTCACCATTCACACCCTCTACGACCGCAACGTGGGCAGCGAGCGCTGCTGGTTTCTCAATGAAGACGTGCGGGTGCGGGTGGGCACGGTCCAACTCATGGACGGCCCCAACCTGGTGAGCTATGCCACGGAAACCCGTTGCACTCCGCTGGAGGATCTGGAGAAGCTGCGACGGGTGGCGCAGAGGCGTTGTGAATCAAGCTGAAGGTGAAGAGAGCCGCGTCTTGGGGAAATGGCCTACATGGGCGGCTGATTCAACGGCTGCTCGGTTGTTTCCCGGAGGCGTGGCAGCAGTTGTACCAGGTTGCAGGGGCGGGTGGCCTCATCCAGTTGGGCGCGGATCAGGTGATCCCAGGCGGTGGTCACTGCGTCCAGGGAACCCGGCAGCACAAACAGGATCGTGCCGTTGGCCACCCCTGCCAGGCAACGGCTTTGCAAGCTGCTGGTGCCAATGGAGCCGAAGGACACCACGCGGAACAACTCGCCGAAGCCGGTGATGGCCTTATCGAGGAGGGGTGCGACGGCCTCCGGTGTGCCGTCTCGTCCCGTGAGGCCGGTGCCGCCAGTGGTGAGCACCACCGCCACCCCTGGGTCTGCAATCCAGCCACTGACCACGGCCCGGATGTGGTAGCGATCATCGGGGACCAGGCGCCGGTCCACCAGTTGGTGGCCGGCCTGGTGAATGCGCTGGGCCAGGAGGGCGCCGGAGGTATCTTCCCCCAGGCAACGGCGATCCGACACGGTGAGCAGGGCAACGGGGAGGGAGACCATGACAACGACAGGGGCGCCAACCTCCAGAATGCCCCAGGCGCCCATTGGCGCCCCCACCCATCATGGAGGAGTTGGGAGGCGCCAGCGACAGGCACTGGCGCCATCTGATTCCTGGGGGAACGCTGGAGAATAGCAATATCACAGAGGCGACAACAGTCCTATGGGATGGGGCGGGGCAGGGCTTGGCGTCGTCCCTGTTGAGAGGGGGGGGAAGGTGGCCATAATCCAGCCAGGGTGTGCCCTATGGCTGCGGTGGGGACGGGTCGCTGTGGCTGGGGGAGCCACTGCCGTTGGGAGGGGCATGAGGAGACCCATGACCCCACGGGTGAGCGCCTTCCCTCTCTCTCCCCGACAAACACCAACAGAAGGGGGGAAGCAGCAGCGGGGAGGGACTGGGGGAGCAGTGGCGCCGGCGCCATCAGCGCCACCATGGGGAGGGGCTGCATCAGCAGGCGCCGCCTCCCCTCCCTGGCGCGGCATGAGACAGGATGGTTGCGCAACCCCTCGGTCTGGACATCGCGCCGCCAGCGCCTGGCAACCCAACCCCTCCAATCGGGAGTGGCCCTCCCCCTGAGTCACACCATGGGCGCCGCCCCCTCCGTAAACATGGACGCCCTGCCCAACCTGTTGTCCTCCAAGGGTGCGATGGCTCCAGCAGCGACGGGGTACCGGCTTGAAGCCACCCTCGCCTATGACCGCCTCCACCATCTACAGCCTGCTCCAGGCGCTGACGCCACTCCTCCCAACAACCAGAGCAGCCCCCTCGCACTCGCCCTCCCCTCCCTTACCCTCCCCTCCGCCCTCCTCTTCTGAGGGCCGGCGGGGGGCAATGGCATCCCCCCTCCCTGTTGTACAGCCGCAACCGGTACCCTCCGGGTATGAGGCACATGAGACCAGATTTCCTGAAATCTTGAAATCAGACTTGGCCCTACCCGCTAGGGTTTGGCCATGATGGCCATCGTTCCCAGCAACTCCTCCGGGAAGCCGTCCCCGACTCGACCCGCCAAACATGGCGCTGCCCACCGTCCTGCAAAATCTCCCCATGGTCTGCAGCGGCGCCCGGAGGCCACAGCGGAGGAGCAAGGCCATGCGGAAGAAGCCCTGCGCCCGCAGCGTCTGGGAGACTACATCGGTCAGACCGCCCTCAAGCAGGTGTTGCACATTGCCCTGGCGGCGGCGCGGCATCGCCAGGAACCCCTGGACCATCTCCTCCTCTACGGTCCCCCCGGCCTGGGCAAAACCACCATGGCCATGGTGCTGGCGGCAGAGTTGACGGCCCGTTGCCGAATCACCAGCGCCCCGGCGCTGGAGCGCCCTCGCGACATTATTGGCCTGCTCATGACCCTGGAGCCGGGGGATGTACTCTTCATTGACGAGATCCACCGCCTGCCCCGCATGGCGGAGGAAATCCTCTATCCCGCCATGGAGGATTTCCGCCTGGATCTCTCTGTGGGCAAGGGAACCACAGCCCGGTCCCGCAGCATTGGCCTGCCACGGTTCACCCTGGTGGGGGCCACCACAAAGGCGGGCTCCATCAGTTCACCGCTGCGGGACCGCTTTGGCATGGTCCACCGGTTGGAGTTTTACACCACGGCCGAATTGCAGCAGATTGTGGAGCGCTCCGCCCAACTCCTGCAGATGGGTGTGGAACATTCCGGCGCCCAGGCCATTGCCAGCCGTTGTCGCGGCACACCCCGCATTGCCAACCGGTTGCTGCGCCGCGTACGGGACTATGCCCTGGTGAAAACCTGTCCTGTCGTTGATGACCAAGTGGTGGCGGATGCCCTGACCATGCACCGCATTGACCCCCTGGGTCTTGATCCCAGCGACCATCGCCTGCTCCTGGCCATGGCGCAGCAGTTCGAAGGGGGACCCGTGGGCCTCACCACCCTGGCCGCGGTTCTGGGTGAGGATGCCGACACCATTGAAACCGTGCTTGAGCCCTACTTGCTCCAGATCGGGTTTCTGCAACGCACACCCCGTGGCCGGCGCTTGGCGCCCCCGGCCTACAAGCACCTTGGCCTACCCACGGCGCCCGTGTCTGACCCAGCCTTACCTGGCCAGCTACCCCAGCTACCATTGCCCCAGCCTCAAGACTCATAACCGGAAGGTGCTGGTCCGGACGATGGCGGTGGCCCCCAGGAGGACGGCAGAGAACCCCGGTTCCGGAAAGGAGACCGGGAAGACGCGGTTCACCCAGTTTTGTCATTCCCGCGCCTCCCAACGTTAGGCCCGCTTTCCCGAAGATGCGGGCTAACGGGGAGGGGAGGGTCTCCGGGGCGCAGGGCAGGGTTGCCGGTCAGCATAGACACCATCCCCGGCCAGCCCCTGCAGGGGCGGTTGGCTGCTGCGGGGCAACATCGGAAGGGAGGGCCACAGCATGGCGCAAAGCAGGGGCATGCCTTCGCTCGCTGCTCACTCATTAATGTTCGGGAACCTGGACTGAGGGTTCAACCGGGCTGACAGACTGCCTAACCTGCAGAGGCCAAGGCCCGATTCAGCCGCAGTGGAGAATTTTCCCTATCTGAGTGTCGCCATCCTGTTCCCCATTGCAGCGGCGTTCTTCATCCCCTTCCTCCCTGATCCCGGCGATGGCTCCCGCATCCGCTGGTACGCCCTCACCATCGCCCTGGCGGATTTCCTCGTCACGGTGGCGGGTTTCCTCAACGGCTACGATCCCGGCGTGGACGGCCTGCAACTGGTGGAGCAGGTGCTCTGGCTACCGGAATTGGGGCTGGGTTGGTCCGTGGGCGCCGACGGGCTCTCCATGCCCCTCATCCTGCTCACCACGTTCATCACCAGCCTGGCCATCCTGGCGGCCTGGCCCGTCACCTTCAAGCCGCGGCTCTTTCACGTGCTCATGCTGGCCATGTGCGGCGGCCAGGTGGCGGTGTTTGCCGTGCAGGACATGTTGCTCTTCTTTCTGGCCTGGGAGCTGGAGTTGATTCCCGTCTATCTGCTGCTGGCCATCTGGGGGGGCAAGAAACGGCAATATGCAGCCACCAAATTCATCCTCTACACCGCGGGCAGTTCCCTGTTCATCCTGGTGGTGGGGATGGCCATGGGCTTCCAGGGGGACGGCCCCCCCAGCTTTGCCTATGGAGACATTACCGCCAAGCCCCTGGGGCTGGCCTTCCAGGTGCTCTGCTACTCCGGCCTTCTCATCGCCTTTGGCGTCAAGCTGCCGATTGTGCCTCTCCACACCTGGCTACCGGATGCCCATGGGGAAGCCACCGCACCGGTTCACATGCTCCTGGCCGGCATCCTCCTCAAGATGGGGGGATATGCCCTGCTCCGCTTCAACGTCCAGATGTTGCCCGAGGCCCATGCCCAGTTCGCGCCCCTGCTGGTGGTTCTGGGGGTGGTGAACATCATCTATGCCGCTTTGACCTCCTTTGCCCAGCGCAACCTGAAACGCAAGATCGCCTACAGCTCCATCAGCCACATGGGCTTTGTGCTCATCGGCGTGGCCAGCTTTTCTCCACTGGCCACCAGCGGCGCCATGCTGCAGATGATCAGCCATGGCCTCATCGGCGCCAGCCTCTTCTTCCTGGTGGGGGCCACCTATGACCGCACCCACACCCTGATGCTGGATGAAATGGGAGGGGTGGGCCAGCAGATGCGCAAGATGTTCGCCCTCTGGACCACCTGTTCCCTCGCCTCCCTCGCCCTGCCCGGCATGAGTGGTTTTGTGGCGGAATTGATGGTGTTTGTGGGCTTTGCCACCAGCGATGCCTACAGCCTCGCCTTCCGGGTGGTGATCGTGTCCCTGGCGGCGGTGGGGGTGATCCTGACCCCCATCTATCTCCTGTCCATGCTGCGGGAGATTTTCTTTGGCCAGGAAAATCGCAGCCTCCTGGAGCACAACCGGTTGCGGGATGCGGAACCCCGGGAGATTTACATCATCTCCTGCCTGCTGGTGCCGATTATCAGCATCGGTCTCTACCCGCGCCTCACCACGGAGACCTACCGCGCCACCATTGAAACCCTGGTGCAGCAAAATCGCAGCGCCCTGGTGGCGTCCACGGGGATCCATTGGGGCCGCGTTCCACCGCCCCTGGCCACGGCAACCCTGCCGGATCAAATTCCCTCCTTGCCCCCACTGGATCCTGTCTCCAGACAGGCTTATCCTTAAGCCAGCATGGCCGCTGCATGACGGGGCAGGGGGGTAACACTTGGGCAGCTTGGGCGCCAACGACGGCAGCAGAGTGGCCATCCGCCTCCTCCGAGAGGCTGCCGAGCGGGGTGACCTGGACCCGTGGGACGTGGACGTGATCGCTGTTGTGGACGGCTTTCTCGACCAGTTGCGGGTGCGCATGGCCCTGCCGAATCCGGCCAGTCGACCCGGTGGCAGTTATGAACAGGACCTGGCGGAGAGCAGCGAGACCTTTTTGGCGGCTTCCGTTCTGGTGGCGCTGAAGGCCAGCATTCTGGAGCAGCACGTCTTGCCGCCCGAGCCCGCGGGGGAAGACGAGAACATCCTGGCTGAAACAGGTGACCTGGAGGTTGATGAATCGGAGCCGGTCCCCAGGTTGCCCCCGCACGCCGAGGAGCGCCTGAAACGGCGTCTCGTGGCGTCGCCGCCCCTGGGACGCCCCGTAACCCTGGGGGAGTTGATCCGGAGCCTTGAAGCCATGGCGGAGCAACTGGAACAACAGGCCCCCGCCAGCAGAAGGCGGAGCCGCGCCAAGCCCTTCGGTCGACGTCACGCCATGGCTCAGGTGGCGGCCCTGGCCCATCGGGAGAAGTTGCCGGAAACCACCGCCGCACTGGATCGCTTTCTGGACCACTGGTCCGCTGGCGATGGTTCTTTCGAGGGGCTGGTCCGTGCCTGGTCTCGGGCGGCGCCTGCGGATCTGGACCGGGATCGGGTGGGCGTCTTCTGGGCGCTGCTGTTCCTCTGTGGTCAGGGGCGGGTGGATCTCCACCAGGGTCAGGATCTGTATGGTCCCCTTACGGTTCAGGTTCTGCCACGGCCCGGTTCACGGAGCAGGCGGGCGGCGGCGGCCCCTGGACGCTTGGCGGCGCTGCGAATGGCTCCACCCCGCGCAGCCTAGGCGGGCTTGGTACATTCAAGACTCTCAAGCCAAGGTCGCTCATGAAGGCGATGATTCTTGCCGCCGGCAAGGGAACCCGGGTACAACCCATTACCCATACGATCCCCAAACCCATGATTCCCATCCTGCAAAAGCCGGTGATGGAGTTTCTGGTGGAACTGCTCAAGGAGCACGGCTTTACGGAAATCATGGTGAACGTCTCCCACCTGGCTGAACAGATCGAGGGGTATTTCCGTGACGGTCAGCGCTTTGGCGTGCAAATCGCCTACTCCTTTGAAGGTTATATCGAAGACGGTCAGCTCATCGGGGCGGCCCTCGGCTCTGCCGGGGGCATGAAAAAGGTGCAAAACTTCCAGCCTTTCTTTGACGACACCTTCGTGGTGCTGTGTGGGGATGCTCTGATTGACCTGGACATCAGCCAGGCCGTCCGTCGCCATCGTGCTGGCGGGGCGCTGGCTTCCGTGGTCACCAAGGCTGTCCCGTGGGACCAAGTGGAGGGATATGGGGTTGTGGTAAGTGATGAAAATGGTCGCGTTCAGGTGTTTCAGGAGAAGCCACCGCGGGATCAGGCCCTCAGCAACACCATTAACACAGGCATTTACATCTTTGATCCCAAGATCTTCGACCATATCCCCAGCGGCATTCACTACGACATCGGCTCCGACCTCTTCCCCAAGCTGGTGGCCGATGGGGCACCCTTCCATGCACTGCCCATGGATTTCGAATGGGTGGACATCGGCAAGGTGCCGGATTACTGGCAGGCCATTCGCGCCGTTCTCCAGGGGAAGGTGCGCCAGGTTCCCATTCCCGGTCGTCAGGTGCGCCCCGGCCTGTACGCAGGCCTGAACGTGGCGGCCGACTGGGACAACATCACGGTGGAGGGTCCCGTCTTCGTGGGAGGCATGAGCCACATTGAACCCGGAGCGCGGCTGGTTGGACCCGCCATGATCGGCCCCAACTGCCACATTTGCAGGGGCGCCGCCATCAACAACTCCATCGTCTTCCACCACTCCCGCATCGGTCCCAACGTGACCCTGGTGGACAAACTGGTGTTCGGCCGCTACTGCGTGGAGAAGAACGGCGCCCATATCGACGTGCAGGAAGCATCCCTGGATTGGCTCATCACCGACGCCCGCCGCAAGGACCTGGTGGAGCCTTCTCCCGAGCAAAAGGCCATGGCCGCCCTCCTCGGGGCGGAGCTCAATATGGTTCCGCCGCCAGCGATCTGAGTCCCACTCCATCCGCGGTTGAGGCCAGGGGGGGGACACCAGCCAGATCCAGGATGTGGGGAATCGACGACTCGGCCTTGATAGCCATGATGTGGACACCCTGGGCAATCTCCAGGGCGGCGGCCACCTGTTCGGCAGCCATCCGCAGCCCTTCCGCCCGTGGGGTTCTGGCCGCATCCAGCCGCGCAATGGCCGCATCCGGGATGGATGCTCCCGGCACCATCCGGTTGATAAAACGGGCGTTCTTGCCGGACTTCAGCAGAAACACCCCCGCCAGGACGGGGAGAGCAAGGGGGGCGGCCAACTCTCGGCAGAAGCGGCGCAGGGCGGCCAGGTCCGTGATCATCTGGGTTTGAACGAATTGGGCCCCTGCCTCCTTCTTGCGCTCCAGACGGCGCTTGAGACCGTTCCAGCTTGGCAACTGGGGATCAGCCGCACAGCCGGGGAACAGGGCGGTGGGGCCATCGGGGAGGGGTTGCGCCAGGGCGTCCAGACCCTGGTTCAGGTTTTTCACATCCCGCAACAGTCGCACCGCTTCGTAATCGAAAACAGGCCGCGCCCCGGGCTGATCTCCCGCTTTGACGGGATCGCCAGTGAGGCAGAGCACGTTGCGTAAACCCAGGGCATGGGCCCCCAGTAGATCCGCCTGCAGGGCAATGCGATTGCGATCACGGCAACCCATCTGCAGCACCGGCTCCAGGTTGCGCTCCAGCAACAGGCGACAGACCGCCATACTGCTCATGCCCATCACCGCCCGACTGCCATCGGTCACGTTCAGGGCATGAACACGGCCCCGCAACCACTCCGCCGTGGTCAGCACATCCTGCACGGATCCCCCGCGGGGCGGGCTGATCTCAGCGGTAATGACGGGTTGACCGCTGGCAAGGGCCTGTTGGAAGGCCGAGGGACTGACCTGGGATTTCATCACCCCGTTTTGCTCAGCCAATTGCACAGCCAAAACACGACACAGCCTAAGCTGGTGTCAGATTACGGGAACCCAGTGGCGCTTCCTCGGGACTTTGGTGTCGGCCTCTCGGAGCGGGAGATCGAAATCATCGAGCACCTAGCCCGGGGCCTGACCAACCAGGAAATTGCCCAGGTGCTCTCTATCAGCAAGCGCACCGTGGATAACCATGTGAGCAATATCTTCACCAAAACCGGCGCCAGGAACCGGGTTGTGCTGGTCAACTGGGCCATGGATCACGGCAAGGTCTGTCGCGACGGCTTTAATTGCTGCAACCTGCCCGAACCAGGCGGGCGCCGCCAGCCCTTCTAGGCTCAGGATTCAAGCATGACCTTTGGTCCAGAAGGACGGGTGATCCAAGCGGATGCCACCGCCCCCTTCCTGTCATCTCATCAGAACGGCAGGGAGAAGGAGAGTTTGAGGGAGTGCTCGGTGTGGGCAGCGGAGAAGGAGTGTTGCTGCCGTTCCCCTTCCAGGGCGATTTCCCATGGTTCCGTCTGACCTTGTAGGGCGCCAGCGCCCACCGCGGGCTGTAGGTGTTGCTATGGGGGGAGAGTGCCAACGCTACTGGGGAGAGGGTGAGGCGGTCGTTGGCAGCGGGCAAGCCATAGGCCATCTCTGCTGCAAAGCGCTGCCCATTGCTGCCGTATCCAGCCAACTCCTCCAGGTCGACGGGCTGCAACAGGGCATCCATGCCCCCCGAGGTGGTGATGCCCACGGCATGGCTCATTGACAGAGATGGTCCGCAATTGGACGGATCGGGTTGCCAGGCGAAGGAGAGGGCCAGGCCCTGCTGGTGGAACTGCTTCTCCACGTGGATGAGGAGGGTGCGACCCCGCAGCTCACCCCTGGACGGTCCGTTGCGGATCATGTTAGCAGATGGCGGCGCCCATATCCATGCCGAAGCCGTTTTCCGCAGCGCCGCCGTCCTGTCTCATGCCCACCTCCAGGGAGGGGAGGAGGAAGCGTCATTGGGCAGAGGGACTGGTCATGTGGCCTCCAGAGCGAGGCGGATGCGGGAGACGGCGCCTTTGAGTGCGGCCGTGTCGGAGGTGACCGTGATGGTTACGTCATGGGGGGCTGGGTGTCCAGCACCACCGTGTAGGTCTCCGTGCGCCCGCTGCCGCTGGCTTCCGTTACCGTCATGTCCGCCTTGGAGATCGTCGCACCGGGGACGGCGACCCCGCCCCATCGATGTCCATGTCGGCGGGATAGGCGGCCGTGGCGCTGGTGACGGCATGGGTCACGGTGGTGGCGGCCCCCCCCGCCCTTTACCCGTCCCGTCACGCTCTGGCACGCTCCAGGCGCCGTTGGTGAAGGTCAATGGACCGGACACCGTGGCCACTGCCTCATCCCCTGACGCGGGGGTGATCATCCCCGTGCCGCCCGGTTCGCTATCCAGCACCACGGTGTAGCTCCCGGTATCGTCGGCATCCACACCCAAGCTGGTGGGGGCGACCGTCACCCCGTGACCGTCATCCACCGTGGTTACCGTCACTCGGGACCAGTCAGGTCCATGTAATCCCCGCCACGGGCCGTGGCGGCATGACTCAAGGTCACACTCTCCGCCGTGGCGTCCCCATCGCTCACCGCACGCACAGTCACCGTGTTGACCTCTCCCGGGTCCATGTTCAACGCCACCGTATCACTCTGCTCAATCGTCGAGCCCGTTCCTCCTCCGTCATTGTCAAGTTGACGGGGGTGATGACGAGGCAGGGCGTGAAGATGGCACTGCCGACGATGGCGAAGGCGAGTGGTTTATGGGTGACAGAAGACCCTATAATAATGCTGTTGTTGGCAATGGTCCACCAGCCCGGAGCACCGTTTTCATCATTACTGTCTGCCGACCATATGCCTATCTTACCTGTGACATCGAATTGCAGGAAGTAGGTCGTGTCGGGGTCCAGCAGGGATACGGCTTCCAAACCGGGAAGGACGCTCTCCAGACGGAGCGCGACCGATGAAATCGTATATCCATTAGCATGGCCACCCGTAGTAAAAGCCGTTGCGTAATCACGCGCAATATAGATACCATCAATCCCGAATCCGGTATTTCTGACCAGCACTATAGGCGAGGTCGGCATTACGGGGACGGTGTTGTCCTGGCTCTGTGCATCTACTTTGGCGCAAAGCAACGGCAGGCACAGCGGTTCCGGGAGCAGGGTGGTGTGGTGGCGGCGCCCGTTTGGCGGCTCGAATTCGATCTCCACCCTGGCCAGCAAGGACAGGGCGAGCAGTAGCAGAGCCAAGGACACGCCCGCCATAGGCGGCGGGCACCGGGAAACCCGGATTGTGGGGTGAGCAGGATGGCGGCTGGAAAGGTAATGCTAACCGCTGGAGTCTGTGTTGAAAAAAGATTATCTTCCAGACTGACTGGATCCATAAGATCAGCCTTCTCCAGATTTCTCTTAGCGCAAGGAAGCCCAAAGTCAGAAAGACTATCTTCCCACCCTCCTAGGGGAGGCCCCCTTTGCTGCCAACTTTCTTCACCATAACGTGACTTTCCCAGTGTCCTCAGATGTTATCCTGGAGCCAGTATCCCGACTACCTGCGGGGGGCTAAGCTGCGAAATACTGCATGGGCTGCAGGTCTGACAAGGAGGATTAAAGCATACAGCAGCGACCCTTTCAAGCCAAATTCACTTCTGGTATAAGATTGTATCCAAGGGCTTCCCTTCAGCTTTTTTCAGAAGTCCCCTCCAGGCTCCCATGCAGTCAAGATCCAAGTGAGGCAAGGGAATCTGACGTTCAATCCCGGCAGAACATCTCCAGGGCGTCAATCACCTGCTGCTGGAACTCTTCCATGGCGCCGCTTTCCGCCAGATCCACTCCTTCCCCGGCCGCGGTCTGGGCCAGATCTTGAAAGTGAAAGGCCCCCTCCCCGTTGGCCAGGAACTCCATGGCCGAGATCTGGCCACTTTCCTTGAACGCATCGGCCAGGGCCATAAAGGCCGCATCTTCCGTGAATTCCCACTCCATGTCCATGGGTTGTCGAGTCTCGGTCGTGGTGGAACGATTCAGACCTTTAGCCATGTCCCCCTGTTTCGTCAATATCCTGGTCATCCTCTCCTCCCTGATCCATGACCACCACCTATGCTCAACCCTGCAACGTTCTCGGCGGCCCCCTGGAGACGTGCGGTTGTCAGCCCATGACGGGCTGGATGCGGGACGGCGTCTGCCGCTCTGATGCCCTGGATGTCGGTCGCCACACGGTCTGCGCGGTGGTGAGCCCTTCGTTTCTCTCCTACAGCATGGCTCAGGGGAACGACCTGAGCACACCGCGGCCCGAGTTCTCCTTCCCCGGTCTTCGGCCCGGTGATCGCTGGTGCGTCTGCGCCAGCCGCTGGCGGCAGGCCCTTGAGGACGGCATGGCCCCGCCGGTGGTGCTGGCGGCAACGGAGATCTCCACCCTGGACCTCGTTCCCCTGGAGGATCTGAAGGCCCATGCCTGGGTGGGGGAGAGCAATCCGGCCCAAGGCTGAACCCACCAGCCCACCAGCCGGAACCGGCCCGGAACGGTTCACCAGGGAACGGGTTGGCCGTCCCAGGCCCAGAAGCCGCCGCTGTCCTGGGGCGTGAGGGCCAACAGCACCCCCAGGAGCGCTGCAGCGCTGAACTCCGGCTTGAACAGTTTGGCGGGTGGAACCCGGGCCTGGAAGGGCCTGGAGAGAGGACTGTCCATGGTGCCGGGATGGAGACAAGCCACACACACCCCCGGCATGGTGCGGCGCCATTCCAGGGCAATCGTCCTGAGCAACTGGTTCTGGGCAGCCTTGGCGGCCCGGTAGCTGTACCAACCCCCCAGGTGGTTGTCGCCGATGCTGCCCACCCGGGCGGAGAGGCTGGCAAACCAGGCCCGGCCATCAGTTTGCTTCAATGCCGGCGCCACCGCCTGGGCAAGGAGCGCCGGCCCCCAGGCATTGACGGCAAAGCTCCGGTGCAGCGCGGAACGGCTCAACGCCGCCAGCCGTTTTTCCGGGGTTTGACGGGGGGCCGGGCCATGGAGCCAGCCACTGGCATTCACCACCAGGCGCAGAGGACGGTCCAGATGGTTCAACTGGCTGGCGAGGGCCGCCAGTTGCTCGTCACGGCAGAGATCCAGGATCCTGTAGGCGAGGCGGTCAGGGGTCTGTTGAAGGAGCTGCCGGGTCTCCGGGCGTGGGTCCGGGGCGCGGCCGGTGACGGTGACGGTCAAGGCCGGCGCCTGGGCCAGCAGAACCCGCACCATGGCGCGGCCCAAGGCCCCGTCAGCCACCACCAGCCCATGGCCCTGGAGCGTTGCGGCTCGGGATTCCATGGATTCCGTCGTGTTTTCTCCCTGGGGAGGGTTCACCATGGCAAGGGATCTGTGGCGATACAGGTCATGATGGTGAGCACTGAGGAGGCACGGGGAAGGCGGCCATGCGGATTGCCCAGGTTGATGCGTTCGCCACCCGCCCCTTCGGGGGCAACGGCGCTGCCGTGGTGCTGCTCACCGGCCCGGTGACAGGGCAATCCCTGCAAACCCTGGCGGCGGAATGCGCCCAGTCGGAAACAGCCTTTCTGCTGCATCTGCAGGGACAATGGCTGCTGCGGTGGTTCACTCCCACCCTGGAGGTGGACCTGTGCGGCCACGGAACCCTGGCGGCCGCCAGGGCTTTATCCCATTGGGGTGTGCTGACCTCTGGCCAGCGGCTGGATCTCCACACCCGCAGCGGGGCGTTGCCGGTGGAGCAGCGGGAGGCGGGGTTCCGGATTCGCCTGCCCACGGGTCGCCTGCATCAGGCCCCCCCGGAGCCCGGATTGGATCAACTGCTGGGAACCCCTGTGCAGCAGCGTTGGAACTCCTCCCTCCGCTACGAGGTTGCCCTGGTGGACACTGCCTTCCCCCTGGCGGCATTGACGCCGGACCAGGAGCAGTTGCGCCAACGGCCCTGCCTGGGGTTGGTGGTGATGCAGGCCGGCCCTGCCGACGCGGCAGGGGCGGACCCCCCTGATTACGCCCTGCGCTTTTTTGCCCCCCGGGCCGGAATCCCCGAAGATCCGGTCACGGGTTCGGCCCATGCCCTGGTGGCTCCCTACTGGTTCGCCCGCAGCGGGGGCCGTCTACTGAAGGCGCAACAGTTGTCCCGCCGGGGCGGCCGCCTGCAGGTGTTGGCAGGGGGCGGGGAGCAGGTGGCGCTGCAGGGGGAAACGGCGCTGGTGTGGAGCGGGGAACTGCTGGCAGGCCT
Organism: Cyanobacteria bacterium MAG CAR3_bin_5; assembly: GCA_026709085.1. Lineage (GTDB taxonomy): Bacteria > Cyanobacteriota > Cyanobacteriia > PCC-6307 > Cyanobiaceae > Synechococcus_B. Next base: position 1,334 of record JAPOTR010000037.1, on the reverse strand, counting down.
GGCGCCAGGGGGCCGGCAGGATTGGGAAGACTTGCTCCCATGAGCACATCCACATCCATGGACAAGGAAGATGCTGGAGCAGCAAAAACGTCCCCAGGGCATTCCTGGCCCCGCGTGGATGGTCAGTGGCTGGGGGGCCGGGCCCAGGCTGTGGGAACAACGGCCCTGGCGCAGGGGGCCCTCTGTCCCATGCCAACGGATCTGCTGACCCTCCCCAAGGCGGCGGGGGCTGAGGTGCGCCGTCTGTTGCGGTGGCGTCCCCAGAGGACCACCGGTCCCCAGGCCACCAATCCTTTCCTGCCCCCGGATCAACGGCTGGTGCTGGGGTCTTGGGGGCCGGCCCACACACTCCTGCTGAACAAATATCCCATCCGTCCTGGTCATCTGCTGCTCATCACCAACGGAGACCAGCCCCAATCGGGTTGGCTGAGTTCCCAGGACTGGCAGGCGGCGGCCGCCCTCCTGGAACGGCAGGATGGGTTGCTCTTTTTCAACAGCGGCCCCGGGGCGGGCGCCAGCCAGCCCCATCGCCACCTCCAGTTGTTGCCCAGGCTGCCGGGCCGGCCCTGCTTCCCGTGGGAGCCCTGGATCAACCAGCCGGACGGGGTTTATCCCTGGCGATTGCGGAAAACGTCTCTGCCGAAACGGGACGGGGATCCGGCCGCCACTCTGGAAAGGCTCTACGGGCAGCATTTGGCGTCCCTGGGCCTGGGCTCCGCCAAGGAGCAGGGGCAACCCCTGGGGGCCTATAACCTGCTGATCACCGCCGACTGGTTCATCACCGTTCCCCGGCGGCGGGAAGAACACCAGGGGGTCAACATCAATGCCCTCGGGTTTGCCGGGATGGTGCTGGTCACGGATCGCACCAATCCCGCCTGGCTGGCGGCAGGTGGTGACGTGTTCGGCGTGCTGCAGGCTGTGGGCGAGGAGACGTCCGTCACCCTTCGGCAGCGGATTCCCGGTTCAGTTGCTCCTCCAGCGTACTGATCACGGACTTGACGGCCGCCAGCTTGCGCTCCAGGCTGTCTCGCCAGCTTTTCAGCATGTGGAGCTTGGCTTGTTTGTAATGGCGATCACGGCTGGGCCAATCCTGGCCGAAGCATGGGGCGAAGATGGGGGGAAGCATGGAGCGCAGGGTCAATGCGAATGATGTTTTAGCCAATGGCGGAACCGGTTTCGGGTAGGGGTATCCACATGGGCGCTGAGAGGCCCCAAGCAGGCATGAATCGGCAACCTGTGCCCCTAGGCTCAGGACTCATAACCAGAAGATGAGAGTGGCGCCCAGGAGGACGGCAGAGAGAAAGATATGTGCACAGCGGTCGTAGCGGGTGGCA
>JAPOTR010000016.1 GCA_026709085.1 Cyanobacteria bacterium MAG CAR3_bin_5 | reverse complement strand
ACACCCTGTAGCCGCTGCCCCCGCCCACCGTGGCCGTGATGGAACCGTCCGCCTCGTCGGTTGAGTCGTCCGTCGTACCTACCGTGAACACAACACTGCCGCCTGTGGGTACTGTCACCGTGCGCTGGCCTGTACTCACCCCATACTTCCCGCTCTGTGACACGCTCACACTCACAGCCAGCGACGCTGACGGGGACGGACTGGCGCTCAGGGTGAAGCTGGCGCTACCCCCTCCGTCACCCCACTACCGCCGCTGATGCTCGCCTGCCTGCCGTCAGCTTCAGGACGATAGTCTCGCCGCTATCTTCCACGCTGTCGGCAATCCCCGTTATCGGGATGGTTACGTCGTCGCCCCCTTGGCCACCGATAGCGTGCCGGAATTGGCAATGGTGAAGTCCGTCCCGGGCGTCGCCGTCCCTTCCACCGTGTAGGACAGGCTGATGTCGGAGGTGGGCGCGCCGGGTTCAGGTTCACCGTCACGTTGTGGGTTCCCACGTCCTCACTCACACTTCCGCTTGAGAGGGAGAAGGATACCCCGGCACATGTGGGTGGCGATTCCTTAAACTTATTGCGAGACGTACCCAGCACCTTAGGTGAGAATCCATCAAAGATTCCCTTCGGCAGGCAGGTTAGTTCATTGTGCTGTAGCCAGAGCGATCTAAGATTCGAGAGTCCATCGAAGATATTCTCCGGTAGACTGGTTAATTTATTGCCATACAGATCCAGGCCTACTAGATTCGAGAGTCCATCGAAGACGTCTTCCGGTAAGCTGGTGGGGGATTTGGTGCGCTCCCCAGTGGGCGCCTTCCGGTCAGAGAGATGTTGTAACTTCGAGAGCCCCTTGAAGGCATCTGACGATATGTTTCTCAGGGGATTAGTATCTCTAATACGAACAACACGCCAAAAGTCTCTCACCGGATTCGTCGACGAAAAGCTGTCGTATGGTCCCAGATAGAGTTTCTCCAGATTGGAGAGCCCGGCAAAGACATTGTCCGGCAGGGTGGTGAGAGAGTTATTATAGAGATAGAGGATCCGTACCGTGGAGAGCTCGCTGCAGTCCCCGGCGCTTAAGGACTGGCGCCTCTTACCTGCCAGATCGCATATTGTCCTGGCCGAGTTCAATCCATCCAGGAGTTCACAGATGTTATCGGCAATGGTCAGGTGTGAACCGTCGTCGCGCCCAGGTTCTAGTTTGCGCCGTCCGGCAACGTCAGGATGATGGTCTCGGTGCCCTCCTCCACATTGTCGTCCGTAATCACTACAGGGCACCTCGAAGAATACCAAGACGAGGCTTAAGGAAGAGGTTGCTAGAGAGATGAGGGCATATGAGCCCGAGGGATCTGCCAGGTCCTCCTGGCGCACCTATACTTCCTTGAGTTAGACCTCGCAGCAGAAGAGCACTATGGGTTCAGAAAATATTGAGATAGTCGGTATTGAGATGGTCCTCCTGATATGTCATGGACCTATTTAGATTGGTGGCGAGCTTACTAACCCATACTGATGTTCCATAACTCTGAAGAAGTTAAACACTGGATTCCGCAAACACCACCAGGCTTGCACTCTGGCTAAACCAATACAGCGTGTCAGCTTACCTCCCATGACCATCTCCATCTGAGCAAAGACATGTTCACTCTGGAACGGGTCTTGGACCGTTCTCGATCCCTTCCCTTGGCAGCACCAGCCAGGGGATGATGTCGACTCCCTTTCTCTTCTATCCGACTCTCATAGCCTACTCCTTCAAAACACTGTCCACCACTGTGCTTTGATAGGCCGAGTCTGCCCACACCATGGCCTCTGTGTTCTTACCATCCAACATGCGGCAAGCATTTGGCTGGCGTGGATGGTGGCAGGGGGCGCCACATGGCGGCGGATCAGTCCATAGACCACATCAATACTGATACTGTTCTTGTAGCCGTAGTGGCCAACCCATTCTTCTCACCCACCTGGCATCCAGATCCTTTTGTCGCAGCCGGTGGGGATTGGCCTGCCACGCCTCCGGTGTCTTCCCCTGCTTGATCTCTTCATTCTCCTTGCGCTGATTCCGTTGCTTGCGCACTGGCACAAGGGTGGCATCAATGATTTGACCACCACGGGCTTTTAGCCCTTGCCCGTTAAGATACCTATCAAACATCTGGAATACTTCCTCATGCACTCCTGCCTGTCGTAGATGTTCTCTGAACAACGAGACTGTGGTTCCATCAGGAATGGAATCCATCACACCCAAGCCCACAAACTTCTCAAAGGAGCGGCGGTCATTTACTTGGAACTCCAGGTCCTCGTCACTCAAGTTGAACAACTGCTGCAACACCAACATTTTGAACATGACCAGCACGTCAATCCTTTTGCGACCCGCCGCGCTCTTCCGCTCTTTCTGGAAGGCACTCTCCAGCAGTGGACGAAACTTCCCCCACGGTATTGTGGCGGCCAGGTGCTCCAGGGCAGGTTTCTTCCTCCCTAACTTCTTTAGCCGCGCTTCCTCGTCCCAAAACCCCTTTTGCCCTACCATCCCCTGACCTCCTGTGCCTCTGCATCCTACCAACTCTCAGAGCCTCTGGACTTCAAAACCTCTGCTGAAAATAGAAATATCCTTCTGATCCGGTTACCACACTTTCACATCGACCTATCCCAAGAAGATGACAATCCTCCCTTAACAACACACGACAATACCTTCCCGGACTTCCCCTATTCTTCGTGGTGCTCTTAAGGTAATTATGGATGAAGTATTGGAGAGGAAAAACTTGGGAACATCTGCATGGACTTCATCGAAGAACGTAAACCCATGATCAAAAGACACCTCCAGCACTGCTTCCGGTCCCAAGAGACACACCTGATAGGCATTGTCTCGCGCCCGTTGACGGCACGCCTTGATTTTCTCGCCCAGCACTCTGGCCAGGATGAACTTGCAGAGCATGAGTTGGGACAGGGGGATGTTGCGGTCACGGGTGAGATGGGTGACCACGGCGTTGAGCCAGGCCAATAGATCGGTCTGGCTGATGAATGGATTATGCAGTTGCCGATCCAGCCAACGTATAAGGCTTGCTTCTGTCCAGTTCTCCAACTGGACGTGCATGGAAAATTGATCATCCTTGCCGACTGCCGCAATCCGCAGCCGGTTGCCGTCCAGATCAACCTCAAAGATGTTACTGGTCTCAACGATGTCAAATTCCGACGGTTTCAAGTGTACCGGACAATCCTTCAGTGACCAATCATGATATTCCATCAGCACATCGGTATCGGCAAACACCAACTCCCCCTGCACATGGGCCATCAGGCGGGGAGCGACAAGGGTTTCACCCCGCTGTGCAGGCGCCACGTTATGGGTGTGTTCCGCTTCCCATCAGGCAATCGCGTTGCGTAAATCACTGTGAAGATGCTTGGGGACCTGGTCGTAGAGATCTGTTTTCTCACGGGGCTTGAGGAAGCCGGTAATTTGAACAGTTGTATTCCCGGAAGAGCTTCCCGCAACCGTGATCTTGTCGGGGGCGACACGGGCAATGCTTTGGGCTTCCTCCGGGGTTGCATCCACTTCAAAAGCTACGGTGGGACAGAGGCGCGCCTGTTGCCCGAATAATCCGCCAGCCCATGGCAACTGTTCGGGCTCGATATTGGCTTCGGCTTCCCTCTCCTCAAATCCCATCTTCACCAGCTTGTCCAGCAAACCCTTGGCGGCATCGGCAAAATATCTGGACACCAGCCGCGCATAGGACTTGTTCAGGGCCGCCGTCGTGCGGCCCGTGGCGTAGGGTACCCGCAACACCCGCCCTAGAAACTGCTCGGCATCGGTGGAGTTGCGGATATTGGCGACGAAACAGAACACGTAGGCGAAGGAGCAATCCCAGCCCTCCTTCAACGCCTCGATGGTGATGACGTATTCAACGGGGCAAGCCGGATCAAACAGGTTGATGCTGTCCAGTTCCCGTTGTGCTCCAGTGGCCACCGCGATTTTGGCCGGGTCGATGTTTTGGGACTTACTGACTTACTTACGATGGCGCCAAAGCATCCAGCCTGTCACCCCTGTGGTCTTACAGGTCTCATTTTAAGACATTAAGAAATATCACAAGAAGCTTGATATCAGGACGATAAAGCGGTTAAAAGGAGGCCGCCGCTGAAACAGCTATGTCTTCTGAGTTTGACTTGATCTGCACTGAGCTTGCCGAGATACATGATTTATTTTTGTGTGTAGTTAAAATCATCCCAAGTTTTGACATTACAGATCCAGAAATACTACCATATGGATTGAAGCCCCATACCAGGTCAGTAAGTTGGATTGTGGAGCAAGTCATTGTCCAACAAGCAAAACACAAAAGAGAAAGGCTTAAAATTAAAGATGTAGAATTTAATTTGCATGATACTTGCTTACATGATTGTGAAATCATAAAAGATGAAAGAATTCCGTATTATGTGAATATCAAAATTACAAATGCAGGTAGGAGACAAAACAAGAATGATATTGCAGCAGTAGAAAAGTTATTTATGCAATACAGCGCGAATCCAAATTACAGATTGATTTACGCTGTATTTCAGTTTCATTTTGATAATACTACAATCATTTTTGATAAAGACAAGGTTCATACATTCTCACCTCAGTTTTTACCTGTTTACGTAAATCCAAGAAATGATAAGTTGCAAGCATATTATTATGCAGAACATGAAGAACGAACAAGAGAAGATTTCTTACAATTACTCAAGCTCAATTCCAGGAGCATCAAACTATGAACTACCAATTACTGAATGAAGACTTCCTCCAAGGAGTAAAGTCAATTCCAAACCAATCCATTGACCTTGTGATTGCCGATCCTCCTTATGGATTAGGGAAGGATTATGGCAACAACTCAGATATGAAGTCTGCTGACGAAATTGTGAACTGGACTATTAGATGGATTGACCTTGTACTACCTAAAATCAAAGAAACTGGCGGATTGTACATTTTTACTACATGGAGAAATTCACCCGAAATATTCTCTTTGATTAAGAAGAGGATGATTATGGTCAATGAAATAATATGGGACCGTAAAGTACCAAGTATGGGAGGATCAACCAGGAGATTTTCTTCAGTCCATGACACAATAGGCTACTTTGCGATTTCCAAGAACTACTATTTTGATGTAGATGCTGTTCGTATTCCATATGACCTAGAAACAAAGAAAGCAAGATCTCGTTCCATATTTGAAGGGTCAAAATGGTTAGAGTTAGGCTATAATCCTAAAGATGTGTGGAGTATGTCGAGATTACATAAGCTGCATAGGGAAAGGGAAGATCATCCTACACAAAAGCCATTGGAAATAATAGAAAGAATGATAAAGGCAAGTAGTCCTGTAAATGGAACTATCTTAGACCCATTTGGTGGTTCAGGGACTACTTTAGAGGCTTGTATTAACAATAAGAGATATTGTATAATATATGAATTAAATTCAGACTATTGCGAAATCATAAGAAAGAGGGTAAATGCTCCTCGAACAATGAATTTGTTTGAGCAAGCAACTTGAGACCAGGCCACCATTTCAGTGGGACGTACTTACGATAGCGCCAAGGCCTCTCCACCATTAAGGGTACCAGGAAAAATTGCCGTTTCCCTGCCCTGGGAAAGCTGGCTGGTTTATATGAAACCTTCTCCAGAACTGACTCTCTCAGGGTGAGACGGCAGCCCATTGAAGGGCTTTGCTCAATTTTTCGTAGTGCTCTTTAGAAACCTCTTCTCTCATATCTTTTTTAATTTCTTTAAGTTGTCGACCATGATACCAAACCTTGTTGCAACAAAATATCATACATGCCAATAAAATCCCATTAGATCTGAATCAAGAAGCAAGAACAGAGAGGATTGAAGACAACATAAGGTCATCTGTTGGCGCCATCGTAAGTAAGTCCCAGATTATTGGGGATTATTGAGCCTTCATAGGTCTCTCGGATCATCATCTGGATTCCTGTACACTTTATTTTATTTTTCTGTTCTTGGCATTGGATTGGGCGCAAATTTATTTGAATTCCTAGAAAAACAAGAACATAATCATGATCGGAAGAAAAGTGCCTGGCGCTAAATTTTGGAGAATAATTCTTTCGCCAAATGATTGTATCTATAAAACATCGCGGCAACTACAAGTTCAACAAGCACTTCCTGGGGCCGGACCATGTACCTGCCTTTGATGGTGCGCCGGGAGGTGAGGAAGAACAGTGCGCCATGGTGATTGACAGTTTCCCTAGTCTGAAATACTGGACACGCAACGTTGCCCGTCATCACAAGTCTTTCTCACTGCCAACTCCAACCGATAAGTTCTATCCGGATTTTGTTGCGTTGATGGAGGACGGCAGGCTTCTGGTGGTTGAGTACAAGGGCAAGGATCGGGCGCCGGACAACAGTTCCGATGGAAGAGGAAAGCAGTTAATTGGTAAAATGTGGGCTGAAACGTCTGGCGGCAAAGCTGTATTCGTCATGGCCACCATCGAACGGAATGACCCCACGGAGATCACCCACACCATCCGCAAGGCATTGGGAAGATCCTCGGCTGCTTGATAAGTCTTTATCGGAAGACCGGGGCAATGTACTAGCCTATCTTCTCTGAACCATGACCCCATGGTCTCCAGCACAACAACCAAAGCCGAGGCCCAGGCTCCGCCAACAGCAAACCCTCCGATGCGGAACCCATGGCGGCAGTGGAGGGAATACGCGATTGCCAGCCCCATCGTCACCGCCCTGGTGATTGCCCTGGTGAGTATTGGCGTGGTGGGATTTCAGTCCTTGAAAGGAGACATCAGGAACACTGAAGCGAGGCTGAGGGAAGAGATCCAGGCCAGCGAGGCCAGGCAACGGGGAGACATACGGGCTTTGAGCGACAAGCTGGATCGTGTGCTGGAAAGCCTGCTGGCGGCCAGGTCTTGAGAGGCGGGCTTTTCAGACACAATCCACAGCAGCCCCAGGCCCCCCTTGCCAGAATGAGATTTCGTCCATCTGGCGTCATGGCCCCCCTGTTCTGCCTGCTCAACAAAGCTCTGCTGTTAAAACTGAAATTCACCATTTTCCTGCTGCTGGGCCTCCTTCTCAAGGCCAGGGTGCGGCTGGGGGTGTTCTCCGCCCTGGGGGGTCTGGTGGCCCTGCTGAATCTGCTGGTGGTGGCGGCCCTGGTGGCGGCGCTGGCGCTTCAGCAACGGCAGCAGTCTTCCCCTGCCGGTTGATCGCCCTCGTTCCGTAAGCACAGATCCCCCACCACGGGGATGCACCCCTGCAATTGCCAGTCCACACAGCCGGAGAGCACCATGGGATCCTGCTGCACCAGGGCCATGGCCGCCCCATGGGTCTTCGCTTCCAGCACCAGCAGTCCACCGCCCCCCGGTTGGCCCTGGTCATCCACCAGATAACCGCTCACCATGGCCCGGCCCTGCTCCTGCTGCTGCCGCACCCAGCGGCGGTGGGCCGCCAGGCGCCGTCCCATATCCCCCGCCCCCGCACGAAACCGTTCGGTCTTGATGTACCAGGGCATGGTGAAGCGGGGCGCGGGCCTTTCCAGCTTGCACCCCCTTAACCCATAGGAGCCAGCACCAGCTTGGGCTGCATCTCACCGGATAACCGGATGACGGCCATACCCGCCAGGGCGCCGGTTGGGTTGAGCACCGTCACCACTTGTCCCACGGGCAGGGTGACGGGAACCGGGAGCGCCTGGCCACAGCCCCAACGGCTGTGTTCCTCGGGGCCGAGTTGATGGCGGGGATACAGGGCAAGTAAGGGCTGGATGGGGTTCTGCACCAGGGTTGCGGGGGCTGGATGGGCTTGTAGTTGGGGGATGGTGACGGCCTGCTCCAGGCCGAATCCCAGGGCCTCGGTGCGCCGCAGGCTGGCCAGGGCGCCGCCACAACCCAGGGCTTCCCCCAGATCCCGGGCAATGGAGCGGATGTAGGCGCCGGCGCTGCAACGCACCTGCACGGTGAGTCGGGGAGGGTTCCAGTCCCGCAGTTCCAGGCTATGGACCGTCACCTGACGCTCCGGAGCCGTCACCACCTCACCCCGTCGGGCTTTCTTGTACAGGCGCTCACCGCCCACCCGGACAGCGGAGACAGCCGGTGGGCGCTGGCGAACAGCGCCGCGGAAGCGGGTCAGCGCCTGCTCCAGGTCTGCTGCATTCAACCTGGGGACGGGCCGCTGCTGAAGGACGGCGCCGGAGAGATCATCCGTGCTGGTGCGCAGACCCAGGGTGATGGTTCCCTCATAGGCTTTTTCGCCGTTGAGATAGGGCAGGAGGCGGGTGGCGCTGCCCACCGCCATGGGCAGCACACCGGTTGCCCCCGGATCCAGGGTGCCCCCATGCCCGATGCGCCGCAGCCCCAGGCAGCGCCGCAGCAGGGACACGCAGTCATGGGACGTACATCCTGCAGGCTTGTCAAGGATGAGAAAACCGCTCAGGCCGGCCATGGCGCGTCCGGCTTGAGCGCCGCCACCCCCACCTACATTTGCCGGAAGCGCCCCTTCCCGCTCCACGATATGCCGCCCTCCAGTCAGTTGAATGGTCGCCGCGAACTGGCGTTTCTGGTGTTGGCGGGCCTGTTTCTCGGCAGCATGAGCCTGTTGAACGTGTTGGGGCTGAGTCGTTTCATCAATCTGGGCCAGATTGGACCCTTCCCCATTGTGGTGACCATGGGGGTGTTGCCCTATCCCGTCACCTTCCTCTGCACCGACGTGATCAGCGAAATCTGGGGAGAACGTCGTGCCTCCCGGTTGGTGTGGGTGGGTCTGCTGGTAAACGGCTGGATTCTGTTGATTGTCTGGCTTGGCGGCCTGCTGCCGGGATTTGAGCAGATGGACCCCGCCACAGGTTTGCCCGCTGTGGATGCGGCCGGCCGCCAGCCCCTGTTTTTCGAGTTGCGGCGGCTTACCATGGGGACCGTCACGGCCTCCATGGCGGCCTATCTGACGGCCCAGTTCACGGACGTGAAGCTCTTCCACTTCTGGAAACGCCTTACCCGCGGCCGTTACCTCTGGCTGCGCAACAACGGCTCCACCATGGTGAGTCAGCTTGTGGACACCAGCGCCGTAGTGCTCATCACCCACCTCAGCAGTGACGTGCTGCCCCTGGACTCCATCCGGCCCGTCCTGCCCCAGTTGGCTGGACTCATCCTGACCGGGTACACCTTCAAATTCCTCTGCGCCCTGGGGGACACCCTGCCCTGCTACTGGCTGGTGGGCTGGCTGCGTCACCATCTCGCCATCCCGGGGCAGGGTCAGGAATTGTAGGCTGAGCTCAGGACTGATAACCAGAAGAGTGTAGCCGCCAGGAGGACGGCAGAGTAGAAAATATGAGCACAGGGTCGTATTGTTGCGGTTCCGTCCGGGCGGAATGCAGGGAGTGATGCCTTGCTCCGTCAGCAGGGCGCGGATCTTGTTGCCGTCATACCCCTTTCCAATCAAGGCGGTTGCACCGGTGAAGTCGCTGCATTGCCCTGCGCTGAGGTGAAGCGGACAGGTCATCCTTGCCGTCGCAGACCACGTGCAGCTTGCTGGTCAGTCCCCTTTGGTGCGACCAAGCAAGTGCGGGGCAGGTCCCCTGTGGCCCAGAGGACTGGGCAACGCTCCGACAGGGGCAGGTGGCTAGAGTT
>JAPOTR010000035.1 GCA_026709085.1 Cyanobacteria bacterium MAG CAR3_bin_5 | reverse complement strand
TGGATGCCCTGCTGAGTCCCACCGTCATCCAGGGGTTGGACGCACCCGGCAGCAATGGGCAGCAGTTCAAGGCGGAGGTGGCCTACGGCTTCCCCGCCGCCAACGACCGCCTCACCCTCACCCCTGGCGTGGCACTGGCCCTCTCCCCCTCCACCAGCACCTACGGCATCCTCTGGTCCCTGACGCCCTACTCCGAGCAGCCCGGACACGGGGAACCTTGGGAAATCGCCCTGGAGGGGGAACGGGAAGAAAGCAACTCCGCAGACACTCCCGTGGATCATTCCCTCACGCTCTCCTTCTCCCTCCCCTTCTGATGAGAGGCCATGGATGCAGGAGGGGAGCACAACGGTTCGCACGGGCAGGCTCTATTCCCCTGCTTCGCTGAGCCGGAACTGGGCTGTCCCCATGTTCGCCATAGTTTTCTTCCCCATTGATCGCAGCCAGGCGGCTGCCGAATCCGTCCCAGGGCACCGGAATTGGTCCAGGCCCAGAACCGCCGTCTGGTGCCGGTGTCGGTGGTTGATCCCGGCAATCCCGCCATGGCGACGGAAGCTGCCGTGGCCCAACTGTTGGCTACGGCGCGGAAGGGGTTTCAGCAGGCTGGCGTCGCCTGTGAGGTGGTGGAGCGCCGGGGCAATCCGGCCTTTGTGATCTGTGACGTGGCTGATGAATCGGGGGCCGACGTGATCGTGGCGGCTAGTCGGGACGCCGCCGTGGATGACAGGAAGCCCACCATGGCCAGCCAAGTGATCCGCCTGACGCCCTGCCCCGTATTGGCGGCGCCTTGAGCCCTGGGGGAGGGTGGCGCTGCGGCGGTGGGCGCCATGCCGCTGTAATCTCTCCAGTGGCTGTAGTCTTGCCATCTCATGACCGCCACCCTTCCCGGACCGTCCACCCAGGTGGAGACCAGCCATGGCACCCTCAAGGTGGACAGCGGTTTGCTGCGCTACGACACCCGCATCCGGCGGCGACCTACCCGCACGGTGATGGTGGGCCATGTGCCCATCGGCAGCAACCACCCGGTGGTGGTGCAGTCCATGATCAACGAAGACACCATGGACATCCCGGCGGCGGTGGCGGGGATCCGTCGCCTCGCCGATGCGGGTTGTGAGATCGTGCGGGTTACGGTCCCTTCCCTGTCCCATGCCAAGGCCATGGGGCACATCCGTCAGCAGTTACGGGACCAGGGCTGCATGGTGCCCCTGGTGGCCGACGTCCACCACAACGGCATCAAAATCGCCCTGGCCGTGGCCCAACACGTGGACAAGGTGCGCATTAACCCCGGCCTGTTCGTGTTTGACAGACCCGATCCCGACCGTCAAAGCTTCAGCGCCGCGGAATTTACAGCGGCCGGGCAGCGGATCCGCGCCACCTTCGGCCCCCTGGTGGAACTGCTGAAGGAACAGAACAAGGCCCTGCGCATCGGTGTGAATCATGGGTCTCTGGCGGAGCGCATGGTGTTCACCCATGGAGACACGCCCCAGGGCATGGCGGAGTCCGCCATGGAGTTTATCCGCATCTGTGGCGAGATGGATTTCCACAACATCGTGGTGTCCATGAAAGCGTCCCGGGCAGCGGTGATGCTGGCGGCCTACCGGCTCGTGGCGGATGCCATGGATGCGGAGGGATTCAACTATCCCCTGCATCTGGGGGTGACGGAGGCGGGGGATGGGGACTACGGGCGCATAAAAAGCACTGCGGGCATTGCCACCCTGTTGGCGGAAGGCCTGGGGGATACCATCCGCGTGTCCCTCACGGAAGCGCCGGAGCGGGAAATTCCCGTGGGCTTCTCCATTCTGCAAGCCCTCGGGCTGCGGAAAACCATGGTGGAGTACGTGGCGTGCCCAAGCTGTGGACGCACCCTGTTCAATCTGGAGGAGGTGCTGAAGCAGGTGCGGGCCGCCACAGGCCATTTGACCGGATTGGACATTGCCGTGATGGGCTGCATTGTCAACGGCCCGGGCGAGATGGCCGATGCGGACTACGGCTATGTGGGCAAGGGGCCGGGGATCATTTGTCTCTACCGGGGCCGTGAAGAAATCCGCAAGGTGCCGGAGTCCGAAGGGGTGGAGGCTCTCGTTGCCCTGATCAAGGAGGATGGCCGCTGGATTGATCCCTGAACCGGGGCCGCCAGTGGCCCGCCGCACTCAGCGGGCACTGGCCATCAGAGCTTCAACGAACTCGAAGCCGTTGAAGGGGCGCAGATCCCGGAGACCTTCCCCGGCGCCGATAAAGCGGATGGGAAGGTTGGCCTCACTGGCCACAGCCAGAGCAACGCCCCCTTTGGCGCTGCCGTCCAGCTTGGTCATCACCACGCCCGTGAGTTGAGCGGCCTGGGCAAACGCCAAGGCCTGACGCAAGCCGTTCTGCCCCTGGCTGGCATCCAGCACCAGCAGGGACTCAACCACCGCATCGGGGGCCTTGCGGTCGATGATGGTGCGAATCTTGGCCAACTCCTCCATCAGGTTGTGTTTGGTCTGCAGGCGGCCTGCAGTATCCACCAGCAACAACTCCACGGCTTTGGCCTGGGCTGCGCCGATGGCGTCAAACACCACGGCCGCCGGATCCGCATTGGCGGAAGGATTGGCGATCACCTCCACCCGGCTGCGTTCCGCCCAGATGCTCACCTGTTCCACCGCCGCCGCCCGAAAGGTATCGGCGGCGGCCACCATGCAGCGGTAGCCACTGCGCACCGCCAGGTTGGCCAGTTTGCCCAGGGTCGTAGTCTTGCCCACTCCGTTGACCCCCACCAGCAGCCAGACGTTGAGCCGCTCCCGCTGGGGGGCCAGCAGGTCGCAACCTGTGGCGCGAATGGGCCGCTCCAACTGCTGCCGCAGTTGATCCTTCAGCAGGCGGAGACCTTCGGTGGGGGGCACCACCTCCTCGTTGACCCGGCGACGCAGGGCGTCCAGCACCGCATCGGTGGCCTCGACCCCCACGTCGGCCTGGAGCAACACCGCCTCCAGGTCGTCCACGATTTCAGGGGTGAGAGGGTCGTCTCCCAGGCTGTTGAGCAGTTGCGTGACGAAACCGCGACGGGTTTTCTCCATCCCCTGCCGCAGGCGGCCCAGCCAGTGGATTTCCTCCAGGGACACGTCCTTGACCTGCCGGCCCTGGGCAGCAAGCACCTCGGCCGACCAGGTGAACTCCTCGTCAAAGCGGCCCAGGTCGGGCTCAGGCGCTTCCCCCCCATCGGGCCGGCGGGGCGGCTCGGCGCCGATGGCCTGTGCATCCAGCGCCGTCTGCCGTTTCTCCCGCTCGGAGACCGCCCTGGCCAGGAGGCCCATACCTGCTTCCGTGCCTCCCGTTTCCGATGGCGGCGGGGAGAACGGTTCAGGGGAGGTTGCCGTGTCCCCTGGAGCAGCGTCTCCTTGTTGGCGGGGTGGGGATGGTGGCGGAGACGGCGCCTCGGCCACCGGCGGGGCGGATTGGGCAGCGGCCGCTTTGGCCGCCTGTTCAGCCTTCAGGCGGGCATAGGCTGCTTTGGCCCAGACCAGGGTGTCCTGTGATGCTGCCCCGGGCGAGGCCCCGGATGATGAAACGGCACTCCGCTGGACGGATGTGGTGAGGTCGGCCGACTCTGCCGATGGTGAGCCAACAGGAGGCGATTGGCCTGGGAGAGGCTCCAGCGACGGGGACATGTCCCCGTCGCTGGAGAGCTTTCCGGCGGTCTCGCCCATCGATTCTCCGGAGGCGCCCAACGGGGGTTGGGACTCTTCGGCCATCGGATCCGGTGGCGGCGCCTCCGGAGATTGGGACTCCGGGGGCTGAGACTCCTGAGGAGTCTTGTTCACCTGACGACGTCGAAACCAGTCGAACACCATGACCTCAGACTCCAGAGGGGGACAACCGGGCCGCTGTCAGGCGGCGCAGGATGCCGTTGATGCGCCGTCGTCCTTCCATGTCGCTGTAGGTGTTGGCCAGGGCAACGGCCTCGTTGCAGACCACGGCCACCGGAGTATCCAACACCATCAACTCCGCCGCCGCCAGGCGCAGAATGTTGCGGTCCACCTGGGGAAGCCGGGCCAGGCGCCAGCCTTCCATCACGTCATCCAGTTGCTGATCCAGGGTGGCGCGATGATCCCTCACGGCTGCCGCCAACCCCAGGCAATGGCTCCGCACCTGCTCCTGGTCAGCCGCCAGCAGCAACCGCGGCAGATCCAGCACGGCAGAGAGTCGGTTGATCACCTGCTCGGCCTTCTCCAATCCCAGCCGCAGGTTGTCCCTTGCCGTGCTCAACGCCAGGGACTCCAGTTCACTCTCCAACCCATGCTGTTGCGCCGTGTGCAGATCCTGGGCGGACCGCTCCAGGGCGTCGCGCATGTGGCCATGGAGAGCGGCCAGGGCCGCAAGCAGAAGATCCTCCAGCGTCAGATCATGGGCGGTTGTCTTGTCGCTGATCTGCCCCAGGATGAGAAGGGCCAGCTCACGAGCCAGGGAACGGCTTGATTGCGCCATGGCATCAGGCCCCGCCCGACGGGGAATAGGAGATGGTTTTCCCCTGGGGGTACAGGCCCTCCGAAGGGGGGGAAGGCTTCTGGTCCGGGCTGAGAATGCCGGCCGAGATAATGGTGCGGAAGGCCATATCCACCGGGATGTCAAGGGTCTTCACGTCCTTCTCGGCCACCAGTGCGTACCAGCCGGTGGTGGGATTGGGGGAGGTGGGGATAAAAATATTGAGCATGGGCTCGGGGAAGAGGGGCTGCAGGGACTGACCGGCCGGACCCGTCACGAAGGCGATGGCAAAGATGCCTTCCCTGGGATATTCCACCAGCACCACCCGGCGAAACCGGTTTGCATTATCCCTGAGCAGGGTCTCCAGAAGCTGCTTGAGGGTTTTGTAGACCGTTCCGGCGAGGGGGATGCGAATGAGGCTGTCTTCTCCAAACGCAACCAAAGGCCTCACCACGGCGATGCGGGCCATCAAGCCAATGAGCAGAATGGCCAGCAGTGGCACCAGCAACCCCACCATCAAGTTGATGAAGCTCAGCAGCAAAGGGCTCTGGGTTTGTAAGGGGTTGAACTGCTTGGGAACGGAGGTGAGGAACCCCACGGCCCACCGAGCCACAATGCTGGACAGCCAAAGGGTCGTGGCCAGAGGGATCACCACCGCCAGGCCGGTCAACAGGTCGTTTTTCAGGTCGTTGCGCAAGCGGACAAGGGGCCCTGATCCCATGTCTTTCCTGGGCTGCGGCATAATCCTCCGGGTTCTCAATTCAGCCTGGTGGCAAGCAAAGTCTAATCAGTCGGTTGGTGGTCTTTGGCTGGCGTTCCCTTGTTTTCAGCGCCTGCCAAGGCAACACCGGCAATGACGGTTGCTCCCACCGCCAGCAGGGCATCATGGCCGGGCCACTGGCGCAAGCCGCAATTCAACCCACAATGAACGAGGAAGCCAACGCACTTCGTGATGGCCACGTTCATTGTTGTCCCACTGGGCGCCTCCGCACAGTTGGCTTTGCTTTGGGCGACGGCTATTTCTGTCGGGGCCTTGTCCCGGCTTGCGTCACGCCTTCTGGCCATCCCGGCCGTTGTATTGCTCCTGGTTGGCGGATTGCTTGCGGGCCGCCAGGGCCTGGGCCTGATCGAGCCCCTTGACCTGGGCCCCGGGCTGGAAACAGCCGTGGAACTCCTGGTGGGCCTGGTGCTGTTTGAGGGGGGGCTGAGTTTGCAGGTGCCGGACTCGCTGCTGGGACGTCGCCTGCGCAAACTGGTGCTTTTCGGGTTGCCGGTGACCTTGGCGGGGGGGCTGGTGATGGCCCACTACTGGGGCCAGTTGAGTTGGGAGTTGGCAGCTTTGTTCTCCGCTGTTGTTTCCGCCACAGGCCCCACGGTGATCGCACCGTTGGTGCGCCAGATGGGGTTGCAGCGCCCCATGGCAAAACTCCTGGAAGGGGAGGGGTTGCTGGTGGAGCCCATTGCCGCTGTGGGGGCCTTGGTGGTGCTCCAGTCGATTCTGGAGCCGTTCACCGCCAACTACGGGCTTCTGGTGGCGGATCTCCTCAGCCGACTGGGCTTGGGCTCCCTCCTGGGGGGCCTGGCCGGTGGACTGTTGTCCCTGATTCTCCGGAGCCTGCCTGACGAGCCGACGGATTCGGTGCGCTTGCAGTTTTGCCTTGGCGCCTTGATGATGCTGTCGGTGGGCTGCGAGCAACTGATTGGCCCGGCTGCAGGACTACCTGCCACAGCCGTGGCCGGCTTTGTGGTGGGCTCCCTTCTGGAATCCCGGTTGGGGGACCTGGAAGTCGAGCTCAACAACTTGGCCCAGCTTGCCGTCACCCTCCTGTTTCCCCTTCTGGCTGCGGACGTGACCTTTTCCGATTTCAGCCCTCTGGGCTGGAGAGGCGTTGTCTGTGTGCTGGGTCTGATGCTGGTGGTGCGTCCCCTGGCGGTGATCCTGGGCAGCATTGGTTCCGGTCTGTCCTGGCCCCAGAAAATCTTCCTGGGGTGGATGGCGCCCCGGGGGATTGTCAGCGCCTCCACCGCCAGCCTGTTTGCCTTGCGTTTGGAGGAGGCGGGAATTCTGGGGGCAAGCCGGGTGCAGGGACTGGTGTTTCTCACCATCCTGATGACCGTCATCCTCAACGGCTTGATTGCACCGTTGCTGGCCCGCTGGCTTCAACTCACTGAAGGGCCGCCCGCAGCCGTCGATCATCCTCCCCCACCCCGTGGAGAAGCTCCCAGGAGAGCAACAGATCCGGGCCATGGAGGCGCCCCAGAAGGGCCGCCCGAACCCCCTTCATCACCACCCCCTTCCTGACCCCTGCCGCCCGGGCCGCTGCCGTGAGCAGCGCCTTCGCTGCCGATGGCTCGAAAGCCTGGGGCCGATGGCGGAGGACGTGGCGCAGGGCTGTCTGGCAACCCTCAACCTGCAACTGGACCCGACTGGCATCATCCGGTTCCGGCCTGCCGAGGAACGGGCGCGCCTGCTCCACCCCATCCTGGAGCACCACCAGCGACGGCCCCAGCAGGGCGGCAAGCTTTTCCTGCCAAGCCGGGGGTTGGTCGGTGTTGAGCCCGGCCGCTTGCCAGCGGGGCAACAGGGCATCCCGCAGTGTGGCCCCATCCATGGCATGGAGCACCTGGCTGTTCAGCCACTTGAGTTTGTCCCAGTCAAAGCGCCCCCCGGCCTTGTTGACCCTATCAAACCCGAACACGGCGGCGGCGGCGGCCAGGTCAAAGCGCTCCCCCAGCTCGACCGGTGGCGACCAGCCCAGGAGGCACATGTAGTTGGCGATGGCGGCAGCGGTGTAGCCGAGCGCCTGAAAATCGTCAATGGAGGTGACCCCGTCCCGCTTGGAGAGCTTGCGACCCTCCTTGTTCAGGATGAGCGGGGTGTGGGCAAAGGAGGGCTGGGGAGCGCCAAGGGCGTTGTAGAGCAGCAACTGTTTGGCTGTGTTGGCGATGTGGTCTTCCCCCCGGATCACGTGGGTGATGCCCATGGCGATGTCGTCCACCACCACCGCCAGGTTGTAGAGGGGATCCCCAATCTCGTGGGCAGGGGCGCGACGGGCAATGACCATGTCGCCCCCCAGATCAGCCCCGCGCCAGCGCATGGGACCACGCACCATGTCCTGCCAGAGAATCTCTTCCGTGTCGTCAATGCGGAAACGCACCACAGCGGGGCGCCCTTCCTTCTGGAAGGCGGCAATCTGCTCGTGGGACAGGCGGCGGTGGCGGTTGTCGTAGCGGGGCGCCTGCCGGGCCGCTTGCTGGGCCTCCCGCATGGCGTTCAACTCCGCTTCGGTGGCATAGCACCGATAGGCCTGGCCAGTGGCCAGGAGGGCGGCGATGGCCTCCCGATGGTCCCTGTTGCGCCGACTCTGGAAGACCATCTCCTCATCCCAGTCCAACCCCAGCCAGCGCAGGCCGGTCAGAATACTGTCCGTGAAGGCTTGCCGGGAGCGCTCCCGGTCCGTGTCTTCAATGCGAAGCAGAAACTGGCCGCCGTGGCGGCGGGCAAACAACCAGTTGAATACCGCTGTCCGGGCGGTACCCATGTGGAGATTTCCCGTGGGGCTGGGCGCAATGCGAACGCGAACAGACACCTGGTGATGGGGGAATGGCTTGAACCATTTAACCAACGGGACCGACGGGATTCGAACCCGCAACTTCCGCCGTGACAGGGCGGTGCTCTAACCGGTTGAACTACGGTCCCACAAGACTGTTGCCATTTTACCAGTTCAGGCCGGCAGACGTCAACGCCCCGGCTCAACCCATCAGGCGTTGCATCTGGGCAACCATGGCGGCGACGGTGTCCGGGTTGGCCGGTTTCCCACTGTGGCTCAGCAGTTCACGGCCCAGCACAATGCACCCCAGGTGGCTGAACTGGATACGCATGGCGGAGAGAACCTTCTGACCGCCGCCACCGGAATGGGTGGCCAGGGCAACAGGCTTGCCGTTGAACAGGGCGCGGAAGTCCTCCGCGGCCCGGGACAACCAGGCAATGGCGTTGGTGAGGCTGGGGGGAATGCCCCCGTTGTACTCCGGCCCACAGATCCACAACCCACCGCTGGACGCCATGGCTTGGTGAAGCTGCCGGAACCCTGCCCCCGGACCCTGGGTTTCTCCACGGGAGGTGTAGAGGTTCAACTCCAGGGCGGTGAGGTCGATGATGGTTGCGGGCAACTCTGCTGCTTGACTGGCTGCCAGGACAAGCTCCGCCAATTGGAGATTACGGTTGTGGCTTGCCGTCAGGATGAGGAGGGGGGAGGACATGAACTCAGGGCCGGAAGCCGGCAGGCTCGATCAAGCGCACCTGGTTTCCCCTTGCCGTGAACTCTCGTCCCTGGTCGCTTTGCACCACCACACGGCCACCGGACTTTACACGAATCACGCGGGCCCGCACCCAGCCCATGGCTGCGGACTCAAGCACTTTGACCAGATCACCAGGCTGAAGATCCATGGAAAACCCTACGCAAGAAGAAACTTCAAAACAGGAGAAGACAGGCATCAGACGCGCCGTGGAGGGCTCGAACCCCCGACATCAGGTTTTGGAGACCTGCGTTCTACCAACTGAACTAACGGCGCAGCAACTGATGCCCCTCACCGGGCGGCAACATCCTAGTGTTGCCGTCAGATGTCTCGATCAAACCGCTGTTTCACGCGGGTGGCCTTGCCCACACGCTTACGCAGGTAAAACAGCTTCGCACGGCGCACCTTGCCCCGGCGCCCCACGTTCACGGATGCCGTTTGGGGTGAGTGAAGCATGAAGACCCGCTCCACCCCAATGCCTTGAAAGATGCGGCGCACCGTGATGGTCTCGTGGAGACCGCTGTGGCGCTTGGCAATCACCACACCCTCGTAGGGCTGCACCCGTTCCTTGCCCCCCTCGCTGATTCTCACCCCCACTCTCACGGTGTCACCGACGAAAATGTCCGGCAATGCGCCGGAAGGCTTGAGTTGTTCACGCTCGAAAGCCTCGATCAGAGCCCGGCCTTTGAGAACAGGGGCGGCTGGTGTGGCAAGGGCGGCATTGCTCTTCATCTCTGCTGATGGCTGGTCCAGGGCATCCGGGCTGGTGGGGGGCGGGGCGCTCATGTCACCTCGGCTTGGTAAGGTCGGGGGATAGCTTACACTATCTCCCCTCCTTGTTAGAACCGTACGT
>JAPOTR010000046.1 GCA_026709085.1 Cyanobacteria bacterium MAG CAR3_bin_5 | reverse complement strand
TCACGAACGCTTCCTATTCCCTGAAGAGGTCCTCCCACGTGGTAACGCTCTCTAAGCCAATGAGACGTCAGACCACGGCAACCCTGGCGCTTTTTCGGTAGGCTGTTTCCGTTCACTTGGCAGCAGGTGGAGTGATCCGCGCCTTTCCAAGGCGTGGATCACTCCGAAAGCCTTGCCGGCCAAGACTTATCCCCCCACCGGGAGGAGGTGCTTGTGTCCCACAGTTGTATCGTCAAGGGTCTGCGGTTTGCGGAGAAAGCCTCCTGACCATGTCTTTGCGCTCCCCTCGGCAGCGCAAGTTGTAACAGACCGCTGAGGTTCCGAAAACGACCGGACCCGACGAGAGCCCCTGGCCGGAAATTCCGGCCAGGGGCATCGTTTGTTTATGGTCTGGTCCCTGCCGCCCCAACCTGATGTGCTCCTAATCAAGCAGGAACCCACCTTCAGGAGGGGAGTGAGGTAGAGTATCGAGTCCGTTCATACCACCGGGAAACTCTCACCATGGCGCTTCAGGAAGCAGCGATCAACACCAAACTGCAAGAGCTTGGCACGGGCTGGCAACGCCAAGGCAAAAACCTGATTCTCCGTGAAACGTTCGAGAACTTTGTGGATGCCATGGCCTTCGCCCAGGCCATCACACCCCTTGCGGAAACCCAGGGCCACCACCCTGACCTGGAAATTGGCTGGGGCCGTTGCACAGTGCTGCTCACAACACATGATGCCGGAGGGCTAACCGAGAAGGATTTCAGCTTGGCGAAAGCCATTGACCGCATTCGCTAAAACCTGGAACGCCTCCCCCGCACCAGGATCGTCCATGAACAGGAAAAGGTGTCAGGTTCTCCCCAGCGGGAAGAAACCTGACACCCGATCAGGGACCATCCCCGGCATGGACCGGAGACTATCGGCTTACGTCAGGCATCCCAACGTTCGGGACGTGAAGATTGATCCAGCTTGCGCAAGGAGTCCTCCCAGGAGTCAACGGGGGGAATTGTCGGGGATGACGGCTTGGGCGCCGGCTGCTGCGCAACGGTGTCGGGGCCATTCGTCGGCGCCGGGGCGGCAGCGACAGGAGCCGGTTGTGGTGCAGGAGGGATGCCAGGTGCGGGAGGCGCCACAGGAGCGGCCACTGGCGCTGGAATCGGGATTGGCGCAGGGGCAACGGGAGGGGCTGGAGGGGCTGCTACCGGGGGAGCCGCAGGAGCGACCGGCGCTGCAGCAGAGGACAGTGTCTCCGGTTCAGGGGGAGACGGGGGCGTGGAATCGGCGGGTTTCTCCAGTGCTTCCGGTGCTGTCCCTGGGACAGAGACATTGGGCACCATGTCTTCCGAGCGGTGCTTGGGGATCAGGCGAATGCCTTTCCGCTCCAGCTTGATGTCAAACTCGTCTCCCGGCTTTAACCCCAGAACAGAAGTGTAGGCCCTGCCCACAAGCAAGTTGCCGTTGAAATGCACCTTGGCAATGTAGCTGAGCTTGCGGCCTACCGAGTCTTTACGGCTAGCGGTTTCCCCGGCGCCACCGAAGCTCATCCCCTTGGCCTCCAGGAGCGCCTCATAGAACGCCGTGTAATTTAGACGTTGAGAGCCGTCCTTCCGGGGACTGACATAACCACAGGCGCGCACCACGTCTGATTTGGGCATAGAGCCCAACTCTTTGACTCTGGACAGCAGTTCCGGACCTCGAAGCATGTTGAATACTCGGTGAGTACACTAGAGAATCTAGCATAAGGGGAGAGGAATAGGGTTATGACCATCAGTCACAAAGTGACCTCAGGTCCGGTTTCACGGATCGCTGGGGACCAGTTCTACCAATTTCCTCAAGAGATGGATTGTGGCTAGACTGCAGGGAACCATGGGCTATGGGGATGTTTGTCTACATTGAATCGGACTGAACGAATGCAACCCGGCAAGCCGCAATGGCAAGACACCTTACGGTGCTGAGGGTGGCTGTGGCCTACCGATGGAGCCTCCCTGTTCTGGCCTGTGTTGCCGGGACTCTGGCCGGGTTCAGTGTGGCCCCTTGGGGGGCGCCGCCGCTGCTGTGGCTGACCCTGGTTCCCCTCTGGGAAGCCGTCAGTCGCCGCTCTATCGCCCAGGGGCTCGTGTCTGCTGCGGGATGGGGTGGGGCTGCTCTCCTTGCCAGCCACGTCTGGCTGCTTTGGCTTCATCCCCTGGACTGGGTCGGTATTCCCGGGGCCTTGAGCCTACCCCTCACCCTGTTGCTCTGGTTGCTGGTGGGCAGCGGCGGAGCGTTGGCCGTGGGCCTCTGGTGGTGGCTGGCGAGCTTCTACCCATTGCCGCGGTTTCCTGGCCCACTGACCATGGCTCTGCTGTGGGGATGCGGTGAAGTGTTGCTGGCCCGCGGTCCCCTGTTCTGGCTGGGGCTGAGTACAGTGGCGGTCATCCATGATCGCCCCCTGGCCGGCCTCGGCGCTCTGGCAGGACCGGGGGGACTGGCCGCTGTTCAGGTGTTGCTGGGCTGGTGGCTCTGGCGGTGCTGCAAAGCCTCGTCCTGTCAGCGCCGTGGCTGGTTGGCTGGAGGGGCCGTGGTGGTTGTTGCGCTCCATGGCCTTGGCTTTGCAGCCTTGGCGGACACCCAGGGACCGGCCATGCCCATGGGGGTGTTGCAACCGGCCATTCCGACGCGGCAGAAATTCACCTGGTCAGCAATGGCGGCGCTGGAGCGGCGCCTCACGCTGGCCATGAACCGCACTGCCCGACAGGGGGCGCCATGGCTGCTTCTCCCGGAAGGCGCCATGGCCTTGGATCAATCTCCCCCCACGGTGGACGGCGTTGGACTGGTGGCCGGTGGTTTTCGCCGTCAGCAGGGGGGACTGCGCAACAGCTTGCTGGTGTATCCGCCTGGGACCCGTGATCCTGCAACGGCTTTGGATAAACACCGCCTGGTGCTGCTGGGTGAATGGCTTCCATGGAGTGGACTATTCGCCAATACCGGTCTTTCTGCGGTGGGCAGTCTCCAGCCAGGGCCGAAAGAACGACTGTTGGCGGGTAAGCACTTGCCATGGCGGGCCGGGGTGGCCATCTGCTACGAAATCAGCCAGGCCCATGCCCTGGCAGCCGCCACCCATGCCGGCGCTCAGTTGCTGCTGGCCGTAGCCAACCTGGATCCCTACCCCAGGCTCCTGCATGGGCAGTTTCTGGCTCTGGCCCGGCAACGGGCCATTGAAACCGGTCGTTGGCTGGTGGTTGCCAGCAACACCGGACCCACAGCCCTCATCAACAGCCGAGGGGAAATCACGGCACAACTGGAGCCCATGGTGGTGGCCTCTACCGTCTGGAGCGTCCCCCTGCGGACGGAACCTACCCTCTACAGCCGGGTTGGGGATTGGCCCCTCCTGATCTCCGGATTGCTGCTGGCGCTCAACGGCCGCCCCAGGAACCACCACCAAGCCACGGGAGTTCGTGGTGGTGATGGGGAATGGAGCCAAGGAGACTCGAACTCCTGACCCCCTGCATGCCATGCAGGTGCTCTACCAACTGAGCTATGGCCCCAAGCGGGATCCTCGGGAATGGCTCCCCGGATGACCCGGTAGGAGTAACATATAGCAGATCCTTGGCCGGATGCGCAAGTCCTGCAAGGGATCAACGCCGCCAATCCCTCTCCCCACAAACCCAAGGCAACGTGCCCCCTCGGTTCACGCAACGCCGGGGCGCCCAGTCCGTGGGTTTCACGTCCCAGTCCCAGGTTCTCCATGGGGAATGGATGTCGACCCTCGGTAAGGTTCCCGACACGGTTGACTTCTGCTCATGGTATTGTAATCGTCTTGATTCGACCTATTGCAAGAGCTCCGGACCAGAGGGTTACGGAGCTAAACAACCACGTAGGCGGCAGGTCACGCGGCCCCCTTGTCGCACTTTTACGTGATCATTTCCTTGCCGAGACGTGACAATTTTTCTCGGTGAACTTTTATGTGGCCCTGGGCAGACAAGTGATTCCATGGGGGAATCCGTGATACAAACTGCGTTGTGCCCGTCAGGGAGAGCGAGCGAGGTGGACCCCCCACCTCTTCACGCCCCCCCCCCCGCAAGGGCACACTTCACCCCACTGTTGAAGTCCACCTTTCTCATGCTTGACGCTTTTTCCCGCGCCGCTACAGCCGCTGATGCAAGCGGCTCCTTTGTCGGCGGCAGTCAACTGGCAGATCTGAAGGCCTTTGTCGCAGCAGGCAACAAGCGCCTGGATGCCGTCAAGGCCATCTCCACATCCGCCTCTTGTATCGTCACTGATTCAGTGGCCGGCATGATTTGCGAGAATCCCGGCCTTACATCTCCCGGTGGCAACTGCTACTCCAACCGCCGTATGGCCGCCTGCTTGCGGGATGGAGAAATCGTGCTGCGTTATGTGGCCTACGCCCTGCTGGCTGGAGACGGTTCCGTTCTCCAGGACCGCTGTCTCAACGGTTTGAAGGAGACCTATGCGGCTCTGGGTGTGCCCACGGGCTCCATGGCTCGCGCTGTGGCCATCATGAAAGCCTGCGCCGTGGCCCACATTAATGGAACCAACGGTGATCGGGGTCCCCAGACGACCAACAACACCATCACCCTTGGCACCACAGCAAAAGGTGACTGCTCTGCCCTGACCTCGGAAGCTGCCAGCTACTTTGACGCCGTTTCCAGTTCCATAAGCTGAAGGCGCCGCCACAGCTTGACTTCCGACGCCCACACCCTTTCTACACTTTCACGATGAAATCCACCATCACCACAGTGATTGCAGCAGCAGATAACGCTGCTCGTTTCCCCAGCGCCTCCGACCTGGAGTCTGTCCGCGGTTCCATGGAGCGTGCCGCTGCTCGCATGGAAGCCGCTGAAAAGCTGGCCGCCAACTACGATTCTGTGGCCCAAGAGGCGGTTGACGCGGTCTACAAGGTCAACCCCCAAGGCACCCTGGGTCGTCAGCCCCGGGTCTGCGACACCGAGGGCAAAGAGAAGTGCAAGCGTGACTTTGTTCACTACCTGCGTCTGATCAATTACGCCCTGGTCACCGGCGGCACCGGCCCCCTGGATGAACTGGCCATCAACGGCGCCAAAGAGGTCTATGCAGCCCTCAGCATTGACCCTGCCACCTACGTCTACGGACTGAACACCCTGCGCAACCGTGGCTGTGCCCCCCGGGACATGAGCGCCCAGGCTCTAGCGGAGTACAACGCTGCTCTCGACTACGTGGCCAACTCCCTGGGCTGACGTCAGTCACCGAAGAGGCGAAGACTGGAGAAGCAAAGCTGCAAGGCCGCCTTCTCCAGTCTTCGTAACAATTCAGCCATGTTTTCCGTGGGGTCGAAATTTGGCCCTAGGCTTTCACCACCCTTAAAGCGGCAAGCTTCCGCTCTCACAACACGGCTCTCCTTCCATGACCTTTGGTCCAGCCTCTCGTCTTGGTGTCGAACGCTTCGAATCGACTCCACCCCAACAGCAGTACCAGGCCACCAACAACGAAGAGCGGGAAAACCTTCTGTCTGCTGCGTATCGCCAGGTTCTTGGCAATTCCTATGTCATGGATAGCGAGCGACAGATTGTCGCTGAGTCCCAGTTCAAGCTGGGTCGCATCAGCATGCGCGAATTTGTTCGCACGCTGGCCAAGAGCTATCTCTATCGGAGTCGCTTCTTTGATTCCTGCAATCGCTATCGCTACATTGAGCTGACGTTCAAACATTTGCTGGGCCGCTCCCCTGACTCTTTTGCAGAGATGCGTGAGCATGCCCACCGCTTGGATAGCGAAGGCTATGACGCGGATATCAATTCCTTTATCGATAGTGATGAATATCAACAAAAGTTTGGGGAGGATACGGTGCCCTACCTCCATGGCTGGAAGTCAGGGCCAGGGAAGAGTATGCGGGAGTTCACCTGGATGTTCCAGCTTACCCGCGGCGCAGGCAGTAGTGACCTCAAAGGAGATCTATCAGGCATCGAATTCAAGTTGGGTCGGGCAGCCTATCTCAATCGGCCTCTTCCGGTTGTGGCCCCTTCCGGCGTCAACGGCAATGGCCAGGGGTTTGGCTTCCGTCCCACCACCCGAGCCACCGAGCCCCAGTCTCGCCTTGGTGTTGGTGCAAGCGACGAGGGCAAGGTGTTTCGTGTGGAGATCACGGGATATAGCGCTCCGGGTGTGGCCAAAACCTCCCGCTATCGCAAGAGCAATCGGGTTGTCTATGTGCCGTTTGCCAAACTCTCTGAGCAGTTCCAGCGCATCCACCGGGAGCGTGGCAAGATTGCCAGCATTACACCGGTGAGTTGACGCCTTTTCTTTATGGCGTCAAACCCTCTTTAAGCACTTCTCTCCACTTGCCCTCATGAGTTCCCTCATCAGCCTTTCTGACCAGCGAACCCAGAAGTATTCTTTTGGCGTGGCTCGCGACCTGGATCTTGATCCAGTGTACCTAGGCCCCCACCGCGACAACCTGGACGCAGTCATCAACGGTGCCTATCGTCAGGTGTTTGGCGGGATCGGCCTGTTCGAGGTTGATCGCGTCACTGTTGCCGAATCCCAGTTGCGCCAGGGTAACCTGTCAGTGAGGGGCTTTGTGGAGGCCCTGGGACAATCCAGCGCCTATGAGCGGCTCTTCCTGAGCGCCACCAGTTCCCACCGCTTTGTGGAACTCAACTGCAAACATTTTCTGGGCCGCCCGCCCGCCAGCGAGGCGGAAGTGAGCACCCATGTGAAGTTGCTGCGGCAGCAGGGCTACGCAGCAGAAATCAGCAGTTACGTCAACAGTGACGAGTATCAGGAGGCTTTTGGGGATGACACGGTTCCCTATTTGCGCTCCATCAACAGCCTGGTGGGTTTTGCACAGGACACCTTTAATAAAACCTTCCGGCTCAAGGGCGGCGCGGCGGCCAGCGACTTCTCCATGGGGCGCGGCAGCCGCACCATCTCCGAACTGCTTGGCTATCCCAACTACGCCATTCCCTTGCCCAGCCAGGGTCGCCCCCTACCCAAGCTTTCCAACTTTGCCCGGGTCACCAAGGGTCCTCAGTCTGTCCCCCTCAGCAGCAGTCCCTACGGCAGCTTTGGCGTAGGCGAGCAGGTCCAGCCCCGCTACGTGCGCCAAGCCAAGGATAACGCCATGGATAAAGCCATTCTGTTGCGGCAGCTTTATCGTCACGTGATGGGGAACCCCCATATCATGGAAACAGAGCGGCCCGAGGGGCTGGAATCCCAATTCCTCAGCGGAAGGCTCAGTGTGCGGGAATTTGTTCGTGGATTGTGCAAAACGCCCCTCTACCGTAGCCGCTTTTTTGAAACAATGGCCCCCTATCGGTTTGTGGAGGTCAACTATAAGCATGTTCTGGGGCGTAGTCCGGAAAGCCAGGCTGAAATGGGCGCCCAACTGGATCGGGTGATCACGGCTGGCTACGATGCCGCCGTTGATTGGCTGGTGGACAGTGACGAATACAGCCAGGCGTTTGGTGACAACGTGGTGCCGTATCTACGGGGTGTGAGCAGTGGGGATGGCCGCAGGCAGGCCACCTTTAATCGCACTCTGGCGCTGGTGCCCGGCTATGCCGGCAGTGATGGTGTGCGCAGTGATTCCAGCACGGTTGATACGGTTGCCGGAGCCGCCGGTCTGGCCATTGCCACCCGTAGCACCGCCAGCAGCGGCTCAAGCGATGCGCCCGGTAAGCGTTTCCGCATTGTTGTCCGCAGCCAGCGTGCCGGCAGCCGTCGGCGCCTTGCCACCACCACCTACGTGGTGTCTGGTGACAACATCACCAGCCAACTGGCGTTTATCCATCGCGACAGTGGCCGGATTGTCAGCCTCACGGAGATCAGTTGATCGTCCCTGGCGCTGCTCACTGCACACTGGCTGCGGCCTGGGTGCAGCTTTTCCACTTCCCTTTCTCTCTCCAATCATCATGCCCCTTTGGCTCGCCGACGAACTGAAATCGGAGTTGTTCAAGGCTCGCTCCGAAACAGAACTTCAGGATGTGATCACCGCAACCTATCGTCAAGTTCTGGGCAATGCTCACGTCAACAGCTTTGAGCGTTGCAAGAAGGCTGAATCCCAGTTGCGCAACGGCAACATCACAGTCCGTGAATTCGTGATGGCAGTAGGTCTTTCAGAGACCTACAGAAACCTGTTTTTCACCTGCAACAGTCCGTATCGGTTCATTGAACTGAACTTCAAGCACTTTCTGGGGCGTTCACCGCGCAATCAGCAGGAAATTTCCGAGCATGTGCTCATCTACAACACCCACGGCTACGATGCTGAGGTCCTCTCCTACATTGACAGTGAGGAATACAGCACCGCCTTTGGGGAAAACAACGTTCCCCATCCCCGGGTCGATAGTAGCCAGTTCCAGAGCAACAGGGACTACCTGCTCACCCTGAATCTGAACCGCGGTCGGGCCAGTAGCGACAAAACATCCGTCATGGCTCAGGTGCGTCAGATTGCGGCAAAATTGCCCGCCAAGGCCAATCCCCCTCGGATTACCAACAATCAGTACGACAACCGGATTACCCGCTACGAGGTCACCTATGACCTGCCAGGGAACAGCGCCACCAATCGCTATGCTGCCCAGTCTGTCCAGGTTCAGTTTGCCAATCTGAGTCGGCAACTGCAGACCATTCAGCGTCGTGGCGGCCGCATTCGCACAATCCGCGTTACCGGTTAACGTCCCTTGCCGACCCGCCGGTTTCAGTTCCTTCCTCTGGGCTGGCGGGCCCAGGTTGGCCAATCGATAAACACACGCTCACCCAATTCAAGCCCGTCCAACACCTGGATGCTGCTTCCACTGGAATACCCCAAGGCAATGGAGCGGAAAGTGGGTTGATCTTCCCTGCCCGCCACATAGACCCCAGATTGGCCGGAACGGGTGACAACAGCAACGATGGGCACCACAGGGGTGGGGGAAAGTTCCTCGGTGAAAAGCTGCACGTCCCCACTCATGCCATAACGAAGCTGGGGGTTCTCGCTCAGAAACGCCAGAGTTACGTCAAAGGTGATCACGTTGTCGTTCACCTGGGACCGGGGGGCGATGATGTTCACCTGCGCATCCAGGGGTTGATTCGGTAAGGCATCCAGCAACACTGTGGCGCCCTGATTCAACCGGATCCGCCCAACCTCGTTATCGGGCAGGGCGGCCACCAACTGGTGGCCGGTGCCGATGGTGAGCAGAGACGTCCTGGTGGCGTCATTGGCATTGCCCGAAGGGGTGACATAACTCCTCGGCTCCGCAAACCGCTCCAGCACCAGGCCGTCAAAGGGGGCCTGCACCGTTAGTTCTGTTTGCTCCTGCAGCAATTCCTGGAGCCGCTGCCGGCTTGCCGCCACTTGGCTCTGCTGGGCCCGGTAGCGGCTTTCCAGTTGGCTCAGGGCCAGTTGGCTCAACGCCCCTGCCTCCACCAACCCCTGTTGACGCAGGAGTTCCTCTTCCCGCAAAGCCAATTCTTCCTCCGCCTGGGTCAGCAAAGCCTGCCGTTCCTTGATTCGCATGGGTAAATCGCCGTCATCCATTACCACCAGAACCTGCCCAGCGCGCACCTGCTCCCCTTCCTCCACGTTGATGGCGGCCACAATGCCCGACTGGGGCGGACTCAGGTTCACCTGGCGAACAGGTTCCACCGTACCAGTGGCCACCACGGTTCCCCGCAGGGCCTGCTGCTGCACCACAACGGTGTAGGGGTCAAGATCCCGGATGGCTGGACGCCGCAGGACCGTGATGCTCACCCATGCGCCAGCGGCCACCAGCCCTGCCACCAGCCCGATACGGCCAGCCCGGTTCAGCCAAGGGGTCTGCCGCAGATCCGTGGTAGTGGCCAAAGAGGATTGTGGTGGCTGATGACCATCCTAGGGGGTGTGGCCCATGGGGTTTTGTGCCGCTGGGGGTGTTGTGGGGATGATCCGCACCGGCTCAATCCCGTAGCATAGGCAGGTTTTCCCTGAAACAGGACTAGGGAGGAAATGGCCTCTGTCTTTCAGAAGAAGAGACGGACCCCCCAGCAAGCCTGACGGGGGCAGGAACAGCTATGGGCAAGGGTGTGTCCTCCAGGGGTTGCATGGCAGGGTGTTGAAGCTGATAGAGAGATGAGGTCAGAGGGCTTGTCAAACCATGCAACACATGCCACAATGGCTGGAAAGCATGGAACAGCACCAAAGCCCATGGAAACGGCAAGCGCGTACAAGGACTTCACAGAGCGCTTAAGGCTTTTCATCAGAAAGCACCCGGCTCTTATCACAACAACCCTTAGCAACATATTTACTATGCGTTTGATTGGGAATAAAACACATGGCGATTTGGCAGAAATCGCCATATCTGAGTTTATCAATCAATATATGTATGACTTCCGGTCAATTCATGTAGGAAAAGATTTGTACCGAGCTAAATCTCAAGAAGAAGATATTAAAATTATAAATGAGATAACAAAGGTCGAATTTCCTGTTAGCTTAAAAGCATATGGACATGGACCCTTACAGCTTTCTACAGACAAGACTTCTTCGATGTTTTCGCTTCTGGAAAACGAAAAAAAAGAAGAAGGAAAAATTGTCGATCAAGAACAAATAAAAAGTCTTCTTAATAGCTTAGTATTTTTAGATTTTTGTAAGATTAATGTCTTACCTCTAATCTATAATCAACAATCAAAGCATTGCAATATTCTGGTATTTAATTATAATCTTGCTTATCAATCCATATCACAGATTATGCGTATAGAACCAGATGAACGCCGAAAACATCCAGTTTATCGATTCTATGCTTTCAGAAATAAATATATTTTTGAAGTGCGCTACGGTGATGCTACAGCAAATGCACTTCAACATGGATTGTGGACACATACTAAGAAAGGGTATCAGTTTTTCGATAGTATTACTAATGGTTGGATTAATTACTCTGATAACCGATTGCTTGTATCTCTTTTTTCTTTGGCGCTTGTTTCATCTGAAACTGGCCAGAATGCTGCACTCAGAGAAATAAAAAAAGATATCAAAAGATTAAAACAAGAATTATGTAAATGATATGTTCTCAAATCTGTCTCTATTTCCTGGCATGACTGATCATGTGCCTTTAACTCAGGGTATTAAGTACGCTGGTTCAAAGCTTAAGCTATTGCCATATATTTTAGAGTTGGCAAGAAAAACTGAGGCAAAAACTATACTTGACGGATTTTCCGGTTCAACACGTGTATCTCAAGCATTTGCTAAGTCTGGATATAGAGTTATTAGTAATGATATTGCAGTATGGTCACAAGTCTTCTCAAAATGTTATCTTCAAAACCGCAGACATGGTAGTGAATATACTAATCTTATTCGTCATTTAAATAATGTACTACCAAAGGATGGTTGGTTTACAGAACATTATGGTGGTGAGCAAAATGGCGGCAGTGCTATTCAAGCGGATGGCTTAAAAAGACCATGGCAGATTCACAATACACGAAAGCTAGATGGCATCCGACAGGAAATTGACAGGCTATCTCTATCGCCGATTGAGCGGGTTGTAGCGCTGAGTAGTCTAATGCTGGCATTGGATCGAGTTGACAATACTATCGGACATTTTGTATCATACTTAAGTAGATGGTCTTCTCGATCATACAAAGATCTTATTCTTGAAGTACCTAAAATATTTGTAGCAAACCGTGAAAACATAGTATTGAAAGATGATATATTTGAAATCTGCAACATTGATATAGATCTGGCATACTTTGATCCACCGTATGGATCGAATAATGATAAGATGCCATCTTCCCGTGTCAGATACGCATCTTATTATCACTTGTGGACTACTATTTGTTTAAATGATACACCCCAATTGTTTGGTAGAGCAAGACGACGAGCTGACACGTCGGATAAAGTTTCCAGTTCTGTATTCGAGGAATTTAAGAGAAACCAAAAGACAGGTCGATTTATTGCAGTAGAGGCTTTAGAGAAATTGATTAGATCTACATCTGCCCGATGGATAATTCTTTCATATAGTTCAGGTGGTCGTGGGACAGCAGAGGAAATCAATCAAATACTATCGGAATGTGGCAAAATAGTTGACATTGTTAAAGTGGATTATAGACGTAATGTTATGGCTGAAATGAAATGGACCCATGAATGGCTGGCTGACGCTGAATCTCCAAACTTTGAATTTTTATTTTTGATAGACAAGCACAGACTCAGCCACTGAGAACCGCCGCCGCAGTCTCAGCAATCGCCGTAGTGGTGGGCTCATACAGCCCAATGGCCAACTGGGGCCAGAAGCCGATGGCCAAGGTGGGCACCAGCAGGCTGAGGGCAATCGCCAACTCCCGGGGATTGGCGTCCCCCACCTGGGCCAGGGCGGGAATCCTGGGGCCGAAGAATACCCTGCGACACATGGAGAGAAGGTAGACAGGGGTCAGCACCAACCCTACGGCCGCCAGCAGCATCGCCACCACCCGGAAGGCCGTAGTGAACTGATCCGCAGAGGTCACCCCGAAAAACACCGTGATCTCACTAACAAAGCCGCTCATGCCCGGCAAGGCCAGGGAGGCCAGGGAACTGGTGAGAAACAGGGCAAAGGTGACCGGGAGCGCCTTGGCCAGGCCGCCCATATTGGGAATGGACAGGGTGCGGGTGCGGTCATAGAACACACCGGTGACAAAAAACATGGCCGCTGCAATCAGGCCATGGCTGATCATCTGCAACATCACACCGCTGAAGCCCAGGCTGTTGATGGCGGCCAGCCCCAGCAGGACAAAGCCCATGTGGCTGATGGAACTGCAGGCAATCCGCCGCTTCACGTTATCCTGGGCCAGGGCATTGAGGGCTCCGTAGATGATGTTGACGATCCCCAGAATCATCAGTGCCGGCGCCAGTTGGGCATGGACGTCCGGCAGCATCTGCACGTTAAAGCGCAGCAGGGCATAGCCTCCCATTTTCAGCAGCACCCCCGCCAGCAGCATGGAAATGGGCGCGCTGGCCTCGCCGTGGGCATCGGGCAGCCATGTGTGCAGCGGAAAGATGGGCAACTTCACGCCGAACCCCACCAGGAAGCCCAGGTAGCACAGCAAGGCCACGCTCCCCTGGGGGGTGTGGCTGGCCATGGTGGTCAGGTCGAGGCTGAAGCCCTCGCCCATGAATGCCAGCACCAACCCGCTGAGCAGGATCAGCAGGGAGGCCAGGGCGGTGTAGAGGATGAACTTGGTGGCGGCATATTGACGACGGGCACCGCCCCAGATGGAGATGAGCAGGTAGACAGGCACCAACTCCAACTCCCAGGCCAGAAAGAACAGCAGGAAGTCCTGGGCCAGGAAGACCATGGCCTGGGCGGAGGCCTGCACCAGCAGCAGGCCGTAGTAGAGCCGGGGCTTGCGGACCAGTGGCCAACTGGCCACGGCCGCCAGCATGGTCACCAGCCCGCTGAGCGCCACCAGGGGGGCCGCCACCCCGTCTGCAGCCAGGGACCATTCCAGTTCGATGGCCGGAATCCAACTGATGCGCTCCACCAGTTGCAAGCCGCTGTTGCCACTGACGAAGTGACGGCTGAACACCAGCGCCATCAACACCAGATCCGCCGCCAAGGCGCTGACGGCAATGGCTCTGGGTCCTGCCACCCGGTCTCCTGGCAGCAACGGCAGGATCAGCGCCGCCACCAGGGGCAGGAGCACAATGGCGCTCAGCCAGGGGAAGGCCGAACCGGATTGGTTCAGCAGGGGATCAACAAGAGCAGCGCCCATGGGCCAAACGCAAGACAACGGAACAGCCCTACCGAAGCACAGGGGCCGTAGGCGACCCTATCAGCCTCCCCGAGGTTGCTGAGTAGAAATACCCAATTCACTCCACCGCCTGGCAGACTGCCGGAAAATTCTGGAGGCTGAGGGCGTGATACTGGGCCTCCACCTCCTGCTCCTGCCAGGCCTGCACCATGGCCTTGCCCACCTTCTCCTCCATGTCCCGGCTGCTCAACGCCAGGATGGTGGGTCCGGAGCCACTGATCACGGCCCCCCAGGCGCCGGCCGCCATGGCCGCCTGCCGCACGGGCAGACCGTGGGGAATGAGGGGCCAGCGGTAAGGTTCATGGAGGCTATCGCGGAGACCATCGGCGATCAAGGCGCCGTCACCGCTGCGCAAACCCGCGAGCAGCACCGTAAGGGCCGAGAGATTGCTCACCGCATCCTGCAGGGCAACATTTCGTGGCAGAGACCGCCGGGCCTCACTGGTGGAGAGACGCAGGTTGGGAATGACCACCACGGCCCGCACCTGCTCATGCCAGGGACAGGGCACCACCCGCCAACGTTGATCGGCGACCCGGGAGGTGAGGCAAAGTCCACCCAGAAGAGAGGGCGCCACGTTGTCCGGGTGACCTTCTACCGCAATGGCCAGTTCCAGCAGCTTTTCCCGACCCAGGGGCTGGCCGATCAGCATATTGGCGCCGCAGAGGCCGGCCACGATGGCGCTGGCGCTGCTGCCCAGGCCGCGGGCAGGTGGCGCGGACAGGGAGATTCTGGCCTCCAGAGGGATGGGAGGATGGCCAGCCGCTTCCCAGGCGCAGCGGGCCGCTCGATAAAAGAGGTTGTCCCTGCCACCCCGCAGGTGGGCCCCCTCCGGCCCGTCCACAACCAGATCAAAGGCTTCCTCCTGCCTCGTCAGCCGCCGCAGACTGAAGCGATTGTTGAGTTGCAGAGCGGCCCCCAGGCAGTCGAAGCCGGGACCGATGTTGGCAGTGGTGGACGGCACGGTGATCACGCACCGCTCGCAGGTATTGTCCGACACAACAGGCGTGGTCTTGTTAAGAATCAATGCCCATGTTGCCCCACGGTCTGCCCCCCTGCCTGGCGGATCCTGACGGCCCGCTGGCCAACCGACGTGCCCGTTGAGC
Organism: Cyanobacteria bacterium MAG CAR3_bin_5; assembly: GCA_026709085.1. Taxonomy (GTDB): domain Bacteria; phylum Cyanobacteriota; class Cyanobacteriia; order PCC-6307; family Cyanobiaceae; genus Synechococcus_B. The sequence continues at coordinate 42,503 of JAPOTR010000046.1, read as the reverse complement.
CGCTGCGAACAGGCCGGCTTCCGGTGCGGTCACCGCGTGAACGGGCACCTTGGCGGCAAGGGGCTGGAACCGCCCCACCCGCTGGAGACGTTGCAGGAAACGGGGCGAGCGCAACCGTGGCAGTTGCTTGACGGTCACCCCACCCGCCAGCCAGAGCCCCCCTGTGCAAAGACTGGTGAGCAGGAGATTGCCCGCTGCGGTTCCACAGGCTTCTGTCCAGAGAGCCAGAGCCTCTTGACAGAGAGCGTCCCCCTGATCGGCCCCGGCAGCCACCCGGGCGGGTAGATCCGCTGTTGAGTCACCGAACTGGGGTTTCAGGGGGTGGGGGCCGGGATGGGTGCTGAGCAGCCAGCGGCCAATGTGCCCCAGCCCCGTGCCGCTCGCCACCCGCTCCACCGAGAGACGCTCCAGACCCAGATCCGCCAGAAGCCACTGCCGGAGTTGCCATTCCCGTGTGGTGCAGGGGGAAAACTCCTGGTGCCCCCCTTCGCTGGGGCACCAGGCCAACCCGGTGGGGGTGGAAACGCCCATGGCCATGCCGAGCCCGGTGCCCAGGCTCAGAATGGCCACCGTCCCACCGGGTTGTGGTTCGCCGGCCTGCAGTTCCACCGCCATGGCGGGCTGAAGATGGGGTAACCCATAGACCAGCACGGCAATGTCGTTCACCACTTCCACGGCGGTCAGTCCCAGGGACCGGGCCAGCTTCTGCTGATCCACCACCCAGTCCAGGTTGGTGAGACGGGCCTGGCCCTGCTGCACGGGGCCCGCCACCGCAAAACAGGCACCGACAAGCCGGGTTGGCATCCCGTCAGGATCCTCCCGCTGGAGAAAATCCGTCAGCATCCGCTCAAGGCAGGGCCACTCCCGGGAGGCGTAGCGGTGCTGCCGTTGCAGGCGCAAGCCCTCCTCCGTGAGGCCATAGAAGGCCAGCGCGGTCTTGGTGCCCCCCACGTCGGCCGCCAGCACGGTGGTGGTCATGGCATCAGGGTGGCGCGGCGACCGGCAACTGCTCCCCGGGCCAACTCCACCAGTCTGGCCTGCCCCATGGCGCCCAGATCCCCCTGCCGTCGCGTGCGCACGCTCACGGAATCCGCCGCCATCTCCTGCTCCCCAAGGATCCCCAGCACGGGAATCTTCCGGGTCTCCCCATTGCGAATCAACTTACCCAACCGCTCCCCACTGCTCGCCACGGTGGCGCGCACACCATGGCTGCACAGCCGGGTGGCCAACTGCCGGGCCGCTGGCAAGGCCGCGGCTGTCACCGGCAGGATGCGAATCTGCTCAGGCGCCAACCAGAAGGGCAAGTCCCCCCCCCACTCCTCGATGAGGATGCCAATGAACCGCTCCAGGGAGCCGAAGATGGCCCGATGTACCATCGTGGGGCGTTGGCGGGAGCCGTCCGGCGCCACGTACTCCAGGTCAAAACGCTCCGGCAGGTTGTAGTCCACCTGCACCGTTCCCAACTGCCACTCCCGCTCCAGGGAGTCGTACACGAGGAAATCCAGCTTGGGGCCATAGAAGGCGGCCTCGCCGGGACCCTCCACAGTGTCTATGCCCAGGCGGTTCACAGCCTGGCGAATGGCGGCTTCCGCCTGGTCCCAGGCCTCGGGGCGGCCAATTATTTTGGTGGTCTGGGGGCCGCGGAAGCTGAGCCGCGCCTTGAAGTGCTGGAATCCCAGATCCCGGAACACCGTGAGGATCAGATCCACCACCTGCCGGAACTCCTCATCCAATTGCTCTGGGGTGACGAAGAGGTGGCTGTCGTCCTGGGTGAAGCCCCGCACCCGGGTCAGCCCCCCCAGCTCCCCACTCTGCTCATGGCGGTAGACGGTGCCGAATTCCGCCAGCCGGTAGGGCAGATCCCGGTAGCTGCGCAACTCTTCCTTGTAAATCTGAATATGAAAGGGGCAGTTCATGGGCTTCATCACGAAGCCCTCCTCAGCGGCGCGATCAGCGTCGTTCTCCGCCATCAGCGGGAACATGTCCTCCTTGTAGTTTTGCCAATGGCCCGAGGTGCGAAACAAATCCACCCGGGCAATGTGGGGGGTAACCACGTGCTGATAGCCGCGCCGCTGCTGCTGCTGACGGAGGTAGTCCTCCAGCAGGCTGCGCAACTGGGCGCCCCGGGGTGTCCAGAGGGGCAGACCGGGACCCACACTGTCACTGAAGAGGAACAGGCCCAGTTCCCGACCCAGACGACGGTGATCCCGCTTCTGGGCTTCCTCCCGACGGCGCTGATGCTCCGCCAGTTGTTCCGGGGTTTCAAAGGCGGTGCCGTAGATGCGCTGCAACTGGGCTTTGGTTTCGTCTCCCCGCCAGTAGGCGCCGGCCACGGTCTCCAGGTCCACGGCATCGGGATTGATCTCGGCAGTGTTGGCCACGTGGGGGCCTGCGCACAGATCCCACCACTGATCTCCCAGGTGGTAGAGGATAATGGGCTCCTGCAGACCAGCCAGAATCTCCAGCTTGTAGGGCTCGCCGATGGCCTCGATCCGCCGCCGCGCCTCTTGGCGGCTCACCTCTTCACAACGGAAGGGGAGCTTCTGCCGCAGGATCTTCTGCATACCTTTGCGGATTTTCCTGAGATCCTGGGGGGTGAAGGGCTCCGGGGCGGCAAAGTCGTAGTAGAAGCCCGTCTCTGTCCATGGGCCGATGGTGACCTGAACGTTCTTGAACAGGCGCTGCACCGCCATGGCCATGACGTGGCTGCAACTATGGCGGATGCGCAGCAGTTGATCGCTCTCGCTGGTGCGGGGCAGGTGAAGGGGGGCAGAGGGGGTTGACACAGGAGCGGACTGTGAATGACTGGGGCAACAGAACAGGCCCGGAAGAAATCTAAACTTCCCGTCCCCTTACACTACCCGGACCGCCTGCACTCCCCATGGCCTCCACTCAGAATCAGGCTCCCCACGGCGAGCCGCGCAGCGTGGGGGTGGCCTATCTGCTCTGGGTTCCGTCCCTGTTGGGGGTGGCGGGCCTGCACCGCTTCTACACGGGCCGGTGGGGATCAGGTTTGCTCTGGCTGTTCACGGGGGGGCTCTGTTATGTGGGCTCCGTGGTTGACCTGTTTCTGATCCCCGAACAGGTGCGGTCGTTTAACCGGTCGGCCCTGGAGCCGGGGCAGCCAAGTGACCATGAGCCCATGACCCTGAGCCAGAGCATCCTCGTCCTGGCCAGGCGTCGGGGTACGCGGGGGTTCACCTTCAACGATGCCGTGCTGGAACTGGGACATCCCCCTGAGGCGATTCGCCCGGCCCTGGAAAGCCTGATGCAGGAGGATTGCCTCCACGTCATCAACGATCTGGAGGGACGAATCGTTTACCGGGAGCCTTGAGCGCCGGTCCCGCCGCGATTGGGATCAGAGGTGATGCGCCGCCGCCACAGGCTGGCCCCGGCCTAGGCCCCTGTCTCCCGGTTCAGCAACGCCAACTGCCTGTCGTAGAAGGCCTTCAATTCATCCCAGGACTTCATGTGCTGGTCGTAGCCGTAGTAGCTGTCTCCCCAGCGGGTGGGCAGGGCGGCCCATTCCGGGGCCAGTTGATGCAGGGCTTCACGGGTGAGGATGCCCCGGGCGATGTTGGCTTCTTCCTCGTCGCTGAGGCGGTTGCGCACCAGCCAGCGGGCTACCTGATCCTGGCGATGAGGGGAAAAGTCTTCAATGCTCAGCCAGCGGGCCGCATTGTTCCAGGTTCTCCCCATGAACTGATAAGCGCCCGCCGCGCTGCTGTTGAGAGCGTTTTGCTTCCTCACAACATGGTCGGGATGGCTCGAGAAGGGATCGGCGCCAGGGAGCACTTCGGAAATTAGGCGCCCCCCGTAGATCACCTGGTAGCCGTCCTCTGCGCCGCCTCGCCAGGTTCCTTCCGCAAAGCGGATGGTGCGCAGCAGGGCCTCCATTCCATTGCTGTGGTCGTGGAGGTAGCGCCGGGGCGTGGCCGCATCGGCCATGGTGACCGGCCGGGAACCGTGGAACGCTGTGGTTGGAGACGGGGAAAAGGGAGAAGTCTGAGCAAGGAGAGGGGTGGCGGTCAGGGCAAGAGCAGTTCCAACGGCGGACAAAATTCGGCATCCGAGAGGCGTGCATAAGCCCATAAGACGCAAGAACGAGAACACAGCCAGGAAGCTTGGCCGGATTCTTCCTGAGACAGATCGTAAAATATTCGGTTCAGAAAGTGAACACCGAAGAACAGGGCCGGGAACTTGATGGGGCATTCCTCCTGGTGTGACACTCTCAGATCTGCACAGGTTTCCCTTGCGCCTTGCCGTCCAGCCTCTCATGCTCCCATGGCGATCTGTGCTCAAGATGGTCCGGGAGCGGGTGATTGCCCAGGTTAAACCACGCCTGCGACATTGTCTGGAGCAGAGGGATCGTCCAGGCATCCTGAGCCTCACCACATGGCTGGTTCATCGCCATGGTCATGCCCTGCTTCAACAACTGCTCAGCCAACCCGAGTGGTCAGGCCATCGCCTGTGGTGGGCAGAGCAGATCCGCCATCTGAACCTTGGTCCTGATCCTCGGCCACAATCGGATCTCCAGCCCCGACCGCACCCCGGGACCGCCCCAGCGGACAAGGACCGTCAAGACGATCAAACACGAGAAAAAGCCCCAATCGTCCCCAGGAGCACAGCAAACCAACCGGCCCCCATCCCTCCGCCGGTCCCCGAACTCCAGGAACGGCGCCCACCCCTTGACGGGCATCCAGCCGATCCGGCCGGTCGGACGGAGCCCTTGGAGCCGGTCCCTGATCCGCCCGCCAGAATCACGCCGGCCCAGGTGACCAAGCAGCGGCTGAAGGCGGGCCAGGCAGCCAAGCCCGCCTTCCGTCCCGGTGCGGACGGGGAGATCCCCATCGCCCCCTCAGCGGCCGGCAAGGAGCATCTCAAGAGGACATCTCCAGGCCGACAACACCGTTCCCGCCATCTGCGGAGTTGGCTTCCCCACAGCCGGCTTCCCCATCAGGATGCGGCGTGAGCACCCATCGAACCGGCAGGGATAGCCTGGACGGCAGCTTGATTGTTTCCGTTCAGGCGCCCCAGGACTCCCCGTGTCATGCCACTGAGGTCATTACCGCCATGGCCGCCGCCAGTCTGGCCAACGGCGCTGCCGGTGTGCGGCTGGATTCCCCGGAGCACGTGGCGGCCGTACGGCGCCGTTGTCCACAGGCGCTGATCATCGGCCTCTGGAAACGCTTCCACGTCAAGGATCCGGTCATCATCACGCCCCGGTATGGGGATCTGGCCGCCGTCTGGCGGGCGGGGGCGGACGTGGTGGCCCTGGATGCCACGGACCGGCCTCGCCCCGGGGGAGAAAACCTGGCGGAGATCGTCACCCGGGCCAAAACGGAACTGGGGGCCACCTTGATGGCCGATATCGACACCATAGCCAATGGGGAGCGGGCCGCGGCGCTGGGCTGTGATTGGGTAGGCACCACCCTCTACGGCTACACCCGAGCCACCGCCCATCAACACCCCCCGGGACTGGAGTTGTTGAGGCCCCTGGGGGAGCAACTGGGGATCCCCGTGTTGTGCGAAGGGGGCATTGCCTCACCCCAACAAGCCCGGCAGGCCATGGATCTGGGGGCCACGGCCGTGGTGGTGGGCGCCGCCATCACGGGCATTGACCAACAGGTGAGCCGCTACAGCCAAGCCCTGGCCCTCTGCCGTGGGACCCGTCAGGGGATGAACTGAGGAGAATCTCGAACAACTGCCGTTCCCTGCAGCCGTTCCCTGCGCAAGCTGGATAGCCTGGGGATATGAACACTCCTTCCCCACTGCTTTGGACCCTGCTGGTGGAAGCTGGAGCATTGATGATGCTAATCTATGCCCCAACGCGCATCTATCTGTCCTTTACGGAGGTGATGCGGCAACGCTCCAAAAAGAAACGGGTGCTGAAGGATCTTCGCCAACTCAAGCGGGAATTGCAGGATCCGGTCAACCCGGCGCCTCTGGCCAAGGTGGAGTGACCCCTGCCGGTACCGGCAGCTCGGACCGATCTATCCCATGACGGGCCGGAGCGCCAGCCGGCTGGCCGGATCCAGCGCTTTGGCCGCGGTCGCAGGGCCGATCAGCCGGTGGCTCGACCCATGTCGGTGGGCTTGATGCGGAGCAGTTGCGCCCCGTAATGCTCGTTCAAATCCGCCTGCTGGCGCCAGACCTTAAGCAATAACTTGGCCAGACTCCGTAGCTCATCGACGTCCTGACAGCGGTCAATGACGCGAGAGTACTGCTCAACAGTGAAGCCTCGGCTCAGGGAAAGGGGACTGGATGAGGCCATGGTCCTGACAGGTTGCTTCACAAAGTTTAACAAATTGTTGCGCCGGCCGCAAGTCCCTGCCGCTGTCCCTCAAAACTCCACGAAGATGTCGTCCCGGCTCTCGCTCCGTTCCGGTGCCTGGCGGCTCGGGTAACGGGGCAGGAGGAGGGCATAGGCCAGCAGGAGGCAGGCCAGGGGCAGATGCAGGCGGCCGCAGCACAGAGCCAGAACCAGCAGCACGACGGCCAGTAGCGTCTCAAAGGTGGCGATGACCTCGTCGCTGTTGCGGCGCGACTTGCTCCACACGAATACCGACAATCCCAGCAGGAAAAGGGTCACCATCACGACAAGGGCGGCTCCGGCCTCCCCATGGGATATGCGGCTTGAGTCTAGGCGTTGCCGGGAGGTTTGGCTCAGCGCTCGGCGCGGCCGACGGTTTCACTGCGGGACAGCCAGGCGTCCACCCCTTCCCCCAGGAAGGAGAGACCCAGCACCAGACCGAACATGGCCAGGCCGGGATAGAGGGCTGTCCACCAGACGCCAATGGGCACCGCCACCAGGGCCTGCTGCAGATCACTCCCCCATTCGGGCACGGTTTCCGGCAGGCCCAGCCCCAGAAACCCCAGCCCCCCCAGCACCAGCACCGCATCCGCTGCATTGAGGGTGATCAGCACGGGCACCGAGGTGATCACGTTGCGCAGCAAATAACGGCGCAGGATCCACACCGGCCCGGCCCCCAGGGATCGCGCAGCAGTGACGTACAACTCCGCCTTGGCCCCAGCCGTCTGGTTGCGCACCATGCGGAAGTACTGGGGGATGTACACCACACAGAGGGCCAACGCGGCATTGACGAGGCTGCGCCCCAGCAGAAACGCCATCACCACCGCCAGCAACAGCAGGGGCAGGGTGTAGAGGGTGTCCATCAGCAACACCAGCAGCCGGTCGACGGCCCCTCCCATGTAGCCGCTCACCATGCCCAGCGGCACACCCACCGCCAGGGCCAGGGCCACCGCCAGCAGCACCACCTGCAGGGCCACGCCGGCGCCGGCCATGGTGCGGACACATACATCCCGCCCCAGCCGGTCCGTGCCACACCAGTGGGCCGGGCTGGGGGCCGCAAAGGGAGGATTCTCCAGGCCACTGTTGGGATCAGGAAGCCAACCACTGGCAATCAGCAGCGGCATCACCAAGGCCAGCAGCCCATAGATGGCCACCATCACAACCCCCACCCGGGCCAGGCGGGCCGAGAGGGTGTTCAGGGGGCGGCGGAACCAGCGCCAGCCCACGGCCAGCCCATGGCCGGCCCCACCGGTGGGGCCGGGTTCACCAGCAGGAATCCGGGTCATGGATCAACCGCGGCAGGTGAGGGAACCATGGAAAAAAATCGTGCCGCCACTCCCCATGGTTGACCGTTCGCAAGCATTGACGCTCACCCTAGACCTGCTCCGGCAAGCTCAAGCCGGCCCGTGGACACCAAACGTCCATCCGCCCACACAGGCCACCGCCGCCATGGGGGGCCACCGCCACGGTTCCCTGCCCCGGCGGCTGCCGTTGCGGGCCCAACCGTGGCGCCAGCCAAGCCGGAAGCACCCTTCGGCCGCAGGAGGCTTCACCCTGGTGGAGTTGCTCATTGTTGTGGTCATCATTGGCGTGTTGTCCAGTGTGGCCACGCCCGCTTTTCTGGGGCAACAGAACAAGGCCAAGATCAATGCGGCCAATATCCAGGCCCGAGGGTTGATGTCCTATTGTCTCTCCCATTTCATTGACAATGGAGTAATGCCAAAATCCGGTGATACAGAATATGATCGTCTTGCGAAAGACCCCAACCATGCAATTATCACTTGGAAAGCTACACGGAAAAATAATGAATGTAAAGTTGATATCACGGGTAACAATCTTAAACTTTCTCAAAAGGGGATATTCGCTATTGAGGCCAGTGGTGACGCCACAACGATTCAAGCCACGCCTGCCAAGAAATGATCTCCATCACCCCGGGTTCCGGATAAGGGGCGTTGATGACGGTAGGGGAATGGTCAGGTGGGAGACCGGGACTTTTCCTGCTCTCCTTATCCGGAACTGGGGTTTGCTGCCAAATCCTCCTGGTTCAACCCCGGCCAATAGGGCCTGCGCTCTGGTTACCTGCTGCCGGTTCCGTGCCTTTGCCGGCCTGCTGTGGGCCATGGGGCCGGCGGGATTTCTGCTTGGGCCGCTGTTCTGAGGCGAAGGAGCAGGGGGGAGCACCACAGGGGCTGGCATCCCGCTTGGACCCCAGGCTTTCTTCTGGACTAAAGGTCATGGTTGAGGCCTGAGCCCAAGGCCTGCAGCAGGTACGATGAAAAGCCACTGATTCATTTTAGACCATCTGTTGACAGGCGCGCCTAAAATGGATTTCTCTACAGAGCCCCCATGACCAGCAAGCCGCCTTCAGCCAGGCTGTCGGACAAGCCCCTCAAAGATCTAACGGTTGCTGAGTTGAAGGATCTGTGCAGGGATCAGGGCATCAAGGGCTATGCCCACAAGCCCAAGGCCAGGCTCCTTGAAATGGTCGAGGCCGATGGATCAGGGATCCCGGCCAGATCCGCGGCGGATGAATCCACCGCGGATGCCCCAAGCCAGCCCAAACCCGGCAGAGCGGGACTGAAGAAAACGTCCAAAGCCAGGAAGACCTCCTCCTCTCCAAAACAAGCCAAAGGTGAGCAAGGGGATCTCGCCAGCCTGACCATTGTTCAACTCAAGCAACTCTGCAAAGATCAAGGCGTTAAAGGTTTTGCACGGAAAACCAAGCAACAGTTGCTTGATCTCATCAACTCTTCTACAGTTGCAACAGAATCATCTGATGGCCAGTCTGAGGCTGATGTGGAGCAAGAGAAAGATCATGATCAACCCAGCATAGACAATGCTCCCATGGATGGGCCGGATTCGGACCGGTTCTATTCTGAAGATCTGGATACCAGTCAGATTACTCAGGAAGAACCCAATGATGAATTGCCCAGTGCAGAACTTGATGTTGTCAAAGAAAACTTTGAAGATCAGTTCGACGGGAATGGGGAAGACGCCGTGGTTGAAGTGTCCGATAGACTGATTTTCGAGGTTCTGGATCGGTTTGACCGGATTGAAGCCCTGCTTCAGCGCATCGCCGGGAGCGTTGATCGCCCTTGATCGCGGGTTGGGTGACCACGGGTTGGGCAGGGGCGCTTCACAGTATGCCTATCGCCCGCCGGCAACCCCATGAACCTGGCGCCAAACCGCCGCCAACCTGCCCTGAATCACCACCTGCTCCACCGGCAGAACAATGGCCTTGTAGGCAGGGTTTGCCGGCTCCAGACGGATGGTGGAGCCTTCCCCGTAGAAGAGTTTGAGGGTGGCCCCCTCCCCTGGGGCCATGGCGGAGACAACGGCTCCGTTGGGTAGGGTCCGGATGTCGGTCACTGGCTTCATCACCACCATGTCCCCGTTGGTGATGTGGGCGCCAATCATGCTGTCGCCGCAAACAGTGAGGGCAAACAAACTCTTCCCCTTGAGAAATGTCTGCAAATCCAGGTGCTCCTCCACGTCGGGGAAGGTCTCCACCAGCCCGCCTGCAGAAACCGTTCCCAGAACAGGGATTCCCGTGGGGGGGATAACGGTCAACTGCAAGGTGCGGGCTCGGCCGGGCTGCCACCGGATCCAGCCCTTCTTCTGTAGATAGCGCAGGCGGCTTTGAATGGGCGCCGGTGAGCGCAGGCCCATGGCCTCCATCATCTGGCGGATGGATGGAGCATGGCCATGGTGAGCGAGGAACTCAACGATCCAGTCGTAGAGTTCCTGCTGGGCAACGGTGAGGGGTGCGGGCTCCATCAGCCATCCGGACAGTCAATACAGACGTACGGGATTTTCCGGCATTTGTCCAGTCCATGTGCCGGATTCTTCTGTCCATTGTTCATGATCCTCCATACCATGGCCCGGGGCTTCATACCAGATCCAACAACAGGGCCAGCAGGGCTTGCTGGCCATAGAGGCGGTTCTCGGCTTGCAGAAACACCCGGCTTGCCGGCCCTTCCAGCACCTCGCTACTGATTTCCTCACCCCGGTGGGCAGGCAGGCAATGGAGCACAATAGCATCCCGGGCCGCCTGGGCCAGCAGGTTCCCGTTCAAGCAATATCCGGCAAAATCATGGCGGCGCTGCTGTGCCGCTTCTTCCTGCCCCATGGAAGACCACACGTCGGTGTAGACGGCCTGGGCGCCACGGCAGGCTTCCACAGGGTCATGGAGCACGGTAACGGTGCATCGCCCCTGGCTCAGCCGCTGCGCCCGCTGCACCACGTCAGGATCCGGTTCATACCCCCTGGGAGTGGCGACCCGCAGGTGAACACCCAGCAGGGCAGCGGCCAGCAGGAGGGAGTGGGCCATGTTGTTGCCGTCCCCGATATAGGCCATGGTGAGACCGTCCAGGCGGGAGAAGCACTCCTGCAGCGTGAGGAAGTCCGCAATCATCTGACAAGGGTGCTCCACGTCACTGAGGGCATTAATCACGGGAACGGTGCTGACCTGGGCATAGGCTTCAAGATCCTCCTGGGCAAAGGTGCGGACGGCCAGGGCGTCCACGTAGCCACTGAGAACCCGGGCCGTATCGGCAATGGGCTCGCCGCGACCCACCTGGGTGCTGCCGGGGGGGAGGTCCAGGGTTTGTCCCCCCAGCCGGGCCATGGCCACCGCAAAACTGACCCGGGTGCGGGTGGAAGGCTTGGAAAACAAAAGCCCCAGCACCCTGGGGACGCCGGGGGCGGACAACCGGGCCTCTCGCCGCTTCAAGGCCCCTGCCAACTGGAGCAGACGGCGCCACTCCTGACGACTGCAATCCTCAACCCCAAGGAAGTGGCCACCAGGGAAGATCATGGTAGAGGCTGCCAAAGAGCCTTTATAGAGGATTACGACCTTTACCCATAAGGCTGACCCGAACCGGTTTCACGGATCGTAGAGGTCTCCGTCGAGAACGCTTCGCTGAACCGCCGTGGCGGGGTTGGCCGTTGCTGTCTTGCCGGTACCCAATGCCTCGCCACAGGCTTCTGTGGGGTCATTCAACGATCCGGGGAAACCGGCTGGTTGGCAGTGGGTAATCACTCCATGATTTTCCAGGGCAGTGCATCTACTTTTTCTCGAAGCTCCTTCTGGTCTTCCCGTAATTCGTCCGTCCGCTTATTGAGCCTGGCTTCACTGGCCTTGAGTTCATACCAGATCAGCCCCAGCAAGGCAGTAAAGGCACCCGATGGCAACCATTCCGCGGGGGAATCGTGGGCATGGGGCTGCTGGTGCGGGGTACACGTGCAGCCTACCTTGACGGTCACGGTACACGGGTTTGGATTTGGCAGATGCCGCCTTGTCCTTAGGCAGTATCCGATACCCATGTATTACCTACCTCTCCCCTCCCCCCAGAGAGAGGAGCACGTCATGGTGAGACAGGGAAACAGTGACAATAGGCTGGGGGCAGGAGAGGCGCAGGATGTGGTGTCGTCCCGTTGGCGTGGGGAGGATAAATTGCTACAATCCGGACTACCGGACCCCTTGTGGCTGCACCGGGGGCTAGGCCATGAGGGAGATCCCACCCGACAATCCGGGTTCTGCCGGCGCTCATCGTGCCGGCCGACTGGGCGCTGATCCTCTCGGATGTCTCGGCGACCACGAACTTCCCCCTGCTGTTCATCACCAGCACCACGAGGGATGGAGCATCATCCAACGTCGCCGACTACAACAGCTTTGTACAGACCCGGGCCAAGACCGGCCACGCCGGCATCAGTGACGCCTGCGGTGATCTGTTCAAGGTCGTCGGCTCAACAGCCTCGGTCAAGGCACGGCAGAACACCGATTCGGAATCCACCGATACGGACGCCGCAATCTACTGGCTGGACAATGGCGAGAAGGTGGCCGACAACTACACCGACTTCTACGACGGAAGCTGGGATGGAGACAAGATGGAGGCTAACGAAAACGGTGGGGATATGGCTTCTGGTTCTATATATTTTAGAGGTTACAATGACGACGGAAATTGCCTCTCTGGCTATGAGTTCGGAAAGGGGCAGATAGCCATTTCAACAGTATCAAGCGCACTTTGGGACTCAAGGGCCGGGACAGGAACTAGTGCCTGTGGCCAATAAGGTGTAGAGGTGTTTCAGGGTTAGGGATGGAGGTTGTGATGAGGGACGCTGGGTGATCCTGGATCGCGTCTCTGGCGCCCCATTGCCCCGCTGCTGCCGGGGAAGGCTACGGATCGAGGCGTTACCGCAAGGGACAACCGTCTGTTCTCGAAGCTGTTCTGTGGAAGGTGCGCCCCGGCGCCCCCTGGCCAGACCTACCCCCTTGCTTCTGGCACTGGAACAGTCAGTTCCGCCGCTGCCGACGGTGGGCCGGCAGCGGTGTATTTCAGAGGATGTTCGCGTCCCTCAGGGGCGATCCCGATCTGGAGTACGTGCTCATCGACGGGACCATCGTCCCGGTTCACCAGCAAGCCGCCGGGGCAAAGGGGCATGCAGCGCCAGTGCATTGGCCGCTCCCGCGGCGGGCTGACAACAGACGTGGCGCTGGTGGACGCGGTGGGCAAGCTGGCGCGCTTCTCCTGCTGCCAGGACAGAGGCATGAGAGCAAAGGGGCGGCCACTGCTCAGCAACCTCCCTTTGGCGCTCTGCTGGCTGATAAAGCCTTCGACAGCGATGGCTTGCTCAGAGAGTTGCAGGCCCGTGGCGCCACTGCGGTGATCCCGGCCACGGCCAACCGCAAACAGCGGCGAGCCTACGACAGGCAAGCCTACAAGCGGCGCCACCCGATGGGGAACTTCTTTGCCGGTCAAGGAGTACCGAGGCGCCACCCGCTATGACAAAACCGACAGCAGCTATGCCGCTAACTGGCGCCCCGTGGCAGCCCTTCTCGCTTCACCCTGAATCCCTTTTGGCCACAGGCCCTAGTCGCTGGCCGATGGATGGTGACCCAGGTGGTTGAGGTTGGCGGCCATGGCTGTCACCAGCCGCTGATTCTGGCGGCGCTTGCCAACGGCAATCCGCAGCCAATGGTCGTCAAGCCCCAGGAAGCTGCGACAGTCCCGCACCAGGATGCCCTGCCGCGCCAGGGACTGCCGCAGGGGGGCGAGGGAATGGTTACAGGACAGCAACCGATAGTTGGCGGCGCCAGGGCGGACCTGCAGGGATGGACATTGGCGGCCAAGGCGCTGGGCCAGCCATGGACCCTCCCGCGCCAGCCAGCGCCACACCCGTTGCTGCCACAAGAGATCCGACAGGACAGCCAGGCCGCCCCGAACCGCCAGGCCGTTGACGGGCCATGGATCACGCCAGCGGCGCCAGCGCTCCAGTCGCGCCGGTGCGGCAACGGCATAGCCAAGCCGCAGGCCAGCCATGGAAAACAGTTTGGTGAGGCTGCGAATCACCACCAGATTGTCGAACCTGGGCGTCAAGGGGATGAGGGAATGTTTCTCGCCGTCAGGCACAAGGGGGAGGAACGCCTCATCCACCACCAGCAGGCCATGGGCATGGAGCAAGGGTTCCAGGCTCTCCCGGCGCCAAAGCTGGCCGGTGGGGTTGTGGGGATTGGTGATCCAGAGGGCAGTATCGCGGGGGGCAAGGCGTTGCAGAGTGCGGGGTTCCGCAAGCGCCTCAACCCAGGACTGGGGGCCGGCGCCCCAGTGGAGACGAAGGGGCAGGGACCGGACCACCGCTCCCCATGTGGCCAGTGCCCGTTGGTAGTCCGCAAATCCGGGGGTGGGCAGAAGGTTGATGAGAGACTGGGCATCACGGGCAGCCCAGGTGAACAGTTCCGCGGCCCCGTTGCCCGGCAGGATCCAGTGGGGATCAAGGCCATGCATCTGGGCGATGGCCTCCCGCAGGGCTTGATAGGAAGGATCGGGGTAGGGAGCCACATGGTGGTTCAATGCCCGCCGCAATGCCCGCCGCAGGCTGCGGGGCGGTCCAAACGGCACCAGGGAGGCGCTGAAGTCCAGGATCCGGCGGGGGTGGCAGTTCAACTGGCGGGCCAGTTGCTCCACGTTGCCCCCATGACGTGGCGGCGCCTCGGCCATGGGGATCCTCACTCAGTTGGCGGCATTGGCCATGGCCCGCCGGCCCGTCAGAGGGGCGGACAGGGCCTCCTGTAACGGCGCCTTGCCGTAGCGCTCCTCCAGCAAATCCATGACGGTGCGGCCAAATGCCTGGGGGTTGCGTGCAAATGCCTCCAGGCAGACACGCCCGAAGGCGCTGCCCATGGGTTCAGGGTTCCACAGCAACTTGCGGGCCACCCAGGGCATCATGCTCATGGGGTTGTAGCCGGGCTTGAGGAATCCCTTCTCCAGGGCGTAGTGCTCCAGATGGGTGTGGGGTTGCAGGCCAATGAAAAAGATGGCCGGCTCCACCTGTTCCGTCCCGAAAATACCTTCCAGCTCCCGCTGAAAAGCTATGGTCTGGCCGATGGTCTCCGGTCGTTCATCAATCACGTTGAAGGAATAATTGACGGAGATCTTCTCTCGAAATCCTGCCTGTGCCAAGAGGCGACAATTGTCCAAAACAATGCGCAAATTATAACCCATGCGCATTTTACGGACCAGTTCTTGAGAGCCGGATGTAATTCCAATTTCAAAATAACTCATGCCGCTTTCCACCATGAGTTGGGCAAGCTCTTCATCCAGATTATCGGCACGAATGTAGGCAGCCCAGTGAATGTCCGTCATGCCTGCGGCAAGAATAGCCTGCAGCAATTCCTTGGCATCAGCAATATAGCGGCGTGCTGGAATAAACTGGGCATCGGTAAACCAGAATCCCCGAACACCCCGATCATAGAGTTGACGCATTTCCGCCACCACCTCATCCACCGGATTCAGGCGCACCTGTTTGCCCTCTACGACGGTATAGATGCAGTAGCAGCAGTTGTGGGGACAACCGCGCTTGGTCTGCACTCCCACGTAAAAATCGCCACCGTCCAGATACCAGTTGAACTCAGGCCAAACGGTCTCGATGTAGTCATAGTTGCAGGCGGTTTTGGGCAGGGGCGCCGGCGGTTCATGGATGAGACCCGCCCGGGGACTCTCCCCCACCACGTAGCAACGCTCAGCCGCCAGGCTTTTCCCCCGGAGCAACGTTTCCAGCAGTCGTTCCCCTTCCCCGATGGACACAATCGTTCCCCGGGGCAGACGGGATGCAAGCTGCTCGTAGAATACGCTTGCCGCGCCACCACCCACCACCAACCGGGCCTGGGGGTGGTGGCGCAGCGCCTGGGCCTGGCCCATGCGAATCAGCCCCAGATTGCGCCGAAGCTCACCGTAGTAGCTCCAGGTGAGCCGCAGACCCCCCAGGGCGCCCCGCAGGCGCCGCAGGGGATTGGCCCCATAGAACGCTTCGAATGAATGCTGCAGGGGGTTGCCGCCCCGTCCATCCACGGGAGCATAGATCTGAATGTCTCGCCAGGAGAACACCAGAACCGTGGGCTGCCACTGGTGGATGGTTTGGCGGAGGGTGGCCCGCACGTTCAACGAGGGCACGGTGGCCAGGTCCAGGATGCGCTGGGGCAACCGGGGAAAGACCTTATGAATGTGGTCGGCCAGGTAGACCGGCCCAATGGGGAAGATGGGGTTGCAGGGAAGCCGTATGTAGAGAATGCGCTCCTGCACAGCGGGAAGAGTTCCGACGAACTCAGGGGGTGGGTGGCAGCAGGAGGCTAACAAGGGGAGCCGGAGATCCGTGGTCCCGAAAGGACATGGTCCGCTTGTGTGTCCCCCACCCTGACGGGAATCGAATTGACCGGACCGTTCTCGCTGCGCCCAGGATAACACGACCGTCAGGCCCACGCTATACTGCTACTTCCCATCTCTGTTCCATCCGCACACCACCTATGCACTACCTCGTTGGGCATCGTCCAAGCAATCGGAAGGATTTAGTTAATCATCGAGCTTCTACCGGCAAGCGGAGAAGTTCTGAGTCGCAAACACTGTCTCCTGATGCAAACTGGAAGACTCTGCGATCTGATGTTCCTTGATAGCCACGCCAATGCCGATCCTATGGGCGTTTCTGTTTAATATGTTCTTCCTGTGACCAGGGCTGTTCATCCATCCTTTCACGAGAGCCAGCGCCATAGTTTTGTCGTCATGGAAAACGGTGGGAATAATCTCCATCGAAGCTTCCCAGGTTGACCACTCGGTGATTCTGGGATATTGAAAAATATTCTCACTCAGTCCATAGGAATATGATCCATCCTCATTGTAGGCCCGACAATTGTACCCCACCTCCAGAGCCCGGTCCGTTGGGCCTTTGCCATGAATATCATGAGCGAATATTCCGGATGAGATCATATTCCGGCTATGCCCTCTGGCAATATTCGAGATGGCAGGATCATGGGTTAATGGCCTTAGGCCAGCTTCCTCCCGTACGGCATTTGTCTCGTGAAGAATCCAGGCCTCAATACGCTGCGAATGCAGTGGTGGACCGGGGTAACGCACCTCACCCAATGTCTGGTATATCTGAGCCTGGGCAACAGTGCCTGTCTCAAAGGAGGCTGTCGGCCTGAACTTGAGTAATTTCGTCCTATAGGCGGCTGTGGCAAGCACTACCATCACAATGCAGATGAGCCACTTTCCCATGTTGTGTACAGCCTGAGGGCGTTACCAACGGTTAATAATAAGCCCCACTGCGCCGCTGGTGGACGGCCGTCCGGCCTTGTTCATCCAACAGGGCGCCGTGTTCCACACGGCCGTAGATGAGCCAGTGGTCACCGCACTCCATCCGTTGACAGACCTGTACCTCCAGCCAGGCCAGGGCCTCCTGCAGCAGGGGTTGACCATGGGGACTGTCCATCACCTCCAGGCCCGCAAAACGGTCGGCGCCGGGGGCGAAGGGTTGCAGGAAGTGTTTCATCAGCCCCTTTTCCCGGCCCGAGGCCAGCACGTTGAGGGCGAAGTGGTTGCCGTTGTGAAGCAACTGCTCCACAGCCCGATCCTTGGCCACCGCCACCGTGATGCCCGGCGGGCTGAAGCTGGCCTGGGACACCCAACTGGCCACCATGGCCCCACTCAGTGCGCCGCGGCGGGCTGTGAGCACACAGAGGGAACCCAGCACCCGGCCAAGAGCCTGGAGGGATGGCCCGCTGCTGCTGTCCTTGAGGCCGCCGGCGACGCGCCGCTGCTGTTGCTGCTTGCGGTGCAGCGCCTGACCCAGGTCCGTGCCCATTTCCTCACAGCGCTTCAAGGTGGCGTCATCGGGTGAGAAGCGCACCCGCAGGGTGGGGAAAGCGAAGGGAAATCCACAGTCCCGCAACTTTTTCTCCAGCAGGTCAATGGCTTCGCCGCTCCAGCCGTAGCTGCCGAAGACTCCCACCGGCGTGGTGCGCTCCGCCTCCGCCAACACCGTTCCCAATGCCGCCATGATGGGCGTGGGCACATGACCACCCAGGGTGGGGGAGCCGATCAGCAACGCCTGGCTGCTGTGAACGGCCTGGCGCAGGGCGTCTGCGTCGCTGAACTCGCAGTTCATGCTTTGCACCCGCACCCCGGCCTTGGCGATGCCTTGCCCCAGGGCGGAAGCCAGGGCGGCAGTGTTGCCGTAGGCGCTGGCAAAGAGCAGCGCCACACTCAGGGGGGAGCGTCGCTGACCCTCGCCCCAGCGGCGATAGTCATTGAAAAGACTGCGCCAACTCTGGCTGATCATGGGTCCATGACCCGGCGCCAGGATGCCGATGGTCATCTCCTCCAGACGGTCCACTACGGTGTCCACCTGCTGGGCCATGGGGGCCATCAGGCAGTCGTAGTAGAAGCGGCGATCTTCCTCATGGAGACCGGCATGGGATTCTTCCAGTTCCTCCGTGCAAACGTGCGCCCCGAAAAACTTGCCACTGAAGAGAATCCCGTAACGGTCCTCATGGGCCAGCAGACCACCGGGCCAGCGGGGCGTGGGTGCAGGAAACAACCGCAGTTGCCAGTGGTCGGCCGGGTCCCCCACGGACATCCGGTGCTCTCCACGGATGACCCGCAACGGCGGCAGCGGTGGCGGCGGGCCCAGTTCTGTTGACGGGGCGGAGTCCCCTTGACGTGGTGGAGTGGGGCTCCACAGTTCCTGCAGCAGCTTGACGCCGGCGCTGGAGGCCAGCAACCGCAGCCGGGGATACAGCATGGCCATGTGACGCAGCAGGCCCACCCGGTTGGGATTCACATGGCCCACCACCACCGCCAAAGGGTGGTCAGGGGGGCAGTGCTGCTTCAGCGCTGCCAGGAAGGGATCCCGGAAGGACTCCCCCGGTGGATGGACCAGGGTGGCCTCCGGGCCGGGGATGAAGAAGCTGTTGGTGCTGGCGCCCCGCTCCAGACCGTATTCCATCTCGAAGCGCAGCCGCTCCGGACTGAGGCCCCGCAGGCAGAGCAACTGGTCCGCAACAGGCAGGGTGATGACGCTACGCATGCTGGCCCCGGATCGTGTGGTGAATCGGTTCAGTAGTGATTGCCCACCTTGCGGTGATGGACTGCGGTCTGGCCCTGCTGATCCGCCACCCGGCCGCTTTCCACCTCTGCATAGATGATCCAGTGGTCACCCGCTTCCAGCCGTTGCCGTACGCAACACCCCAGAAAGGCCAGGGCATCCGCCAGCACCGCCCCCCCCGGCGCAGCCTTGGGCAGAACCTGTACCCCCGCGAAGCGATCCGCACCGGGGGAGAAACGCTTGAGGAAGTGGCGCAGCAACTGTTGATGGTTGTCCTGGGAGAGGATGTTGAGCACAAACCGATCCCCCACCTGAAGCAGGGCTTCAATGGCGCGATCACGGGCCACCGCAATGGTGATGCCCGGCGGGCTGAAGCTGGCCTGCGCCACCCAACTGGCCACCATGGCGCTGCTGCGCCCCTCCTGGGCGGCGGTCACCACGTAAAGCCCGCCGCTAATGCGGCCCAGGGCCTTATCCAGGGAGGCATCCAGGGATTTCATGGCCCGCATGGTTTTATCCCGCATCAGCAACTGACCCAGATCCGTGCCCGCCTCCTCGCAACGCTGGTAGACGGCCTCGGCGGGGGTTTCCCGGATCCGCAGGGGGGCGAAGGCGGGCCGTGTGCCCAACTGGCGCAATTTGGCGGCCAGGGTGTCGATGGGTTCATCGTCACCGCCATAGGCTTCATAGATGGCCACCAGTTGCTTGCTGTGGAGCGCCGCCAGCATGGTGCCGATATTCTGCTGGAGATCCCCGTCGGCAGCGGTTGGCGGAGTGGGCAGCACCACGGCCTGGGCCTCCCCGATCAAAGCCGTGAGCTCATGGGGATCGGTGCCCCGCAGGTCCACAAGCTGCACCTGGGCCGAAGTTTTGCCGATGCCGTGGGCAACGGCCCGGCTGAGGGGATCACAGAAGCCGTAGCCGCTGATCCCGCAAACAGCGGCATAGGCCTGGCTACGGCTCCGCTGCTGGCTCCAACTGCGATAATCCTCAACCCAGCGGGCCAGGTGGTGTTGCAGCAGCGGACCATGGCCTGTGGCGATTGTCTTGACGGCGGGCAAGGCCTCCATGCGTTTGATGGCCTGCAATACGGAGCGGGAATTGGGCCCCATCAAGCAGTCGTAATAGAAGCGGAAATCGGGGGCAATGGCTTCGGGATCACTGTCCAGGCCCTCTTCACTGCAGAAGTGGAGGCCAAAGGCGTCACAGGTGTACAACACCCCGGCGCCGTGATCAAAGCTGAAGATGGTGTCAGGCCAGTGCAGGTTGGGGGCCGAGATGAACTCCAGTTGGTGGTGGATGCCGCTCTCCGGATTGATGCCCAGATCCAGGCGACTGCCGCTCTTGACGGCCTGGCTACGGAAGGGGCGGTGCAGCAGATCCTTGAGGAATTGAATGGCCACCCTGGAGGCGAAAATCTCCAGATCCGGGTTCAACTCCAGTAAATCCCCAATGAGCCCACTGTGATCCGGTTCGGTATGGGAGACCACCAGCACGTCAATCCGTGCGGGATCCACCAGGTCTTGCAGGGTGGGGATCCAACTGTCGCGGAACTTGGCGTGGCTGGTGTCCACCAGGGCGGTGCGCTCCCCACGAATGAGAAAGCTGTTGTAGGTGGTGCCGTTGCGCAGGCCGAATTCAATATCAAAGCGATCACGGTTCCAATCCAGGGAACGGATGGCCAGGGAGTCCTCAGCCATGGCAAACTGTTGCAGACTGAGGCGTCCCGGAGCAGAGGATGGACGCATCGGAGCATGAGCAAGTGATTCAGCGTAGAAAAATCTGACCCGCTCCGCGAAAAACCCGTCCGGTTCTCAGAAGGGCAGGAATGCGGGAATGAGACGGGGTGCAGGGACGATGCCGCCTGCCAATCACTTTTCAATCTGGATTCGTATGATAAGATTCGAGTAATCCGATTTATTTCCATGGTCTCCCATGCGGTTGCCCAACACCCACCCCAAGGCCTGAACGCGCGCTGGGACGTGGTGGGCTTCATGGTTCTGATCCACGGCCTGGCTGCGCTGGCGTTGCTGCCACGCTTCTGGAGCCTGTCGGCGGTGCTCACCCTCCTGGTTCTCTACTGGGTTACGGGCTGCCTGGGGGTCACCCTGGGCTACCACCGCCTGCTTGCCCACCGCTCTTTCCGGGTGGCCCGCTGGCTCCGGAATCTGTTGGCCCTGTGCGGCGCCCTCAGTTGCCAGCACGGCCCCATCGAGTGGGTGGGGCTGCATCGGCACCACCACCGCTTCTCCGATACCCGCCAGGACCATCACAACAGCCGGTGCGGGTTCTGGTGGAGTCACATGGGCTGGATGCTGGTCACCACCCCCGCCATGGCCATGGTGCCCCGGTTCACCCGTGATCTCCAGGGGGACCCATGGCTGCAATTCCTCAGCCGCTGGTTCCTGGCCCTGCAGCTTCCCCTTGCCGTCGTCCTCTACCTGTTGGGGGAAGCTCTGGGGGCTGGTGGGTGGTCCCTGGCGCTCTGGGGCATCCCCCTCCGCCTGGTGGCGGTGTATCACGTCACATGGCTGGTGAACTCCGCCACCCACACCTGGGGTTATCGCTCCTTTGCCACCGACGACGAATCCCGCAATTGCTGGTGGGTGGCCCTGCTCTCCTTCGGAGAGGGGTGGCACAACAACCACCATGCGGTTCCCGCCAGCGCCCGCCAGGGTCTGCGGTGGTTCGAGCCGGATCTCACCTGGCAGCACATTCGCCTTCTCCAGGCCCTGGGGCTGGCGCGAGGGGTTAAGGTGGCGCTTTGTGAACAGGGGTCCGGCCATGGCCAAGCGGTTTCAGGTGGTGCTTAAGGAGGACGTCAGCACCCTGGGCAAACGCGGCGACGTGGTGGATGTTGCCCCGGGTTTTGCCCGCAACTTTCTGGTGCCCCAGGGGAAGGCTCTGCCCGTCACCGCCGCTGTGCTCAAGCAGGTTGAGCATCATCGCGCCAAGGAAGCCGAACGCCGGGAAGCCCAGCTCCAGGATGCGCTGGCGTTCCGCACCGCCCTTGCCACCATTGGCGCCCTCAAGATCCGCAAACATACGGGCAGTGACGGGGTGCTCTTTGGCACGGTCACCAACGGGGACGTGGCGGAGGCCATTACCGCAGCTACCCGGAGAGACGTGGAGCGCCGCACCATCGAAGTGCCGGAAATCCATCGCGTCGGCGACTACACCGCCCTGTTGCGTCTCCAGAGCGGCATTACCGCCGAGGTTAAGCTTTCCGTGGTGGGGTAGGGTTCCATGCCTTGTTGAGGCGCCACCACTGCCGCCATGGTGACCAGAGATGTCCAGGTACACAAGCCCCGCCCTGCAGGGCGGTGTCCATCCCCTGAACATGGGCTAGGCTCAGAGGACTGGCGCGAAAACCAAGCTCCAGCACCAAGCGATGCGGCGGGGCTCGCTGAGTCGCTAAACGCCTGTGGAGCCAAAGGTAAGACGGGTTC
The DNA here is from genome assembly GCA_026709085.1 of Cyanobacteria bacterium MAG CAR3_bin_5. GTDB lineage: Bacteria > Cyanobacteriota > Cyanobacteriia > PCC-6307 > Cyanobiaceae > Synechococcus_B. The sequence continues at coordinate 20,366 of JAPOTR010000046.1, read as the reverse complement.
GGCCGCACTTGGCCATGAAGCAGGAACCCACCTGAATCAAGAGGTGCGGTTATGTCCCGCTTGAGAGAAGGAATCCCCGCTGTTCACGGCGACGGGGAGGAAGTCAACGCTCCCGCCAACCCGCCACAGCCCAGGGACTCGTCGGCGCGGCGGCCGTTCGGTGACGGGGCGCCAGACGGCGGCAACCCCTTCAGCGCGCTTCCCAATCAGGCACCGCCCCAGAATCTGGAGGCGGAAGAGGCGGTCCTGGGGGGTATCCTCCTGGACCCGGAAGCCATGGCCAGGGTAGCGGACATCCTCCAACCCGACGCCTTCTACGTGGCGGCCCATCGGCAGATCTTCCGCACCGCTCTGACGCTCTACGGCCAGAACAAACCCACGGATCTCACCTCCATGACCACGTGGCTGGCGGATGCGGGCCAGTTGGAGAAGGTGGGCGGCGCCGTCCGGTTGGCCCAGCTTGTGGAGCGCATTATCGGCACCGCCGCCATCGATCAGTTCGCCCGGCTGGTGATGGACAAATACCTGCGGCGGCAACTGATCAAGGTGGGCAACGAGGTGATGGAGCTGGGCTTTGATCAACGGCGTCCCTTGGGCGGCCTGCTGGATGAAGCGGAGCAGAAGATTTTTTCCATCAGCAAGGAACGCCCCCAGGGGGGACTGGTTCCCGCGGTGGAAATCCTCACCAGCACCTTTAACGAGATCGAGAGTCGTTCCATGGGGGAGGCGGTGGCGGGCATCCCGGTCAATTTCTACGACCTGGACGCCATCACCCAGGGACTGCAGCGCAGCGACCTGATCATCGTTGCCGGCCGCCCCGCCATGGGGAAAACCTCCATCGTGCTCACCATGGCCAAGAACGTGGCGGCGCTCCATCAGCTTCCCGTCTGCATGTTCAGCCTGGAGATGAGCAAGGAGCAGCTCACCTACCGGCTGTTGTCCATGGAAACGGGCATCGAGAGCGGCCGCCTCCGCACCGGCCGCCTCAGCGAGGAGGAGTGGCCCCTTCTGGGCCAAGGCATCAGCAGCCTGAGCCAGCTTCCCGTCTTCATTGACGACAAGCCCGACAGCAGCGTGATGGAGATGCGCTCCCTGTGCCGCCAGTTGATGGCCCAGCAGCGGGGTGAACTGGGCATGGTGGTGGTGGATTATCTCCAGTTGATGGAGGGCTCCAACTCGGACAACCGGGCCCAGGATCTTTCCGTGATCACCCGGGGCCTGAAGCAGTTGGCGCGGGAGTTGCAGGTGCCTGTGGTGGCCCTCTCCCAACTGAACCGCGGCGTGGAAGGGCGCACCAACAAACGGCCCATGCTCAGTGATCTGCGGGAGTCGGGCTCCATCGAGCAGGATGCCGATCTGGTGTTGATGATCTACCGGGACGAGTACTACAACCCGGAAACCCAGGACAAGGGCCTGGCCGAGGTGATCGTCACCAAGCACCGCAACGGCCCGGTGGGCGTCGTCAAGCTCCTCTTTGAATCCCGCTACACCCGCTTCCGCAACCTGGCCGCCTAGTTCGGTCCGGGCCCCATGGACACTTTCACCATGGCATGGCGCAGCACCTCGCCATCCAGGTGGTAGCCACGCTGTAATTCTTCCATCACCATGTCCTCTTCATGGTCCTGGCTGGGCTCCCGCATCACCGCCTCGTGGAGAGACGGATCAAACACCTGGCCCTCAACCTTCATGGAAGACACGTTCAGCCGCTTCAAGGCTGTGACCAATTGCTTATAGATGCCTTGGTAGTCCTGATGAACGTCCTGGGCATGTAGCGTCTCCAGTTTCTCGGGAGACAAGGCTTTACGGGCCCTCTCAAAGTTATCAACAACAGGCAATATTTCCCGCAAGACCTCACAAGTGCGGCGAAGTCTCAGCTTATCCCTGTCCCGTTCACTGCGCCGCCGGAAGTTCTCGAATTCAGCGGCACGTCGCATGATCTGGTTGTCTTTTTCTTCCAGTTGCTGCTGCTGCTGCTTGAACTGCTGGTTCATGGTCTCCTGCCATTGCTCCAGCTTCAACACCCGTTCCTCAAGGAACATCCCATGGCTTGCCGACGGCTGCTCTCCGTCGTCGGCGACCTCCTCCTGCCGTCGTTCCAGCTTCGACACCCGTTCCTCGACGGACTCTCCGGACCCTGGCGGCAGCGGCTGCTCCGAATCCTCCACTGCTTCCACCTGGTTTGCATACCCCCCCGGCTCCGCGTCACCACCGGATGATGCCGGGGTGGATTCCGGTGTTTGCTCCGGAGCGCCCAATTCACCGCCCTGTTGAGCAGAGGATTCGGCCGCAGACCCTGGAGACGGCTTGTCCCCGGATGGGGTGGGCGTGGCAGCGCCAGCGGGTGGCGCCTCCTCCTGGTGGGGAGAGGGGATCGGCTGGCCGTAGTTCTGGCTGCTCATGACAACAGGTGAGGGACTGGACTGCGCAACACCACCCATCTTGACGGTTCCCGGTTCCCGGTCACAAGGGCTGGTTATGGGGGGAAGGCCGCACTTCGTGGGCAGCCTGAAGCCCAGTTCCCGAGTCGGTAACGTGACCAGCCAGCCCTTCCCGGCATTGACGCCAACCGCACCAGGACCACTGCCGGAAGCAGGGTGGCAACTGGTGAATCAGGGATTCTGCAGTGATCGGCAACTGGGCGCGGCCTTTCAGCGCTGTCGCAGCAGCGGGGACAGCGTGACCCGGGTTCTTGGGGATCTGGCTGGCCACTCCCTCGCCAGCCACCCCCTGGCCTCCACCCTGCAGGAGCTACAACGCCTGGAGCAACAGTTGCTCTACGGATGCCGCCTGGCCAACGTGCAGCAGGTGGTGAATCAGGCGGACGACCTGCCGGGATTGTGTCAGCGGCTGCTGCCTCTGGAGCACTGCAATCGGCTGCTGTGCCTACCGGTGCAATGGCGGGACCATGATCGTCGGGTGACCGTCCTTCTGGCCGCAGGCCGTGGTGACAAGCGGCGGCAAGAGGTGGAAGCCCTGGTCCGTCAACAGGGGGCTGTGGCCGTGTTTCAACTGGCGCTGGCGGCGGAGTTGCAGGAGGTTCTGGCCCGGTTGCAACGTCAGGAGCCAACCATGGAGATCCACCCTCTCCCCAACGGCGAGCCCGGCGAGTCCACCGAGGCGAACAACCATGCCGAAGCCTCCGACCTGGCGGCAACCGTGGCGGCGGCGGACACGTCCCCGGCGGTGGCCCTGGCGGACAAGATTCTCATGCAAGCCCTGAGCCAGGGGGCCAGCGACATCCACGTGGAACCCCAGGAAAACGAACTGGTGGTGCGTCTGCGCCAGGACGGGGTGCTGCAGAAGACCTACAGCGGTTTGCCCAAGCAGGTGATTCCCGCCGTCACCTCCCGCTTCAAGATCATGGCGGAACTGGATATTGCCGAGCGGCGGCTTCCCCAGGACGGGCGCATCCGTCGCCGCTTCCAGGGCCGCACCGTGGACTTCCGCGTCAGCAGCCTGCCCAGCCGCCATGGGGAAAAGATCTGTCTGCGGCTGCTGGATCACGGCACGGTGCAATTGGGTCTGGAGCAGTTGATCACCAACGAGGCGGTGCGCGCTTCGGTGGAGGAGATGGGCGCCCGCCCTCACGGCATGATTCTGGTGACAGGACCCACCGGCTCAGGGAAATCCACCACTCTCTATGCCCTGCTGGCCCTGCTCAACCAGCCGGGCATCAACATCAGCACCGTGGAGGATCCGGTGGAATACACCCTGCCCGGCATTACCCAGACCCAGGTGAACCGGGAGAAGGGCCTGGATTTCGCCATGGTGCTGCGGGCCTTCATGCGCCAGGACCCCGACGTGTTGCTGGTGGGGGAAACCCGGGACAAGGAGACGGCCAAAATCGCCATTGAGGCTGCTCTCACCGGCCACCTGGTGCTCACCACCCTCCATTGCAACGATGCCCCCAGCGCCGTTGTGCGCCTGCAGGAGATGGGCATCGAGCCGTTTCTGGTGGCGGCTTCTCTGCTGGGGGTGGTGTCGCAACGGCTGCTGCGCCGTGTCTGCCCCGCCTGTGCCGTGCCCTACCGTCCCCAGCCCGAAGACCTGGCCAGGGTGGGGCTGCTGGCCGGTCAGGATACGGAACTGCGCTTCTATCGCCCCTGTGTCAGCGCCCCGGGAGCGCCGGGCTGCAGCCGGTGCGGCGGCAGTGGCTACCAGGGCCGGGTGGGGGTCTATGAGGTGCTGCCGGTGGGGGAGGAGATTGCCGCGGCGGTGGCCCGGGGCGTCACCACGGATCGCCTGCGCCGCATGGCTGTTGCCGGGGGCATGACCACCCTGCTGGGCTACGGCCTGGAACTGGTGCGCCAGGGGGTCACCACCCTGGAGGAGGTGGAGCGGGTCCTGCTGACCGATGTGGGTTTGGCCACGGAACGACGGGCCAGAATCCTCAATTCTCTCAATTGTCCGGGCTGCGGCGCCGGGCTGCGGGATCAATGGCTGGAGTGCCCCTACTGCCTGCACCAGCGTCCCACCGGATGACAACCATGCGCTACACCGCCACCTGCCGCGACAAGCGGGGCGCCGCCACAACCGTGGAACTGGCGGCCGCCAGCCTGGTGAAGGCGCGCCGCATCCTGCAGCACCGCCAGTTGACGCCCCTCAGGATCCAGGCCCTGCCGGAGCGCCCCCCGGCAGCGGGGTGGAGGTTCACGGTCCAGCGCTCCCCCAGTCGCCGGGAACGGGCTGTCTGGGCCAGCAAGCTTTCCGCCCTGGTGGGGGCCGGCGTACCCATTGTGCGGGGTCTGGATCTGGTGGCCGAGCAGCAACGCTCCCCCCTCTTCAAGCGGGCCCTGGCCGCCGTCTCCCTGGACGTGCGCCAGGGAGACAGCCTGGGGGCAGCCATGAAACGCTGGCCCCGGGTCTTTGATCCCATGACCGTGGCCATGGTCATGGCGGGGGAGGCTGCCGGGGTGATGGACGAGGTGCTGGCCCACCTGGCCGTGGTTCTGGAGAGCAACGCCAAGCTGGAAAACCAGCTCCGGCAGGCCGTCACCTATCCCTTGATGATTCTGATCATGGCGGTGGGGGCCTTTCTGGGCATGACCGTTTTCCTGATCCCCACCTTTGCCGGCGTCTTTGCCGAACTGGGCGCCGAGTTGCCGCTGTTCACCCAGGTGATGGTGAACCTGAGCCAATGGCTACGCTCACCATGGGCCGTGGCGGCCCTGCTGGTGCTCGTTCCGGCCCTTGCCGGGCTCTTCATGGCCCGCAACACCCCCCGGGGTCGCCGGCAGTGGGATGAGTGGACCTTGGCCCTGGCGGTGTTCGGGCCGTTGCTGCGCAAGACCGCCACCGCCCAGTTCTGCCGCACGTTGGCTTGCCTCACCCGTGCGGGCGTGCCCATTCTTTCCGCCATGGACATTGCCCGGGCCGTGATCCGCAACGGGGTCATGGACCGTGCCGTTGCCGAGGCCCGGCGCCGGCTGGAAGAAGGGGAGTTGCTGAGCAACGCCCTGGGGTCCCGGAACGTGTTCCCCCACACCGCCGTCACCATGGTGGCCATCGGCGAAGAAACAGGCCGGATGCACGTCATGCTGGCCAAAATCGCCGACTTTTACGAAGCCGAGGTCACCACCACCCTCAAAACCCTCACCGCCATGGTGGAGCCCATGATGATCCTTGTGGTGGGGGGCATTGTCGGCTCCATCCTGCTGGCCATGTACCTGCCCATGCTCACCGTGTTCGACCAGATTCATTGAGGGAATTAAGTACTTGACTCCACCCTGAAACTGCTATGCCGTGGTGGAGTTAGACGCCTAACTCATGGCCAGCCGTTCCATGAGAAGATCGTCACCAGGGGCGGCAAACGCCTTGGCTACTACCGTTGTGGCCACTGCAAACAGGAGTTCACGGTCAGGACTAAGACCATCTTTGAGCGGTCCCATGTGCCCCTGCACAAGTGGCTTTATGCCATGTACCTGGTGGTGACTGCCCGCAAAGGCATTTCCTCGCTGCAACTCTCCAAGGAGATTGGAGTGCAGCAGAAAACTGCTTGGTTCATGCTGCAACGGCTACGGGAAGCCTGTGGCAACGACTTTGCCAAACTCAAGGGCATAGTGGAAGTCGATGAGCTCTACGTCGGCGGCAAGGAGCGGAATAAGCACGCCGACAAGAAGACGGCGGGCATGGCCCCCAGGGCAAGCAGCCAGTTCTGGGGCTGCGGGAACGGGGCGGTCATTCCATGGCCATGCCGGTGGCAGCCACCACAAAGACCGAATTGCAGGGCGCCATCAGCCAGCACGTGCAACCAGGCGCCACGGTATGCACCGATGAGCACCCGTCTTATGAAGGGTTGCAACAGGTAGGCTTCACTCATGGCAGCGTGAACCCCAGTGCAGGGGAGTACGTCGGGGCCAACGACATCCATGTGAACTCCACGGAATTGATGTGGGCGCTGTTCCGTCGCAGCCTGTTTGGAACCTGGCATTATTGTTCTCTCAAGTACCTTGCCCGCTACCTGAAGGAGGCTACGTTCCGCCTGAACCAGGGCAACGTGAAGCACCACACCTTGGACCGCATGGGCGCCCTCGCAACCAGGGCTTTCTGCCACCGGATTACCTACCGCGAATTGACACGCGCCATGACTTGATTCTGACCTGTTCCCCATCACCATCACACTCATGTCTGTTGTCACCGATCTTGCCCCGCTGGATGCCGTCACCGCCAAGGTGTTTGTCTATGAGCCGCAGCCTATGGCCAACAAAATCCTTTTAGCGGACATTGGAAAATTTATCGTGAGCGAAGGAAGGAGCGGAAATGACTGAATGCAACGTCCTGACTTATCTTGATCCGCCGTTCAACAAGAACAAGAAATTCACGGCTCCCATTGGCAGCATCGCGGATGGGGCGGAGTTCAGCGACATATTCCGCGAGGAAGACGTTAAGGACGAATGGCTAGTCACGATCCGCGAGGACCAGACGCCTGTTCAAGCTCTTGAATTTCCGCCCAGACAACGGCAAGAACAGCACCTATGGGCCGGCACTGAAGCCAGTCGGTCCATGGGGCTGGAAGGGAAGGAAGGCATGGGGTCAATGGTGCGGCTGATGCTAGTGTGCCCCAATTCTGGATAAGGTGGTCAGGAGGAGCTTGTGATGGTCGGCATGGGGTCGGGGATGGTGAGTGTGCCAATTTTCACCTTGGGTGTTCCAGGGTGGTTGCCGCCAGCCATGAAAGAATATGAACGATGGTATTGACGGGGGATCGGCGGCGGGCAGTGGATCCAGTGGTGACGCCGCCACTCACTCCTCAAAGACCTTGGCAAGTCATCGAGACACGACCCATGGCTTCTCCCATTGAGCACTTTGTAACCCGTTCCTTTGGCACCTGGACTGCCCAGCGCAGTGGCCACAACCTGGCCTTCCGCCATGTGGAAGAGGTGGAGTCCGAGATTCGGATTGCGCCCGTAGCCGCGGACGATCCCCGGTTGCTGGAACTCCTGGCCAGCAACCATGTGGACGCCGGCGCCATGTGCTGCCCCTTCTCCGTCACATGGCAGGGCGCCTCCGATTGGGATGAGAACGCCACCAGTGAAGGGAGTTGTCTCCTGGTGCCTGTGCCCAGGAGCGATGCCACCGGCCGCCTGCTCCGCAGCCAGGGCTATACGGAGACCATCCCCGCTGTTGGCCACTACCGTTTCAGTGATGATGGCGCGTTTGTGCTGGCCACCCCCTATGAGCGGGCCAGCGCGGAAGAGCGGGTATGGTTCGCCACCGATGACCTGCGCCTGCGGGTGGCGCTGATGCGCACCTCCTCCGGTCGTGGTGTGCTGCAAGCGTCCTTCTCCTCGGAGATCCGCCAGCGCTCCGCCTGAGGCCGGGAATGCCAAAGACCCCGTCACCATCCATGGATGATGCCTGCTTCCTGCGTTTCTGCCACCTCCTGGCAGGCCGCTTTACCAACCGGGATCAGGCGGCGGCCGATCCGGTGCATTTTGCCCATATCCACGTGGCCTTTCATCCTCTGGAGGGTGCGTCCTTCGGTCCGCTCTGGTACTACTCCGAGCAGGCCTATGACCATGACCTCTGGTCCCCCTATCGCCAGGGTGTCCATCGCCTGGTGCGTCAGCAGGGGTTGGTTCGGGTGGAGAACTACAGCCTGAAGGATCCCGTGGCGGCAGCGGGCGCCAGTGGGGACGCCGCCATCCGCGCCACCATCCAGCCTGATCAACTGACACCGCGTCCGGGTTGCGCCATGGAGTTCCGCGCCAATGACACGGGGGGCTTTACGGGCTGTGTGGAACCCGGTGGCCGCTGTCTGATTCCCCGGGATGGCCAGCTCACCTATCTGGTGAGCGAGGTGGAGATGGACGAGGAGTGGTGGATCAGCCGTGATCGGGGGTTTGACCCCCGGACCCATGCCCGGTGCTGGGGCTCGGAGCACGGGGCGCTCCGCTTCCGCCGCACCGGGCGTTACAATCAAGCCATTGGCCCCCATTGGCTCCAGGCCGCAAGAAGTGTTCAATTGTAAAGCTTAGGCGGGGGAAAGCCTCTCCCTCCAGAGAATAGCCAAGTCTGAATGGGCAGCGCAGGGCAGCTGGTCCAGTGAGATAAGGTCTCAGCCTGCTGGGCCCGGGTTCTCGCTGGATTGATGTGTTCCTGGGTGCTGGCCAGGCCAGGGGTGGCTGCTTTGTCTGTCTCTGTTTGCCAAACATCCTCCGACCCTCGTCAAGATCACAGGAGCTTTTCTTCAATGTTTGACGCCTTTACCAAGGTTGTTGCCCAGGCTGACGCCCGGGGTGAGTTCATCAGCGCCGGTCAGTTGGACGGCCTTGCCGCCATTGTTGCCGACAGCAACAAGCGTATGGATGCGGTGAACCGCATCACATCCAACTCCTCCGCCATCGTCGCCAGCGCTGCCCGCAGCCTCTTCGCCGAGCAGCCATCTCTGATTGCCCCCGGGGGCAATTCCTACACAAGTCGTCGTATGGCCGCCTGCCTGCGGGATATGGAAATCATCCTCCGCTACGTCACCTATGCCGTCTTTGCGGGTGACGCCAGCACTCTGGAGGACCGTTGCCTGAACGGCCTGCGGGAGACCTACCTGGCCCTGGGAGTGCCTGGCGCTTCTGTTGCAGCGTCCGTCCGCAAGATGAAGGACACTGCCATCTCCATCGTCAACGACCGCACCGGCATCACCTCTGGTGACTGCACCTCCCTCGTTGCCGAGATCGGCCTCTACTTTGATCGCGCCGCCGCCGCTGTGGCCTGAGCCAGGCCCTAACTTCACTCTCAACTCTCTTCATCGTTTTCCATGAAAACCCCCCTCACCGAGGCCGTCGCCGCTGCCGATTCCCAGGCCCGCTTCCTCTCCAACAGCGAGTTGCTGTCTGCCCTGGGTCGCTTTAGTCATGCCAGTGACTGCCTCGCCGCCGCCAAAGCTCTCACCTCCAAGGCCGACAGTCTGGTGAACGGCGCCACCCAGGCCGTCTACAACAAGTTCCCCTACACCACCCAGATGCAGGGGAACCAGTACGCTTCCACTCCCGAAGGCAAGGCCAAGTGCTCCCGTGACGTGGGCTACTACCTGCGCATGGTCACCTACTGCCTGGTGGCTGGCGGCACCGGCCCGATGGACGACTACCTGATTGCCGGCCTTGAGGAAATCAACCGCACCTTCGAGTTGTCCCCCTCCTGGTACGTGGAAGCCCTGAAGTACATCAAGGCCAACCACGGCCTCAGCGGCGGTCCCGCCACTGAAGCCAACACCTACATCGACTACGCCATCAACGCCCTCGTCTGAAACCGTCTGCCGGTTCGGCGTCTGGCTGAATGTCAGAATGGAGCCCCCTGTGGGCTCTTTTTTTCTGCTTTTCCATGTCGCAAGGGACACCGCTCAACGAGGCCCAGGCTCTGGACTGGTTGCGCCAGTTGGAGGATCCGGGTCAGCGCTACTACGCCGCCTGGTGGCTGGGGCGGATGCGCTCCGACCATCCCGAGGCGGCGCCCCTGCTGATTCAGGCCCTGGCGGATCGGAGCCCGGGCCCCGCTCCCGCCAGCGGCATTGACGAGCCCAATCCCATTGCCCGCAATGCGGCCCGCGCCCTGGGCAAACTGGCGGATTCCCAAGCCGTTGATCCCCTGCTGGAGGCTTTGGAGTCCTCCGATGATGGGTTGCGGGAGGCGGCGGCCCGCTCCCTGGGCCAGTTGGGCGCCCTGAAGGCGCGGCGGCCCATTCTGCGGCGTCTGGAGCCGGGACCGCTGGTTGCAGGGGCCCCCCGTCCCGGCTCCAGCCGGCTGACGGAGCCCTGTGAAGCACTCCTGGAAGCCCTGGGGGCCCTGGGTTGGCAGGAGGAGGACGGATCCACCATCATGGATCGTGAACCGTTGCTGGCGGTGGTGCGCTCCTATGGGGACCATGACCGCCCGCTGATTCGCTCCGCTGCCTATCGCAGCCTGTTGCAACTCACCCGGGAAGACGCCTGGGGTGAGCAACTGGTCCGCCTGCTGCTGCACAGTGACTTGCAGGTGCGTCGTGCGGCCCTGCTGGATCTGGGGGTTACCGGCTGGCGGCCGGCGGGCGTCGCCATTGCCCAAACCCTGGCGGAGAACAGCCTGAAACTCATTGCCCTGCGGGGCCTGGTGGAGAACAGCCCGGCGCGGAACCAGGCCAGCCCATCCCCCTCACCGGAGGAGGTGGAGTTGCTGGCGGCCATGGATGATCTTCTCTAATCCGCCAGACCCCATGCCCTCCATGTCCCCTGATCCCCGCCAGGCGCAAGCCCTCATGGATGCCGTGCAGGCCGCCCAGACTGCGGACGACCTCACCGATGCGGTGGAACGCCTCTCCGCCTGCCCTCACCCCATGGCCATCCCCTGTCTGATTCAGGTGCTGGGCTTTAACAACCCTGGTGCGGCGGTGGCGGCGGTGGACGGCTTGGTGGCCATTGGTTCCGCGGCGGTGCCGGCCATCCTCGCCAATCTGGATGAGGTCAATTACGGCGCCAGGGCATGGAGTGTGCGGGCCTTGGCGGGGATTGGGGATCTGCGGGGGCTGCCCTTGCTGGAGCGGGCCCTGGCCCAGGATATTGGCCCCAGTGTGCGCCGGGCAGCGGCCCGGGGCATGGGTGGCCTCCACCCCCATGGCTTCACCGCCCGGCAGCGGCAGGAGTTGGCGGAGCGGATCCTGCCCCAACTCAAGGCCGCCTGCGGGGATGAAGAGTGGATCGTGCGCTATGCCGTGGCGGTGGGTCTGGAGGGCATGGAACATTGGTGGCAACCCCTTGCCGCCCAGCGCCAGCGCCTGCTGGATACCCTTCAGCCCTTGGCCGATCCCCAGGGGGAAGCGGCGCCGGTGGTGTGGCTACGGGCCCGGTTGGCCCTTGACCGGCTGGCGGCCTTCCCCTCTGCCACCCGTGCCTGATCTTCTCTCCCTCTCCTCTGCCCTGCCATGGCCTTAATCACCCGCCGTCTGCTGGAGCAACTCAGCGGCGTATTTTCCAACGAAGCCCAGGCAGTGGCCAATCCACCCCTCTTTGCCTCCATCCAGGTGGTGTTCCGTCCCACACCCCAACTGGCCCCCGGTTCCCTGCTGCTGGAGCAGGCCTATGCCCTGGATCCGAGCCAGCCCTACCGCATCCGGGTGCTGCGGGTTCGCCATCGGCAGGATCGGGGCCTGATCATTGAAAATTGGGCCCTCCACGAGGAAGAGCGCTTTTACGGCGCCACCATGGCTCCGGAGCGGCTGGCCCAGGTTCGGCAAGAGGATTTGACCCTGCTACAGGGCTGCACCTACCTGGTGGAGCCGGCGGGGGACGGGTTCCGGGGTGAGGTGGAGCCGGGTTGCAACTGCCGGGTGCAGCGGGCCGGCCGGGAAACCTACCTGGTGAGTCGTTTTGAAGTGGGGGAGGGCTGGTTGCGCACCACGGACCAGGGCTTTGATCCCCAAACCCATACTCATGTCTGGGGGGGCGTCGCCGGTGCGTTCGAATTCAAACGCACCGGCAGGTTTGCAGCGGAACTGCCTGACGCCTGGTAGTTGCAGGCGCTGGCGTCACGTCACCCTCAGCGCCGACCCATTGACCAGGCTCCGTGGGGCACCCGCTGGCGGAACAGATCCTCCAGTTCGTCCACCACCTGCTCAACACTGATGCCGTCGGTGGCCACCACCACCCCATCCTCGGCCGGTCGCAGAGGCGCTTCCGTACGGGTGCGGTCCAGATGGTCCCGCTCGGCAATCTGGGCTTCCAGTGTGGCCAGTGGCGGCGGCGTTTGACCCCGCTGGGTCATGTCAGCAGCCCGCCGCCGCGCCCGCTCAGCCACGGTGGCGGTCAAATACACCTTCAACTCTGCATGGGGGAAGACGGCGGTACCCATATCCCGTCCCTCGCTCACCAGTCCCCCCTCCCGGCCCAACACCCGCTGTTGCCGGGTAAGCACCTGGCGCACCTCCGGCAGGGCCGCCACCCGGGGAACGGCGGCGGTGACACGGGGGAGGCGAACGGCGTCACTCACGTTCACCCCGTTGATGCGGATCACCTGCTGCCCATGGTCTCCCCAGGCGAGCCGCAACTCCATGGTCTCCAGAAGCTTTTGCAGGGCTTCGCCGGAGCCGACGGGCTGCCGGTTCTCCAGCACGAGCCAGGCGACGGCGCGATACATGGCGCCGGTGTCCAGATGGAGAAGGCCCAGCCGCGCCGCCAACAGGCGGGTCACCGTGCTTTTCCCCGTTCCCGCCGGGCCGTCAATGGCGATGATGGGCTTGCGGCTCAGCAGGAACCTGTGATCCAGCAGGCGGGCCGGCCCCACGTGAACCGCTGTCGCCAACATGGCCACGCCCTCCAACCGGGAGCAGGGTTGCAGGGTGAGGGGATGCACCAGTTGGGCATAGTCCACCTGCAATCCTGAGGATGCCAGGCGGGTGCGCACCCGTTGTTCCAGGACCGTGGCGCGCCGCTCCCCCGCCAGCACCGCGGCCTCCGCCTCCTGCAGGGCCTGGGGCGCCAGGGCCGCCTGCCGCCGCTGCGCCGGGCTGAGGCGGCCGTTCCTTGAGCTACAGGGGAGCCCGTCCTCTTCCCGCACCACCGGCGCCGCCAGCAGACGGCAGCGCTTCTGGCGCAATGCGGGCAGGCACTGGCGCAACACCGTGAGCTGCTGCCAGTCCTTTTCCCCCATCACCACTACGGCGGGCTGCACCCGCTCCAGGAGCCGCTCCATCACCATGAGCACCCCTTCAAAATGGCCCGGCCGCCAGGGACCGCAGAGGGTGCGGATCAGGGCAGGCTCGATCCGGGGCCGGCCGCCGCTGCAGGTGCGGTCCGGGTTGGCGTCGTCGGCTTCACTGTAGACGTGCTCCACCGCGGGGAACCAGACGGCATCAGCACCAGCGGCGCCGGCCTGTTGAGCGTCTCCGTCAGGGTGTCGCGGATAGGTCGTAAAGTCGTCTCCCGCTGCAAACTGGGTGGGGTTGACGAACACGCTCACCAGGACCCGCGCCCCCGACCCGCAGGCAGCGCGGATAAGCCGCTGATGGCCGCGATGCAATCCACCCATGGTGGGGACAAAATGGACGGGGCCGCCGGCAGCGGCCAGCCATTGGTCCAACGCACTGTTGCTGTGCAGGATTACCACATCAAACCAGGACTTTGACAGGCTCTACCATGGACTATCGCGGCGCCGGTGTGGACATTGAGGCGGGCAATGCCTTTGTTGCCCGGATCCGCGCCATGGCGGCCAGCACGGGCCGTCCCGAAGTGGTGGGTAGTCTGGGGGGCTTTGGCGGACTCTGTCGTGTGCCCGCCGGTCTGCAACAGCCCCTGCTGGTGGCCGGGGCCGACGGGGTGGGCACCAAGCTGGCCCTGGCGCAGGACTGGGGCTGCCACCGGCAGGTGGGGATCGATCTGGTGGCCATGAGCGTGAACGACGTGATCACCAGCGGTGCGGATCCCCTGTTCTTTCTGGACTACATCGCCAGTGGTCGCCTGATGCCGGATGCCCTGGCGGCAGCCGTGGACGGCATGGCCTGGGCCTGCCGCGTCAGCGGCTGTGCCCTGCTGGGGGGAGAGACCGCAGAGATGCCCGGCTTCTATGGGGACGGCCGCTACGACCTGGCCGGTTTCTGCGTGGGGGTGGTGGATGCCCCGGCCCTGGTGGACGGTGGCCACGTCCAGCCGGGAGACCAGGTGATCGCTGTTGCCAGTTCAGGCCCCCACAGCAACGGCTTCAGCCTGATTCAACGGGTGTTGGATCACAGTGGCGTGGACCCCCATGCCCTGCGCCTGGAGCCGGAGCACAACATGAGCCTGGCCCAACAACTCATGGAGCCCACCCGTCTCTATGCCCCCCTGGTGCGACAACTGCTCCTGGGGCAGGTTCCCCTCCACGGGATGGTGCATATCACCGGCGGCGGATTGCCGGGCAACCTGCCCCGTTGCCTTCCTGACGGGAGCAATCTGCGCCTGGCGCTTGACGGGGACAGTTGGTCCGTTCCGCCCCTGTTCCGCTGGTTGCAGCAGCAGGGGCGGATACCGGAGGCCGACCTTTGGAGCACCTTCAATCTGGGCGTCGGCTTTTGTCTGGTGGTGCCCCCCAACGGGGTAGATGATGCCCTGGCTTGCTGCCGGGATTGTGGCGAGCAGTGCTGGCGCCTTGGGGAGGTGCTGGCGGGGCGGGGACCCGTCGAGGGGCTGCCCTTCTGAACCACTGCCCCGGGGTGGTGGTTAAAACCGTCTTCTGTGGCAGAATGAAGCGATGAACCGTGTTCATACATCCCCTAACTCCAGTTAAACCGTGACGTCCAGCTTCCCCGCGAATCGCATCACCCGCCGGCGCAGTTCCGCCGGGTCCTCCAGCCTTCAGTCCACCAGCCCCCAGTCCCCCAGTCCCCCAGTCCCCAGTCTTCAGCCCCCCACCAGTCGTCCCCACCAGGCGCGGCCACCCCTGCGCACCATCGCCAGTACGTCCCGGGCCCCCTTCCTTACCCTGAACGACCACGGCAGGGTCTATGTGGCGGATCTCCCCAAGCTGAGTGACGGTCAGTTGGCCAACCTGAGCCGGGAAGCCAGGGAGGTGTTCACCAGTCTGGAGCAGCGCATTGCCCAGTTGGAAGCGGACCTGGACACCACGCCGCGGGATGCGGTGATCCGCGCCTGCACCAAGCGGGACGTGACCGCCCGCTTCATGAAGGCCATTGAAGAAGAGCAGAACAGCCGGCGCACCAACCCCCAGTTGATGGCAGCAGCCGGTGAGTCCATCTCCCGCACCTTCATGGAAGTGGCGCGGCACCGGCTCCCGGGGGAGATGTTCGATTCCTTGCTGCAGGAGGCGGTGAGCCTGGTGAATCAGCAGGAGGAGGGGCGGCAGCGGAATTCCGGTCTGACGGAGCGCCTGCCCGTGGTGATATCCGACGCGCCGTCCGCCTGAGGGCCCATGGCTCAACACCTGCAGCGGCTCAGGGTCTCAACCTCCGGCCAGGGCTTCATCCACATCACCCCCAACGTTGCCGCTGTTCTTGCAGACAGTGGACTTGAACAAGGTCTGGTCTGCCTCAGTTGCCTCCACACCAGCGCCAGCCTCTGCATCAACGAGAACGCCGATCCCCACGTGCTGGCGGACCTGCTGGCCCATCTGGCCGCTCTCGCCCCCACGGAAGGCGCCCGCTCTCTCAGTGGGCGCGGCCCTGTTCGCGCCTACCGCCACAGCAACGAAGGGCCTGACGACATGCCTGCCCACATTCGCACCCTGCTCACCAACACCCACCTCAACCTCAGCTTTACCGAGGGGTGCCTGTTGCTCGGCCAATGGCAGGGCATCTACCTCATGGAGCACCGCGCCAAGCCCCAGACACGGGTGGTGAGTGTTCACTGCGTGGGGGATTGACGAGGCCCGGACAGGCTCATGCCTCCAGCAACCCTGTTTCCCGGAGAAAAGGCGCCAGCCAACCGGGGATGCCATCCCGTTTCCACCGCCACCAGCGTCCCTGACCCAGGTAAACGTCTTCTCCCGTCACGTAGGCCCTGGCTAGATCGGCCGAAGGGATGTTGGCAAGGCTATCTCCCCGGCTGGCGCGTCTTAGCCGCCGTGAAGCGAGGAGTCGAGAGGATAGCTGCCCTGGCGCCATGGGACACTCCCTAGTTGTGAAGACCAATGTCGCTCTTGACGCTAACAACCGGAGACAGGAGCGCAAGGGCAGGGAAGGCGTCGATTCAGGTCCATCGACACTACATATCGACACTACGTGTAGTGTCGTCAGTCGATAATCGATGGCGCCGAACCGTTCCCAGACGGCTGGGGCCGGGCGTCCGACGACGGGAAGCCCAGTTGCCGGGCAGTCCAGGCGGCTGTGGCCGGCGCCAGGAGAATGCCGTTGCGGTAGTGGCCACTGGTGAGCAGCAACCCCGGCGCCAGGGTTGTCAACAGTGGCGCCGGGCGGCCCACGGGCCGGGCCCGCACCCCCTGCCAGCGGCGCAACACCCGAGCCTGCCGTAGCCACGGAGGGGCGGCCCCGTCCAGTTCCAGCATCCGATCAAAGCAATGGGCCTGGCTCCGGTTACCGGGCTCGACGGTTGCCCCTATCCACAACTGCCGGGGCTGCGGGCGGGGGATCAAGTGTACCCCCCGCCATACCACCGGCCCCGGCAAGCCCTGGGACGGCAGCAGGGGGCAGTGGAGTTCAGCCGCCTGGCCCAGCACGGGCGCCATGGGCCAGGCCAACCGGACAACCGGATCCAGGGTCGCCAACAACGGGCCGGCGCCCAACCCTGTGCAAAGCGCCACGGCCGAGGCCGGAAGGGTTCCCGGAACGGCGGGATCAGCGGCTTGGAGTTGAAGGCGCCAGTTCCCGCCGTCAGGCTTGAGGCCTGTCACCTGGGCGGGCCAGCGCTGGACCCCCAGACCCTCGGCAGCCCCGGCCAGGGCCGCCAATAGCGGGGCGGGATCCAACTGTCCGTCCTGGGGCGACCAGAGGCCGCCCTGCAGATCGGTGGCCGCCAGGGCGGGCCAGGAATTGAGCAGGTCGTCCCGGGTGCGCCAGGCCAGAGGGCAGCCCTCCCCTTGACGGTGGCGCACCAGCGCCCGGAGCCACTCCACCTCGTCGGCCTGGTGGCAGAGCACCGTGAGCCCCCATTGCCGGGGGACGGGACCCAGCAACGGCAGCCACTGGCGCCACAGGTCAACGGCGGTGCGCCGCAGCCGCCAGCTTCGGCCACGGCGGCGCCGGCTGCAATGGCCCATCAGCACCCCCAGGGCCGCCAGACTGCCGGGCGCCTCCGGTCCAACGCCCTGGCCATGGAGACGAGGGGGGGCAATCCACGCCACCTGGGCGCCACAGCGGGCCAGCCACCAGGCTGTGACGCTGCCCACACTGCCGGCGCCCACCACGGCAATCACGTCACGGTCCATGGGCACGGGCAAGAGCCGGTCCGCTTTCCAGGTGTACCTTCAACCCAACCGTGAGACACGTGTCCATGAGGCTTCAGCACTCCCGCGCCATCTTCGCGCTTCTGCGGCTGATTGCGCCAGTGTTGGTGACGGCTTTCCTGTGGCTGGGGCCGCTGGCGGCTCCCGGTTTCGCTGTCATGGACATTAACGAGGAGGTCATGGAGGAAGTGATTGACCCCTGCTTTCTCGCCGTTGCCCGTAAAGCCAGGCTCAATGAGCCTGACCTTTACAAGGGCATGAGCGATGACGATCTTCTCGGTGCGATGAAAGCACTGGGTCAAGAGGCCCCGCTGACCATGGCCTCGGACTTTGCCGCCTCACTGAACCTTCAGAGCATGACCCGCAAGGAGCGTTTCCGGATCTACGAACTTGGTCGGGAGATGTGCATCTCCAAAACCATGGGGGGCTGACCCCCCGGCGGTCGGGGGAATATAGAGTTGCAGGATTGTTGCAGTCTTCATGTCTGCCAGCGCCACCATGCCCGGCTTCACCAAGCTCACCCCGCCTCGGACCGGGAGCGCCATCCGTTTTGAGGCGGGGCGCCCCGTTGTCCCCGATGATCCCATTATTCCCTTCATTCGCGGGGACGGCACCGGCGTGGACATCTGGCCCGCCACCCAGCGGGTGCTGGACGCTGCCGTGCAAGCTGCCTACGGCGCCAAGCGTCGCATTCAGTGGTTCAAGGTCTATGCCGGTGACGAGGCCTGTCAGGTCTACGGGGACCTGCAGTATCTGCCGGAGGACACCCTGAACGCCGTCCGCCGGTACGGCATTGCCATCAAAGGCCCCCTCACCACGCCGGTGGGGGGCGGGATTCGCTCCCTGAACGTGGCGCTGCGGCAACTGTTTGACCTGTACTGCTGCGTGCGACCCTGCCGGTATTACCCAGGCGTCCCCAGCCCCCACCGACGCCCGGAGGAGTTGGACGTGGTGGTGTATCGGGAGAATACGGAAGATATCTACATCGGTGTGGAGTGGGCCGCTGACGACCCGGTGGGTCAGGAGTTGCTGCGCCACCTGAACGAGACGGTGATCCCCGCCAGTAGCAAGCTGGGGAACCGCCGGCTGCGCCCCGGCTCCGGCCTGGGCATCAAACCGGTGAGCAAGGTGGGCACCCAGCGCCATGTGCGCCGCGCCATCCACCATGCCCTGGGGCTGGAAGGGCGCAAACGCCATGTGACCCTGGTCCATAAGGGGAACATCATGAAGTTCACCGAGGGGGCCTTCCGGGACTGGGGCTACGAGTTGGCCACAACGGAGTTCCGCACCGCGTGTGTCACGGAGCGGGAAAGCTGGGTATTGGACAATCTGGCCAGGGATCCCGGGTTGTCGGTGGAAAACAACGCCCGCAAGATCGATCCCGGCTACGACAACCTCACCCCCGTCAAACAGCAGGCGGTCTGTGAAGAGGTGCGGGCCATCCTGGACAGCATTGGCGAATCCCACGGTCACGACCGCTGGCGCCGGATGGTGATGGTGGACGACCGCATTGCCGATAGCGTGTTCCAGCAGTTACAAACCCGACCGGGGGAGTATTCGGTGCTGGCCACCCTCAACTTGAACGGGGACTACATCTCCGATGCGGCAGCGGCCATTGTGGGGGGTCTGGGCATGGCCCCCGGCGCCAACATCGGAGATGCTGCCGCCATCTTCGAGGCCACCCACGGCACCGCCCCCAAACACGCCGGTCTGGATCGCATCAATCCCGGCTCCCTGATCCTCAGTGGGCAGATGATGTTGGAGTTTCTCGGCTGGCATGAAGCCGCCGCCCTGATCAACCACGGCATTGGCCAGGCCATCGCCAACCGCTGCGTCACCTACGACCTGGCCCGCATGATGGAGCCCCCTGTGGATCCCCCCCTGAAGTGCTCAGAGTTTGCCGAAGCGATTATCCGCTATTTCCCCAAACACTGACCACCAGCAACATCACACCAAAGCCCAGGCGATACACAACAAACACCCAGGTGCTGTGCTGCTGCAAAAATCGCAGCAGCCAGGCAATGGCCAGCCAGGAGGAGAGGGCAGCACTCAGCACCCCCACCGCCAGGGGCAGCCCACCCCCCAGGCTGGGGCTGGTGAGGGCCTCCTTCACTTCCGCCAAGCCCGCCATGGTGATGGCTGGAATCCCCAGCAGGAAGGAGAAGCGTGCAGCCGCCACCCGCTTCCAGCCCATGAGCAGGGCCGCTGTGAGGGTGCTGCCCGAGCGGGACACTCCCGGCACCAAGGCCAACATCTGCGCCAATCCCAGGAGCCACCCCGCCCTGACGCTCACCTGGCCAAGACCATGGCGGCGGTGCCCCGTCCGCTCCGCCAGGGCCAGCAGCGCCGCCATCGCCATGGACACCACCCCGATCCCCGCCAAGCTGCGCAGCACCGATGCCCCGTAGGCGTCATAGAAGAACAGCCGAATGGTGAGCCCAGCCACAAGAATGGGAACAGTGCCCACCACCACAGCCAACCCCAACCGCGCCTCCGGGGCATCCAGACGCCCCTGCCGCAGGCCCCGCAGTAGCCCCAGGCTCAGTTGGCGTAACTCCTTCTGGAAATAGGCAATCACGGCAGCGATGCTGCCCAATTGCAACACCGCGGTGACCGCTACGCCAGGATCACCCCAGCCCAGCAGGACGGGTACCGCCTTGAGGTGGGCCGTGCTGCTGATGGGGAGAAACTCGGTGAGACCCTGGACAATGCCCAGCACCAGGGCGCGCCAGCAGGCCAGGGCCAAGTCTGGGGCGCTATCTGCGAAGTTCAGGGCGGCGGCCAGAGGGATGGGGGGCATGGGTGGTGGGGTAGGGGGTGAGACGATGAATTGATGGTGAGAGGAGCCAGGGGCTAGGCGTGGCCTCAAATGTGTTAAGTCCTATAACAGGACAGTGGGGCTATAGTTATGAGCAAGCTCAAGAATGTTACTTCTATGACTCTTCGCATAAAATCCTAAGGAACCTGTGAAATAGGGACTGTTGCAGGCCGTAGAAGAGCCTAGTGCCTGA
>JAPOTR010000027.1 GCA_026709085.1 Cyanobacteria bacterium MAG CAR3_bin_5 | reverse complement strand
CTCACCAAACGGCTCCCCTATCGGGAGCAGCATCTGGCAGGCCTCAAGGAGCAGCACCGCTGCGGCCTGTTGCTGACCCTTGGACCCACAGCGGGGAGTATCCATGTTTTCGGGGTCTACGAGGCCCCGTCTCAAGAGGAGGTGGAGGCGCTGGTAAAGGGGGATATTTACTGGGCACAGGGCATCTGGACCCAGGTGGAGATCTACCCCTGGACCGATGCGATTCCTTTCCCGTGCGCCTGACGGCGGCCCCGGGTTCCGGTTGGCTTCAGCCGTCCCCCCTTCCGGCCATGGCCTGACCCGCAATGCCGCTCCATTGCACCGCCTTGCGCTGGTCCCGTCGCCAACTGTGGAACAGCCTTTCCTCAGTGAAGGTGCAATAGGGGCAGGTGTGAATGGCGGTGGCGGGAACGCCCGCATCCTGCAGTTGCAAGGCGGCTGCGCCACGAATATCCAGGTGATCCCGCAAGGGCTGGCCGCCGGGCTGGGGATCCGGTTTCAAGTCGCCAGCGGCCAGGAGCCGTTGCAGGCCGTCCCCATGGAGCGAAGCAGCCACCCTGTTGCTCACCACGGAGCGCTCCACTTGGTAGCAGGGGCCGGAAACGGCCGGACCCAAGGCCACCTGCAATCTGGCAGGCTCTACCCCCTGGGTCCCGAGCCGCTCCACAGCAGCGGATAGCACCCCGGCAGCCAGGCTGCGCCAGCCCCCATGACAAGCCGCCACATGTCCTGTGCCGGGATCCGCCATCAGCACCGGCGTGCAATCCGCTCCACATACCCAGAGGCTTTGCCCCCCTGCAGTGCTGATGAGCCCGTCCGCCTCCGGCCAGGGGGGCGCCACCGCGTCATGGGCCGTCACCACCACGCCGCCATGCACCTGACGCAGGCGATGAACCGTGAGGCCGGGGCTCAGGTAGCCCGCCAACTCCGCCGGCCCCCGTCCCTCCCAATGGCGGGTAAAGAACCCATGGGCAAAGTCTTGCAGGGCATCGCATTGCAGCATGTAGCCCCCGTAACAGCCCACCCAGGTCCAGCCATCGAGGCTGTTGAAGGTGGAGTCCGGCCAATCTGCAAAAGGAGCAGCGGGGGAATCGGCCATCAGGGCAGGATCTGATCACGAAGCAGCCAGAAGCCGGCAAAGCGCCGGGTTCGGCTGGTGTTTTGCACAGAGAGAAACTGTAGACCGGCCGTGGATTGACAGGACTCCGCAAACGTGGCCGCAGCCGCCTGGGCCTCGCCGGAATCCAGGCGGCCCAGAAGCCAGCGTTGATCCAGCCCCGCCTCCAGCAGCAGGCAGTTGTCGCTGACGGTGAATTTCAGGGGCTCCAGCCCGGCCACCCATCCCGCCACCGCCAGGGCCCGATCTCCGGCAAAGAGACGCACGCCGGGGATGGTTGCATCAGAGGCAATCCCGGCAGACACAGGAACGAGACCCGAAAAGTCCACCGGCCAATCCCCGGCCTCCCTCAGGCTGGCCAAAGGCAGGGATGCCCATTCCCAGGCGTCACCCCTGGCGGCGTCGGGCAGGGGCTTGGCCGGCGCGGGCGCCGTTGGCATGGGAGCAGCCCGTGGTCCCGCCAGGTAGCCCTCCTGCCGGGGATAGACCGTCCGCTGCCGTTCCTGGAGCCAGTCGATCAAGGCATAGCAACGGCGGCTCGGCGCCACCGCCAGGCCAAGGGGCTCGGAGGCCCGCCGCACCATGGAAACCATGGCCTGACGCCAACACCGCAACCGCTGGGGGCGACCGTGGCCGCCCGCCACTGCCGCATCCAGCGCCTCCCCCAGCGCCTCCCTCAGCCAGAGGGAGTTCACCTGATCCGCCGGGCAGTCCTTGGAGAATTGAAAGCCCTTGTCCGGTGGGATTGCCACGGCTGGCGTGTCACACACCAGCAGTTCCCAGCGTTTGCGGCCGTCCGGGTCCAGTAGCGGACGGCTATAGAAATCCACCTCCCAGTCGCTCATGCGCTGCTGTCGTCTCCAGGCAATGGTGCGCCGGGGCGGGTGGGGGGAACCAGTACGGTGGGGGCTGGCGGTCGGGGGCTGGGGGCCGGTGGGGAGAACGCCGGGTCCTGGCCGGAGTTGGCAACGGGTGCAGAGGTTGGGGAGACCGGATCAAGGGCCGGTGGCTCCCGGTCCCGCTGCCGCTCCTGAAACAGAACGGCCCGGGCCCGCTCGGCCCGCTGCTCCGCTTGGCCCATGACGTCCGCTTTGGCCATCAGCATTTCACCGGGAAGGTTTTCCAGCAGGGCGGTGTTGAGGGCGATGCGGCCCCGGGCGGCGTCAACGTCCGTCACCAGGGCGGAGACGGTCTCTCCCACTGTGAACGCCTCCCGCAACTCGCCCACATGGCCGGCGCTGATGGAGCGCTGGTGCAGCAGGCCGCTGATGGGCCCCAGGTCCACGAAACAGCCGAACCGCCGCAGGCCGCTGATCCGACCCGTCACCAAGTCCCCCACTTTCAATTCGGCAAAGCGCCGGGCACGGGACGCCTGCTTCTCCGAGAGCACCAGCTTGGCGTCCCTGGGGTTCACCTCCAGAACGGTAACCCCGACGGTTTTGCCCACCAGGGCGCTGTGGTTGTCCCCGTCCACAAGCTGGGAGCGGGGAATAAAGCCCCGCAGGCCCTCCACCTGGCAGGTGCAGCCGCCACGATTAAACCCGGTGATCAGGGTTTGCACCACGGCGGCCTCCTGGGCAAGGCGCGTCACGGTCGCCCAGCTTTCCCGCACCATGACGGCCCGACAACTGACGGTGACCATGCCTTCGGCATTCTGCTCACCCGTCACCAGCACCTTCAGTTGTTTCCCTGGGGGGAACCGCTCCGCCAGGTCGGTGACGGCCCCCAAGCCGCACTCCTGCCGGGGCAGCCAGCCGGGGGCCTTGCCGCCGATGTCCACATAGACGCCGTCACTTTCGAGGCCGATCACGGTTCCATGGACCTCCTCTCCTTTGGCGCCAATGCCGGCGCTGCCCTCCAGAGCCGACTGGAAGGCCGCTTCATCAAAGTCAACGTCATCCACGCTGCGGGGGGTGAAGGAAGGCAGGGACTCCGGCGCCGCCGGTTCCGGGGGCGGGGCAGGATCGGCAGGGGGGGGTGAGCTTTCCGTTAAGGGTGCGTCGTCCGTGACCCGCTGCCGATCCTCGGGTTTGTTGATCCTGAGGATGGAGAGACGGACGTCGTTGCCCATGGGGGGTTTGACGTCTTTGGCTTTCATCGAAGCTGGGTGGGCTGTGGGCATTATGGACCGATTGCCCCGGATCGTTCCCCCTCCCATGACACCTGAGCAGCATCGTAGTCTGCACCATCTCAGTTGGCCGGAGGCGAAGCGGGCCGCTGCCCGGGACAGCAGCACCGTCGTGGTGCCCTGGGGCAGTCTGGAGCAGCATGGTCCCCACCTGCCGTTGGGGACCGACGGCCTGTTTGCGGAGCAAGTGCTCCGCCAGGTGCTGCAGGCCTTGCCTTCCCGGCTTCCCATCTGGTCCCTGCCCCTGCAAAGTCTGGGCTTTGCGCCGGAGCACAAGGGCTTCGGGATCAGCTTCACCCAGCCGGCAGAGGCCCTGCTGGCCCAGGTGGAGGCCATTGCCGAACCGTTGGCCCAGGCGGGCTTCCGGCGGCTGGTGCTCTTCAACGGCCATGGGGGGCAGATCAGCCTCCTGGACGTAGCGGCGCGGCAGGTCCACGGCCGCCACCCCCGGCTTGGACTCCATGCCTGGTTTCTCTGGGACGTGGAAGGGGTGATGGACCTTATCCCGGACCCTGAGCGTGGCGAAGGTCTCCATGCCGGCCTGGCGGAAACCAGCCTGATGCTCCACATGGCGCCGGAACTGGTGCAGCTTCGGCACGCCGTTGCCGAACCACCGCCCACACCGCCGGCCGGCCTCACCCTGGAAGGGCGCTGCCCCAGCGCCTGGACCACAGGGGCGCTGAGCCGCTCAGGGACTGTAGGCACCCCCCATGGAGCCACTGCATCGCTGGGGGCCGCCCTTCATCAAAAGCTGGTGCAGGGGTGGACGGCCACGTTCACCGCACTGCTGCACAGTTCATGGCCTCCCCGGAGATCTTGAAATTTTCCGATAGAGTATGAGCCATCCCGGCTCATCGCAATTCATGTCAATTTCCGCCACTGCGCCTGGCCCCACAATCCCAGCGGCTGACCTGGTTGCTTCCTTGCCCGACTTCACTTCAGCCGCCTACAAGGACGCCTACAGCCGCATCAATGCCATCGTGATCGAGGGGGAGCACGAGGCCTACGGCAATTACAAGTCCATCACCACCCTGCTGCCGGAGCAGGCCGAGGAGTTGAACCGGCTGGCCCGGATGGAGATGAAGCACATGCGCGGCTTCCAGGCCTGTGGCAGGAACCTGAAGGTGACCCCCGACATGGACTTCGCCAAGGCCTTTTTCGCTCCCCTGCGGAACAACTTCCAGGCGGCCCTGGCGGAAGGCAGGGTGGCCACCTGTCTGTTGATCCAGGCCATCCTGATTGAGGCCTTCTCCATTTCCGCCTATCACATCTACATTCCAGTGGCCGATCCCTTTGCCCGGCGGGTGACCGAAGGGGTGGTGAAGGATGAATACCTCCACCTCAACTACGGCCAGGAGTGGCTCAAGGCCCATTTCAACCAGGTGAAGGATGAACTCATGGCCGCCAACAAGGCCAACCTCCCCCTCATCAAAACCATGCTTGACGCGGTGGAGACGGATGCCGCCCAACTCCGGATGGCGAAGGAAAACCTGATCGAGGACTTCCTGATCGGCTACCAGGAGGCCCTCAGCGACGTGGGGTTCACCACCCGGGAGATCATCAGGATGAGCGCCCAGGCCCTCGCTTGAGGCTTTGCTTTAGGTTGCCCATGGATGAAAACCGTACATGTTTGGATTGATCGGTCACTCCACCAGCTTCGCGGTGGCCAGGCAACGGGCGGAAGAGTTGGGCTATATGGAGCACGCCAAAGGGGATCTGGACACCTGGTGCAGCACGCCCCCCCAGTTGCTGGAGACCTTCACCGTCACCAGCCGGACGGGCAAGGAAATCACGGGTGGCTACATCGACTCCTGCTTCCTGCCGGAGATGTTGCCGGCCCGCTTCAAGACCGCAGCCCGCAAGGTGCAGAACGCCATGGCCTATGCCC
Organism: Cyanobacteria bacterium MAG CAR3_bin_5; assembly: GCA_026709085.1. Classification (GTDB taxonomy): domain Bacteria; phylum Cyanobacteriota; class Cyanobacteriia; order PCC-6307; family Cyanobiaceae; genus Synechococcus_B. The sequence continues at coordinate 53,696 of JAPOTR010000027.1, read as the reverse complement.
AGAAAAACGGGTTCAGCGTCACGGCCCTGGGGGGGTTCACCTCCATTATCTTCGAGAATTTCGACCTGGCTCGGTTTCAGAAGGTGCGCTCCATCATGTTGGAGTGGGAACGCTTTACCACCGGCAACACCCACACCGCCTGGATCATTTGCCGACAGGTGGAAGAAAACGCACCCCACCTGGGCATTGACCTGAAGAAAGCCGTGGTGGCCGTGGTGGGGGCCACCGGAGACATCGGCAGCGCCGTCTGCCGGTGGCTCAAGCAGCGCACCGGTGTCAAGGAACTGGCGCTGGTAGCCCGTCACCAGGGACGGCTGGAGACGCTCCGGCAGGAGTTGGGGGGCGGCAACATTCTGTCTTTGGAAGACGCCCTGCCCGCAGCGGACGTGGTGGTGTGGGTGGCCAGCCTACCCAAAAACATGGAGATCGACACCAACACCCTGCGGTGGCCCTGTCTGATGGTGGATGGGGGCTACCCCAAAAATCTGGACGCCCGGCTTCGGCGCCCCCACCTTCACGTGCTGAAAGGAGGCATTGTGGAGTTCTGGCGCGATATTGGCTGGCACATGATGCAGATTGCCGAGATGGAGCGCCCCAGCCGTCAGATGTTTGCCTGTTTTGCCGAGGCCATGCTGCTGGAATTCGAAGGCTGGCACACCAACTTCAGTTGGGGCCGCAACAACATCAGCCTGGCGGCCATGGAGAAAATCGGGCAGGCGTCCGTGCGCCATGGCTTCCGGGCCCTGGGCCTCGGCGATCTGGTGACGGCCCCTGTGCCGTCCACCCCTTGAGTGCCGCCATGGCCAAAGCAAGTCAACACGTGCTGGATTTCGAGCGGCCTCTGGCGGATATAGAGGCCCAGATCCAGCAGATTCGCCTCGATTCGGAAAACAGTGATCTTGATCTGGACGTGAGTCAGCAGGTAGAGGAACTGCAACACCTGGTGGCCAAGCGGCGACAGGAGATCTACGCCAACCTCACCCCCTCCCAGGTAATCCAGGTGGCCCGCCATCCCCAGCGGCCCAACACCCTCAACTACATCGAAAACCTTTGCGACACCTGGTATGAGCTCCATGGGGATCGCTGTGGCAGCGATGATGCCGCCCTGGTGGGGGGCGTTGGCGTCATGGATGGCGTCCCTCTGCTGCTGATGGGCCATCAGAAGGGGCGGGATACCAAGGAAAGAATGGCCCGCAACTTCGGTATGGCCTCCCCGGGGGGATACCGCAAGGCCCTGCGACTCATGCGCCATGGGGACCGTTTTCACCTGCCCCTGCTCATGTTCATCGACACCTCCGGGGCCTATGCGGGCCTCAAGGCGGAAGAGCAGGGGCAAGGGGAGGCCATTGCGGCCAACCTGCGGGAAATGTTTGCCTTGCGGGTACCCATCATCGGTTGTGTCATCGGTGAGGGTGGTTCAGGGGGCGCCCTGGGAATCGGGGTTGTGGATCACTTGATGATGTTCGAGCACAGCATCTACACCGTGGCCAGCCCCGAAGCCTGCGCCGCCATCCTCTGGCGGGATGCAAAACAGGCTGCCGAAGCTGCCCAAGCGTTGCAGATCACTGCCCGGCAATTGCAGGCGTTGGGACTGGCCGATGAGGTGATCCCTGAACCTCCGGGGGGCAACCATGCCTTCCCCAAGCAGGCGGTGGCTGCCCTGAAAGAGGCTGTTCTCGGCCGTCTCGAAGCGTTGCAGGCTCTCGGCACGGAAGAACTTCTGGAGCGGCGCTATGGGAAGTTCCGCCGCATGGGCCGGTTGCTGGACACAAGCAGCGACATCGACCCTTAAACTCTCTTAACGATCCTTGCCGGGATCACCGTTCCCCCTGCGTGTGCATCTCTGACATCAACCACACCCTCTTCGCGCCGCTCCGTGCTGATCACGGGCGCCTCCAGAGGCATTGGCGCTGTCACGGCCCGCTGCTTTGCAGCCCGGGGCTGGGCCTTGCAGCTTCTGGCCCGGGACGGCGTCGCCCTGGCTGCCATGGCCGGCAATCTACGCAGCCAGGGGGCCGTAGTTCATTGGGCTGCGGTGGACTTGAGCGAAGCCGACGGGGTTCCCGCCGGCATTGAGACGCTCCTGGCGGCAGGGGGGCCGCCCGGAGTGCTGATCAACAATGCCGGGGCCGGCTATACGGCTTCCCTGGCCACCATGTCCCTGCAGGACTGGCAGTGGCTGGTGCAACTCAACGTCACCAGCGTGCTTCAAGTGACCCGGACGGTGCTGCCGGGTATGCGCCGGGCGGGGGGCGGCTTGATCATCAACATCAGCAGCCATGCTGCCCACCAGTCCTTCCCGGAGTGGGGAGGGTACGGTATGACCAAGGCCGCCCTGGCGGCGTTCGGTCGCTCCCTGGCTCTGGAGGAGGCATCCCAGGGCATTCGTGTAACGACCGTCACCCTGGGTGCGGTTAATACGCCCCTATGGGATACCCCAACCGTCCACGCCGACCTGGATCGCCGTGCCATGCTGGATCCAGCAGATGTTGCTCATGCCCTTCTCCAGTTGGCGGAGCAGCCCCCAAGGCAGCGCATCGAGAACCTTACCCTGCTTCCCGCTGCTGGAGCGCTTTGATCATTTTTGAATGATGACTCTTGACGACCTGAAGTCCATGCCGTCCCTGGAGGCGGATTTTCATGTGGCGTCCCACGTTCAGCAGACTGCCTCCCCCACCATCGGCGGCGCAGCCAACCAGGACGCTCCCCCATCCACCGCCAGCGGCCGCATTCGTCAACGCCTGCGGGCGGCGGGGGTCTCGTTCTTTGCCAACGACAATATCGCCGCCCATCTGGGCGAGGGGGAGCTTGAGGCCCTGGAAGACGAGGTGACCCAACAGGTGCGGGGCCTGCTCAAGACGTTGGTCATTGACGTGGACAACGACCACAACACCGCGGAAACCGCCGAGCGGGTGGCCAGGATGTACCTCCACGAGGTGTTCAAAGGGCGCTACCATCCCCAGCCCAAGGTGGCTTCCTTCCCCAACGTGAAGGAACTGGACGAGATTTACACCGTTGGCCCCATTACGGTGCGTTCCGCCTGCTCCCATCACTTGGTCCCGATTCTGGGCCACTGCTGGATCGGCATCCAGCCCGGAGAACGGGTGATCGGTCTGAGCAAGTTCAGCCGCGTTGCCGACTGGGTGTTTTCAAGGCCCCATATCCAGGAGGAAGCCGTGATTATCCTGGCCGATGAAATTGAAACCCTCTGCAAACCCCTGGGGTTGGGCATTGTGCTGAAGGCGCAGCACTACTGCATGAAGTGGCGCGGCGTCAAGGAACCCCAGGCCTCCATGGTGAACAGCGTGGTGCGGGGCAGCTTCCGCGCCAGCGCCTCCATGAAGAAGGAGTTCTTCGACCTCATTCGCCAGCAGGAGAGCCTGCTCTAAGGCTCACAGGCCGCGCCCCTCACCGCTGCCACAAAGGCGGCGCAGCGGCGCAGATCCTTTCGCCCCGGGGCATGCTCCAGACGACTGGATGCATCCACTCCGTCGGGGCGCACCCCCATGACAGCCAGTTGCCGGAGGGTGGCGGCCACGTTTTCCGGCTCCAGGCCCCCGGCCAACCACCAGGGACCGGAAAACCGCTGGCCACAAAACCAGTTCACGGGAAGCTGGCGGCCTGTTCCCCCGAATTGTCGGGGAACGTAGGCGTCAAACAGCCGGGCAGCGGCGCCGTCCTGACGCCGCTGCCCGGCTGTCTCCAGGTCCTCGGGGCTGCGAATGCGGTGGGCTTTCCAGACGGGCAATCCCCAATGCCGGCTCAACCGGCGGCAGCGTTCAGGTCGTTCCTGTCCATGAAGCTGGAGAACCGTGGGGCGTTGACGGCTGTCCTGCACACCCAGATAGGCATCCAGGTGGACATCGTCCCCGTCGGCAACCACCAGCACCCGTTCCACGGAAGCATCCTGCTCCTGAACAGCGGTCCAGATGGCCTGACTGACGACCGGCGACACCCAACGGGGGGATCCCGCCACGGCAACCACTCCGACAGCTTGCACGCCACAGGCCACTACGGCCCGGGCCTGCTGCGGTGTGGTCAGCCCGCAAATCTTCACCTGAACCGGAATACTGCCCATGGTTGGGATCTCCCCCATTACCGAAAGCGCTGCACCTTCCTAAGATGATGGAAGGCCAAGGGCTCTCATGGGAAAAGCCTGGACAATCGGCGCCATTTGCGGTGTTCCCCTGCGGGTTCATCCCAGTTGGTTGGTCATCGTGGGGCTGGCCACAGTGCTGTTTCAAGCGCAGTACGGTCAACTGCTGCAGGACCGTCAGTTGGCGGTTACCCCACCCGGCCTCTGGCTGCTGGGTTTTGTGACGGTTCTGTTGCTGTTCGGCTCCGTTCTGCTCCACGAACTGGGCCATTCCCTGATGGCGATCCGTCATGGGGTGAAGGTGCGCAGCATTACTCTTTTTCTCTTCGGTGGCGTGGCCACCATTGAAAAGGAGTGCCGCTCAGCCCTTGCGGCCCTGCAGGTGGCGGCAGCAGGACCCGCCGTCAGCTTTGCCCTGGCCCTGGTGTTCCTTCTTCTTGCCAGTCTGGCCGAGACGGCCCAGCCCGTTGCCGCCCTGGTGTGCCAGCGGTTGATGATCCTCAACCTGGTGCTGGGAATCTTCAACCTGATGCCGGGACTGCCCCTGGACGGGGGCCTGATCGTGAAGGCCCTGGTGTGGCATTTCAGCGGCAGCCGTCGTCGGGGCATTCAGGTGGCGGCAGCGGCCGGGCTGGCTCTGGCCGTCACGGCCATGGCTCTGGGCCTCTTGTTGGTGCTGATTCCCAGGGTTCCCTCCGGACTCTGGCTGGTGGTGCTGGGATGGTTTGGTCTGGAAGCCACCAGCACCCAGTTGCAGGTGTTGCGCCTGCAAGACCAACTGCTGCAACTCCGTGTTCAGCAGGTGCAGGGGCGCCGCTACCGGATCCTGAACGCCCAGCTTGATCTTCGGACCGTCAGCCGCCAAGTGGCCCGGGAGACTACGGAGATGGGTCCCCAGGACTGGCTTCTGGTGTACGAGGGCCACCGTTGGCTGGGTCGGTTTCAGCCGGAGGCGCTCAAGACGTTGCCGGTGCAGTGTTGGCCGCGAGAGAGCGTGAGCCAACGGGTCCAGCCCAGGGAGGAGATCCCCAGCATCAGGGACAACGCCCCCCTCTGGCAGGCCGCCCTGGCCCTGGAACACGCTCCCGAATCCCGGTTGCTGGTGCTCAACGGGGCGGGTCTGCCCAGTGGCACCATTGATCGGGTGGATCTGGTGAAGGCGGTCTGCAGGGGGTTGGGCATTCGCCTCCCCGAAACGTTCCTCGGCCAGATTCAACGCCTTGGCGGCTATCCTCCAGGCCTCCAGCTTGGCCTTGTGGCCAGCGCCATGGCAGACAGTCCCGGATCATCTGGAGGCGGTTCAGAACGGGAGGGAGTTGCCGAGCATGACGGGGTTCGATGACGGGCCCGGCGCCGAGCCCGTCATGGCCGCCGCCAATCCAGAGCCAACGGCCTGCCGGCAGGGCCTTGAGGAGCATCCTCCGGCATGGGTCGGGAGTCCGCCCTCCTCCTGGCCCGGAAGGGGCATACGGTCTACGCCGTGGTCTTGTCCACCCCACCGGGTGGGGCATTGCTGAGCAGGGGCGGGGTGTTACTGGCCGCCAGCATGGCTATACCCCTGACCGACATATTGGCGGTGGGTGACGTGTGGAGGGTGAGCATCAGCGGCCATGAGGGCAGCAGCTTCACGGTGACGCCCACGGAACTGGTCTTCACCGAGGACAACTGGAACGTTCCCCAGGAGGTGACCATCACGGCGCCGGCGGGAGCCGCCGCTCCTCTGCGGCTGCGCCATATCGTCAGCGGTCCCGGCTACGAGACGGCGACGCCGGTGGAGATCGAGGTGACGGTGATGGCCAATCAGGAAGGGGGAAGCCACAGGCAACAGCGTGCCTGGCTGGTGCGGGAGCGTTTCAGCACACCACCACCCCTGTCTGGCTTGGCGGTCACGGTGGCGGGGGAAGAACTCACCAGCGCCACAGCGTTGGTGGAGAACGAAGGGGTACTGGCCAAGGTGTTGGGCTTCGAGCCTGTCACCACCCCCCAACTGGTGGAGGATTCCGCCTTCCCCTTCTCCCCCAGGCAGAAGAACAAGGAACGGAGCAAGGGCAGTAAGGAGAAGCGCCCCGGCTGGGCATCTGGGGCAGCGGCGCCATCTCCTCCTTTCGTGGACAAGAAGACGGGCTCTCCTCGGTTGACGGCAGTGTGACCACCGCCCTGGTGGGGGCGGACTGGCGCACGGAGCACTGGCAAGCCGGCGCCGCCCTCTCCACTCCTGGGGCAACGGCTCCTATGCAGGAGCGGGGGAGAACAGTGGTGACGGGGAGATCAGTAGCACCATGACCTGCATCTTCCCCTATGGACGCTACGGCCTCACCCCCCGGCTGGGTGTGTGGGCCATGGCCGGTTCGGCTGGGGTTCCCTCTCCCCCAAGCCGGATATCCGGAGGGAGCACGAGTCCGCCGCCAACCTGGTGATGGGGCAGTGGGCATCGACGGCCTCCTCGTTGACAGGGGCGCTGCCGGGTTGAGCCTCTCCACCACCACCGATCTATTGGCAATGAGCACCACCACCGAGGAGGTGGACAGCCCGTTCCCTCCTGGGTGGTGGTGGGCATGAGACAGATGATGGCGATGCAGAAGCCGGCTTCGGCCTGGACATCGGCGCCGGCATCCTCTGGCATGACCCACAACGGGGCATCAGGGGTGAGGTGCAGGGCTACACCCTCCTCACCTACGTGGAGGAGGAGTTTCGGGAGCAGAGCCTTGCCCTCTCCTCCGCCTGGGACCCCGACCCAACCAAGCGGGGACCCTTCCCTCTCCCTCAATCACACCATAGGCGCCAGTGCGGAAGGAGGCGTGGACGCCCTGCTCCGACCCACCACCATCCAGGGGTTGGATGGCTCCAGCAGCAACGGACACCGCTTTGAAGCAGAACTGGCCTATGGCTTCCCCGCTGGCAACGACCGCCTCACCCTCAGCCCAGCCCTGGCACTGGCCTTTGCCCTGGACAGCAGAACCTACGGCCTCCTCTGGTCACTCGCCCCCTACGCCCGGCAGGGTCAGACCGAACCTTGGGAAATCGCCCTGGAGGGGAGCGGCAGGAATCTGTCTCCTCTGCTTCCCCGGCGGAGCATTCCCTCAAGCTCACCTTCTCCCTGCTGTTCCAAGGCGAAGGGGGAGCGCCACCGGGGCAACGTCATCCGCCAAGCCCTGGGAGAAAAGCATTTCATCTTGTCGTGTCCCACCCCGCTGCAACGATCACCTTCTGGCTATGAGGCCTGAGCCTAACCCCGCACCATGCCGATGACGGCGCCGCCAGGATGGCCGGCCGCCATGGCCTGCAACAGGGCCGGGGCCTGAGGGGCCGGCACAGCCGCCAGCAGGGGGCCACAGGTTTGGGGATCAATCAACAATGCCTGCCGGGCGGCGTCAGGATCTGATCGCAGTTGGATCACCCCTTGCGGCGCCAACAACTCCAGGGCGGCGGCATTGTGGGGCGCCAGGGTGCTGGCATGGCCAGCCCTCAACAACTCCAGGGCGCCGTCATAGGCGGGAACTCTCCGGGGATCCAGTTGAATCCGAATGCCGGACGGAGACGCCTGGATCATTTCCCCCAAATGCCCCAACAGCCCGAAACCCGTCACGTCCGTGCAAGCGTGGCAGCCATGGCGCTGCAGCAGCGGCACCAGCCATTGCTGGGGGGTGGCCATCGTCGCAAGGGCTTGATCCACCCAGGCGGGAACGGCGCCGCCGGCCTGGGTGGCAGCCATGATCACCCCGCTGCCCAGTGGGCGGCTGAGCACCAGCGCATCTCCTGCCTGGAGGGGCCCCTTGCCCCAGCGCTGGCAGCGTTGCACCCGGCCATGGACACTGACGCCAAGGCTGAGTTGAAGGGCCAGGGGCTGGCGGGAATCGGGATCCGCCAGGGCTTGCAGGCTGTGGCCCCCCAATAGTTCAGCCCCCAACTGCCGGGCAGTGGCCTGCATCCCGGCCAGGCACTGGGCCAGCAGGTCCTGCTGCAGGGGGGCGCTGCAGCGGGGCAGAGTCACCAGCGCCTGGAGCCCCTCCAGACAGGCGCCGCTGGCCCAGAGATCACTGGCTCCGTGCAGGGTGGTGAGTCGTCCGTTGAGCCAGGGATCGCTCACCAGGGCCGGGAACCCGTCCACACTGGTCAGGAGCAACCGGTCCGGGGCGATCCGGGCCGCGACACTGGCGTCCCGGGGCTGGGGAAGGGCGCCGTAGAGTTGTGTCAGAGCATTGTTCAGGGGTTGGGCCGGGAGCTTGGCGGCGCAGCCGCGGCAAGCCATGGACCCGGCCATGGCTTGCCGCGGACCGGGTGCGGCGGCCATGGCGGCGGCGCCATTGGTCCCGTTCACCATGGCCATGAAGCGGTGGTCCAGGTGCTGCTTCCACCGCCAGAGCCATGGATGGGGACCCAGCCAGAACCGTCCCCGCTGGGCAACGGCTCCCCCCTGCCCGTCTCCCAACAGCATCAGACCATGGGCCTGGGGCCGCCAGGACCGCAAGGGTCGGCTCCCCAGAGCAGCCTGCAGATTGCCGGCCAGCACAGGGGCAGCCCGCACGGCCCATACACCCCCGGCCGGCCGGGGAGCGCAGGCCATTACTCCGCAATCCCCCGCCGCAAAGATCCGCCCCCGAGCCTGCACCGCCAGGGTGGGATGGGTGAGGACGCGGCCCTGCCCGTCACAGGGCAAGCCGCTGTCCCGGAGCCAGGCCGGGGCGCGGCTGCCGGTGCAGAGCACCGTGGCGCGGTCGGGGGCGGCTGGATCATGGCGGGCCATGGAGCGAACGGCGATGCCCTGGGCCTGCACCATGCGCTCCAGGCGGCGCGCCAGTGGGGCGCTGCCCAGCCGTAGACCACCCGGCGCGGTGCGCAGGCTGAGACGGCACGACTGCCGGCGCCGCCGACAGCGGGCCGCCAACGCCAGAACCACTTCCACCGCAGCGGCGCCGCTGCCCATCACCTCCACCGCTGCCGGCAGGTGGTTACACCAGTCCAGGAAGGATTCCAGGGGGCGAACGGGCAGGCCGGTCACTCCGGCCGGCACTGCGGTGACGCTGCCCACGTCCAGGCTCAGCCAATCCCAACGGAGAGAACGGAGCGGCGTCGATGGGGGCTCCAGGGGGCTGCGCAGATGAAGCTGGCGTCGCTCAAGATCCAGACCGGTGATTTCCCCCTGCACAAAGCTTGCCCCGGCGGCGGCACAGAGGCGACGAAGATCAATCACACAAGCGCCGGGGTGGACTTGGCCCGCCAGGACTGCGGGGATCAGACCGCTGTAGAGACTGGCGCCGCTGCGGCTCACCAGGGTGACGGCTGTGGCGGGCGGCAGGGGCCAGTGACCCATGGCCCAGTAGCGCAGCGCCAGGGCATGGCTGTGACCACCGCCCGCCAGCACCACCTGCTGGCCGCCAGGCTGCCCGCCGGAATGGGCAGCGGTCATGTCGGAGGCCTCCCCCCCGCTGCCCTACTGTGGGGGTGGATCCTGTTGTGCCAGCACAAATGCGCGTTTTGGTGACCGGTGGCGGCGGTTACATCGGCTCCCACACGGTTCGAGCGCTTCAGGTTGCCGGCCATGACCCCATCGTGCTGGACAACCTGGTTCATGGTCATCGTGATCTGGTGGAACAGGTGCTGCAGGCGCCGCTAATGGTGGCCCAACTGGGAGACCGCCAACGGTTGCAGACCATCCTGGACCAGCAGCACGTTGAAGCGGTGCTCCACTTTGCCGCCTACACCACTGTGGGGGAGTCCGTTGTGGATCCGGCCTCCTATTACCGCAACAACCTGGGGGACACCATGGTGCTGCTGGAGGCCGTGATTCAGGAAGCCCGGCGCCGCCACACGCCACCGATGCCCCTGGTGTTTTCCTCCACCTGCGCCACCTATGGTCACCCGGAGCGCATGCCCATCACCGAGGATTGCCCCCAGCAGCCCATCAGTCCCTACGGGCGCAGCAAGTGGATGGTGGAGATGTTGATCCGGGATTTTGCCGCTGCCTATGGACTGCCCGCGGTGATTCTTCGCTACTTCAATGCGGCTGGAGCCGATCCCGACGGTGACCTTGGCGAAGACCACACGCCGGAGAGCCACCTGATTCCCCGGGTGCTGCACACCATCGGCGGCAAGCGCCCCGGCCCCTTGACCATCTACGGAGATGATTACCCCACGCCGGATGGAACCTGCCTGCGGGACTACATCCATGTGACAGATCTGGCCCATGCCCACGTGCTGGGCCTGGAAGCCATTCGCCGGCAAGCGTCCGATCACCGGCAAGCGGTGCGCATCTACAACCTGGGCACAGGTCGGGGCCATTCCGTGCGGGAGGTGATTGCGGCGGCGGCGGCAGTGACGGGATGTCCCCTGCCGGTATCCGTGGCGCCGCGGCGCGCTGGCGATCCGCCGGTGTTGGTGGCAGCCGCAGATAAGGCCAGGCGGGAGTTGGGCTGGTCGCCCCGGTTCTCCCAACTCGCCACCATGGTGCGCCATGCCTGGGTCTGGCATCAGCGCCGCCATGGCTGCCAGGTAACTGGCTGTCAGGTAACCGGACCCACCCCAGGGCCGGGGCCGTCGTAGAACATGGGGTCAGTCTTGGGCACGGCGTTGGAACGGCTGCAGGCGTTACGGGGGATGGCGGATCTGTTGCCCCCACAAACCATGGTCTGGCAACAGGTGGAGGCCCGGGCCCGGCAACACTTCCAGCGGGCCGGGGTGGGGGAAATCCGCACGCCGTTGCTGGAGGCCACGGCGCTGTTTGCCCGGGGCATCGGCGAAGCCACGGACGTGGTGGGCAAGGAGATGTACTCCTTCCAGGATCGCGGCCTGCGCTCCTGCACCATGCGACCCGAGGGCACCGCCAGCGTGGTGCGGGCCGCCATTCAGCACGGTCTTCTCAGCCAGGGTCCCCAGCGCCTGTGGTACATGGGACCCATGTTCCGGTATGAGCGGCCCCAGGCGGGGCGGCAGCGGCAATTCCATCAAATCGGCCTGGAGCTGCTGGGGGTTGCCGATGAACGCAGCGACGTGGACGCCATTGCCATGGCCTGGGATCTGCTGGCGGATCTAGGGGTTCGGGGGCTGCAGTTGCAGATCAACACCCTGGGAACCCCCGAGGATCGCCGCTGTTATCGGGAGCAGTTGGTGGGCTGGCTGGAGCAGCGGGCCCATGAACTGGACCCGGATTCCCGTCACCGCCTGACCACCAATCCGCTGCGCATTCTTGACAGCAAGAGCAAAGCCACGCAGCAACTGCTCCTTGGGGTGCCCCAGTTGCTGGGGACACTGGGCAAGGGAAGCCGGGAGCGGTTTGACCGGGTCTGTCAACTGCTTCGGGCCCTGGACATTCCCTTTGTTCTCCAGCCCCGGCTTGTGCGCGGCCTGGACTACTACACCCACACGGCTTTCGAGATCACCTGTGACCAACTGGGCGCGCAAGCCACAGTCTGTGGCGGTGGTCGCTACGACGGCCTGGCGGCCATGCTGGGCGGCCCTCCCACAGCGGGGATGGGTTGGGCCATGGGGGTTGAGCGGCTGGTGTTGCTTCTTGGGCAGCAGGGCAATCCCTCCCCTCCCCAGGTGGTGGTATTGAATCGGGGAGACACCGCCCAGGTGGGCGCCATCGTCTTGACGCGACAACTGAGGCAGGCCAATCTCCATGTGGAACTGGACCTCTCCGGCGCCGCCTTTGCTCGCCAATTCAAGCGGGCAGACCGCACGGGGGGACGGCTGGCGGTGATCATCGGTGAGCAGGAGGCCCAGGCCGGCGTCGTGAAATTGAAATGGCTGCATCAAACCCCACAGCAACAGGGCTCAGGCCTGGCCATGGGAGAAGAGTGGACCGTGCCCGTTACGGAAGTGGCCGGGACTGTGGGGCGGTTGCTGAACGGGTAGCCTCGGGTCCAATCTCAGGCGGAGCCAACGCCCGTGTAGGCGCCGTAGAAGAACAGGCCCACCACGAAAATCACCGCCATTCCCCCAGCGGTGGCCACAATCCACAGAGGCAGCGCACCCTCTGTCCAGCGGGAGCGCCAGGGGATGGCCGGTCGGCCATCGGGAAGCCGATCAGGAATGCGACCGTCAGGGCCTTGCAGAGGCTTGCTCATGGGAAGAAGGGCTCCGGATCAGTTGAAGAAGTAGCTGGAGAAGAGGATTCCACAGGTGAAGACAAACAGCAGGCCCAGAAACAGGCTGGTGCGGTTGAGCTCTACCGGAAGCGTGTTGGGATTGGGATTGCGTTCCATGTGTATGGGGTCTCAGCGACGAACGAATTGCATGGCGGCAATGGCGCCCAGAAAAAACACCGTAGGCACTGCCAAAGCATGGACCGCCAACCAACGGACCGTGAAGATCGGATAGACGCGGGGCGCTTGGCCCGGGTTGTTCAGGCTGGAAGTCATGGGGTGGGGGTGCTCAGGCGCTCGTCGATTTGCAGTTTGCTGTCATAGCGGTCGCTCACCACTGGAGGCCGCACCTCGGAACTGAGGTAGTACTCATTGGGACGGGGGGTCCCAAAGGCGTCATACGCAAGACCAGTGCTAACAAAGAGGAACCCGGCCAGGAAGATGGAGGGCAGGGTTACAGCATGGATCACCCAGTAGCGCACACTGGTGACGATCTCAAAAAAAGGACGTTCCCCGGTGGAACCGGCAGCCATGGCCTTTACGACTCGCCGTCAGAGTGTACGCAAAAAGGTTCCATCCAGGGGTATCAATGCCATCATTGCCGGCCGGTTTGTAACACCTCTCAGTCAACCCGGTCAGCCGATCCAGCGCAGCAGGTTGCCCCGCTCCCCCAGCACAAAGCCCTTGCCGTCGCCGACAAAAAGAATGCGGGTGAAGGTGCTGGGCTGCTGCTGACCCACAGGATCCCTCATCCAGGTTGCCCCGTCGTCACGGCTGGACAGGAGGGTGCCGTTACCCCCCCCCAGCCAGATGCTGCCGTCCGGCGCCCAGGCCAGATCCAGGTAGCCGTAGCCGTTGGTGATGGGAATCACGGCATCGCCGAAGGCGGGGTCGCCCGTTTCCGTGGGGGTGGATTCCGGGTCGGGGAGGCGGAGCCGGGCGCCCCGGTTGACCATCCAGAGGTAGCCGGTGGGGGTAAAGCCCATGGCTTGAACCCGCTGGCTGCTGGGTCGCTGATGGGGGGTCCAGACCGTCTCGCCAGGCTTCCAGTCCGCGTAGAAGTTCCCCAGGCTGCTGACGCTCACATAGCCCCCCGTCCTGTCCCGCCGCAGATCCCGCACTGCCCCGGTGGCGTCCTCCACCAGGGCCGTCCAATGTCCGCCCCCGTCATCGGTGCGGTAAATGGCCCCCACAGTGGTGGCCAACTCCGCTTGGTCCGGGCCCAGGGCGGTCACCAGATAAGGATCACCCGGCAGCTTGCTGGTCAACAGCAGACGGTTCCAGGTCCGGCCGGTGTCGGTGCTGTGGAGCACCAGCCCCGGCTGACCCGCGATCCAGCCTTCATCCCCGGCGAAGTCGATGCTGATCAGACGAAAATTCTCCTCGGCGGGCAGATCCAGATTGCGCTCCTGCCAGGATCTACCGCCGTCGTTGGTCTCCAGGATCAGGCGGTTGCTGCCCACAAGCATGCCATGGTTCGCGTCGCTGAACGCCAGGTCCAGGCCACTGGAGCGGGTGTTCAGGGGGACGGCTTGCCAGGGACTCTCGGCGGCGGTGGCCAACCTGGTGCTGACGCAGCCACCGAGGAGACCACAGACCAGCAACAGGCTGAGCAGAGAGCGAAGCAGACGGGACATGGGATGGAGCAGCAGCAAGGGTGGGGCGGGTTCAGCGGGGAGATGCCGCCAGGTCAGTGGAGGGAGTAGAACGACAAGAGGAATGCGGCGGCGAGCACCAGACCGCCAAAGATCAGAATGGTTTTCTGCCCTGGGGTCAGGCGATTGACCCCCAGGCCGTAGTCCAGGTTCTGGGTAAAGCCGCTGGGTCGGCTCCGGGGACCCACATCCACAAAGGCAGCTTGGGGACTGCGGCAGACAGGACAGAGAAAGTCATCCGGCAACGCGGTGAACGGGGTGCCTCGGACAATGCCCAGCTTGGCCACACCCTCGGCAGGATCGTAACGATAGCCACAACTGCGGCATTCATAGCTGTGGGTTCCGGGATCACTCTCCAGTTGCCGGGCCATGGCCTCGGCTTCTGCTGCCCGGGTGATGCGTGGCCATCGGACACCGGTGGTCGGGGCATCCCCGGCGACGGCGTTGGGCTCCCCCGGGGATGGTGGCGTTGGCGAGGCAGAGTTGGGGTTGGCTGACATGGCGCCTGTTCTCCGGACGGGGCTCAGGTGACTGTATTGCCGGAATCAGGCAGCAGGTGGGGTTGGCGCCCCACAATTCCGTCCGCTGCGGTGTCAGACTGGAGGCCAGAAGCACCGCAGGACTGCCGATGTTTGTTCTCGACGGGTATGACGCCTTTCTGGGTTTTCTCCTGATCGCGGCAGCGGTGCCGGTGCTGGCGCTGGTCACCAACCAGGTGATTGGCCCCCGCCGTCGCCAGGGGGAGCGGACCACCACCTACGAGTCGGGGATGGAGCCCCAGGGGGGCGCCTGGATCCAATTCAATATCCGTTATTACATGTTTGCGCTGGTGTTTGTGGTCTTTGACGTGGAGACGGTGTTTCTCTACCCTTGGGCCGTGGCCTTCCATCGCTTGGGGTTACTGGCCTTTGTGGAGGCCCTGATTTTCATTTCCATCCTGGTGGTGGCCCTGGCCTATGCCTGGCGCAAGGGGGCCCTGGAGTGGTCATGATTCCAGGCGGTTCTCCATCCAACTCACCGTTTCCCTGATCCAGCCCTGTGATGCCCGCATCAGTTTCACCGTCCACTGTTCAGCCCATGGTGCCGTCAGGGCAACTCGCCCAGGTGCGCAGCTTGCGGGAGGGTGCCTGCAATCCCGTGGGCAAGCCCCAGGTGACCCGTGACCTCTCCGAGAACGTCATCCTCACCACCCTGGACGACCTGCACAACTGGGCCCGCCTTTCCTCCCTCTGGCCTTTGCTGTACGGCACCGCCTGCTGCTTTATCGAGTTTGCCGCTCTGATTGGCAGCCGTTTCGATTTTGACCGCTTTGGCCTGGTGCCCCGCAGTTCACCACGGCAGGCGGATCTGATCATCACTGCCGGCACCATCACCATGAAAATGGCTCCGGCCCTGGTGCGCCTCTACGAACAGATGCCCGAGCCCAAATACGTGATCGCCATGGGGGCCTGCACCATCACCGGGGGCATGTTCAGCGCAGACAGCACCACGGCGGTGCGGGGGGTGGACAAGCTCATTCCTGTGGATCTCTATATCCCCGGCTGCCCGCCTCGACCGGAGGCCATTTTTGACGCCGTCGTCAAGCTGCGCAAGAAAGTGGCCAACGAATCCGTGGTGGAACGGGGCAACACGCTGCCCACCCATCGCTACTGCACCGTGCCCCATGCCATGAAAATTGTGGCTCCGGCAGTATCGGGACGCTATCTTCAGGCGGAGAGCCAGCAGGCTGCCCTGGCCGCCTCTCAGGCGCCTTCCCTGGCGGAGGTGGAGCCGTTCCGGTCCCGGTCCGAATCCCTGCCCGCCCGCCCTGGTGCTTCCACGTCCCCAGGACAACCCAGCCCATGAGTGAAAACACCTCCTCCTCTCCAGGTACTCCCAAGGAGGCACCCCCAGGGCCTGAGCCGGGACCGGTCAGCCGGCGGATCCGGGGTCAGGGCCTGGACCATCGGGTGTTGGAACCGGATCACCTGGGGGTGGAGACCATCGCCGTGGAGCCAAGGCTGCTCGAGCCCGTGGCCGCAGCCCTGCAAGCGTTGGGCTTTGACTATCTACAGTGCCAGGGCGCCTACGACGAAGGGGTGGGGCGCTACCTGGTGAGCTTCTACCACCTGGTGAAGATGGGTGGTTTCACCGGGGGAGGCTCCGTGGAGGAGGTTCGCCTCAAGGTGTTCCACGACCGATCAGCCCCCGTTGCCCCATCCCTTTACGGCCTGTACCGCGGTGCGGACTGGCAGGAGCGGGAATCCTTCGACATGTTCGGGATCCGCTACGAAGGCCATCCCCATCCCAAGCGGCTGCTGATGCCGGAGGATTGGCAAGGCTGGCCCTTGCGCAAAGACTACGTGCAGCCGGATTTCTACGAAATGCAGGATGCCTATTGAGTGAGGCATCCTGCCGTCCCGAGCCATAACGCCCGCCTAAGCCACAGCCAAGGGGTACATCCGGAAACGATTCTCCTGGAAGCGATTCGTTGCTTCCGAATCATCCACAGCAGCTTCGCCTCCAGAAGCCCGCCCGCCCTGGACTTCCTTCTTGCTGATGCGCAGTTGGCTGCCCCGTGCGGTAAGGCACTGGTTCACGCAATCGCGGATGTGATGGGGCATATCCGAATCCGCCATTTCCTGGGGGGTGAGAAGAATGGCTGGCGATCCCACATGCAGGGCCTCCAGGAGATCGGCCCATTGCTCCACCAGCTGTTGCTCCTCAACGGAGTTCAGACCATGCTGCCGCAGGATGCCGCTACAGTGATCGTAATTCCAGAGCACGCTGCGGTTGGCGTTCTGCTCAGGTCGTTTGTAGGCGTAGCCTCGATCAATGGCCTGGGGGAGGGGCAACCCATCCTTGTCCCTGAGCCCGGCCTGGCTGAGGTGATGACCGCAGTGGACAGCGGAGATGCCGAAGTGTCGGCCAAGCTCCGTCAAGGTGAGCCAGATTTTGTGGCCGGTGGGAGTGGTGGGAGATGGAGGATGTGAGGGGGAGAAGCTTTGCATTGATGTCTGCAGGTGAGATGCAGAAGCGAACCTTTACAAAGAGTTGTTCCTCCCCTGGAAGCTGACAACATGAATGGGGGAAAGTTCAGATTCTTTCCAGAAAAGCTGTGAATCCTTAAAAAAGTTAATTATCATTAAGTCTATAGATTTTTATGCAATTGGTTGCATATGTCATGCTAGCTTCTTCCCATCACTCCATCATTCATTATAGTTTCCTTATCCAGTTATCCAGAACTGGGGTCAGCCATGGAACTGCTGCCCAGATAGGTTTCGAGGGCCGGGGAGAAGACCTCTCGAATCACGGTGAGAACCCGTCCCCCTTTGAAAAAGCGATAGTGGCGACACCAAAGAGGACTGGAGACGGAAAAGCGCTGCTCCAGGGCTTCACTTTCCACCTGCCCCAGGCCGTCCACCTCCCGGAACAACTCCACCCGATCCTGGCACAGGCTGGCCCAGATGGGCTGGCGCAAGTCCCGGAGATGGCCTTGGGCATCCTGTTGATTCCACCAGCTTTCGGCCCACATGAGGGTTTCCGCGCCACAGCGCAGCCAGACCCGCCGTCTCAGCAACGGCCCGCTCAGTTCAGTTACCTCGTCGGGGAGTTGACGGGAGCCGTGGACCTCGGGTTCCATGCCGATGAGATCCACCTCCACTCTCTGGCCGGTGAGCAACTGCAAATGGCGGGTGGGACTGCCGTCCCCCATGAGCATCAGGCGCCAGGAAGGACTGAGTTGAACCGGAGCCTCCCCCCACAAGACACTGCGACGGCTGGCGGTCCACAAAACGTGCAGGTGCGGATCCGTTGAACGGAGAACCATCCACAAAGCTTAACGTTGGCCTGGCCTTGGCTGTGGCCGGGTCAAGCCGCCATCACGGGGCGTCCCAGCCTCAGCCCATGGTCACAAACTCCTCGCTGATGCTGGGATGGAGGGCCATGGTGCGGTCAAAATCCCCCTTGGTGGCCCCCATCCCCAGGGCGATGGCGGCCATCTGAATAATCTCGGCGCTGTGTTCCCCCACCATGTGGCACCCCAAAATCCGCTCCTGGGGATCCAGCACCAGCTTCAAATGGCAGGGGCTGCCGGTTTTGGGCAAGGCCCGGGACAGGCTGCGGAAACGGGCCTCACACACCCGCACCTCCTCCCCGTGCCGTTGCCTGGCCTCCTCTTCGGACAGACCCACCGTGGCCAACTCCGGCTGGGTGAACACCGCACTGGCCACCAGACCGTGGTCCGTACGGTGGGGCTTCCCGCCAAAGCGGGAATCGGCAAAGGCCCGCCCCTCGTCCACCGCCACGGGGGTCAGGTTGATGCGATCCGTCACGTCTCCCACGGCAAACACGTGGGGGATATTGGTGCGTTGGTCACCGTCCACGGGGATGCGGCCCCCCTCCGCCGCCAGGCCGGCGGCCTCCAGGTTCAACCCCTCCAGCCGGGGCTTGCGGCCGGTGGCCAGGAGCACGGCGTCTGCCTCCACGCTGCCGCCGTCGGACAGTTCCACACAGCGGCCCGTGGGGGTGCTGGTGATGGCCTGGGGAGACACCCCCTTGCGCACCACCAGGCCCTTCTCCACCATGCCCGCCTCCACGCTGGCCACGCAGCCCCGATCAAACCCCCGCAGCAACTGGCCCCGCACAATCTGGGTCACCGTAACCCCCAGCCCCTGAAGGATGCAGGCAAATTCACAGGCAATGTAGCCGCCGCCGATGATGATCATGGAGTTGGGGAAGCGCTCCAGGAGGAACAGGTCGTCACTCACCAGGGCCAGCTCGGCCCCAGGCAGGTGGGGGCGCACCGGCTGGCCCCCCACGGCAACGAGAATGGTCTCGCCCCGGAGCACCTGCTCTCCCACCTGCAGACGCCGGTCATCCAGGAAGTGACCCCACCCCCGCACCAGCGCCACCCCGGCCCGGTCCAGGGCCGCTTCATGGATGCCGTTGAGGCGATCCACCTCCCGGCGCACATGGTCAAGCAGCACGTGGGTCTGGGGCGTCATGGGGGAAACCGGCCAGCCGTAGCTGGGGGCATCCGCCAGTTGCTCTCCCACGGCTGAGCCGTAGACCAGGAGCTTCTTGGGCACACAGCCCCGGATCACACAGGCGCCCCCCACCCGGCTCCCTTCCACAATCGCCACGGAGGCCCCATGGGAGGCGGCCCGTTTTGCGGCAGCCAGGCCACCGGAGCCGGCTCCCACCACCACCAGGTCAAACTGTCGCTCGTTTTGATGCACCATCGTTGTGCCACTGTCTCTATTGTTCCTGTTCAAGATTCGGTGCGCCAGGGAAGTTGAACGGGTACTAACCTTGATACAGCGCCCCTAAATAGAGGCACGACTGATGGATTCGACCCTTCCTTGTCCCCCAACCGTCAGACCGGGCTCCATTCCACAGGATCAACTGGAACAGCTTGCGGCCTTGTTCCCGGCAGACAATTCCCTGGAGGGTCCCCGGCTTGTGGGTCCAGGTCCCCGTAACGAGGTGCATAGCGTTCCTGAGCCTCTTTCCGGGCTGATGCGCACCCTGCTGGAGCATCTGAAGCATGGTGAGGCCGTGACGTTGATCCCCCATCATGCAGTGCTCACCACGCAACAGGCCGCCCAGATCCTCAACGTCTCCCGCGCCTACCTGAACCGCCTCCTGGACCAGGAAACCATTCCCTGCGAAATGGTGGGCAGCCACCGTCGGCTGCGGCTGGGTGACGTGCTCCAGTTGAAGGAGCAGCAGTATCGGCAGCGCTGTGAAGCACTGGACCGGCTCTGTGCCTTGAGTCAGGAGATCGAGGAGAGCACGGCGTGAGCCTTTGGCTGGAACCTGCGGTTTTTCCTGTTGTACTGGACAGTTGCGTACTCTATCCTTGCGAATGAGGGATGTACTGCTGGAAGCAGCACACCACGGCCTTTATCGGGTGCATTGGTCTCCCAAAATCCTGGACGACGCGCTTGGGCATCTGTTGCAAGACCAGCGGATTACTGAGCACTGTGCAAGAAAGCTCCGCGCTGCCATGGAGGATGTCTTTCCCGGCGCCGTGGTGAACCCACCTGCAGAGTTGGCCGAGAGGGTTGGTTGTGATCCGAGTGACCGCCATGTTGTGGCAGCGGCTATGGCCGCCAAAGCGGAACTGATTGTTACCCGGAATACCCGTCACTTCCCTGCTGAAGCGCTCATGTCGGTGGGGATAAACGCTGTCAAGCCGGATCAGTTCCTTTGCAATCTCCTGGATCTCAGCGAATCCGCAATTTACACCAGCTTAAACAAGATAGTCGGTCGCCGGGCAAAACACACAGACAGTAGTCCGATAGGAATTGCAAACGCTCTGATTGAGAGTCTCAAGCGGGATGCGGAAACCTTTGCAAGCCGTATCTCCGAGTTTTTGATTACAGAGGCATCGCCGTAAACCACAGTATCCTCCGCTCTCCGGTTCAAGACCTCCCCCGTCGTTGAGGTGTGTGGTTGGCCGGGCTGTCCCATAGGGTTGCGCCCCCCTGGCTGCCGGGGCAGGCCTGGAAGCACGCACGGGAAGGGAGCGGTGGCCGTTGTTCCCGTTGATAGGCTGTTCCCGTCCGCCGGCCCGCCCGATGCCGGCTGTTTCTCAAACGCTGATGATCGTGGCTGCGGTAGTTGGCGTCCTGGCCGCCTGGGCCGGTGTGGGCGTCACCGTCCTGGTCTTCCTGTGGAACCAGCAAAACAAGCGGATTGACCACCTGCGGGAAGACGTGAAGGAGTTGCGCGCCGAGCATCGGGCAGACAACAAAGTCCTCAATGAAAAGGTGGACCACCTCCGTGACGAAGTGAAGGGCCTCCCCTTGAAGATCATGGAGATGCTGCGCAAAGCGCCCCACTGACCCGCTCGAAGACGCCTGCCGCCTCGGCATGGCCGGGGCCGTAGAAGCGCCCTGTATCCGGTTGCCCGGTACACCGGCCTCCGGTTTGGGTGCAGGGCCACACAGGGCAGCCTGCACCCGCTCTGCAACCGGAAAGCCTGAACAGCACAGGGTGGATTTGTGGCTTACTGCCTTGAAGCAGGACAGGGCAACGGGGGTGAGCCTGCCTGTAGCCCTGGGGGCAGGTGTGGTAGAGGCGTCTTGGTTGCTCAAGGAAGCGGTGGTAAAGTCACAACCATTCATTGCTCACCTGACTGATGCCCAGATCCAGGCACATCATGTCTGTGACCACGGTGTCCGTCGCCGCAGGGATTCTGGCGCTGGTGTGGACGGTCATGGGGGGACCGTTCTGGGTGTTCATCGGCTGCTTCCTTCTGGCGTTTCTCTGGAAGGTGTTGAGTCCATCATCATTCCTGCACAGGGCGGCCAGGGATGGATCTCCAGGCTTGGCGCAACTGCTCATCAAGGCTGGCGTCAACCCGAACGCCACAAACAAGGAGGGCATGACCCCGTTGTGCGTAGCGGCCAAGGAAGGCCGTCCGGAGATGGCCCGGCTGCTTGTCAAGGCTGGCGCCGACCTGAACGCCACAAATAAAGACGGCACAACTCCGCTTTACATTGCGGTGTTTCTGGAGCATGGAGAAACCGCCAAAGCTCTCATGGATGCGGGCGCGAAGCTTGCGATCACGGATAAAGACAACATGACTCCCTTACACTCAGCCGTTACAAAAGAAGATCTGACGATCATCATGGCGCTGATTAACATGGGATTTGACGTTAATGTCAAAGATCAAAACAGCATGACGCCGTTGCACGCAGCGGTGACGAAAGGAGATATGGAAATGACCAAAGCGCTCATCAGCGCCGGGGCTGATCTGAACGGCAAGGACAAGGGCGGCAATACGCCGCTGGACATGGCGGCCACGGAAGGACATGGGGACATCGTCAAGGCCCTCATCAAGGCTGGCGCCCATGCCAATCCCGTGGATCAAGGGGGCAAAACGCCACTGCACGAGGCTCTCTACAAAGGCTACCCGGACATTGCCAAAGCCCTCATCAAGGCCGGCGCGGATCTGAACCTGGCGGACAAGGTGGGCAATACTCCCCTGGACGTGGCAGCCACGGAGGGACATGGGGAGATCGCCCAAACCCTCATCAAGGCTGGCGCCTATCCCAACCCTGTGGATCACCAGGGCAGAACGCCACTGCACGAGGCAGCAAAGCGAGGCGATCCGGACGTGGTGAAAGCGCTCATCGAGGCTGGCGCCAACATCAACGCCCCGGAGAAAGGGGGACAAACTCCGCTGAGCCTGGCAGTTGCGCAAGGACATGGGGAAGTCGTCAAGGTTCTTGCCGATGCCGGTGCTGATCTCAACGTTCGGACGTCAGTCGGCGCCACTCCGTTACATATGGCAGCCAGCGCTGGACATCTGGACGTGGCAAAGATTCTGGCCAGGAGCGGTGCTGATCCCAATGCCAGAGACTCCTCTGGCATGACCCCTCTGCATATTGCGCGAGCAGGAAAACAGTGGAGCATTGTCCATATGATTGAAAACGAGTGTGGAGAGGTTATGACTCAGGCTCCGCCACACAGTACAGACGACCAAGGAGAACCTGGAAATAGAACGGCCGTCTCCAATCTGGATGCCACCGACGAGAACGGCAGGACCCGACTACACCATGCCGCCTTTAAGGGAGATTCAGTAACAGTGCAGTATCTCATCAATTCTGGCGCCAACCTTCATGCCACAGACAAGGATGGCTTGACCCCACTGCACTTTACGGCTGCGGGCCATGCAGAAGTTGCTCAGGTCCTTATCAATGCTGGCGCCAACCTTCATGCCACAGACAAGGGTGGTTGGACCCCACTGCACGTTGCGGCTCATGAGGGCCATGCAGAAGTTACTCAGGTCCTTATCAATGCTGGCGCTAACCTCAATGCCAACGAGAAGCGTGGCTGGACCCCACTGCACGTTGCGGCTTATAAGGGCCATGCAGAAGTTACTCAGGTCCTTATCAATGCTGGTGCCAACCTTCATGCCACAGACAAGGGTGGCTTGACCCCACTGCACTTTACGGCTCATGAGGGCCATGCAGAAGTTACTCAGGTCCTTATCAATGCTGGCGCTAACCTCAATGCCAACGAGAAGCGTGGCTGGACCCCACTGCACGTTGCGGCTCATAAGGGCCATGCAGAAGTTACTCAGGTCCTTATCAATGCTGGCGCTAGCCTTGATGCCAAAGACAAGGATGGCATGACCCCTCTTGATGTTGCACAAATAAAGAAACAGTAGGGCATTGTCCATATGATTGAAAACGAGTGTGGAGAGGTTGTGACTCAGGCTCCGCTGCATGGCACAGATGATGAAGAACCTGGAAATAGAACGACTGTCTCTAATTTTGATGCCGCAGACGAAGACGGCATGACCTGACTACACTTTGCCGCCTTGGAGGGAGATTCAGTAACAGTGCAGTATCTCATCAATTCTGGCGCTAACCTTCATGCCACAGACAAGGATGGCTTTACCCCACTGCACTTTGCGGCTGGGCTGGGTCATGCAGAAGTTGCTCAGGTCCTCATCAATTCTGGCGCTAACCTGAGTGCTGAAGACAAGTATGGCTTTACCGCTCTTGATGTTGCACACGAGAACGTAGAACATGTCATTGAGGCGGCTATGCAATAACCATCCTCCCATCTACGCTTGAACAAGGTATTGCGACGTTGAATGGAAGTCCCCTTACAGAGACGAGTGAGTAGGAATCGGTCAGGCATGGGCCAGCAGGCTTTTTCAGTCGAGAAAATGGTGATTTTCCGATGTCCCCTGAAGTTCGGTTTCCCAGACTTGACTACTTGTTTTAAGTCCGCCACCCTTGAGAAGTAATCTCATCTCAAGCAAGAGAGGATTTTCAACAATGACAAGCGACCAAGCCCACGATCCCAAAGATGTCACAGACCAAGACGGCATGCCCCCCTCCACTGGGCTGCGGCGAGAAAGATGCCAGCAGCGGTGCAGGCCCTTCTCGATGATGGCGCTGATCCCAATGCACAGGACAAGGATGGAGCAACACCCCTCCACTGGGCGGTGGCAGATAGAAGCCCAGCAAAACCACCACCAATAGCAAGAGTTGGAGACACGCAGCTTTCTCCAGCTCTGAGGTGTAGGTCACTAGAAGTGGTGAAAGCACTTCTTGATGCCCGTGCTAATCTCAAAGCACGGGACAAGAAGGGATTGACGCCCCTCCACTGGGCAGCAGCGCTTAGCAAAACCCCAGAAGTGGTGAAAGCACTTGTGGATGCTGGTGCTGATTCCAACGCACGGGAGGATCAATTGGGACACACGCCCCTCCACTGGGCTGCGCAATGGAGTATGGCCCCAGAAGTGGTGCAGGCTCTGCTGGATGCTGACGACGCTGATCCCAATGCACGGGACAACTATGAAGAGACGCCCCTCCACGCGGCTGCGCGATGGAGCATGGCCCCAGCAGTGGTGCAGGTTCTGTTGGATGCTCCGGGCACTGACATCAATGCACGGAACAAACGCGGATTAACACCCCTTTACGTTGCTACTCAGGAGAATATGGGGGTTCCAGGAGTGGCGCAGGCCATCCGGGATGCTGACGGGCGCTGATCCCAACACACGGGGCAAGAATGGATTGACTCCACTGAGCTTGCTGCAAGCGAGAGGGCTTTTGAAATGAGAGCGCAGCACGTACTGCGGCTGCCATGAGATGGTCCTCTCACACCCACTTTTGAATAAGGTATTGGATGCTGATCTGATGCTGATCTGTAGTTCTCAGGGATCTTTAGGTGGGGCTTGCATACGATGGGGCCAAACTTTGAAACCCTTGTTCAGCATCAGCTTCTGGCATTATTGCTCACGCCACGTCGCTTGGCAATCACTAAGTGGGACGCACCTTCAGTGCAGGCAAGAACGATTTACGCACGACGCCACATGCCGTGTGGTGGCGAGAGGGAGCAGGCCATGCTAAGCAGTTGCTCCCTCTTTCTCTCGCTCTCATTGAGCTTGATAGCAACCGGGGGCGATTAAGTAGCATGGGCATGCTCCTTCTATGGATGGGCAACCTCTGCTTCCCAGTCCCCCCTTAGATCTTGCTGAGAAAATTAACTTGAATTCTCCAAGAGTTTATAACCAAAGTCAGTAATGCCCTCAATCATATATTCATCAGGCTCAAGAGCACATCCTATGCTCAAGAGGGGTGAGTCTTGATAAACTTCAATCAACTGTTGGCTAAGCATGAGCTGCAGGCAACGCAGAATCTTCCGTCCTTGACTTTCACAAGTCTTAGGTGATGTTTCTGGCCAAATTGCCCTTGATGACTTTGGCAAGTCACTACAATCCCGGATTTGCCTCAACAGTCGAAGAATCATCTGGTGATCGGTTTTCATGATGGATGGGGGACTCCCATAGACAACATGCCTAGCCGAAGCTAGACGCACCTAACCTAGGCTAGAAACAGCCCACAGGGCCACGGGATAAGGGCGTGGTTACCGAACTCCACTCCAAGACCTAAATACAATAGCACTATAGAATCGAATCTCTTGACCAAATACTTGCTTTTGGGGCTAGTCTCATAGGATCTCAAAGCAGTAGCCCACTTCAGGCGGGGTTGGTTTTCCCCATAGAACCTGAACCCTGGATGGCCAAGGACCCTCACTAACTCCTTGCACTCCTTGCGGAACCTCCCATGAACAGTTGCTTGAGACGGCTTTGAGACTTACTGGCTGTGAGAGGACAAGCGCCTACAGTTGACCTACAGTTAAGGACCACACCCCAGCAAGCTATGCTGTAATAAGCTCTGACCCCGAAGCTCCCCCAACCCGATGGCGCTGCACCTGCTGCCAGAGGCCTATCTCTGGTTCAAGACCTTCCACACCATCGGGGTGGGGTGGTTTGCTGGGCGGGGGATCTTCTATCTGGTGCGCCCCCTGGCTGCCGTTGCCGCAGATTGACTCACTGGACCATGATGAGCCAGTTACCTAGTTGAGCCTGACCACAGGGGTGCCTGAAACACTAGGCCGAGACATAGATCAACGGCTTCACCAGCGTCAAGCCGTGTGATGGTTTGATGAACCTCCGCATCGCTCCAAGCATCCATGAAGCGTAAAGCCGAGAGAGCAGCGTACTCGCGACTGATGTCCATGCTGAGCCAATGGCGGCCCAGTTCCTCGGCTGCCTGACCGGTGGTGTTAGACCCGGAGAAAATGTCCACCACCAGATCTTCCGGGTTGGTAAGAAATTTTATGAAGAACTGTGGTAGTGCCCTGGGGAACCGTGCGGGATGGCTGCTTCGTCCCAGCATGTTGCACAGTCGCAGATAGCTTGAATTGCTTTCCGTATTGGGAATTTGCAACAGGTTCGAGGGAATCGCACCGCCGTTGTCTCTGGCGAAGGCCCTGGCGATGTCGTGCCCTGAAGGTCTTTCCTTCGGTTGGTAGAATTTGTCGGGGTTGTCAAGCAATGTCTTCATGCGCTTCGAGTACGGTACCAACACTTTCGTAACGTCCGCTTTCGGCTCAGTTGATCGGGAAAACCACCAGATAGTATTTACGGCATCCTTGGCCCGAATCTTGCGCTTGTTGACCCATTCGATTGGCGACGGCAACTTCGACGGATTGAACCAGAAAAATTCTTCTGCCAATTCGTAGCCGAGACGGTCGCAAAAGTCTAAAAGTACGTGATAGTTGTAGAGCGAGCGTACCGGCTTGCCGCGCTTGTAGGCCCCGCCCAGGTCCAGAACGAAGCTGCCGCTATCCTTCAGCACACGATATGCAGCTTCTCCAAACCTTCCTAGCCATTCAACATACTGATCCTGCCCTTTGTTGCCGTATGCCTTCTGTCGCAGCAGTGCAAAGGGAGGGCTGGTCATGATCAAATCCACGGACTGGTCCGGCAGGTGCGCCAGCAACTCCAAGCTGTCACCGCACAACTGAAGGCCGCAGGGCGTCCGGTACACCTGCTTGTCCTGGAGGAAGTCAAAATTCATGGGGCATTGCCCATAGGAGGGAAGTTTGCGCCCGGTTGCAACTCCCAGTGCCGCGCTATCCAGCTTTCGGCGAACGACCACAATACAGTAATCGCGTAGTGAAGTTCTGGCGCCGTTTCCTGTAGATCCGCTACTGCCCCAGCGAGACATTCTCTGGGCAAGTGACCGGCCAGCCAAACGGCCCATTTGGAAGGGTTTTCCTCGGTAAGCTGTTCAGTCAACGTACCGATGGCCTCGGCTGGTAGCGCCCCGTGCTGACGCAGGGCTTCGGCACAGCCGGCTGCGATGGCAGGATTCTCTTCCTGTAACCCGGAGAGAAGCCAGGGAACTGCGTCTGAATGCAGCCTGACAATACCTTCAAGAGCCTCTTCACGGAGGTTTGGATTGATATCCCCAAACGCCTGCACAAGGCACTGACACGATTGAGAGTCATTGATGCGACTTAATGACCAAGCCGCAGCACTACGTGCAAAGTAAGGGCGTTCAGCGTCGTTCAAGATGGTGCTCAATAGGCTCACACACTCCTGGGTACCGGCTTCTCCCAGCGAAATGACAGCTTCAAGCTGAATCTGCTCGTCACAATTCATCAAGTACGGCATAAAGAGATCTTGTGCTCCCATATCACAGATTGCAACAAGGTATGCCGCAGCTTCCAGCCGAATGTACATGTCTTCTTCCTGATCTCTTTCAAGACTAGCAATAGTATTGGCTAGAGAGTCGCTACGCCTAAGCCGGAGTCTTGCCAGCTTCACCCCAGTAAAACGCTGAGTCCGCTCGCGGGAAGACAGAAGCTGCAAAAGTTGAAAGTCTGTCAACTCCTGGGAGCAACGCAAGTGATTATCAGTTTCTGGTCTGACTCTCGACGCGATAATCTGATTGAGCGCAACTTGGTCGCCATAGTCTACTACTATTTTTATTTCTGGGGGAATTGTCTGGGTGTGACGATGCCCATCGCCAGCTCTGGTGAGTGTGATCTTTTGACCGCTCACGACTTTAACGAAGCCGTTGCGACGGGAAAACCGTGACTTCCACGAGATACTGGTTTCCGACGCTTCGGTCACTCCCTTGGTCGACGCTTCATCATGTGGTACGTCTCTGAACTGGCCGACTCGTATGTAATTGACCTTGCCTTGGGGTTGCCACTGGATCCGGTTACGCTCGTGCCAATAAGAGTTTTGGTCATTGAGCCGACCAATGCACCACTGCTTTTCTTGATCTTTATCCTTTATGCAGACAGGAAAAGCGACCAAGTCAGTGTCCACCATGCCAAAGTCCCACGCACGTTCATGGGCTGAAAAGCTATGGGACATGGACAGTTCGGCCTTTGTTTTCGCCCGGCTCTCGATGCGAAGTCCGCAAACCTTGCACACAAGGTCCGGAATGCGGACTCGCTTGCGCTTTACGTCCTTCCAGAGCTTCGTGTCCATGGCGCCACGTTCGAGCTCAACGATCTGGTGACCCAGTCTTTCCAGATCTTGCGCCACATGCCGGCTGCCAACAGCTCCAAGGGCGATCTTCTCGAAGAAGCTGGAGTCAGGTTTGAAGGCAAGAGGTGGCATGGTGACAATCTAACCCAACGGGCTATGGCCAGAGACCGTGCCTGAGTCTATGAGGCGCCCCGCTCGACCAAGCCGCAAAAGAGCGAATCTCTACACGGAACGCTCCCTGAGGGGACAAGTACCTGACAGTTGAGGACCACACCCCAGCAAGCCATGCTGTAATAAGCTCTGACCCGAAGCTCCCCCAACCCGATGGCGCTGCACCTGCCGCCAGAGGCCTATCTCTGGTTCAAGACCTTCCACGTCATCGGGGTGGTGGTGTGGTTTGCCGGGCTTTTCTATCTGGTGCGCCTCTTCATCTACCACGTGGAGGCGGACGCCCTCAGCCCGGATGCCCAGGCGGTGCTCAAGCCCCAATACACCTTGATGGAGAAACGGCTGGCCAACATCATCACCACCCCCGGCATGGTGGTGGCGGTGGCCATGGCGGTGGGTCTGTTGGCCACCAATCCCGGTTGGCTGCACCAGGGCTGGTTGCACGTGAAGCTGGCCTTCGTGGCCCTGCTGATGGCCTACCACCTGTTCTGCTACCGGCTCATGGGGCAGTTGCAGCAAGGGATCTGCGCCTGGAGCAGCGGCAAGCTGCGGGCGCTGAACGAAGCCCCCACCCTGTTGCTGGTGGTGATCGTGATGCTGGCCGTTTTCAAAGGCCAGTTCCCCACGGGTCTCGCCACGTGGCTGGTGGCAGCCCTCGTTGTTTTCATGGCGTTGGCCATTCAATTCTATGCCCGCAAGCGTCGACGGGATGCGGAGCAGCAGGCCCTCTCCCAGGGCGCCTGACGCTGGCTCCCTTCCCCATCCTCTGGTCAAGGTTCTGGCGACGATTGACCGCCATAGCTGCCCCGGGCGGTGCAATTTTCATTGCCACACCACGTGCAGCGACGGCAGCCTGACGCCTGAGGAGTTGGCGGTTCAGGCGGCCGAGCTGGGGTTGGAGCACTTGGCGGTTACGGA
Source organism: Cyanobacteria bacterium MAG CAR3_bin_5 (assembly GCA_026709085.1). Classification (GTDB taxonomy): domain Bacteria; phylum Cyanobacteriota; class Cyanobacteriia; order PCC-6307; family Cyanobiaceae; genus Synechococcus_B. The sequence goes on along the minus strand of JAPOTR010000027.1, from coordinate 24,473 downwards.
CCACCACAGCCAGCGAGCCTACCCGCTTGCGCAACAAACCCTGGCGGCGTTGCAACGGCAGGGGCAGGCCGTCCCCAGGCTGTGGCGCGGCGTGGAGATCAGCGCCCTTCTCAAAGGTTGTCTTGTCCATGTTCTTGCCCTGGGGTACGGGGCGGAGGAGCCGCTGATGCCCTATCTCCAGGGGGAAGCGGTCCGTGGGGAGCCATTGCAGGCGGGGGCCGTGGTGAGGGCCGTTCACAGGGCGGGGGGCCTGGCCGCCCTGGCTCATCCGGCCCGCTACCGCCTGGATTTCCGCGTGTTGATCCGGGCGGCCCAGGGGTTGAAGTTCGATGCGGTGGAGACCTGGTACGACTACGATATGGGCCCCTGGTGGCAACCGTCCCCCTTGATCTGCGACCACGTGGATCAACTGCGCCAGGATCTGGGGTTGCTGGCCAGTTGTGGGACGGACACCCATGGCGCCAACCTGAGGGGGCGCTGAGGGCGGCGGGGGGCGCTGTCTTTGCGCATCGTTGCAAAACGACCGGAGCGGCGCCGGCGCCTTGGATTTCCTCTAGAATCTTTTTATTGTTTGCCCCCGGCCCAATGGGACTGTTCGACCGGTTTCGCGCCAAGCCTGGCCAGGCTGAAAACACCAGCGACAAGGCATTCTTCCTGGACAACGACGCGGCGCAGACCGTAGGCGATATGTCCTATCTGCGCTCTTCCAACACCATCCGCCGCACCTTCCCCAAATCGCTCTCCTCGCCGGACGGGGGGGAAGTGATTCAGGAGGTGGGCGCCATGGCCTCTCGGGTGACCAAGGCCACAGGTGGGGCGCCGGAGGCCAGGGCAGCCGCCGGAAGCACCGGCCCGGCGCCGGTCACTGCCCCCAACCCGGGCGCCACGGTGCGCAAAACCTTTGCCCAGACCATGAGCCCCCAGGAGCTGGCCCAGCGGCTACGGGGTGGTTCCGTAAAAAAGAAGAAACAACCCGCCGCCGCACCCCGGCAGGGGCGCGCCGTGCCCAGAAGCGCGGCCAGCAAGAAGCCGGGCTCCATTGATCCCTTCCGCTCGATGGTGCGGGACGTAACCAACTAACCACGCCCCCCCTGACCAAGCTCCAGATCGGCATCCACTTGGCGCACCAGCGCTTCAAGGGCCTGAATCTGCTCCTTGTCGGCGTCTTTCCAGAGGCCGCGGCGGTGGGCCTCCAGCAGCCGCTCTCCCATTTCCTGTAACGCCCACGGGTTGCTGTTGTTCAGGGCGGCCCGGCCTTCGGGCTCCAGCAGCCATTGCCGAGCAATGGCGCCATAGGCCCAATCCGGCGCCGCGCCGGTGCTGGCGTCGTAGGCAAACAGGTAATTCAAGCTGGCGCTCATCTCGAAACCGCCCCGATACCCATGGCGGCGCATCCCCTCCAGCCAGCGGGGATTCAGTAGTCGTGAGCGGACCACCTTGTCCAGTTCACGGGCCAGACGGTGGATCCGGGGGCGTTGGGGACGGGCATGGTCCCCAAACCAGAGGGCAGGGGTCTGGCCGCGCAACTGGGTGACCGTCGCCGCCAGGCCACCCTGGAACTGGTAGTAATCATCGGAATCCAGCAGGTCGTGTTCCCGGTTGTCCTGGTTGTGAAGCACCCCGTCCACCTGCCGCAGCCGGTCGCACAGACCGTCCCGGTCCTGCTGCACCTGCAGCTCACCCGCGGCATTGCTGCTGTAACGCCACTGGCTCCAGTTGAGGAAGGCGGTGGCCAGATCCGTGGCGCTCTCCCAGGCGCCGCTGTCCATCAGCCCCTGTAAACCGGCGCCGTAGGCCCCCGGCGCCGAGCCGTAGATCTGCCCCAGGATCGTGCCGGTGGCCTGCCGTAACAACAGGCCGGCCCGGTGCATCAGGTCCACCAGATTGGGGAACGCATCCCGGAAGAACCCGGAGATCCGCAGCGTCACGTCCACCCGCGGGCGGTTCAGTTGAGGCAGGGGGATCACCTCCAGATCCACCACCCGCCGTTGCTGGCCGTCCCACACGGGCCGCACCCCCATGAGCGCCAGGGCCTGGGCAATTTCATCGCCGCCGTTGCGCATGGTGGCCGTCCCCCAGACACTCATGGCCAGGTGGCGCAGGGGCTCCCCCTGCTGCTGCTCATGGTGCTCCAGCAGCAACTCCGCAGCCCGGCGCCCCAGATCCCAGGCGGCTTCCGTGGGTAGTCCCCGCAGGTCGATGCTGTAGAAGTTCCGCCCCGTGGGCAGCACCTCCAGGCGGCCGCGGGTGGGGGCTCCGGCAGGTCCCGGGGGGATCCGCCCCCCCGCCAGGCCACGGAGCAGGGACTGTTGCTCCTGCTTGGGGCAGGCATCCAGACGGGGCGCCACATCGGCGGCCACCTGCTCCAGACAGTGGCGGCTGCGGGGGCCCGGCGCCGTGGCCTCACCCTTCAGCAGCCCCATGGCCCAGTCTTCCAGCATGGCCATGGCGTCACCGGCGCAGCGGGCCGTGGCGGAAAGATTCAGCCGTTGCCGATCTTGCGGGCTCAGGGCCGCCTCCTCTTCGCTGGTCCAGGGATCCAGCGTCAGACCCAGATCCAGGGCCATGGCCTGGGTGAGGCCGGGCTGGTCTCCCCGGGGGCAACGGGCCAACGCCAGCAGAAGCTCCAGCCGCTGCTGCGGCTCCGGCGCCATCCCGTAGCGATGCAACCCCGTGCGAATCTGGGCTTCCTTCAATTCACAGAGATAGCCGTCGGCCTGCTCCAGCCGTTGATCCAGATCGCCTTCCGCCTCCAGGTGGAGCGCCGCCAGCAGCCCATCCAGTTCCCGGCGCAGATGGGGAGCCCGATCACTGCCAAGCTGCAGCGCCTGCCAGTACTCATCCAACCTTTGCTCCAGAAGGGCCTCCTGACCATGGAGGCCGGCCCGGGCCAGGGGTGGGGTGAGATGGTCCAGGATCAGGGCCTGGCTGCGGCGTTTGGCCTGGGCCCCTTCCCCCGGATCGTTCACGATGAAGGGATACAGATGGGGCAAGGGACCCAGGGCCAGGTCCGGGAAGCAGTTGGCGGAAAGGCCCACACCCTTGCCCGGCAGCCATTCCAGGTTGCCGTGCTTCCCGAAATGAATCACCCCGTCAGCCCGATGAACCGTTTGCAGCCAGTGGTAGGTGGCCAGGTAGTGGTGGGTGGGTGGTAGATCCGGGCTGTGGTAGCTGAGTTGGGGATCCTGCTCATAGCCGCGGCTGGGCTGAATCAGCACCACCACCGCGCCAAAACGGCTGCCATGGATGGCAAACCCGTCGGCTTCCAGGTGTTCATCCCGACCGGGGGGACCCCACCGCTCCAGCACCGTCCGGCGGGCCGGGGCGGGGAGCCGAGCAAACCAGGCTTCATAGACGGCCAGGGGCAAATGGGCCATGGGCGCCAGAGGCAGGCTGCGGGGATCGTTGCTGCGCCCCATGGTGAGTTGATGGATCAAATGATCCCCGTCCCTGGGCAACGCCCCGGTCACCCCGTAGCCCGCCGCCGCCAGCCAACCCAGACAGGCGGCCACACTGGCCGGGGTGTCCAGGCCTACGCCGTTGGCCAGGTGGCTGTTGCGGGTGGGATAGTTGGCCAGAACAATGGCCAGCCGCCGATGCTCCGCCGGGGTGGCGGCAAGCTGGAGCCAGGCCCGCGCCCAGCGGGCGCACCAGGTGAGCCGCTCCGCCACCGGCGTGTAACGAAATAACGGACAGTCCAGTTGCGGGTGACGTTGCTGCGCCTCCTTGAAGCTCACCACCCGCCCCAGAAGCCGGCCGTCCAACTCCGGCAGCACCACCTGCATCCCCAGATCCCGAGGGCCCAGACCCACGCTGCTCTCCCGCCAAGCCTCCCGGGAGCCGCTGCTGCAGACCATCTGCAGCACGGGACAATCCAGTTCGTCCCAGAGGGTGGCGGCATCCTCCACCGCCCCTGCCCCTGTCCCCACTGCGGCAAAGCCCGTGGTGGTGAGCACCAGCTTCACTCCCTGCCGTCGCCAGAGAGCCACGATGCCGGATTGAATCCCCGGTGTGCGCAAGCCACTGATCAGCAGCGCCTTGGGGGCCATGCCCGCTGCCCGGAGGCTGGCCAGCGCGGCATCCACCAGGGCAACATCACCCGCCTGGGCCAACGCCCGATAGAACAGGACCCCCACGGCCGGCCCCTGGTCATCCTGGCGCCAGTCATGGGGAAGGGGATCCGCCAGGGGCGCCGGGCGGGGGAGTTGGGGCTCAATGCCGGCCGCCAGGTCTTGCAGCGCCGCGGCCACACCCGCCAGGTTGTCGGTCCCACCCCAACGGAAAGCATCTCCCAGGGCCCGGGTCAACTCGGGCGCGGTGCTGCTGAGGCTCTCCAGCGCCGGATCCGGGGCCACCGCATCCAGCACCACCAGGCATCCCCCGGCAGCCTGCCACTCCTGCAGGCGCTCCAGGCCGTAACTCCACACACTGCGCCCCCCCAGAAGACGCAACAGCACCACCCGGGCAGGGGCCACGGTGGTGCGGAGATAGTGGTCCACCACGGCGGGATGGGCCAGGGCGGCAACGTTAAGGCCCCGCATGGGACGGGGTTGGGGGGACCGCTCCAGCACGGTGGCCATAGTGGCCAGGTCCGTATCCGAGGTGGTCAGCAGCAGAATGGGGGCGGGCTCCTGCTCCACCAACAGGGCGCCACCCTGGCCGTCGTCAACGCCGGGAAGGACTGCAAGACGATGCATGGGAGGGGACTTGACATTCGATCATGTCCAACCCATGAAACCCTACCCCAGGCTGGCTTTGGCGCCAGTCTTACGATCTTAATTCGGTCTTGTATTGGACTGGCAATTGCCCAAATGGCATTTATCTTCAGAAAGAAAGTCAGTTGTGGAACGGACTTGTATGGGCCAGCAGGCTTTTTCAGATGGGAGAACAGCGATATGAGAGGTTAGGGGAAAGGAGTCACTATCCTGCCCTGCACGCTCTATGGCATCAGCAAGAGCCACGACAGGCAACCAACGGTCAAGAGATTATCCCACTATCTAATGGACACCATTAGATTACTATGGGCTACTATTCCATACTTGTGCTGACTGAGTCTGAGAACGTTAAACACCGGATTCCGCAAATACCACCAAGCTCGCACCCTGGCCAAACCAATACAACGTGTCACCTTGCCCCTATGACCATCTCCATCCGAGCAAAGACGTGTTCCACCCTGGAACGGGCGTTGCTCGTTCCCGATCCCTTCTGGTGTTTGAGACAAAGGGCCAGCACCTGCATGTCAACGACGATACCCAATACAAAAGGCGAGTTTTCGCCGCGTTGGAGCAAATCTTCAATGCTGGCAAGGTAACCATTCACGACGTCTCAACCAAAGGCATGTTCCGGCTGGTGTTTGACCGGAAAGATTTCCTGGAGGCGCAAACCGCCCTCGACTCGATAAGCTGAAAAGCGTTTCCAAGCCGAGGGGGCCGTAAGTCCGAGGTTGGGGGATGATGGGGCTACGCCCAGCCCTTACTCGCCGATCTTGTCCATTGCTCGGACAAGCTTCTTGCGCTGGAGACCAAAACTTCTGGATGACGTACCAGATCTGTTTGCTTCCCAGTAACAGGCTGTCCCCGCAGCGGATTCCGCGCCGCGCACCGACTTCGCACCCGCGAGCGGGCAATGCCTCGGGACTGTACCAACGCAATGTTGTTTGTTTCACGGATGCCGCGCTGGAGCATCCGACTTCTGTAATGCTTGCTTTTGGCCATAGTTCTCATGGAGTTGATCGAATGAATTTGATCCAAGGGGATGCCCTCTCTTGCCAAGGGCATCCATGGTGTAGGTCAGTCAGGTTGGGAGTCCTCACAGGCGATTGCTCGGTAGGGAGAATGCCTATCCTTTCTCCAACCTCTAGCGAAGGAAGGTGACCTGCGGACCTATGGCCACAACAAGGTCATCTTGCCTTCAGGAGGTAAACTCCAAAGGCAATAAAGCTATTCTGGAGTCTTCGGCCTCAGGGACAATTTAGCCCTCAGGTACCTCCAGACGGTAGCCAATGCCATGATCAGTTTTGATCTCCAGACCATGGGAATGAAGTTGGTGAACAATGTTCCTGATGGCTTCAATGGTCCATCAGAATTGCCCCACTCTTGGAGGATAATCTCGTAGGAGACAGTATCCCCGCGATGTCGCCAGAGGCAATGAAGCAGTGCAAATTCCAAGTCTGATAGCATTACAGAGAAGTCGAGGAGCTTCTTACTCAGGAAAAGCTTCCCAATGATGATACAACTATCAGCAAGAACCTGCTCAAGCTTTCGATGCCGCGCACCGACTTCGCACCCGCGAGCGGGCAATGCCTCGGGACTGTACCAACGCAATGTTGTTTGTTTCACGGATGCCGCGCTGGAGCATCCGACTTCTGTAATGCTTGCTTTTGGCCATAGTTCTCATGGAGTTGATCGAATGAATTTGATCCAAGGGGATGCCCTCTCTTGCCAAGGGCATCCATGGTGTAGGTCAGTCAGGTTGGGAGTCCTCACAGGCGATTGCTCGGTAGGGAGAATGCCTATCCTTTCTCCAACCTCTAGCGAAGGAAGGTGACCTGCGGACCTATGGCCACAACAAGGTCATCTTGCCTTCAGGAGGTAAACTCCAAAGGCAATAAAGCTATTCTGGAGTCTTCGGCCTCAGGGACAATTTAGCCCTCAGGTACCTCCAGACGGTAGCCAATGCCATGATCAGTTTTGATCTCCAGACCATGGGAATGAAGTTGGTGAACAATGTTCCTGATGGCTTCAATGGTCCATCAGAATTGCCCCACTCTTGGAGGATAATCTCGTAGGAGACAGTATCCCCGCGATGTCGCCAGAGGCAATGAAGCAGTGCAAATTCCAAGTCTGATAGCATTACAGAGAAGTCGAGGAGCTTCTTACTCAGGAAAAGCTTCCCAATGATAATACAACTATCAGCAAGAACCTGCTCAAGCTTCGCTGCAGCAGGCTGCTCGTCGAGTGCGAGGGCAATACGACCTCCCTCTTTGCTTGCGATCAGGACATCAACAGATTCCCCAACCTCTAAGCCTAAATCAGCGGGCATGGAACTCCTGTGTAGGAGACCATGCACTCCATGACCGAGGTCAAAAAAGAGACCATAGTGTTCGCTTTTAGTAAGCTTTCCGCTAATCGAGCTGCCCACCTCCAAGGAAGCAAAATGCTCATCTCTCCGAGCTTCTCTCTCTGAGAGCACAAGCTTTGGAAACGGGCTGTTGTCAGGGTTTACCTCAAAAGGTATTACTTTCAGGGTTTGCCCGATTAGCTTGCTTGGACTTTCTGGACGAGCACAAAGATGAGAGTTGGGGATAAAGGCACTCAGACCTTTATAACTACCCACACCAGCCACCTTGGTTAACCATGGAGACTTTAATCTCCATTTGTTTGCGGTCTTGAGCCATAGAAGTCAATTCCTTCCAAGTGTCACTTGAAGAGTTGTTTGTGTTGGGATTGAGAGAATTGGAAAAGCTCATACTTGCAGGAGATGAAAATTTAGGGAAAAGATTTTTTGCAGAAGGATCCATTGAGAAAAGTAGGCGGTGAGGTGAACGGACGGTGAACGGGTTGGCTATCTAGAGTGTCATTGAATGAATCCTCCTTTATCGTTGTTGCATACAACCTAGCACGTCTTAGGCGATTTGTCAAGTATCATATGATACACTAACTAGTAGGTCTGGGAACCTCTTTAGGGAAGCCCGAAGAAGGGAAAGCCAAATTTGTGTGATGAGGGGGTGGATGAGGCTCCTTTGTCTGCCTCACGAAAATGAGGGCACAGAATCATCAATTTGTCAACCCCTCTAAATCAGATCCAGATAAAACTCCTACTTCCCTCTTCCAGCAAGGCTTTTCAAGGGCACATCAGAAAAATCTGCCTCGCTACTGACCTGAGCCCACCCTATGCGATGTCCACAGTTGGGTCGCCGCAATCGTGATTCCAGGTGGATCTGCGGCAGATTCAGCATCGGGCTCACCGTAGGATGGGGATTCAGGTGAACAGCGAATGAGCCTTGGCGTCGGACTTCTTGGACTCGGAACCGTGGGAACCGGCGTGGCCGGGATCCTGCTGAACCCGGAGGGCCGCCAACCCCTCGTGAGGCAGCTTCAGTTGCGAAAAATCGGGGTGCGCAACCTGGAGAAGCCCCGCGCCGTTCCCCTCCCAACCGGCTGCCTTACGGATCAACTGGAGGCGGTGGTGGCTGATCCCGCCGTTGACGTGGTGGTGGAGATGCTGGGGGGGCTGGAGCCGGCCCGCTCCCTCATCCTGCAGGCCATCGCCCTGGGCAAGCCGGTGGTCACCGCCAACAAGGCGGTGATTGCCCACCATGGGGTGGAGATCAACGGGGCTGCCGCCCAGGCCGGCGTCTACGTGCTGATGGAGGCTGCCGTGGGGGGGGGGATTCCCATCATCGAGCCCCTCAAGCAATCCCTGGGCGCCAACCGGATTCAGCGGATCATCGGCATCATTAACGGCACCACCAACTACATCCTCACCCGCATGGCCAGCGAGGGGGCGGTGTTTGCCGACGTGTTGGCGGATGCCCAGGCCCTGGGCTATGCGGAGGCGGACCCCACGGCGGACGTGGACGGCCATGACGCCGCCGACAAGATCACCATCATGGCGGGGCTGGCCTATGGAGGGCTGGTGCAGCGGCAGCAGGTATCCACGGAAGGCATTCGCCACCTGCAGGCCACGGACCTGGCCTATGCGGATCAACTGGGCTACACCCTCAAGCTGCTGGCCACCGCAGCCTGCCTGGAACAGGACAGGGACGGCGCCCAACTGCTGGACGTCCATGTTCACCCCACCCTGGTGCCCAGGGATCACCCCATTGCGGGGGTGAAGGGTGTGAACAATGCCGTATTGGTGGAAGGGGAGCCGGTGGGACAGGTGATGTTCTATGGGCCTGGGGCGGGATCCGGACCCACGGCCAGCGCCGTGGTGGCGGATATGCTCAACATCGCCGCCATCCGGGAGGTGGCCCATGGCAGCCATGCCGGCCTTGATCCACTCCTGGCTGCTGTAAGCTGGCGCCAGTGCCGCCTCGCGGACGCCAAGTTGACCAGCCACAGCAACTACGTGCGTCTCAAGGTGCAGGATCACCCTGGCGTCATTGGTCAGATTGGCGCTTGTTTCGGGGCGGAGGGTGTGAGTATCCGCAGCATCATCCAGGTGAACGGCAACCCGGAAGAAGCCGAGGTGGTGGTGGTCACCCAGCAGGTGCAGGAGGCCCGTTTCCGTCGCTCCCTGGCAGCCCTGGGTGAACTGGACAGCGTGATCTCCATTGCCTGTTGCCTGCGCACACTCTGACAGGGGGCCGGGAAACAACCAGATTCTTTGTCAAGGCATCAGGACCTGAACGCAAAAACCCAAAAAAGTGTTCTATCCGGCACACCCAGGGCCGACCAGGTGGCAGTCTGGATGCAGCAATCATTGTTCCTGTAGTCATGGTCATCAACCAGGGCGACTGTGTGCGACTGCGACTTGATGAGCGGACCTATCAAGTCATCGCCATTGACAGCCTGCACAATCGCTGCTGGCTGCGGCCATGGCCCCTACAGGAAAAAAACACCCCCGTCTTCGAGGAAGATCTGGGCAACGTGATGGTGGGCCTCACCTGCCCAGCCCCTGAACGCCGTCAACACCGGACGAGGACCGTGGATGCCCATGGCTAAGTGTGAACAACTGTGGCCACTCCTGCTGGCAGGCCTCCTGGGGGTGGGCGCAACGGCCTGTGCCCCGTCTCGCGCCCCGGATCACCTGGTGGTGGGCGCCAAGGGGGCCATCGCTTCCCTGGATCCCGCCAAGGCTTACCAAACCCGCGCCTTGCAACTGATTCGGGTGCTGGGAGACCCCCTCTATGCCCTGAGCGAGACCGGGGAGCTGATTCCCCGCCTTGCCGCAACGCCACCCCAGGTGAGCGCCGATGGTCTGCGGGTGGCCATCACCCTGCGGGATGAGGTGCGCTTCCACGATGGCAGCCCCCTGGATGCGGAGGCCATGGCCTTCAGTCTGCAACGGTTCCGGGATGGTGGCGGCTCCCTCAGCTACCTGCTGGATGATGTGGAGTCCATCACGGTTGCGGGTCCTCTGAAGCTGGAGTTGACGCTGCAGAAGCCCTATGCCCCCTTCCGCAATCTGCTCAGCTTTGCCGGGCTCACGCCGGTTCCCGCCAGCGCCTATGGGCCATGTCCTGGCGACCGGGCTGGTGGGACCGACACCGCGGATGATCTCTGTTTGTCGGCGGATGGTTTTGTGGGCACAGGACCGTATCGCCTGGCATCCCGCAGCGCCGACGGAACCCAGCACCGTCTGGAGCGGTTTGACGACTACTGGGGTGAGCCGGCCCGCAGTACCCGCCTTGATCTGGTGAGCCTGGAGAATTCCACCGCCCTCTTCGGGGCGCTGAAGAGCGGCGAGGTGGACGTGTTGCTCTCCTCAAGCCTTGAGGCGGAGCACCAGTTGGAACTGGAAAAAGAGGCCGCGGCGGGTCGCCTGGCCACCGCCTCCAGCCCACCCCAAACCATTGAGGTGCTGGCCCTGGCCACGAACCGTCCTCCCCTGGATCAAGTGGCGGCGCGCCAGGCGTTGGCCCATGCCCTGCCCCGGTCCCTGCTGAGCCGGCGGGCCAGCCAGGGATTGAACACCCCCCTGCGCAGCCTGATCCCGGACCTGTTCCCCGCAGCGCAGCCCACATGGCCGGGGTTGGACATCGACCAGGCCCGGCAACTGTTGACCAGCGCCGGCTACTGCCAGGGCAACCCCTTGACAGTGGAATTCACCTACCGCTCCAACATACCCACCGACGGGCTCCTGGCCCTCACATGGCAGGAGTTTCTGGCGGAGGAACTGGGGGATTGCCTGACCATGGAGATTGACGGTCTGGAATCCACAACCGTCTATGACCAGTTGGACACAGGGGCCTTCACCATGGTGATGTACGACTGGGCCCCCGATTTTCTGGATCCGGAGAACTACCTGCGGCCCATGATTGGCTGTGACGAGCACGAGGGTAGTGTCTGCACCGCAGGAGATGCGGTCTACGGCGGCGTGTTCTGGTTTGACCACGAGGCGGCCCGGCTTCTGGCGGACCAGCAGAACCAGCCGCCGGATCAGCGTCAGGACACCCTGATGGCCCTGCAGGAGCGCATCGCCGCTGGCGTGCCCTATATCCCCATCTGGCAAGGCCGCAACCGGGCTTGGTCCCAGGCCTCCGTGACCGGTCTGGGTTATGACGGATCCGGCTGGCTGCGCCTGGACGCCCTGGGTCGCTAGACGCCTCCATGGTGCTGCGTCGGGATCTTCTCCGCTATGTGGCAGCGCGGCTGGCCCTGGCGCCCGTCATGCTCTGGATCATTGCCAGCCTGGTATTTCTGCTGCTGCGGGTTGCCCCCGGGGATCCCGTCGATGCGCTGCTGGGTCTTCGCGCCACCCCGGCCGCCCGGGAGGCCCTGCGGGTCCAACTGGGGCTGAATCAGCCGTTGATTGTGCAGTACGTCACCTATCTGCGAGACCTCGTCGGTGGCCACCTGGGCACTTCCCTGGCCAGTCAGGAGGCGGTGGGGCAGATCATCAAAGCCAGTCTGCCGGCCACCATCGAACTGGGGTGCATGGGTCTGTTGCTGGGGGCCCTGCTGGGGCTGGCGGTGGGATTCAGCGGCGCCGCCAAGCCGGAGGGATCCGTGGATCTGGCGGGGCGCCTCTTCGGAATCGGCACCTACGCCCTCCCCCCCTTCTGGGCCGCCATGGTGTTGCAGTTGTGTTTTGCGGTGTGGCTCCACTGGCTCCCGGTGGGGGGGCGCTTCCCCGCCACCCTTTCCCCCCCGGAGCAACCCACCGGCTTCTACCTGATCAACGCCCTGCTGGCGGGGGACGGCACAGCCCTGCTGGCCAGTCTGCGGCACCTGGCCTTGCCCGCCTTCACCCTGGGTCTGCTGCTGAGTGGCATTTTCGAGAAGGTGCTGCGGCTGAACCTGCGCCGCGCCCTGCGCTCGGACTACGTGGAAGCCGCCCGCAGCCGCGGGCTGAAGGAGTGGCGCATCATCAGCCGCCATGCCCTCCCCAACGCCCTGCTGCCCGTGTTGACACTGGGGGGGATCACCGTGGCCTCCCTCATCGGCGGCGCCCTGCTCATCGAGGTGACGTTTTCCTGGCCGGGGGTGGCCCTGCGGCTGCAACAGGCCATCAGCCAGCGGGACTACCCGGTTGTTCAGGGTGTGGTGGTGGTGGTGGCGGCCCTGGTGGTGGCCGTCACTATGGTGGTGGACGTGGTGGTGGCCTGGATTGATCCCCGGGTGCGGTTCTGAGTCCGGGAACGGGGAGCCTGTGGACAGCGCTGCCTATCCATCTAAAGCCTGCAAGAAATCCTGACGGGACACGCCCGCATCGCCTCCCGCCAACGCCATGGCCTGCTGCAGTGGAAACAGGGGACTGCCGGGCATCCACAACTCACAGCTTTCGCTGTGGTGGTCGTAGTAGGCGGGATCACAGGTGACGCGGAGTTCCTTCTGCAGGCCGGGCTGGGTCCAGGTGAAGTCCCGGCCGATCCTTTGGGCGCCACAGCCTGGCGGCAGCAGTTCAGGACGCGCAAGAATGGCCTCCAGATCCTGCAAGCCCAGGGGAGATGGTTGCAACCGGTTGACCGCCTGCTCCATGGCCTCCAGATCCTGCTGGCCAGCATCCAGGTCCAGGCCACTGATCTCTTGTGTCTGCTGCACCGCCGCCACAGCGGATTCCCGAGCCTTCTGGCGCTGCTCCCGGCCCACCAGGACGGCTCGGCCAATGGCGACGGAGGCGGCCTCGGCCAGAATCGGCTGCAGCGTCCCCACCACCTGCTCAAACATCCGGATGCGCCCCTTGAGGGCCTTGTACACATCGGTCTCCACGGTGCCTTCCAGGTGCAGGTTGATGATGCGCATGTGCGGATGGCGCTGGCCGATGCGGTCGATGCGGCCAATGCGCTGCTCCACCCGCATGGGATTCCAGGGCATGTCGTAGTTGATCAGGGCGCCGCAGAACTGGAAGTTGAGACCTTCAGCAGCAGCGTCGGTGCAGAGAAGAATGGAGGCAGCCCCTTCGCGGAAGCGCTTTTTCGTGGCCTCTCGGGTGAGGGGTTGCCACACTCCTCCCCTGTCGAGAAACTGGCCGCCCTTGCCGGTGAAGGCCATCAGGCTGGTGTGGCCTGCGGCCACCAGCAGTTGCTTGAGCGCGTCCACCGTGTCGGTGTATTGGGAGAAGACCATCACCTGGCGGTAGCCCTTTGATGGCAACTCATCCAGGGCGCGCCGCAGGGCATCCCCCTTGCTCTCCTGCCCCACCAGGGGCCGGGCCTGCTCCAGCAGCGCCGTGACGGCATTGCGTTCCTCCTGCAGGGACAGGGTCTCAAGGCCCCACTCCACCTCCTGAGCATCCATGGGGAGATCGCCGCCCAGGTCGTCTCCTTCGCTGGCGGCCATGTCCTCCTCGTCCGGTTGCTGGAGTTGGCCCCCCAGGCGTTTTTCCAGGGTGGACACCAGGGCCGCCACGCTGCTGGCCAGCCGCCGCCGGTAGACGGTCATGACGAAGCCTACGGCAGATCTTTTCCGGGCGCCGGCCTTGGCGTACTGGGTGGAGATGAAGTCCTCCACCGCGTCGTAGAGGATCCGTTCCTGGTTACTGCTCGCCAGGAAGCGGTCTTCCACGCGCCGTTGGCCGATGTCCAGATTCATGGCCCCCTGCTGCTGGTAGGCCCGCAGCAGATTGCGGCTGTGGCGGGAAATGAGGCCCTGCACCGGTGTCCAGCGCCTGGCCAATGCCAGGACAGCGCGGCGCAACTCAACATCCAGATTGCGGCGGGAGAGGGGATCCCGGTCCCCCAGGGCGCGCAACGCCTTGCGGCGCTTGATGGAGGAGTTGCGCAAGGTCTCCGGCCAGGCCGAAGACGGCGCCTCCCCAAAACGCTCCACAGTGCTGCGCCAAAGCTCAGCCAGGGTGGCCAGGATGGCGTCGTCCGGGTTCTTCTGGTCCACCCATTGGAAAAAGTGGGTGAAGGTCTCCTCCGTCCATTGCGGGGGCAGACCCAGTAGATTCAACAGATCCCACACCTCCAGGGGGCTCACCTGCATGGGGGTAGCGGTGAGCAGCAGCAACCCCCGGGTGCGGGACCGAAGCTGTTGCATGAGCTGCATCATGGTGTTGGGTCGGTGACGCTCTACGCCGCGGCCACCGGCCTCGCGGCGGGTGCGGGCGTGGTGGGCCTCATCCAGCACCACCAGATCCCAGGGCGGCGCCTCCAGCGCTTCCTGCTGGCGATCCCGGCGCCGCAGCAGATGACTGGATGCCAGCACACAGGGGGCCGTCACCGTCCACTGGGAGCGCTCCACCGGCTTGGATTCCCCGTGGGGCCGCAAGGGTGTGGCTTGCCACTCCAGGGAGTTGCCCGTGTAGATGGGCCAGTCGAGGGCGAACTTCTCCCGCAGCTCCCGCTGCCATTGCCTGAGGATGGAGGCCGGCGTCATCACCAGGATGCGTTTTGCCTTGCCGCTCAGCCAGGCCTGGCGCAGCAGCAGACCGGCTTGCACCGTTTTGCCCAGCCCCACCTCGTCGGCAATCAGCAGCCGGGGCGGCCAGCCCTGCCAGAGCCGCTGAAAGGCCCTGTGCTGGTGGGGCCATGGAACCACGGCGCTGGTGGCTTCCCCCACGCGCTCGCACCCGGGCAGGTTGCTGGTAGCGCTATGGAGCACGTAATTCCAGACAACGCGGCGGCGCTCGTCAATGTCTGACGGGGGCACGGGAATTGGTTCGGGCCGGCTCTCACCTGGTGGCGCCGTCTTGACGTGAAGCCTGAGGCGCCGGGGCAACCCTTCCGCGGGCTGGAAAACGGCCAGTTCCCGGCGGACGGCATCGGGCAGGGTGAAGGTGCGGGCGCCATGATCCCGGTTCTGCCAAAGGCGCAGAAAGCCGGCCTCCAACTCGTCAACGTCCTCCTCCCCACCGGGGCGCCAGGAACAGAACGTGGTGAAGGACTCGTAGTTGCTGCTCCAGCCGTTGGGGGTTTCGTTGACGCTGCCGGTGAAAGCCAAGCGCTGGCCATGGCGGTCTTCGACGATGCCTTCCTTGGCGTGGAAAATGGCGCCGTCGTTGGCCACCCGCCCGTTGTGGAGGGGCAGGGCCACGCGGATCTCCAGATGGCCGTGGTCCACCAGCCAGGCCAGCAGTTCAGCCCCCAGCGCCTCATCATCCTTGCCTCCCGGTTGCACGTGCCGGAACGGAAACGCCTGCGCCAGGTGATTGCCCAGCACCTGCTCCACCGCCGCGCCTCCGGCAACGGCGGCAACGTCCTGCCGGCTGAGGAAAACGCCGGTAATCAGCCGCATCTGACCGTGCCCGCGCTCATCCGGGGTTGCGGCCACAAGCTGCTCCACCCCGTCCAGCACCTGGAGCAGGGCGCGGCTGGTGAAGTAGCCCGTACTGCGCCAGTAGCGCACCGCATCCATCAGGGCCGGCTTGTAGAAACCCTCCAGCAAACTCTCCATGGAGCTGCTGAAGCGCCGCTTCCAGGGATGGTCAGCAAGTCCCGCCATGGTCAGGTGTCACCCCCTCAGCCAACCGGATCTATGGTCAATGTTCCCACGGCTTGATAACTTGACGGGTCCTACTGCTAGACCCATGGCCAGAGAGGATTCTTGACCCACCATCGCCATGTCTCCATCCCCACCGGCCCCTGCCGAGTCCGACTTTTCCCGTATCACAAAGCGGATGGAAGCCGAGTGCAAGAGGTTGGGGCTGGACCTGGATGGAGAGTGGGCAGTGAAGGCCTTTCGAGAGTTGAGACGGGAGGAGCGCGAGCGTAGCCGCAAGAAGGCTGCAGAGTGCTCAGGACAACCCCATGGTCCTGATTCTTCGCAGAGCGGGCGAACCGTTGCACATTGGTGACGTTTGCCATTTCCTCTTCCTCTTATGGTCAAGATGGATCCCAAAGGGAAGCTGATCCTTGATGCCAATATCATCATTGGCGCTGTCTTCGAGCCTCCCAGATGGAGGGTTTTGGAACATCCAAATTTCAAGTTAAAAATTGATATCTGTTGTCCTGTGATTATTATGGAAGAAGTTGATAAAAACGTACCAGAGATTGCCCATAGAGAAGGTACTGATATGGCTGTTTGGCGGGATTCTTTGGCCTCTCTCAAAGAACGTTTTACTGTATTTCCATATCAACACATGTACAGAAAGGAAGCAGCCCAGGCTCGACTTGCCAGTGATGCCAGGAAGACGAACGATTGGCAGGTGGTTGCTCTGGCATTGCATCTGGGCTGTGGCATCTTCTCCCATGATAAAGACTTCTGGGGAAGCGGTGTTCCTGTATGGTCAATAGATACTGTGGAACGTTGTTTGGTGCGGGGAGGACTCGACCTTTGACCAACCTTCCCACGGCAATCCCTCACCCCTCGGCCAACTCCCCCATCACCAACTCCAGTTGTTTGGGTGTGCCCACCTGCTCGGCAAACATCAGCCGGCGCAAGTTCTCCAGGGCTTCAAAATCGGATGCTGCCGGCAGCGCTGCCTTGACGGGATCGAAACCCGTGTAACGGGCGGAGATGGGCAGCACCTCCAGCACCGCCTCCAGAGCGGTGAGGAAATCCACGCTCTTGGCCAGGTTGTTGTCGCTCACCAGTTGCTGGGCGGCATCGAGATCCATGGCGCGGGCGCGATGGGCGCAGTGGTGGACGGCGTCAATCCAGGCGCGGCTGCCGTCGGGCGCCCCCAGCCTGCCCTTGCCGGCGCGGGTGGAGCTGTCCCAGAGGATCAAGTCGCCGGCCTTCTTTTCCGCCAGCACCCCCACCACCTCCTGGTCCAGATCCAGCCCCACCACCCGGGCCAGACGCAAGGCCTCGTCGTAGGGGAACTTGGGGGCAGCGAAGGCGTCCCAGGCCAGCACGAACCACTCGCTAAGGGGATCCAGCGCGCCGCGCCGCTGGCTGGAAGTGAGCGTTTCCATGCGCCAGGCCTTCACCTCCCGCCGGGCGGCATCCAAAGCGTCGTCCGGGGTGACGGCGTAGGGATCACGGTCTGCCGACTCATCCGGGGTGATCCGTCCCCGCCGCCTGCCCCCACGGGGTTTGTCGTCCATGGGCTTGGGTTGGCCCCATCTGACGGGCCAATGGCGGGAAAACTCCTCCAGCGCCGGCCCAAAACAGGAGAGATAAAGATCCACGCCGCGGATGCCGGCGGCCTGGAACTGCTGGATGCGCCGCCGCACGGCCGCCTTCAGGCGGGGCTCCAGATCTTCCCAGTAACGCACCCCATCGGCAACAGTCTGCGGTGGTCGCGGGCGACACACCAGCAACACGGTGCTGTTGGCGGCGGACTTGTCCTTGATGTGCAGGGAGCCCTCCGCTTCGGTATTGATGGGCCATGAGGCGGTGATGGCAAACCCGGCCTCCATCAACCCCTTGGTGAGGGCATCCCAGGCGCCGGTGGCCTTGTGGGTGAACATCAACGTCATCACCCCGTCCCCCTTGAGCACCCGACGGCACTCGGCGAAAATCTCCCCCATCTTCTCCTGATAATCCCGCCCGGCCAACGCCTTGGCCCCCTTTTTGCCCCGATGCAGGGCAGGATTGGCCACCGCCTCGTTCTCCTTGTCGGTGAGGGGGGCCATGAAAAGATCGGGATAGAGGAGCCCGGCGGTGCGTTTCAGCCACACGTAGAAAAAATCACTCAACTCCCCATACATGACGTTGTCGTAGTAGGGGGGATCCATCACGACAACATCCACCGTGCCGTCCGTGACGTGGGCCATGGAATCCCCGGAGCCGCAGGAAATTACCACCGGTGGAGTTGTTCTGCTCCCAATCTCCGGGCCGGGTGTTGATAGTAAAGGGCCGGAGATTGGAGGGGTTGATGTGTTCGGTGAAGTCAACGCGATCAGCTCACCAATACACTTGGCCACCTGACCAAAGGCCCAGTCGTAGCCGAGGCCAACGACGAGGGGCGCCATCTCGGCATGGGACCAGCAAAAAGCAAAATCATGTCGATTGAAGGTATTTGCAACCACCTCTCGGGTTGGCATCCAGACCGACATTCTTGAGTTATAGTTCAGCAACTTATCCAACGCCAAAGCGATATATGACAGCGCCGCCCGGGTGCAATCATTCAAGCCTTCGGGTTTTGCGGATTCCTCGTGTACCAGTTCCCGGAAAATCTCCACGCTCATGCCGTGGCACAGCAGTTGGCGGGGGGAGAAGAGATCACGCCAGAAGTTCACACCATAGGCCTTGGAGCGATCAGCAAACATTTCTCCATACTCCTCATTAGGAACCAGATCCAGCGCCTCCCATTCCGGCAGCTTGTCCGCCAGGGCGGCGGCGATGGCGGCGCTGTTGTCGTCCTGGGGGCGGGGCGCCCGGTACCCCCGCCGCCATTTGGCCTTTTTGGGCTTGCCGGTTTTGGTATATTCCGTGGGCAGCTTGCGTTTGTACACCACGGCAAACAATTGCTCCCCCATGCCGCCCGCCTGGGCCTGGGCTTTTACCTGGGGGCCGTCAATCACCCGGCCGCAATCGGGATAGGGGCAGGTGGCGTCTCCCCCCTTCACCGTGCCCGCGCTCTGCTCCCCGGCGCTGGCCACAATCTCAAAACTACAGTGACGGCTGCCATCCCCCGGCCCTGCTCCCATGTGGGGAACCACTTTCACACCCGTGCCGTCGGGCGCCAGCCGCCAGTTGGGGGAAAGGGGCGCCGTGCCGGCGCAGTAGGGGCAGGTGATGGTGCGGGCGTGGAGGTAGCCAAGCACCTGGGTGTCGGGTGGCTCTGGAGGATAGGTGCACTGAAAGCGGGGTTCGGCGAGTTCCAAGAAGCGGCTAGACAGACGGTTGAACTCCTCAATAAGCACTGGGCCAAACTGGTTGGGCCATTCAAAAGTGGCCTTCTGCAGAAGCACCGCAACAGGGTTGATGTCATTGGCAAGGGTCTTACATCCGAGGCGAAGACTTTCAAAAGGAATCGACCCACCACCAGCAGTTGGATCCAGCGTGATGGGCCGCTCAATACCCAGCTTCCGCGCCTCTTCCAGTAGCCAGAGCCTCTCCTTCTCGCTGGGGCTGTACTGGAAGGATCGGAAATAACCATACGGGTTAGGTCCCAAGTTCTCGCCCGTCTTTTTGGCCTTGGCAATGCGCTGCTTCGCCGCCACCGGATCCCCGTGAATCCCCAGCATGTGCAGGAAGGTTTGGCGGTCGGCATCGGCGGGCAGGAGGGAGGCCAGCACCGCCGCCCGGGAAGCCACCAGGGGCCGCCGCGCCCACCAGACGTGGAGCCGATTTGGGGCCGGGAAGGGGGTCATGGGTGTCCGCTCCCGCACGCTCTCAATGCCCAACTCGGCGATGGGCAGCCACTCCTCGATCAGGCGGTTGGTCATCCGTGGGGGCGGCTCCTGGGCGGGGGGGGGGGGAGGAATTGATTATGGGCCTTGGCTCACCGCTTGAGTCGGCTTGGCGTTGCGAGAGGCTGGCGGCTCGTCTCGTGGGGGCCTCGCCAAGCGCTTCTCGCTTCTCGGTCATCGGCCACGGTGTTGGCCGGAAGTCCGGCCCCCAGGGGAGTCACGGCTTGGGTTTGGCTGGCAGCAGCAGTTGATAAACCTGGTCCATGCGGCCATCCAACTTGTCCATGCGGCCACTGAGGTCGGCGCCCAACTTGTCCATGCGGCCATCCAGCCTGTCCATGCGGTCGTTGAGGCTGTCCATGTGGTTGTCAAGGCTGTCCATGCGGCTGGCCAGTTGCTGATTGTCTGCCTTGATCTCGGCGCGCAGGGTATCCGTGCGGCTATTGACCCCGCCAATCGCCGTCTCGATCTCCCGCCGAAGGTCCTGCTTCATCTCCTGCTGAAAATCCCGTAAATCAGCCTTGATTTCAGCCCGGAATCCCCGCAACTCCGTCAGCAGGCCAAAGCTGATCACCGCCATAAACAGGATCAAGCTTACCAGCAAGGCAGGGGTGAGCCATTGGGGGCCGGGTTGAGCAGCGGGCGGCTGCGTTGTGGAGGCGCTGGAGGTCATGGCTACGGTTGCCGGATTTCAGCGTAGCGGGCTCCCGTGGGAGGGGAATGGGGCTTCAAACAGGCTAGTGCCCCTTGCTCTTGCCTGAACTGGAGGCTTGGGGCAATGACCGTTCTGTGGTGAATCGAGGCTTGCCGTTGCTTTCAGTTGCAAGTCGAGAGCCGGGCGGCGCGGCCCGCCTGCTTGAATGCGTAGATCAACGCTGTCCCGATCCAGATCAGGTTCGAAAGTGGAGAATCCTGCCCGTGCCGCCAGCGCCTTGACGTAGACGAGAGACAGCCTCTCCTTCTGGTCTGCGTTGGCGAGTAGCCTCTGCATCATTCAGTTGGCGGAGAGCAGCAGGCGCAGGGCCGCCAGCACCCGCCGGGGTTTTTTGCGGTGCATGGCCATGCCCAGCCAGTAGGCGGCTTCCTCCCGAGCCATGGCGTCAATGCCCCGGGCGCAGTTGTCCATGGCGGTCACGTTGCGCATGGGCGCCAGCAGCTTGAACAACAAGCCCATGGCCATGGCCAACTCCTCCGAAAGCCCGTCACGGCGGGATTCCCCCTTGCGGAGCCTGGCGAGGCTCACCTTCTCGGTGTTGAGACGCCGCAGCACGGCCCCCTCCACCAACAGGAGCTTATGACCCCCAAGACCGGCAATCCGTCGGGGTTGTCTGAGTTCCGGGGTGGCGGTGCTGGGCACTTGCCACACCTCCAGCAGCAGGTCACTGGGACCCCGCTGGCGGCTGCGCAGTTCATAGGCGGGGCGGCCCGATGCGACGGCGCTGGTCATGGGGCGTTCAACTCCAGGCCAACGGTGGCTGTCTGGGCGCCCAGGCGTACCCTGGTGAGGCGTCTGATCCAGTCCTCACCCTGATCGCTCCAGGTGAGGGGCGGGTCGTAGGTGAGCTTGTATGTGATGTCGAGGGACCTCTCGCCACCCCGCCGCCATTGCCCCTCGATGAAGCTGCGCAGGATGACGGCCTCTTCCGGCGCGCCTTTGAACTCAAAACTCCACTCCGCCGCGCCGTCGCCACTGCTCCAGCCCCCTTCCATCATTTCCACCTGCACCGTGGCGCCCGGCTCGGCTTTGAGCAGGGCCAGGGGCACAAAGCCGTCACCGCTGTTCATGCGCCATGTGAGGGAGCGGATTCCCTTGCCGGAACTGCTCACCTGTTGGGCCAACTGGGTGAGAACTGTTTTGACGTTGCCGGTTCGCTCCAGCATCCCCGGGGGTGACGGGGGTGTGGCCTGCCGGGTTGCGGGGTCACTGCTACCGCGGGTGACGGCATCATCATCATTGGTGTCCTTGCTGTCCCCGCCACCTGTGAACGGCCCTGCAGGCGAGGCAGGTGGGGGTTCGGGCGCAGCGGTGCGCGGTGGCCAGATGCCCAGTGCCTCTGCCTTCTCCAGCATGTAGATCTTGGCGTCCTCGCTGATGCTCAGCATCCCCGGCGGCAGGCCCCGGCCCTCCAGCCGCTCCCCCTCCTTGTAGACGAACACCCCGCCCTCCAGCCCCTTCCATAGACACCTCTTGAGCACCTCGTCACCAATCAGGACGGGCAAGGCGGGGTCCCGGTAGTACTCGTTGCGCAGATCCCGGCTGCTCATCACCCCCAGACGCCGCAACGGGGTCTTATCCGCCATGTAGTTGGGGGCAGGCGGTGCGTCATCGGCAAGCATCAACTCCCCTGCGTCCCGCAGCACCCGCTCCACCTGCTTTTGCCCCACGCCGGGCTCGCTGCTGGCATTGGTGACGGTGACAGCGGCATGGACGAGGGGCACATCCGGCCACGGGCCACGCTCGGGGTAGAACACATGGCGGTAGGCCTGCTGCACCGCCAGGGCGAACGCCTGCTGCGCCCGTCCATGGCGCTCCTTCACCTGCTCCTGCTGGTGGGTCTGCAGGCTGGCGAACAGGTCCACCTGCTGCATCTGCCTCAGGGCCAGAAAGGTGCGGGTCTTGCGCAGCATGTCGTTCACCTGCAGCCCGTCGGCACAGACAAACACCAGATTGTTGCGATTGCGCCGCGTGTTGGCGTTGTCTCCCCGCTCCTTGAACAGCCGCACCACCAACTCCGGCAGATGCACGTGGTCCTGTGCCACCGTGTGGCCCTCCCAGTGGAGCACCGCCAGATAGGGGCCGTCCGTATCGTCGGGGATCTCCGCCGGGCTGGCCGGGAATACCACCGGCTCAAAACACCGCCTGCCCTTGGCGAAGATGACGCCAATATGGCGATTCAACTCCTGACGAACCGTCTCCAGGTCAAACTGCCCCTCCCGTTTCCTCACCATCTGGTTGAGGTTGGCTTCGGTGAGGAAGCGCAGCTTGCTGGTAGCGCTGTCGTCCAGGTACTCCGATGCCTCCTGGAGGTGGCGCACCGCCTTGTTGATGAAGGCGGGATCCAGCCCTGGGGCATAAAGGCTGTAATTCAACTCCAGCCGCCCGAGACCCTTGAGGGGCTCGTTGAAGGCCAGGGAGTGGAGCAACACCGTGCGGGCCGCCAGGGAGCCGTAGGGCGCCAGACCCGCAAACTCACCTGTATCCAGTTGTTGGGCCAGGGCTTTGCCGTCCTCGGCGCTGGTGCGGGCCACGTCGGCCCGGATCGCCGGGATGAAGGCATGGAGCCCCAGCTTGGCGGCGATCTCCAGGCGGATCCGCTCGTTGCCGGGGTCAACGTGGTGCAGGTGGATGGCGGTGGCGTCACCGGGCTGCTCCCGCCAAAGCTGGGCAACGGTCTGGGCCAGCAGCCTCAACATGCCCCGCACCCGTTGGAAATTCTCCAGGGTGGAGGTTTTCTGCATCAGGGTCTCGATGAGCTCCGGATGAAGTGGGTAGCCCTTGCGCAAGGCCTCGGCTCGATCATCGTTCCGCCCCACGGGCGGCAGGGCCTCGGCATGGCGGCTCCACAGATCCTGGTAGGCCCGCACCACCTCCCCCACCCGGCTGCGGTCGATGGATGCAAACAGGCGGCGGCACAACACCTGCATCGTCTCGTCTTCACTGGTGGGGGTCAGGGCCGTAACTTGCCGCCCCGTCACGGATTCCAGTTCCGCGAAGATCCGATCAATCCGCTGGTTTTCCTCACCGTAGGCATCCACTGCCTGGCCACCACGGCCCAAGGCCAGCGTGAACACCAACACGGCGTTGGGGGAGGAGTTCACCGCCTTGATCAAATCGGTAAGGAAGGGAGTGAGTTGCTCGGCGGCCTGGCCAGCGGCAGGCCCCTTGAGCTTGCGCAAATAGATGGAGAGCTCGTCCATGAGGATCAGCACCGGTCGCTCGCCCATGAGTTCCCGCAGGGTTTCTGCTCCGGGGGGCGCCGCACCCAACTGGTCGCTGTTGCGGATGCGCCCGTAACCGCTCCGCCCCGCCAGTTGCACAGCCAGTTCCCCCCAAGGGGTGGTGGCCAGGATGTCTCCTTCCATCCGCCGGCCGTTCATGGGGTCGGCGTTCTCCCCGTCAAAAACCGCCACCGTTACCGGCTGGCTGGGCAGCGCAGTCGGATCCACAAACTCTTCCAGGTTGGGGATCTGCCGGGGCGCGGTAAGGATGTGATTGAGGCCGATCAGGGCATGGGTCTTGCCGCCGCCGTAGCTGGTGTCCAGCCGCAGGATGCTGCCCAACTGGTTGTCAGCGCCGCTGAGCCGCCCCACCACCGCCTGGATCAAATCCTTGAGGCCGCGGGTGGGGTGGGTGTTGGCAAAGAAGAGGGCAGGGTTTTTGTAGAGTTCCGGCGCCGTACCCTTGAGCACTTGGCTCAGGTCGGCGGCAAAGTCCTCGTCCCGGATCTGTCCCGCAAGGACATCCTGGCGCGGTCGGCACAAGTCGTAGATGGTGGGGGGACGCATCGGATCAGTGGTCAAGCCCCAAGGGCTTGGCGGTCTTGAGGCATTCATTTGCCTAGCCTGCTTTCTGTCCAATGTTGGCACCGTGGTGGTGGACGTGGTGGTGGCCTGGATTGATCCCCGGGTGCGGTTCTAAGCCCCGGCATGGGTGGCGGCTAGCCGGAAAACCGCCGCCTTGCAGAAACTCTTTCTCTTCAGGCTTGCTGATACGCCCAAGCACCCCATTACGATGGGGGAAGCGTCCAAAGGCTGCAAGACCTTTCCTCTGCGTGCTCTTTTGCCCCTATGCCGGGTCATGTCAAGCCGAAGTATCGATCCACAAATTCTTGCTCTGTGCAAAAAAGTAACGGCCAAGCGCCCTCGCACAGTGATCAACCATATTCTCCAACACGGTTTCATCACCAGCGAAGAGTTGCAAAACATTTACGGGTACGATCACCCGCCCAGGGCAGCCCGCGATGTGCGTGAGTGCGGTATCCCCCTTGAGACGTTTCGAGTGGCCAGTCAGAAGACTGGGCGCAAAATTGCGGCCTACCGCTTCGACAGCCCAGACAAGATTACTCGCGGGCGGATCGGCGGCCGCAAGGCGTTTATGCTTCTGGATGCTTCAAGCCAG